>CAZNPZ010000006.1:0-81315 GCA_964575255.1 uncultured Oscillospiraceae bacterium
AAACGCTGCAGAACGGCGCGATCGCGAACCCCGAAACCGCGCAGAAGTTCCTGAAGATCATCATGCTGGAAGCCGACAGGTTGACGCGGCTGATCAACGACATCCTGTCCATCTCCCGGCTCGAGTCCGGCTCCGACAACCCGCCCAAGGAGTACATACGCCTGGACAAAATGGCGCATGAGATCTCCGAGATGCTGTCCATCCTGGCTTCGGAGAAAGACGTGACCATCTCATCCCGCGAGAACGCGGAGCCAAGCTATGTCTACGGCAACGCCGACCAGATGGAACAGATGCTGATCAATCTGATTGAGAACGCGATCAAGTACAACAAACACGGCGGGAACGTCAATGTGTCGGTGTTCAACAACGAGAAAACCGTGAATCTTCTCATCTCCGATACCGGCATCGGGATCCCAGAGGAACACCTGCCCAGGCTTTTTGAACGGTTTTACCGCGTAGACAAGGGCCGCTCGCGTTCGATGGGCGGAACCGGTCTGGGTCTTGCGATTGTCAAGCACATCGCCAGCAACATGGGCGCGATGATCGAAGTGCACTCCAAGTTCGGGGAAGGCACCGAGTTTCTGATCACGTTCCCCGGCGCGCAACCCCCGGAAAATGCAAAACAACATAACTACGATGATCTGGCAGATTTTGAGGAAGGCGCGGACGATTCGGTCGCGCCCGATTAGACCCCGCCGCAAGGTTTTCTATCAACAAAAATTGGTCGCAAAGATACATTGCGGCCCTTTTCTTTGCCGAGCGCTCAGGCATATCATGAATAAGAAACGTGTTTCCCTGTGGCATGACGGTGATGGGGAACCTTGTTCTGGCTGGATTTGACACATACCGCCCAGTGTGTTAATATTCCCGAACAGCCTTGCTTTTCACGCCAGTTCGGGTATAATATAGTCAAAGATGGTCAGAAAAGGGGTTCTGGTATGGCGCAATTAAGCGATAGCATAGAACGCTTCATCAAAGACCTGATGGAACAGGACGCGCAGATTGATCTGCGCCGGAACGAACTGGCGCAGCACTTTGGCTGTGCGCCGTCGCAGATCAACTACGTACTGGCAACCCGCTTTTCGGTGGATCACGGCTACATCATCGAGAGCAGGCGCGGCGGCGGCGGGTATGTGCGCATCCTGCGCATGCAGGCGCGAAGCGAAAAGAGCCTTTTAAACCTTCTTCTGGAGCGGGTTGGCAACTCAATCAGCGAGGAAGCCGCGTTCGCGATCATCGAACAGCTCTATGAGCGGGAACTCGTCACACGCAGCGAGGCGATGCTGATGCGCTCGGCGGTGGAGCGAAACGCGCTGGTACTGCCCATCAGCGCCAAAGACGTATTGCGCGCGGCGGTGCTGCGCAACATGCTGGTTAGGGTTTTTCGGAACCTTGAGGAGGCGAAAAACCATGATGTGTGAAGACTGTAACGAAAAGGAAGCCACCATCCGTTTGACGACCATCGTAAACGGTGAAAAAGTGGAAAAGAACCTGTGCGCCGCCTGCATGGCGAAGATCAAGCAGCAGTTCCCAACGCTGGAACTGTGGGGGTTCGCGGGGCTTCTGTCCGGCTTTCTGGATGCGGTCAAGACCGAGAAACCGGAGCCGACGCCCGACATCACCTGCAGCCGCTGCCAGACGACCTACGCGGGGTTTGTCAAGAGCGGACTGCTTGGCTGCGCGGATTGCTATCAATCGTTCCGTGAGCCGCTTGAGAAGCTTCTGAAAGGGATCCACGGCCAGACCCGCCATACCGGTCGCGTGCCCGGCGCGTCGCCAAGCGACCTGCCGCTGAAAATGACCCTTGAACGGATGCGCCAGCAGCTGGCTCTGGCGATCGAGACAGAGGAATATGAGAAGGCCGCGGGGCTTCGGGATCAGATTCGCGCTCTCTCCGCGCAAATGGAGGCGCAGGCTGCCTCAAAGGAGGGATGAACTTGGTCAATAAGACGCCGGAACTCGATGTGGTGCTGTCCTGCCGGGTTCGCCTGGCCAGAAATTATCAGGACGTCCCCTTTACCGCGACCATGAAGCGTGAGTGGGCGCAGGAAACCGTCCGCCGCGCGCGTCAGGCGGTGGACACCGGCAAGGTCGGTGATTACCGGTGCTATCTGATGAAGGATCTGAGCACGGACGCCCGGTCGCAGTTGGTGGAGCATCACCTGATCAGCTATGATCTATTGAAGTTCCCGGAGATCTCGGCGGCGCTGATTCGGAACGACGAGTCGGTCAGCATCATGGTCAACGAGGAAGATCACCTGCGCATTCAGGCATTACTGCCCGGACTTCAGCCGGAGGACGCCGCGCGGCTCGCCTTTGAAGCGGACGACGCACTGTCGACCGCAGGAAAGTATGCGTTTGACCCGCAGTTTGGCTATCTGACCAGTTGCCCGACCAACACCGGAACCGGTATGCGCGCTTCCGCGATGCTGCACTTGCCGGCGCTAACCATCACCAACCGGATCAGCGCGGTCATTCAGGCGATCTCAAAACTCGGCTTGACTGTGCGCGGGCTGTACGGAGAGGGCAGCGACGCAAGAGGCTGCCTTTACCAGCTGTCCAATCAGGTGACGCTTGGCAGGAGCGAGGAGGACATCGTCAAAACACTGGTGGCGGCGACGACGCAGGTGGCGGCGCAGGAGCGGTCGGTTCGCGATCAGCTCCGGGAACAGGACGCGATGGGCCTCTACGACCGACTGATGCGCTCCATCGGCCTCATGGCAAACGCAAGGATGATGGGCGCGGTGGAGTTCATGCAGCGGTATTCAGACCTTCGCATGGCGGTCAGCATGGAGATGGTTGCGGCAAAGCTTCACGATGTGGACGACATGATGATGGATCTGCAAAACGCATCCCTCAACATGACGGCTCAACACGACATGAACGACCGCGAGCGAGAAATCCTGAGGGCGGATAAGCTTCGCGAGCGGATTAAGAACTTATCATAAGCAGAACGGGAGGTACCTATGGCTTTCTTTTCCAGATTTACCGAAAGGGCGCAGCGCGCGCTGGTGGCCGCACAAAAGGAGGCTTCCGGGCTTGGCCGCAGCTATGTCGGCACCGAGCACCTGCTGCTTGGCGTATTGTCCGACCCCGGCGCCGCCGACGCGGTGCTGCACGGCGTAAGGCTCGATGAAGTGCGCCAGGAGATCGTGTCACTGCTTGGCCGCGGCGAGGAAGACGCTGAAAGCAAGATAATGACCTATACGCCCCGCACCAAGAAGGTGTTGGAGCAGAGTGCCCGCGAAGCGCGCGAACTGGGTCAGAACTACGTGGGCACAGAGCACCTTATGCTGGCGCTGATGCACGAGCGGGAGGGCGTGGCCGCGCATGTGCTGGTAAAACTTGGCCTTGACCTGAATAAAGCGCGGGAGGATCTTCTGGTCGCCATCAAATCGGGCGAGCAGGGCGGCCAGACCGGCCCCAAGAATGAAAAAACACCGGTTTTGGATCAGTTCAGCCGAGATCTGACGCAGGCCGCCGCCGCGGGCGAGTTGGATCCGGTGATCGGACGCGCGAAGGAGATCGAGCGGATCGTGCAGATCCTGTCCCGGCGCACCAAGAACAACCCCGTCCTCATCGGCGAGCCTGGCGTTGGCAAGTCGGCCATCGTCGAGGGCCTCGCGGAACTGATTGTGTCGGGCAACATCCCGGAGATCCTGCGCGGCAAGCGCGTATTGTCTCTGGATCTTGCGGGCATGCTGGCTGGCGCGAAGTACCGCGGCGAGTTTGAGGAACGGCTGAAGAACGCGATGACGGAGATCAAGAAAGCCGGAAACGTGATCCTGTTCATCGACGAGCTGCACACGCTGGTGGGCGCGGGCGCGGCGGAGGGCGCGATCGACGCGGCCAACATCTTAAAGCCGCTGCTGGCGCGCGGCGAGATGCAGTGCATTGGCGCGACGACTTTGAACGAGTACCATAAGCACATTGAAAAGGACGCCGCGCTGGAGCGGCGCTTCCAGCCGGTCAACGTCGGCGAACCCAGCACGGACGAGGCCATCGCCATCCTGATGGGGCTTCGCGACCGCTACGAGGCACACCACCGCGTACAGATCACCGACGAGGCGATCCGCGCCGCGGTCATGCTGTCCGACCGCTACATCTCCGACCGGTTCCTGCCCGACAAAGCGATAGACCTCGTGGACGAGGCGGCATCCAGGGTACGCATCAAAGCGTTTACCGCGCCGCCCGACATGAAAGAGCAGGAGACTCGCCTGGAGGCGCTCAATAAGGAGACTGAGGAAGCCGTCGCCCACGAGGACTTTGAAAAGGCAGCGAAGCTGCGCGACGCGAAGAAGCAGTTGCAAAACGAGATGGCCGAGCGCCGTAAGTCCTGGGAGCAGCGGCGCGACGAGAAAGTCGAGACGGTGGGCGAGGAGGAGATCGCGGGCATCGTGTCCATGTGGACCGGCATCCCCGTCACCCGCATGACCGAGGACGAGCGCACCCGCCTACTGAACCTGGAGGAGATTCTGCACCGCCGCGTGATCGGGCAGGAGGAAGCCACCAAGGCAGTCGCCCGCGCGGTTCGCAGGGCGCGTGCCGGGCTCAAGGATCCGCGCCGCCCGATCGGCTCGTTCATTTTCCTGGGGCCGACGGGCGTCGGGAAAACCGAGCTGTGCAAGGCGCTGGGCGAGGCGCTGTTCGGAGACGAGGATTCGTTGATCCGCATCGACATGTCGGAGTACATGGAGAAACATTCGGTTTCCCGCATGATCGGCTCGCCGCCGGGTTACGTGGGTCACGAGGAAGGCGGTCAGCTCACCGAAAAGGTGCGCAGAAAGCCCTACTCGGTGCTTCTGTTCGACGAAGTCGAGAAGGCGCACCCGGACGTGTTCAACGTGCTGTTGCAGATTCTGGAGGACGGGCGGCTGACCGACGGGCAGGGACGCATCGTGGACTTTAAAAACACCGTCATCGTCATGACGTCCAACGCCGGCGCGTCCACGCTGAAGAAGCAGCGCACGATGGGCTTCGGCTCTTCCGACAGCGCGGAGAAGACGTATGAGTCGATGAAGGACAGCGTCATGGGGGAACTCAAGCAGATCTTCCGGCCGGAATTTTTGAACCGCGTCGACGAGATCATCGTGTTCCACCCGCTGGAGGAGAACGACATCCTTGCCATCGCGAAACTGATGTTGGACGCGGTCGCGAAGCGGCTTTCGGAGCGCGGCGTTACACTTTCCATCGACGAGACCGCCGTCAAGCTCTTGGCGAAGAGCGGCTTCGATCCGCAGTACGGCGCGAGGCCGCTCCGAAGGGCCATTCAGCGCATGGTGGAGGATTCGCTCAGCGAGGAGCTCCTGAGCGGCTCCATCCACATGGGCGAACGCGTCAGCGTCAGCGCGGATGGCGAACAATTGAAGTTTACACCGGTCAGAGCGGAGCAGCCACTGGACGCCGGAACGATAGAATCGTCAGCGCCAGTAGGATGAGCGCGGCTGCGAGGTATGTCCAAAGCCCTGTGAACAGGTATACGCCAAGCATTGCGCACCCGTAGATCGCGCAGTGCTTGGCCCTTTTTTGGGGGATGCGCAGCGTGAACCGGCGCTTGGATTTGGGCGGTGCTTCCAGCGGAAGGCCGCTGCGTTCGATGCGTGTGGCGATCTCCCGGCCGTCCAAAAGCGTGATCTTCGGCGAGGTCAACTCTGCCGCGACCAGGCGCGCCTCATCGGATACTCTGCCCGTGGTCGCGATTTCGACTGTTTCGCCGCCCGCATTCCGCCAGATGGTAATCACTTCGTTCACATCCATCGGCTGACCTTTTGGATGGCGCAGAAGCAGCGTCCCGGTCAGACCCGCATACCTCGCGGCTTCTGCTCGGGCTTCTTCTTCCGACAAAAACACAATCCGTTCAGCCAGCGCGCGCGCGCATCGGGCACGTTCCTTTTTCAGAAGCCGTTTCGAGGACCATTGTCTGTATACGAGTACGAGGAGCGCGGCAGGCACGGCCGCCATCAAGGCGGCCACAACCGCGCTGCCGACCGTCTGGCAGAAGTAGAGAAAAGCGGCGGCGTACACAACAAGTCCCAACGCCGCGCTGTCGATTTCACGTGCGATCCTACCCATATGCCACCTCCAGTGTGGTTTTACATCAATATATTGTGCAAATCCTGTATTTTCATGCGCCCGCGGCTTTTCTCAAACCGAAAAATGGTTTATAATACTTTATAAGAAGGAGCGATGCGATTGAAGGCCTACGGCATTATGGGCGGGACGTTCGATCCCATCCACAACGGCCATCTGAAAATGGCCGAAGCCGCGAGAGATCAACTGGCGCTGGATGAAGTGCTCTTCATCCCCGACGGCGACCCGCCCCACAAGGTGAAACTCGCGCCGGCCGAGGATCGGCTTCGGATGGTTGAAATGGCGGTCGAGGGCCTGACACGTTTTCGGGCGGTGGACATGGAAGTCCGGCGAGCCGGGCAGACCTTCACCGTGGATACGCTGGAACGCCTGAAGGAAACGCATCCGTCCGACCGGTTCCTCTTTATCGTTGGAGCCGACACGTTGATGCTTCTTGAAACTTGGCGCAACTTTTCCCGCGTGGCGCAGCTTTTATCCGGCATCGCCTGCGCGCCCCGCGGTTCGGTTCCGGAGAGCGAAGCACGGAACAGGCGAGAAGCGCTGCGAATGTTTTACGGGTTGGATGTATTCTTCCTCGATATGGCTCCGGTCGATATCTCTTCGACCGACGTCCGAAGCGCGGCGGCGCGCGGCTTGTCCATAGACGCGCTCGTGCCCAAAAAGGTCGGCGAGTACATCCGCGAACACCATTTATATCAGGATCCAATTCTGTCGAAGCTGCAAAAGACCCTCACCAAGGAGCGCTACCGCCACACGTTGGGCGTGGAACAGACCGCCATTGAGCTGGCACGGCGCTATGGCGAGGACGTGGAAAAGGCGCGGATCGCGGCGCTTTTGCACGATTGCGCCAGGTGCCTGGACAGTGTGGAAATGCGGCGACTCATTGGCCATCCGGTGGGGGATATGACGCTCAGGGCGCTGATGCATGCGCCTGCGGGCGCGGCGCTGGCCAGGGAACAGTATGGCATCGAGGATGAGGCGATCATCTCCGCCATCCGCTGGCATACCACCGGACACGAGGGCATGACCAGACTTGAAAAAATCATCTATCTTGCGGACTTCATTGAGCCAAACCGGCCGAACTATCCAGGCCTTCCGGAACTAAGAGTGGAAGCCCATCGGAATCTCGACCGCGCAGTCAGGCTGGCGGCGGAGAATACGATGCGATACGTTCGCTCACGCGGGCTGAAACCGGATGAGAACACCATGAAAATGCTGGCAAACCAGGAAACGACGGAGGAGATTGTATGAAACAACCCAGGGAACTCGCCGTGCGGATTGCCGAGGTGCTGAGTTCGAAGCGCGGCGAAGACGTCCTCGTTTTAAATGTCGGCCACCTGACATCCATTACGGATTACTTTGTCATCGCGAGCGGTAGAAACGCGCTCGCGGTGCGCGCGCTGGCGGAAGAGGTGGAGGAGAAACTCGCTGCGGATGGTTGCGATGCACGCCGTCACGAGGGCATGAACGAGGCCCGTTGGGTCGTACTGGATTACTCCTCGGTCATCGTGCATATATTCCACATGGAGGAACGTCAGTACTACAACATCGAACGGTTGTGGATGGACGGATCAAACCAGGTTGCGTTCCAAGCATCAGACCAATGATGAGAGGGTAAGTAGAGCCTATGAAGACAATGGAAGCCCAGCGCCCGATCGAGTTGACGCTGCCCGCCGAACCCCGGATGCTGCTCATCATCCGGTTGATCACGGCTGGCGTCACCGCACGCGCCGGGTTGACGGTAGATGCCGTCGAGGACGTGAAGATGGCCGTGGAGGAGGCGTGCAACTGCCTTCTGCGCTGCGCGAGCTGCGAATCGCTGAAGCTGTCGTTTACGGCGGCGGACAATGTTCTGCACATCCGCGTGGAAGCCATGGGAAAACCCGAAGAATGCGCCAAGCCCGCAGGTGACTGCGACGAGGTGCAGGTCATCCGCTTTATTCTGGAGTCCATGGTGGACGACGCGCACGTGATCTACGACGGAAGCGCGCTCAGCGCCATTGAAATGGCAAAGTCCCTGGGCGCATGACATGAGGTAAGTATGCTCAAACCCTCCCAGCAGGACATCACCGAAATGCTGAGGCAATACGCATTGACGCGCGATGAGGCGCTTCGCAACCGGTTGGTGGAAGCGCATTTGTACATCGCGTCCATCGTCGCGCGCCGCTTCGCGCGAAGAGGCGTCGAGTTTGATGATTTGTATCAGGTCGCGTCGCTTGCGCTGATCAAGGCGGTCGAGCGGTACGATCCGGATCGCGGCGTCAAGTTCATCAGCTTTGCGACGCCGACGATGGTCGGCGAGGTGAAAAACTATTTCCGGGACAAGGCACAAACCATTTCACTGCCCCGGCGCGGGCGGGAACTTTTGGGAAAGATCGCAGCCGCCAGGGAGGCGCTGGAGCAAAAGCTGTTCCGCGCGCCGACGACGGAGGAACTGGCGGAAGCCTTGAATGTGCCGCTCGACGACATCGTGGAGGCGCTTGAAATGCAGGGTGCCGCGATGCCAGCGTCTCTTGACGCGCTGCTGCCCGGCGAGGACGACAGCGGCGCGACGCTGAGGTCGCTGATCGGCGTTGACGATTCCGGGTTCGGCCACTTTGAGGCGCGGCAGAGCGTCCGCCAGATGCTGGAATCGGTTTCACCGACCGAGCGTAAGATCCTGATCAACCGATACTTTGGAAACCTCAGCCAGCGCGAAGTCGCGCAGCATCTGGGCGTTTCGCAGATGACCGTATCGCGCGCGGAGCGAAAGGCGCTCTCGCAGCTGAAGGGCATGCTGGAAAAAGACAACTGACGAAATGGGGTAGGGGAGATGTTCGGAATCATCGGCGCCGGCAACATCGGCAGCGCGATTTTGCGCTCCGCCATTCAGCGCGGCGCACTGCGCGCGGAAGAGGCGCACGTTTTTGACGTCCATACCGAGCACATGCTCGCGCTGAAAAAAGAGTTGAGCGTCACGGCACATACGTCAAACCGGGAACTGATCGAAGCCTGTGACATGATCCTCCTGGCCGTAAAACCCAACGTGGTCGAAAAGGTGTTGAAACCCGAAAAGGACGCGCTGAAGGGCAAAGCGTTGATCTCCATCGCCGCAGGCTGGCGCGTCGAGATGCTGAAAAAGACGGTGGGGGACGACGTTCGGCTTTTGCGCGCGATGCCCAACACGCCACTTCTGGTCGGCGAGGGTATGACCGCCTTCAGCCGCGAGCACACGCTGACGGAGGATGAAGCCAGATTCGCCGAAGGACTGTTCAGGGCGCTGGGGCGCCAGTTGTGGGTTGAGGAATACCAGATGGACGCGGTGACCGCGCTGTCGGGCAGTTCTCCGGCGTTCGCGTATATCTTTACAGAAGCGATGGCGGACGCGGGTGTCGCTTGCGGCCTGTCCCGCGTGCAGGCGGTCGAGATGGCCGCGCAGACGCTTCTTGGCAGCGCCAAGATGGTGCTGGAGACCGGCATGCACCCCGGCGCGCTGAAGGACATGGTGTGTTCGCCCTCCGGCACGACCATCGCGGGCGTGCGGGCGTTGGAGTCGAACAAATTCCGGTCCGTGGTCATGGAGGCGGTCATCGCGGCCAACGATCGCTCCGCCGCGCTGAATTCGTGAAGCGGGTTATACTGTACACCGACGGCGCGTGTTCCGGCAACCCCGGCCCCGGCGGCTGGGGATATGTGCTGATCTTCGGGGAACACCGCAGGGAAATGTCCGGCTACGAACCCGCGACCACCAACAACCGCATGGAACTGACCGCCGCCATTGAGGGTCTATCCGCGCTCAAGGAGCCGTGCGAAGTTGATCTGTACACCGACAGTTCCTATATGGCCAACGGGTTTTTAAAGGACTGGATCAGCGGCTGGCAAAAACGCGGCTGGCTGAAGAGCGACAAGAATCCGGTGGAGAATCAGGATCTCTGGAAGAGGCTGATCGAGCTGACCGGACGGCATCGAGTCCGCTGGAACCTGGTCAAGGGTCACGCGGATAACGCGGAGAACAACCTCTGCGACAAACTGGCCACCGGTGCGATCAAAAAGAACCGGGAGAATCGTACATTGGAAGGATAGTACAACAATCGCCCGATTTGTCGGGCGATTGTTGTACTATATATACATTTACCGATCGTCGTCTTCCGGTTTTTTCTCTTCCCGCAGCACCACGGATTTGGCCGCGAGTCGGCGGCGTTCGTCGCTCATCGCGGCGTAATGGCGGCGTGTGGTGTTGACGTCCGAATGACCCAATACGTCCGCGACCAGGTAGATGTCGCCGGTTTCCCGATACAAATTGGTGCCGAAGGTGGAGCGCAGTTTGTGCGGACTCAGCCGCTTTTTGAGCGGCGCGGCCTGCAGCGCGTACTTTTTGACCATGTTCTGAACAGCGCGAACCGTGATGCGCCGGTCCTGAAGGGATAAAAACAGCGCGCGTTCGTGGCCTGACAGCGGATTTTTCATGTTTCGTTCTTCAAGGTAGCGCTTTAAAACGTCCGATACCTCTTCGGGAAAGTACAGGATCGCCTGACTGCCGCCCTTGCGGGTGACCATGAGACCGTTGATTTCAAAATCAACGTCCTCGATGTCAAGACCTACACACTCGCTGACGCGGATGCCGGTGCCTAAAAACAGCGTCAGGATTGCCAAATCGCGTAGGCTCGTGTGTTCATGAAACTTCTTCTGGCGCTCGGATAGCGCCGCGCCGGACTCCGCGAGGTCGAGGATTCGGGCGACCTCGTCGACTTCAAGCCGCAGAATTGGTTTTTCGTGGCGCCTTGGCATGTCCACGAGTGCGCTGACATCGGCGGGGATGCGTCCGCGCTTATAGAGGAACTTGAAGAAACTCCGGAGCGTGGACAGCTTCCGCTGCTTTCCAAGTTCCGCGTTGGTATATTCGGTATCGTTATCGTTAAAATACAGTGAAAGGTATTCCAGGAATGCGTCGATGTCGGTCGCTTTGATTATGCCCAGTTGATCATTCGTCCAGTGCTCAGCGGTGAAGCCGCCGAAAGCCTTGGATTCATCGGCGAGAAATTTAAAAAACAGCCGGAGGTCGCGCGCGTAGGCGAGCCGGGTCAGCGGTGTCGTCGTTGGCTCGATGGCCCTGATGAACTCATGACATGCGGACGGCAGATCATGAAGCGTCTCGCGGAGAAGTTCGGTGGTTTTCCGCGCGCTGGATTCAGAATAAGTCAGTGTTTTCGCCATACACGCTCCTTGACTGCTAGAGGACTGAATGACTGACAGAACCAAACACGTTGTAATCCAGTTCACAGACTTCAAACGGGTTCAACGGCTATATCTATTCATAAAAGCTGTCTTTCGCGAATAGTTTAAGGTTCTTCCCCGAGGCCAATCAGTGAAATTTTCTTGATTGCTTTGGCCTGACAGCCTTAACGGAAGACGGTTTTACAGCGGAACTCCCATTCGATCGCGCTGATTCGGCGCTGTCCGGCGACGTACCGGCGATCACTTCGTCTATCTCAATCGCCGCATAGTCCGCGTCGTTCTTTTCGACGCATTCCATACAGTTGTCGCAGCGCTTTTCCGGATCGAGGTCGCACATCAGGCATTCGCCGCAATCCACGCAGACTTTTTCATCGTTCAGAACGCACCATTTCTCCATTGAATGACCCCTCCCCTTCAACCCATCCCGACTTGAGTATACGCGCTTCTCGGAAAAATTTCAAGTTTTACAGGAAAATTCCGAACAGGCGTTTGATTTGGCGGACGATCTGTGATATACTGATTAAGAGAAGAGAAGCGGAGGGAACTTCATGCAGGAACGCGGCAAGAACAGCCAGCGGAAAATTCTGGAGTTCATTAAAAAAGAAATTGAACTCAAGGGGTATCCGCCCTCGGTGCGCGAGATTTGCGAAGCGGTCAACCTGAAGTCCACCTCCACCGTGCACGGTCATTTGGAGCAGCTAGAAAAGCGCGGGCTGATCCGAAGGGACTCCACGAAGCCTCGCGCGATGGAAGTGTTGGACAACCCGCTTTCCAAGGGCCGCAGCGTGCCGCTGGTGGGTCGCGTGACCGCGGGCATCCCGATCCTCGCCGAGGAAAACATCGAGGACTACATTGTACTCCCGCAGGACCTGGTCGGCTCGGACGACGAATTGTTCGCGCTCCGCGTTCGCGGCGAGAGCATGATCCGCGCGGGCATCCTGAACGGCGATTTCATCATCGTACGAAAGCAGAATCACGCGGACAGCGGCGACATCGTCGTGGCCATGATTGACGACGAGGCCACCGTCAAGCGCATCTTCTTTGAAAAAGACGGCGTCCGTTTGCAGCCGGAAAACCCGTACTACGACCCGATCTACTCCCGCAGGGTATCGGTGATCGGCAAAGTGACGGCGCTTTTCAGGAAGTTTTAGTCCTTCGCAATCAGGCATCCAGCCCGCGTTCATGAAGCGCGGGCTTGTATATTTGCAGCGCTCCCGCCGCCCGCTCCACCGCGATACGCCCGTGCGCGTAAGTCAGCGCGCCCTGCAGGTATCCGATGTACGGCGGGCGGATCGGAGCGTCGGCGCTCAATTCGATGGATGCGCCCGCGACGAACGTACCCGCCGCCATGATGACCTGATCCTGATAGCCGGGCATATCCCACGGTTCCGGTACGACCTGGCTGTCCACCGGTGACGCCTTCTGGATCGCCTGGCAAAACGCGATCAGCGGTTCAGGCGCGCCGAAGCGGATCGCCTGGATGATGTCGCTCCTGGGCGCGTCAAACGTGGGATTGACGTCGTATCCCAGCGTTTCAAACACACGCGCCGCGAGTACCGCGGTCTTGACCGCCTGCATCACGACGCTGGGCGCCAGGAACAGTCCCTGAAAAAACGCCTGGTACCCCGCCGCGTAGCTGCCGACTTCCGCACCGATGCCTGGGCAGGTCATCCGGTACGCGATTCGCTTCACCGCGTCATGCTTGCCCGCGATGTAGCCGCCTGTGTGCGCCAGTCCCCCGCCCGGATTCTTGATCAGCGATCCGGCAATCAGATCCACACCGACTTCGGTCGGTTCTTTCGTGTCGGTGAATTCGCCGTAGCAGTTGTCCACCATTACCAGCGCATTCGGATTGATCCGACGCACCAACGCTGAGGCTTCCTCGATTTCCTGAAGCGTCAACGAAGGCCGCCAGTCGTAGCCGCGCGAGCGTTGCAGGAGCACCAGTTTCACGGTTTCGTCCATCGCCGCCGAAATTGCGTTAAGATCGATCCGGCCGTCCTTGAGCGGCGCTTCGCGGTAGTGAACGCCGAAATCGATGAGCGCGCCCTCCCCCTTCGCGCCGCCGATCCCAATGACCTCTTCAAGCGTGTCGTACGGTTTCCCCGCACCGCACAGGAGCGTGTCGCCAGGCCTTAGAAGCCCCTGAAGGCACAGCGCCAGCGCGTGGGTCCCCGACGCGATCTGCGGCCTGACCAGCGCGGCCTCCGCACGGAACACCTCCGCGAACACCTGATCCAGCGCATCCCGGCCGATATCCCCATAGCCGTATCCGGTGGTCGGCGCGAAATGGCGCTGCGAGATTTCAAATTTATTAAACGCGGACAGCACTTTCCGCGTGTTGTGCCGCTCGACCGCCTCCAGCCGTTCAAATACCTTCCGGCAGTCCCGGTCGCACTGGTCGATCAATGTCGCTATATTCATTCCTGTTCCTTTCGTTTCATGATTTCCTGGGAAATATCCTCGGCGCTGCGTCCCTCGGCTTCGATCCAGACGACGCGCTCATCCCTTCGAAACCATGTGAGCTGCCGCTTGGCGTAATTCCTCGTAGCCTGCTTGATGCGCGAGACGGCATACTCCATCGGGCAATCGCCGGCGAGCGCACGCGCGATCTCCTTATACCCGATGCCTTGCATCGCCGTGGATCGATCCGAGAGACCATTACCGAGCAGCGTCTCCACTTCGCGGACGAGGCCGTCTTCGATCATCAGATCGACGCGCATGTCGATGCGCCGGTACAGTTCCTCCCTGGGCCAGGATAAGCCGAACAGCTTCCCGCGGTACGCGCCGTCCCGCTCCCGATCCTCGGCCATCAGTTGGGTGAGCGACTTCCCTGTGAGCTTGAAAACTTCTAGCGCGCGGATCACCCGGCGCACGTCGTTGACGTGCAGGCGCGCGGCGGATTCGGGATCCACATCCCGAAGCATTCCATGAAGCGTTTCCTTCCCGCCGTCCTGCGCCGCGATTTCCTCAAGCGGGCGCCGGACGGATTCGTCACCCTGCGCCGAAAAACCCATTGGACGCGTCAGCGCGTCGATGTAGAGGCCTGTGCCGCCGCATACGACGGGGGTTTTACCGCGCGCAAGGACATCTTCAATCGCCTTGACCGCCCGTTCCCGGTAGGCCGCGACGGAAAAAGACTCGCTCGGATCCGCGATGTCAAGAAGATGGTGCGGAACGCCGCGCATTTCTTCCGGGGTCGGCTTCGCGGCGCCGATGTCCATGCCCCGGTAGATTTGCATTGAGTCCGCCGAGATGACCTCGCCGTCGAGCGCGCGACAGAGCGCCACCGCGACCGCCGTCTTTCCGGACGCCGTCGGCCCGCAGATGATGAGTAGTTCCCGCATCGTTTCCTCCGGCTATTGAATCCTCTTGAACATGCGCTCGATTTCGCCGAGCCGGAATACGCGTAAAACAGGTCGCCCGTGCGGGCAGGTTGGCGGCGCATTGGAAGCGGCCATCTCGGCAAGCAGCGCGCGAATGTCATCTTCCGTCAGCCGATCGCCGGCCTTGACGGCCCGTTTACAGGAGAGTTGGATCAGTTCGCCGCGCCTCCGATCCAGTGTCGCGCTCTTCAGGCGGTCCAGTTGTTCGATCATTTCCATGAAAAACGGCGAGAGCGATGCATGACTGAGTACAAATGGCACCGCGAGTACCCGGACATCCCGCTCGCCGAAGGACTCCACCTCAAACCCCGCCTGACTTAGCGTTTCCAGATTGTCCAGTAGCACCGCGCGTTCCTTCGCGCTGACGTGGACGATCAGCGGCGTCAACAGTTGTTGGGACGCGGTTCCCCGCTCCAGCATCCCCTTGTACCGCTCGTAAAGGATACGTTCGTGTGCCGCGTGCTGGTCGATTATAATGAGCGCGTCCGCCTGCTCCACCAGCACATAGGTGTTATTGAACACGCCGATCAGCCGGAATTCCACAGCCGACTCTTTCGGCGCATCAGCGGCTGCATGCGTGGGCTGAGCGGGTGCATTCTGCGGGGGTTCTTCCATCCATTTTTCACGATCCAGCGCGGATGGCTCCCGCATCATCGGGCGCAGCGCCACGAGCATCGAAGCGCCATTGACTCCGGTCGGTTTATCTTGTACTCTGGTCTGTACATTATATACTTTGGTCTTTATTACCGGCTCAACTGAAACCGGCACGGTTTCGGGTTGGTTCGTAGAAACTTTAAGCTGTTCCAGTTTTTCGGGTGGCGTAAACTGCACCTTGCGTTGTGGCGCTGGATTCGGAGACGGAAGGATGTCGGTCATCCGGTCGTTTTCAAAGAACTTCTCGAACAGCGAACCGGCCGTTTCGCGAACCGACGCCTCGTCCCGGAAGCGTATTTCCAGTTTGTTCGGGTGTACGTTGACATCGACGGACGTCGGCGGCATGTCAAGGTGCAGCGCGCACATCGGATACATGCCGACGGTCACTCGGCCCCGGCACGCGCTTTCCAAGACCTGCGTGAGCAAAGCACACCGAACCACCCGTCCGTTGATGAAGAACGATTGCCCGGAGCGGTTTTGCCGCGCCGCGTCCCCAACCCCGATCAATCCCCAGATATGCAATCCGCCCACCGCGAGGTCGACGGGCTTTAAAAGAGAAGCGGTCTCCCGGCCGTACACAGCCAGCGCCGCGTGCATCATGCTGTCGTCGCCGTAGCTGTGCATCAGCGTCCGCCCATTTGAGATCAGCCGGAGCGCAACGCGCGGGTTGGCCAGCGCCAGCCGCTCCACCATCTCACCCAGAACGCCCGCCTCGTAGGCGGGTTTTTTCAAAAAACCGCGTCGCGCAGGCGTGTTGAAGAACAGTTCCTTGACGATGATCGTCGTCCCTTCCGGGCAACCCGCCTCGTCCAGTGACAAAAACCTTCCGCCCTCGATCCGAAGTCTTACGCCTGATTCCGCGTTTTTTACGCGGGTCGTCATCTCGACTTTTGAGACCGCCGCGATGGACGGAAGCGCCTCGCCCCGAAAGCCCAGCGTTCGGATGTCGGTCAGGTCGTCGTCGTCTTTAAGTTTACTGGTGGCATGGTTCTCAAACGCGATTCGCACCTCGCTGGGCGGGATGCCACAGCCGTTGTCGGTGACCCGGAGCAGGCTCTCGCCGCCGTCGCGCATTTCGACGGTGATCGAAGTCGCTCCTGCGTCCAGCGCGTTTTCGATCAATTCCTTGGCAACGGAACTGGGCCGTTCCACCACCTCGCCGGCGGCGATGCGCCCGACCGTCGCGGCATCCAGAATTCGGATCATGTCAAATCCTCCGCGCCTGCTCTGTCAGCTTGAAAAGAAGGTTCAGCGCGTCCACCGGCGTCAGGCTCATCACGTCGATCTCCCGGAGCTGCTCAATCAGTTCCATCGGTCGGTAGTCGGTGAGGCCTACCTGCCGGTTGCCCGCGTTTTTACGCTTGTCCAGAATGCTCTTCCCGATCGTACCCTGATCCTGACCGCTGACTTCTAGCCTCGCCATGATCTGCCGCGCGCGGGCGATGACCGACGCGGGCAGTCCCGCCAGCGATGCCACCGCAACGCCAAAACTCCGATCCGCGCCCCCAGGCATGATCTTCCGAAGGAAGATCACCTGATCGCCCTGCTCCCGCGCGGTGATCCGGTAGTCAACCGTCCCGGGGAGCCGCCCTTCCAGTTCGCTGAGCTCGTGGTAATGGGTGGCGAACAATGTCTTGGCGCGGGTTTTTTCGGCAATGTGTTCCACCACCGCCCACGCGATCGCGAGACCGTCGAATGTGCTGGTGCCCCGACCCACTTCGTCCAGGATCAGTAGGCTGTCCGCCGTCGCGTACTTTAAGATGGACGCCAGCTCTGTCATCTCCACCATGAAGGTGGATTGCCCAGCGTAAAGATCGTCCGACGCGCCGACGCGGGTAAAGATCCGGTCGATGATCGGGATGTTGGCGGACGCGGCGGGCACAAACGAGCCCATATGCGCCATCAGCGCGATAAGCGCCACCTGCCGCATGTAGGTGGACTTGCCCGCCATGTTCGGTCCGGTGATGATCATCATTCGGGCGTCGTCGCTGAGCTGCGTGTCGTTGGGTACGAACCGGTCGTGTCCCAGCGACTGCTCGACCACCGGATGCCGCCCGTCCTTGATTTCAAGCAGACGATCCGTGTTGATCTGAGGCCGCACGTAGCCGTTTTCCTGCGCGACCCTGGCCAGTGCGTTCAGCGCGTCCAAGGTTTTCATGCCCTGCGCGGTGCGCTGGAGCCTAGGAAGCGCTGCGGAAAGCGCGCCGCGAATCTCGGAGAACAGCGTATACTCCAGTTGGACGGCGTTTTCCTCCGCGCCCAGGATCGTGCGCTCCAGTTCCTTGAGTTCCTCGGTGATGAACCGTTCGCAGTTGGCAAGCGTCTGCTTGCGCGTATACCGATACGGAACCAGTTCGTAGAACGACTTGGTAACTTCGATGTAGTAGCCGAATACCCGATTGTAGCCGACCTTCAGGTTTTTGATGCCGGTCTGCTCCCGCTCCCGGCGCTCGACGTCGGAGAGCCACGTCTTGCCCTCGACGGAGGCACTGCGGAGGCGATCGAGTTCCTCACTGTAGCCCTCCCGGATGATGCCGCCCTCCTTGATCGACAGTGGCGCGTCCGGCGAGATTGCGCGGGTAAGCAGCGCCGAGACATCCTCCAGCGGATCCATCTGCGCGTTCACGTCGCCAAGGAGCTTGTCACTGAAGGAACCCAGCACCTGCTTGATCTTCGGGACGCGCGACAGCGTTGCGGCCAGCGCCAGGCAATCGCGCCCGTTCACCGTGTCGTAGGCGATCTTGGAAAGCAACCGCTCGATGTCGTACGCGCCGCGCAGCGCCTCGCGGAGTTCATCCGATGCGAACGCGTTGTCCTTGAGCTGTCCCACGGCGTCCAGACGCTCGTTGATCGCGTCCGCCTTGGCGAGCGGCCGCTCGATCCAGCCCTTCAGCGCGCGGCTGCCCATCGAGGTCTCGGCCTTGTCGAGCAGCCAAAGAAGCGACCCCGCGCGCCGTCCCTTCAGCGTCTGGGTGAGCTCGAGGCTGCTTGCGGCAATCCGGTCGATCTGAAGGCAAAGGTCCCGCTCATACCGCTTCACCGACAGAATGTGGGATAGCGCGTTTTTCTGGGTTTCCGTCAGGTAGCGCATCAACGCGCCCGCGGCGGTCGTCGCGAGGCGCATGCCGTCAAGCCCAAGCGCCGCGGGATTTTTTACGTTAAAGTGGGTCAGAAGCGATTTCGAAGCGGAAGCATACTCAAAATACCTCTCGTCCAGCCGCGTAATCGACGCGCCGGATGCCGCGCCGAGTTTTTGAAGCGCGTCCGCGTCGTCGGTCAGCACTTCGCGCGGGTCGATCCTTGAGAGTTCGTCCGACAGCGTCTGAGCTGCGCCGGTCAGTTCGTGGGCGTAGAATTCGCCGGTGGAAAGATCGCAGAACGCGAGCCCCGCGCGATCCTTTTTGACGACCAGCGCCAGGATGTAGCTGGAGGCGCGCTCGTCCAGAAGAGACGCCTCGATCACCGTGCCGGGCGTCACAATGCGGGTCACCGCCCGCTCGACCAGGCCTTTTGAATCCGCCGGATCGGTCATTTGTTCACAGATGGCGACCTTGTAGCCCTTTGCGACCAGCTTCGCGATGTACATGTCCACCGCGTGGAACGGCACGCCGCACATCGGCGCGCGCTCGTTAAGCCCGCAATCCCGCCCGGTCAGCGTCAGTTCCAGTTCGCGCGACATCTCGACGGCGTCCTCAAAGAACATTTCGTAAAAGTCGCCCAGCCGGAAGAACAGGATGGCGTCCTTGTGCGCCTCCTTGATCTCAAGGTACTGCTGCATCATCGGGGAAATGGCCATGCGCATCCCTCCGGTCGCCTTGGTAACACGGTAAATAGCGTCGAATTGAAAACTTCAGTTGAGCATGTCGGTGGAGCCGCAACCGCCGCAGCTGCCGCAATGGCCGCTGCAGCTGGATTTCGGCTCCGCCAGTTGTCCGGTGATGATGAACTTTAAAACCTGATTGACCTGTTCGATCAGGTTGGAGAAGTTTTCTCGCGCCTCGGTCAGCGTCTGCACATCCTCGATCAGCGAGAGCCGCTGCTGATGCGCGTCCATCTCCGAGGAAAGCTTTTTCAGTTGCTCCGGGTCTGGATTCTCCGCTTCCAGTAGTTTCTCGATTTTTTGACGGGCTTCCATGTACTGCCCCATCGCGGTGGCCGCTTCCGCATTGGCCATCGCCCTGTCCTCAGCGGTCTTCATCGCCTTGTATTCTTCGGATTGCATGATCGCGTCGCCAAGCTCCCGCGTCTTTAGAAAAACCTGATTCATGATATCCTCCAATTCTAGATTGCATTCCCGCGAAGCGTATTGCGCCCGACGGATTCGATTTTGACTTCGACCATCCGGCCGACAAGATCGATATTTCCTGGGAAATTGACCATGTGCCCCCGGTCGGTTTTGCCGGAAATCCAACCCGGATTGCGTGCGGATTCACCTTCGACCAGCACCGTCTGCACCGTGCCGACCTGGGCTGCGAGCACATCGGCGGTGATCGTGTTTTGCAGAGCGATCAAACGTTCAATGCGCCGTGTCTTTTCGTCACTGGGCGTATCATCCGCCATTGCCGCAGCGCGTGTTCCGGGTCTTGGGGAATAGATAAACGTAAATGCAGCGTCAAAACGCACGGATTCGGCGAGCGCAAGCGTTTCCTCAAATTCCTTCGCCGTCTCGCCCGGAAAGCCGACGATCAGGTCTGTGGTCAGGCCGATTCCGGGGCACGCAGCGCGCAAATCGTTGGCCAGCCGCAGATATTTTTCACGGGTGTAGCCTCGGTTCATCAACTGAAGAATTCGGTCGCTGCCCGCCTGCACCGGCAGGTGCAGCTGCTTACACAGGTGCGTTAGGCTTGCGAAGGCTTCGATCAGTTCCGCCGACAGGTCTTTGGGATGGGAGGTCATGAACCGGATGCGCGGTACGCCCATCCGGTCAAGGCTTTTGAGCAGTTCTGCGAACGCGCCGCCGCCGCCCTGATAGGAGTTGACGTTCTGCCCCAGCAGCGTGATCTCCTGAACGCCGTCACTGATCAGCGTTTCCGCCTCGCTCAAGATGTCAGCGGTTGCCCGCGAGCGCTCGCGCCCCCGCACGTAGGGCACGATGCAGTATGAGCAAAAGTTGTTGCAGCCATACATGATGTTGATGAAGGCGGAATACCGGCTAGATCGCCGAACCGGAAGCCCTTCCGCGATGACGCCTTCCCCATCTTCGACCGCCACCACGGGCTGCTTTTCGATCAGCGCGCGGTAGAGAAGTTCCGGTAGTCGGTACTGGTTGTGGGTGCCGAAGATCAGATCGATGAACGGGTAGCGCGACTTTAGGGAATCCGCGACCCCTTCTTCCTGCATCATGCAGCCGCCGACGCAGATCAGAAGGTCGGGCTTCTGCTTTTTTAATTCCTTGAGCCAGATCACGTTGCCCAGCGCCCGGTTTTCGGCGTTTTCGCGAACGCAGCAAGTATTGTACAATACCAGATCCGCGTCCAGCTTGTCCGCTGCCGGGCGCATGCCCATCTCATCCAGCATCCCCGCGATCGTCTCGGAATCGCGGACGTTCATCTGGCAGCCAAGTGTTACGATATGGTATTTTTTTTGCACGGCGTCCAGCTCGCGAACCATGCGCATGTAACCTTTCTGCGCTTCCAGTTCTGCCGCAGGGACGATTCGTTCCTGTTCCTTCATCGGTTATACTGCGGGCCTCCTAATTCTTTGGAATCTGCCGCGCCTTCTTGGGCAGATCCCCCTCGGCAACCGGCGAAATGATGTAGTCGCCGTTTTTTCGGTGTTCGCTGGCGAGGACGTAGGCCTTTGCCTGGATTCTCAGCCCCAACAGCAGCATCTGTCCGGCGACCGGCGGCGTGGTTTCCACCAGAAACGCCTCCGACTGCCCGGATGCCACGCGCGCGCGGAGCTCATTCAGCGCGGCTCTCGCAACGCTCTCGTCCGACATCACCCGTCCGCTACCCTGACAGCACGCGCAAGGCTGCATGAGCAGCGTGTGGATCGGCTGATGTACCTTCTTGCGGGTCATCTCCACAAGGCCAAGTTCCGTAATCCCCACGAGATTCGTCTTGGTGCGGTCCTTTTTCAGTTCCTTTCGCAGGATCGACAAAAGTTGCTCCCGCTGCTCCTGCCGGTCCATGTCGATGAAGTCAATGACGATGATGCCGCCGATGTCCCGCAGCCTCAGTTGCCGCGCGATCTCGGCGACCGCCTCGCAGTTGGTTTGGAACACCGTGTCGGACAGTGAGTGCTTGCCGACGAATTTTCCGGTATTGACGTCGATGACGGTCAACGCCTCGGCGTAGTCGAACACCAGATATCCGCCGCTCTTCAGCCATACGCGCCGAAGCAGCGCTTTTTCCGCCTGCGTGTCGATTCGGTAAGGTTCAAAGATGGGCGTCTCCGCTTCGTGATGGAACACCTTTTTTGCCAGTTCCGGCGACAGCATCTCCGCGGTGGACTTGGCCAGCGCGTACTGACCCGCGTCGTCGATGGTCAGGGATTTCACGCCGTTCACCAGCATGTCGCGCACCGCGCGGTAGACAAGCGATACATCCCGGTGCAATAGCGCAGGCGCGGAAGTAATGCCCGCGCGCTGCGAAATCGACTCCCAGAGCCGGTGGAGATAGCGGATGTCCCGCTCCAGATCAGCTTCCGATACGCCCTCCGCGGCGGTGCGGACGATAAGCCCCATGCCCTGCGGCTTCAGCGCCTCCGCCATCTGGCGAAGCCTTGAACGCTCGTCCTCCTGTTCGATGCGGCGGGATACGCCCACATAGCCGACCGTTGGCAAAAGAACCGCGAGCCTTCCCGGCAGCGTGATATGGCTGGTAAGCCTCGGCCCCTTGCTGCCGCCCGGTTCCTTGATCACCTGAACCAGGATCTCCTGCCCGACTTTCAGGAGCTTTTTGATCGAAAGGTTTTTGAGTTCCTGCTCCAGAGCCTTTGGATCAAGACCGAAGTCGGTTTTGTCTACCAAGATGTCACCGGCATAGAGAAAGCCGTTTTTCTCCATGCCGATGTCGACAAACGCGGCTTCCATTCCGGGCAGAACATTGGCGGCTCGACCCTTGTAGATGTTGCCGACCAGTTTCTCCTGACCCTTGCGTTCTAAATAGAATTCGGCCAATTCGCCATCCTCGACGACGGCCAAGCGCGTCTGATCCCCCGTGCATTCCACCAATAGTTCCCGATCCATCCGCACAACCCATCTCTCAAATTGTTAAATCCATCAGATCGACCGCGCCGCGGGCATCCTCGCCCAACAGGCGCAGTCGGTGAATTTGAATCGAAGGCACGCTGACGTCCGCGCGCTGCGCCAGCGTTGCGATCAAAAGATCTGGCTTCAATGTCGCCTTTTCGGTCAGCATCAGTGTAGCGCGCAGCGTCACAGGAGCATCGTCTTTTGGTGAACATAGCGAAGTCGCGCTGGATATGCGCTGCTGGTTGGCCGCCGCCAGTCCAATACAGACATCGGTCTTTTCTTCTTTCAGCGCAACCGTCATGGCGCGAATATCCGCCGGTTTTTCACCGGACTTGGTCTTTCGCAGCGCGATGATACTGGATTCGGCCATGTAGCCACCGATGGCCGTGGCGACGGCAGGCGCGCTGTCGCCCATAAGCGAAATTCGGTATTCCGCCATGCGAAGCGCGGCCATCATCGACGGATGGCCGTTTTCCACCAGCCGCACACGTTGCAGCGGCAAATCCGGCGGCAGCGCAGACGCCATCTGGCGAAACGCAAATTCTTCCGTCACCGGGCTTGCGAGCTTTACGTCCAGAATCTCGCATTCGCTCGTCCAGCCCACCGCCAGCGCGGACGCGAACGCCATCACCGGATGCGGATTGAACCCCTGTGAATACGCGACCGGGAGTTCCGTGCGGCGAAGCGCCATCTGCATGAATCGCTGGAGATCCAGATGCGATACGAACTTCAGGCGGCTGAGCTTTGCGAACTGGTACAGCGCCCTCATACGCACGCTCCTTCGTAACGGTTCATGCCGCAGCCCACGCAGCCCTGGCGACAGTCGGGCGTGATTTCCGCGCGCTGCGCCCGATGCCATTCGGACAGGAGAAACGCCTTGTCCGGCCCGGCGTCCAGATGATCCCAGGGGAAGACCTCGTCTTCAGGCCGTTCCCGGCAGGCGTAAAACAACGGATCAATGCCGGTTTCGTGGAACGCCTGCTGCCAAAGGTCATATCGGAAGTGGTCGCTCCATCCATCAAACCGGCAGCCAAGCCGCCATGCCGCCACAAGCGCCGCGCTAACGCGACGGTCGCCGCGGGCAAACACCGCCTCCATGAAACTCACATCCGGCGAGTGGTACTTGAAGTCCACGCCCTTGATCGCGGAAAGCGCCCGGCGAAGCCGCTGCTGACGTTCGACGACGGTTTCCAAATCGAGCTGCGCGCACCACTCAAACGGCGTAATCGGCTTGGGCACGAATACCGAGGCGCTGACCGTGACGCGAAGCCCCGGCGCTCGCTTTTCCTTCGGCAGTGAGAAATAGCACCGGGTGACCTTGCGGGCGAGGTCAGCGATGCCGTCCACATCCTCGTCGGTCTCGGTGGGCAGGCCTAGCATGAAGTACAGCTTGACCGCCGACCAGCCCGCCTCAAATGCGTCCCGGACGGAGCGCATCAAATCTTCCTCGGTCACGCCCTTATTGATCACGTCGCGGAGGCGTTGCGTTCCGGCCTCCGGCGCGAGCGTCAGCGCGGTTTTCCGAACCTTCTGGGTCTCGCCAAGGGTGTCTTTCAAAAGCGAATCAATGCGAAGCGACGGCAGCGATACCTTGACCTTTCGGTGTTCAAACCGTCTGGTCATCTCCCGCGCAAGCCCGGAAATTTGGGAGTAGTCGCCGCTGGACAGGCTCATCAGCGAGATCTCGTCGTAGCCGGTGGAACGCACCAGCTTTTCGGCGAGGTCGGTCAATCTGTCAAGCGACCGCTCGCGCACCGGCCTGTAGATCATGCCTGCCTGGCAAAACCGACAGCCGCGCGTGCAGCCGCGGAAGATCTCCAGCATGATGCGGTTGTGCACCACTTCGCCGTAGGGCACGATCAGCGTCTCCGGGTATTCGGCGGAATCGAGGTCGGCGACAATCGCCTTTTTTACGGTTTCCGGCGCGCCGCTTCCCGGCTTGGGCGAGACGGACTCGATCCGGCCATCCACATGGTATTTCACATCGTACAGAGACGGCACATATACGCCAGGGATGTGGGCGGCCATCTTCAGGTATTCCTCGCGTGGAAGGCCCGAATCGCGCCACTTGATGTACGTGTCGATGGTATCGTTCGTTGACTGCTCACCGTCGCCCAGTACGAAGAGATCGACAAAATCGGCAAGCGGCTCCGGATTGAACGCGCACGGGCCGCCGGCGATCACGAACGGGCCGCTTTTCCGGTCGCGCGCGTACAGCGGAATGCCCGCAAGGTCAAGCGCCGCCAGGATGTTCGTGTAGCTCATCTCGTACTGCAGCGTGACGCCCAGGAGGTCAAACTCCCCGACCGGCGTCCTGGACTCCAGCGAGAACAGCGGGATGCCCGCCGTCTTCATCGCGTCCAGCATATCCGGCCAAGGCGAAAAAACCCGCTCGCACCAGGCGTCGGGCCTACGGTTCATGATGTCGTAGAGGATCTTCATCCCCAGATGCGACATGCCCACTTCGTAGACATCCGGGAACAGGAACGCGTAGCGCACCATGCCCGGCGTAAGTTCCTTGACGACGCTGCCAAATTCGCCGCCCAAATATCGAACCGGCTTTTCCACACTGGGTAAAATCCGGTCAATCGCATCGTTAAGACCCAAAGATTCTTCCTCCCCGCCCTATCAGGCGCATACAGTGTAGATTCTACCACAGCGCCGCCGTTTCTTCAACGCCCGCGCTGTTAAAGAAATATTCGTTTGACTTTGGAAAGAAGCCGCATTAGTATTGTATACATCGTGTATTTATGCGAGGTGCTGATCATGCCGAAAGTGACGCCGCCGGTCGAAATCCTTCGGAATATCGCAGCGGAAATCCCCACCCCGTTCCACGTGTATGATGAACAGACGCTTCGCACCCGTGCCAGGCTTTTGAAAAGCGCGTTCTCCTGGAATGAAGATTACCGCGAATACTTCGCCGTCAAGGCAAACCCCAATCCGCACCTCATCGCGATCCTGAAAGAGGAAGGCATCAAGGTGGACTGCGCTTCGCTGACGGAGCTGATGATCGCGAAGGCCTGCGGCTTCAAAGGGGACGAAATCATGTTCTCCTCCAACGAGACGCCCGCGGAGGAGTACGAGTACGCCCGCGCGCTGTATGCGACCATCAACCTGGACGATATCACCCACATCGATTTTTTGAAACAACATGGCGGGATCCCAAAAGAAATCTGCCTGCGCTTCAATCCCGGCGAGGCGTTCCGCTTCGGCAATTTCGTGATGGGCCATCCGGAGGAGTCCAAGTTTGGCATGACCAGACCGCAGATCTTTGAGGCGGTCGAGAAACTGATGGCGCTGGGCGTGGAGCACTTCGGGCTGCACGCGTTCCTGGTCAGCAACGCTTTAATGCCCGAATACTACCCGGAACTGGCGAAACTCCTGTTCACGCTGGTCAGGGATGTTCATGAGAAGACCGGCGCCAGGTTTTCGATGGTCAACCTGTCCGGCGGCATCGGCGTCGCCTATCGTCCGGAAGAAACGCCGCCGGACGTCATCACCATCGGCGAGGGCGTCCGGGCGCAGTATGAAGAGATCATTGTGAAGAACGGCCTTTCGCCGCTTCGCGTCGCGACGGAACTGGGGCGCTGGCTGGCCGGGCCTTCAGGGTGGCTGGTGACCACCGCCATCCATGAAAAGCACACCTACCGGGAGTACATTGGCCTTGATTCCTGCGCGGTAGACTTCATGCGCCCATGCCTGTACGGCGCGTATCATCACATCACGGTGCTCGGCAAGGAGGACGCGCCCAAGGATCACGTCTACGACGTGGTCGGCTCGCTGTGCGAAAACAATGATAAGTTCGCGGTGCAGCGCGCGCTGCCACGAATCGACATCGGCGACATGGTTGTTTTGCACGACACCGGCGCGCACGGCCATACGATGGGCTACAACTACAACGGCAAACTCCGTTCTGCAGAGGTTTTAATCAAGCTGGACGGCTCCTTCCGCCTGATTCGGAGGCGCCAGACCCCTTCAGACTACTTCGCGACGCTGGACTTTCCGCCGCTGAACGAAGTATTGTAATCCCCCGCGTCGCCCGCTTCCTTTCGGAGGCGGGCGATGATTTTGCTTTCAAGCCTGGACACCTGCACCTGCGTCATGCCGTAGTCCTCCGCAATCTCCGACTGCGTATGGCGCGCGAAGTATCGCCGAAGTACGATCGCGCGCTCCTTCTCATCCAGCTTTTTCAGCATCTGGTCAACTGTCAGCCTGTCGTCGATCAGGCTTGTCGTATCCTCGCCCAGCGTGTCGCCCAGCGTCAGGCTGCCGTCCCCGGCAACCGGCTCGCTGAACGAGCGCGCTGGCCGCGTGGAGTCCAGCGCCAGCAGCGCGTCCTCGCGGGAAAGGGCAAGCGCGGACGCGATCTCGTCCAGGCCCGGTTCCTTCGCGTTCCGGGCTTCGTATTCTTCGATGAACCGGTACACCCGGACGGCGTTTTCCTTGATCGAGCGGGACACCCGGACGGGCGCGTCGTCCCGCAGGAACCTGCGAATCTCGCCCAGGATCACCGGCACGGCGTAGGTGGAAAACCGTACGTCAAATGCTGTGTCGAAATTTCGGATCGCCTTGACCAGCCCCAGACACCCCATCTGGTACAGGTCGTCGTATTCCCTTCCCCGGTTCAGATACCTGCGCACCACGTACTTGACGAGTGCCAGATGGGCGCGCACCAGCGCGTCCATTGCCTGCGGATCGCCTGCCTGCGCGCGCTCGATCAATTGGCTTTGGTTGCCCTCGCGATTCAAGCGTTGCGCGCAAGCGGCAGCTCTTCCGGAATCAGCCGCTTGCGCATCCTGACGGTGGTACCAAGGCCTGGTTGAGACAGGACGTCCAGCTCGTCCATGAAGCTCTCCATGACGGTAAAGCCCATGCCGCTGCGCTCGCCGCCCTCCAGCGACGTAAAGAATGGTTTACGCGCTTCCTCGATGTTTTCGATGCCGCGGCCGTTGTCGATCACTTCGACCGTCAGCGTACAATCGGATTCCAGCTGCGCCTTCATGCGAACGGTGCCGTTTCTGCCCGCGTAGCCGTGGATGATCGCGTTGGTGACAGCCTCCGATACGGAGGTCTTCACATCACCCATCTGCTCCAGCGTCGGGTTGAGCGGCAGGAGAAACGCGCTGATCACCATCCGCGCAAACGCCTCATTTTCCGGGCACGCGAGAAAATCCACGCGAATTTCATTGACGATGCTCATTTTTCTCCTCCCGTCTACGCCAGTTTCTTGACGATTGTGTACAGCCCCGCCAGTTCGAACACCCGGTCGATCTGCGCGTTCGCGCAGCGTACCGAAACGCACCCGCCGCGCCTGGTCATCAGCTTGTACCGCCCAAGGATCATGCCGATCCCGGAGCTGTCCATAAAACTCAACCCCGATAGGTCGAACACCAATTCCTTGATTTTTGGGTCTTTGAGCAGCTCGTCCAACTCTGGGCGAAGCTGGTCGGCCCTCCTGTGATCCAGTTCTCCGGAGAGTGCCACCACCATCGCCCCTCGCCGTCGTTCATGACTGATCATCCGCCGCCCTCCCCCGCTTTTCATCACAACTTGGTTCTACAGCCCGGCGCGCGAATCCTTTGAAGAAAAAGAAGAACCCCTGTCGAACAGGATCATTCGTTCGACAGGGGTCTGAATTGTGTGGTTTTTAGGCGACGAGTTCCGTGAATCGAGTCTCGTCGATGGCTTCCTCTTGAACCAGCGCTTCCGCGATCTTCATTAAGACCTCTGAATTCGCCTTTAGAAGTTCCGTCACCGCGTCAAACTGGCTGTTCAGGATGTCCTTGCACCGCTCGAGCGCGTCGCCGACGCCGCAGACGTTTTTCAAGGGACGCAACGCCACGCCCGGTTCTCCGGTCATGCCGAGATCGAGTGTCATCGCAGACGCGATTTCCGCGGCGCGGGACAGATCGTTCGAAGCACCGCCGGTGATCTCGTCCGGCCCGCAGATCAGCAGTTCCGCGGCCCGCCCGGCCAACAGAACCTGGATCTGTTTTGTGAGCCGCTCCCGGCCGATGATCGAAAGTTCCGGCGGGATTGACAGGCTATACCCCGCCGCGCCCATGCCGGACGGCAGGATGCTGACGCGGGTGACCCGCTGATCCGGCAGTAACAGCTTCGTTGCCAGCGCGTGGCCGGCCTCGTGCACCGCGATGGTCGCCTTTTCCTTCTGTGCCGCGTGAGACGGCTTGTCCTCGCCTGCGACCGTGGCCAGGTAAGCTGCGTCGATGTCGCCGCGCTCGATTTCCTCAGAGCCGCGCCTGGCCGCCCGGATCGCGGCTTCGTTCAGGAGTGCTTCCAGGGATGCGCCGCTGAAATAGACGGTCTGGGCCGCGAGTGTGTCGAGGTCAATCTCTTCTGCCATGGGTTTCCCGCGGCTGTGCAGTTTCAGGATGTCCAGCCGCTCGTGAAGTCCCGGAAGCCCCACTTCGATCTTGCGGTCAAACCGGCCTGGCCGAAGCAGCGCCGGATCCAGTGTGTCCACGCGGTTGGTCGCCGCCAGCACGATGACCCCGTCGTTTTTCTTGAAACCGCTCATCTCGCTCAGGAGCGCATTGAGTGTCTGCTCCCGTTCCTCGGAGGCGCTATCGTCCCTTTTTTTGCCCATCGCGTCGATTTCATCGATGAAGATGACGCATTTTCCGGATTTTTTAGCCTTCTGAAACAGGTCTCGCACTCGGCTTGCGCCGATACCCACGTACATCTGTACAAAGTCCGAACCGGACAGCGCGTAGAACGGTACGCCCGCTTCGCCGGCGAGCGCCTGCGCCAGCAGGGTCTTTCCGGTACCCGGAGGCCCATACAACATTACGCCGCGAGGCATCCTGGCGCCCATTTTGGCATATTTTTCAGGATTTTTCAGGTAGTCGACCAACATTGAAAGGCTCCTGAGCGCCTCATCGTTTGCGGCGACATCTTTAAACGTCGTCTTGCAGCTTTCAGAAACCGGCTGAGCGCCAACAAAATTTCGCCCGATGCGCCGGACAGGTTCTTTTTGCCGGAGCCTCCATCCAAACGTAACCGCAAGGATGATCGCTAGCAGGATCAAATAACCGACTTCGGTTTGTTGCACTGTCTTCACCCTCCTTGCGTTGATATGTCTCATTATACAGGACGTGATTCGGTCAGTCCACCAACATGTTCTGGTAATACGGAAGCCTATGGCGGGCATACTAGGCGCAGTATGACGAAACGCATGAGCATGTTAAAAAGGATCCTGCTGATCCTCGGCGCATTGGCGGCGATCTCTGTAGTCGCGCTGTTTTTTATACTGGACATTGGTTCCTGGCCGCAACTGGACATGGAGAAACTGCGTTCGTTCACCCAAAACACGGTGATTCTGGACGGCAAGGATCAGGAAGCGGCGGTCATTTCCGGGTCTGGAAAGCGCACGGTGGTCGCGCTGAGTGATATACCGACCAAAGTTCAGGAGGCATTTCTCGCGGCGGAGGACGCCAGGTTTTACAAACATATCGGTGTGGATCCCATTCGTATCGGCGGCGCGCTCCTGAAAAACCTCAAGGTGGGCGACTACGCCCAGGGGGCGAGCACGATCACGCAGCAGTTGATCAAACTGACCCATCTGACCAGTGAAAAAACCATTGTCCGAAAATTGCAGGAGGCATATCTTGCGCTGCAGCTGGAGCGGCGCGCTTCGAAGCAGGAAATTCTGGAGATGTACCTGAACGCTGTGTATTTTGGAAAGGGCGCGTACGGGATCGACGCGGCTTCCGAAGCGTACTTCGACATTCACGCGTCGGAACTGACGCTCGGTCAGGGCGCGCTGCTGGCAGGCATCCTGAAAGCGCCGTCGGTCTACGCGCCGCACCTGCACATGGACAATTCTCTGAAGCGCAGAAACATCGTGCTCGCTTCGATGGTGGAGAACGGTTTTATCACCCAGCAGGAGGCCGATCAGGCTGGCGCAGAAAAGGTGGTTCTGAAGACGGAAGAAGACGCTTCTCAATACGCGTGGTATGTAGATCAAACCGTCACCGAAGCCTGCCGCGCACTTGGGATTGAATCGGAGGCGCTCCTGTCCGGCGGGTATACGATCTACACGGCGCTGGATCAGGGCATGCAGCGGAGCGCGCAGGCGCTGTATCAGGAACCCGCGCGCTTCCCGGCGGACGCATCCGACGGAGAGAAAGCACAATCGGCACTGATCGCGCTGGATCCGGCGAGCGGCGAGGTGTTGACGGTGATTGGTGGGCGTAGCCATGACGTGAAACGCGGCCTCAACCGCGCTACGACGATGAAGCGGCAGCCTGGTTCCGCGTTTAAGCCGATCTCGGTGTACGCCGCCGCCATCGACCGCTATGGCATGCTGCCCTCCTCGCTCGCGGACGACACGCAGCGTCCCTTCGGTTCGTATGCGCCCCAGAATTCCGGCGGCCACTATTACGGCATGGTCACGCTGCGCGAGGCGCTGTCCAAATCGCTCAACGTGGCGTCGGTGGATCTTCTGAATCGGACGGACGTGGACTCGGCCCGCTACTATGCGCAAAGAGCCGGTATTACGCTGAGCGATCAGGACCGAAACCTCTCGCTGGCGCTGGGTGCGCTGACCGACGGCGTGTCGCCGATGGCGCTTTGCGGTGCGTACGCGCCGCTCGCGAACGGCGGAAACGCGGTGATACCCCATCTGATCCGGAGAATTACGGACGCCGAAGGGAAAATGGTCTACGAATTCCAGCCCCCGAAGCGGCAGGTGATGAAGCCGGAGAGCGCATACATGATCACGGACATGCTGAAGACTGCCGCGACGACCGGAAGCGCCAAGGCGCTCGCCTCGGTCAAGTTTCCGGTGGCCGGGAAGACGGGGACTGTGGGTTTCGGCGATGCCGGAAACCGGGACGCATGGACGGTGGCGTATACCCAAAACGTCTGCGTGGCGATTTGGATGGGATTTGATAACCCGGACGCGAGCCATGTGCTTCCAGATAGCGACAGTGGCAGCAACAGGCCCGCGAAGCTCGCGACCGAATTCCTGCGTGAAAACGCGGCGCGCTCAAACGGAGGGGAATTTCCAATGCCTGCCTCACTGGGTCGCGCGTTGATCGACCGGGAGGGCCTTGTCACTCTTGGAAGGCCCGTTTTGCCCAGCCTGTATACGCCAAAATCCTTCACCACGGAAGAAATCTTCCCAATTTCTCAAATGCCGACCGAAGTAAGCCCTATCTGGAGAAAACCGACTGCGGTCTACAATCTGGTGGTCAGCCTGGATTCATCCTCCCGCCCCATCATCTCCTTCACAGCGGTTCAGCCGGACGCGATGTACCGCGTATACCGGGTGCAGAACGGCGTCGAAACGGTTGTCGCAGAATTGACCGGCCAGCCAGGGGATCCGCTTCAGGTTGTTGACGCCGTCGAAGGCGGCGGAAACCTTCAGTATTATGTGCGACCGATCAACAAAACGCTGTATCGGGAAGGCGTGATGCTGGAAGGAGACGCTTCCCAGATCATCTCGGTTGCCCAAACCAACCCGATGCTGGACTGGATCAGCCGCCCGGAACCCACGCCCACGCCGATGCCGGTTCGCCAACAGCCCGCCCTGTTTCAATAACAACAAAACGCGCCCTGCAAAGCGGGCGCGTTCAGACCATCAACAAACTTAAGGGGAGGGTGTCGGGAGGGCAGTGACCTAAAGCGGGGATCTGGCTTTCTTCCAAAGGCCGAGCCTGCCCAGCTGACTGGGAAAGTATTCCGATCTGTTTCCTCACGGAAATTCCGGAGAATTTCAGGGAACCGGCCTTGTTCCAATGCCAAGGAAAGATGCGAAGTAGATTTCCTTGGCTCGACACGCTGAAACGCGACCCCGCAAAGCAGGCGCTTTTGTCCCATATGGATGATTTTCAGAGCGCGTTCAGATCGATCTTGGGTTCCCGCGCCTGCCGGTAAATCACGAACTTGGAGCCGATCACTTGGATGGGTTCGGCGTGGACGCGCTCACACAGCGCCAGGCAGGCTTCTTTCGCGCCTTCATAGGGCGCGTTCTTCATAACCGTCACCTTGATCAGTTCCCGAGCCTCCAGCGCGTCCCATGCCTGTTTGACCAGCGTATCCCCGATGCCCTCTTTGCCGATGTGCAGAATCGCGTCCTGCGTATTGGCCATCGCGCGAAGCGCGGCGCGTTGTTTGGTCGTCATTGGTACCTCCTCCTATTCGACAAAGTCGAACTGCATGTCGTCGATAGAAACCGTGCTGCCCTCGCTCGCGCCCGCCGCCCTGAGCGCGTCGATGACGCCCCAGCGGCGAAGCGTCCTATGGAACCAGTTGAGCGACTGCTCGTCGCCAAAATTGACCGAATTGATCAGCCGCTCCACCGACGGCCCGGACAAAATGAACACGTTTCCTTCCTTTTTCACGGTGAACGGCGCGAGTTCCGGTTCGTCAAAGAGTTCCTCTTCCTCAAACGGCTCCGCCGCCGGAAGCGTCCGAAGGAGCGCCACCGTAGCGCGCATCAGCGGCTCGAAGCCCTTTCGAGTCGCGGCGGAAACCGGAAAGACTGGAACGGTGCCGTTCAGTTTCTCTTTGAGCCGCGCGAGGTTCTCCTCGCTGTTCGGAAGGTCGGTCTTGTTGGCGGCGATCAGCATCGGCCGTTTCGCGAGGTCGCCGTACTGCGTGAGTTCCTGCATGATCGCATCATAGTCGGTGAGCGGGTCACGCCCTTCGCTGCCGGAGATGTCCAGGACGTGGATCAGCATCCTCGTCCGTTCCACATGCCTCAGGAAGTCGTGTCCAAGACCCACGCCCTGGGCTGCGCCTTCCACCAGACCCGGAATGTCCGCCAGCACGAAGGAGTATTCGTCCTGCCTCGCGATGCCGAGGTTGGGCTGCAGCGTCGTGAAGTGGTAGTTCGCGATCTTGGGCTTCGCCGCAGTCAGCACGGAAAGCATCGTGGACTTGCCGACATTGGGAAAACCGACCAGCCCAACGTCGGCGATGGACTTCAGTTCAAGCAGGAATTCGCGGGGCTTCGTCCTTTCGCCGGGTTTCGCGAAATTGGGTGCCTGGCGGGTGGGCGTCGTGAATCGGGCGTTGCCGAATCCGCCATTGCCGCCGCGCAGGAGCACCCGCCGCTCGCCGTTTTGGAAGAGATCCGCCGCCACGCGGCCCGTCTCCTTGTCGCGGACTACCGTACCGCAGGGTACTTCGATTTCGACGGATGCGCCCGCCTTGCCCTTGCAGCGGGCTCCTGCACCGTCGTCCCCATTCTCCGCCTGAAAAAAATGCTTGAACCGGAAGTCCATCAGCGTATTCATGCGCTCGGTGGCGATAAACACCACGTCGCCGCCCCGCCCGCCGTCTCCGCCGTCGGGACCGCCCTGCTGCACAAATTTTTCGCGGTGGAACGACACGCAGCCGTTGCCGCCGTCGCCCGCCTTGCACTCGATGGACACCACATCCACAAATAACGCCATGAAATGCTCCTTCAGCCGTGTCGTTTGTAATTATTGCCCGCTTTGAACGGATTCACACAAGCCATCCCTGAGCGGACAGCGCTCGCAGGCAGGCTTTCTGGCCGCGCAGCAGCGCCGCCCGTGCCAGATCAAGAGGTGATGCGCATGGCCGCGCTTCCCTTTCGGGATCGCTTTCGCCAACTGCTCCTCGGTCTTTTCCGGCGTGTCCGCGTGCGCGAGGCCGATCCGGTTCGCGACGCGAAACACATGGGTGTCCACCGGGATCTCGTCGCCGCCAAACGCGGCCATCAGAACGACTCCCGCGGTCTTCTGACCGACGCCCGGAAGGTTCATCAGCGCCTCCCGCGATTCGGGCACGCGGCCGCCGTATTGATCCACCAGCGCACGGCACGTCGCCACGATGCTGCGCGCCTTCGAGTGATACAGGCCGCATTCCCTGATCAGGGGTTCCAGTTCTTCAGGGGTCAGTCTGGCGAACGCGAATGCGTCCGGGTAACGCGGAAACAGCGCCTCCGTCACCTGATTGACCCTTTTGTCGGTACACTGCGCCGAAAGGATGGTCGCGATCAGTGTCTCGAAAGGATTGGAAAAATGGAGCTCCGCCCGCGCGTCCGGGTAGAGCGTGGAAAGCGCGTCCAAAACGCGCGCAACGTCCGGTTTCGTCATAAAGGCTCCTCTCTCGTATAAAGTATTATACGATATAACCGGACGTCCGCACAGTGAAACCTGAGGATTTTACATTCCATTCAGCGAAAGCGCGGTGAGTTTGGGCCGTCCGCCGCCCCGCCTGTCAATCTGATACAGGCCGATCAGGTTGGGCACATGATTGCGCCCCAGGATCGACTGTACCGCCTGCGCGTCGCGTATCGGGAACTCCAGCGAAAGGCCGCAACCGATCGCCACATCCCGCGGGGTTGAAATGACCTTCGCGTCAATCCCTGCCCTGCGAAGAATTCCCTCGAAGCGCATCACCTGCTGTCTGGAACGAAAGGCGGCCACGCCGACAACTTCATCCATGCCTGTTCTCTCCCCTTTGCGCGACGACATAGCGGCGCGTTTTCACCCGTATATTGTACGACAATCATTCGAGGGGCGTGAAACGATGATTTATCTGGACAACGCGGCAACCAGCCATCCCAAGCCGGACGTCGTGATCAAGGCGGTTGTCGACGCGCTGACGGCCTACAACGCGAACCCCGGCCGGTCGGGGCATGCGCGCGCGCTGGCGGCGGCCCGGATCGTATTGGAAGCGCGGGAAAGGCTGGCCACGCTGATCGGCGCGGAAGACCCACTGTCGGTCATCCACTGCTTCAACTGCACCGACGCGCTGAACCTTGCGATCAAGGGGGTCTTACGCCGAGGCGATCATGTGGTCACGTCGATGGCGGAGCACAACAGCGTGCTTCGGGTGCTGACGGAACTGTCCGACCGAGGCCAAATTTCGGTTTCCATGTTGCCCACGAACGCCGAAGGGGTGCTTGAGCCATCAGTAGTCGAAAAAGCGATCACGACAAAGACGCGCCTTGTCGCGCTGACGCAGGCGTCCAACGTGACGGGCGCGCTGCAGCCGGTACGCGAAGTCGGCGCGCTGTGCGCGGAAAACGGATTCCTCTTTTTGGTGGACGGCGCGCAGGTGCTGGGCGAGTTGCCCGTCGACGTGAAGGCGATTGGCTGCCATCTGTACGCGTTTCCGGGGCACAAGGGCATTCTGGGGCCGCAGGGAACCGGCGGCTTGTACATCCGCCCAGGCCTCACGCTGAACACGCTCCGCGAAGGCGGCACGGGCGCGTCGTCGGACAGCATGCGCCAGAATCCTGAAGGGCCGGAACGGTATGAGAGCGGCACGCTGAACCTTCCGGGCATCGCGGGAATTTCCGCGGGCGCTCAATACGTCTCCGGAAAGCTGGACGAGATCGCAAGGCATGCGCGGAGCCTGACGGAACATCTGCTCCGCGGGCTGTACGCGACACCCGGCGCGGTGGTTTACGGGCCAAAGTTGGCGGACGCGCGCGCGAGCCTTGTCAGCTTCAACCTCGCGGACTACGCCTCCGGCGTGGTCGCGGACGCGCTGGATCGGATGGGCTTCGCGGTACGCGGCGGCCTGCACTGCGCGCCAGGCGCTCACAGGATGCAGGATACGCTAAAGCGCGGCGCGGTGCGCGCCAGCATCGGCTACGCGAACACCCACGACGAGATCGAGAAGTTTCTCACCGCGGTTCGGAAAATTTCGCTGGGCGTTGTTTAGCGGAATCCTCAGTCGATGATGAAGCGCGGCGTCACGGCCAAAGCCTCCAGAAGCGCAGCAGTTTTCGGAGCATCTGGAGAAAGTCGCGCTTTTCCACCGCGCCGGTTGCGTACAGTTTAACGGATGCGACTGGTTTTCCGTCCACCATCGCCATCGCCGTTCCGACCTCCTGCCCCGCTTCGACCGGCGCGGACAGCGATTTCGGCAGATCCATCTTCAGTTCGCAGCGTTCGGTGTCCGCGACCGGCACGAGAAAATCCTCGCGCACCGCGGCGCAGACATAACCGCGAATACCGCTCTGGACGGGTATCTCGGCGGCAATCTCCCCCGCCGCGAGCAGTTCCACCGGATGGAAATGCTCAAAGCCCCAGTCCAGCAGCGTTCCGCCGGTCTCAAACCACATGCCGCAGTTTAGAACCACGCCGACCAGTTCCATGCCGTCCCGCATGGCGGAAAATACCAAGCATCGCCCCGCACGGTCTGTAAACCCTGTCTTGACGCCCGTCGCGCCATCGTAGGTTGTCAGCAGCGTATTCTTGTTCTTCAGACTGCGCAGATACGGGCTGCCCTCCCACGGAAGTGTCGCGCTCTTTGTGTTCACCAATGCACGAAAGTCAGGGTTTTTCATTGCCTCGCACGCGATCTTCGCAAGACCCAGCGCCGACGCGCCGTTTCCGCCCTGATCCAGCCCGTGCGGGTTGGTGAAGTGCGCGGTTGCGCCCAGCGCTTCGGCGCGCTCGTTCATTAAGCTCACAAAAGTATCCACGTTGCCGGAAACGTGTTCCGCGATGGCGACCGCCGCGTCGTTTCCGGAGCGAAGCATCAGCCCCAGAAGCATCTGGTGCATGGTCAGCGTCTCGCCTTCCGACAGGTAGATTGAAGTACCCTCGACGCCGCTCGCGTTCTTGCTGGCGGTCACGATCTCATCGGACCTTGAATTTTCCAGTGCCAAGAGCGCGGTCATGACCTTGGTGGTGGACGCGATTGGCAAGAGCTCGTCCGCGTTCTGCGCGTACAAAACGCGACCGCTTGCCCGGTCGACCAATACGCTGGCGCGAGCGGACAGTTCCAGCACGTCGCCGTCGTACGCCGCCATCGCGCAAGGCTGAAGAAGTAATAAAAGGATCAGCAAACAGACAAAAAAAACGCGCACGACATCGCCTCCACAGGGGACTCGGCAATGGGTATGCGCGCCGTGACTTATGTATTCAGGGATTCCTGAAGAATCTCAAACCCGTCCGCGCCCAGATACCGGCAGAATTCCTTGAGGCATGCCCTGCGCGCAGCCTTCATATCGCGGTCAGGCTTGCCTTCCCACCACCAATTTGCGATTGAGAGCACACCGCCCCGGAAATGCTTCGGCTCAAACCGTGCGACGAACTGATCCCGGCAGTACACCGGCAGCACATAGTACCCGAATTTGCGCTGCGGCGCGGGCACGTAGACTTCCCAACGGTACTGAAATCCATACAGCGCTTCGATCAGCTTTCGATCCCAGATCAGGTTGTCCAGCGGCGCGATCACGCGCATGCGCCCGTCCGCGCTGGAAGCGCGCGCGCTTTCAAGGATCGGGACGTCTTCGCTTCGGAGGTACAGCGGCTTTCTCAGGTCCTCCACCTGTACCTCGGCGACCTTCCCCTCATTTATTAGTCTTGAAAGCGCCGCCTGCCTTTCCGCGGCTTTCAGGTTGACGCCCAGCAGCGCGTCGCTTGGTCCATCCGGAAGGAACCCGACGCTTCCGATCCGCCTGAGGTACTGCCACGCGTGGTAGTCTTCGTCCGAGGGATTGGGATCGGCGGCGGTAAGAATGTCACTGGACACATGGCGACCAATCAGGTCATAATAGCGTCGAGCGCCGCTCCGGTGGTGTAAAACCAGATCACCGCGAAGCCAAAGACTCTCCAGAGCCGCCCGCCCCAGCTTCGTCGGCCCCCAGGGCCAATCGACCTTTTCATTCAGCGCAAGGTCGTCCGAACACAGCGCGCCGCGCGAATCGACCTCCTTAAGTACGTGCTCGAATCGCTCCTGGATCACATCGTTCTTTGGATGGAACCAGGTGCCCTCCCGGCGAGCCCGTGCAAAACAAGGGTAGTCCCTGGCAGGATAGATCGCGAGGTTCTTGTCAAACCCGTCTAGGAGCGTCCGCTCCCCATACAGCGCGTCCAGCAGGTGCTCCGGCTTGTAGCCGACGATGCGGCTCTGAAGCACCAGATCGGCGTTGCGCCCGACCACATCCAACGGGTCATACTGGATACAGCCGCGCCGCGCGACCTGCTCGGCCACCTTTCCTGCGGGCGTCGTGGCGGACATGGGCCGCTCAAAATGGAGGTGCGTCAGATAGCGCCGCGCCTCGACGCGCGTCAGCCGCATGGCGTTCCTCCGCACAGCCGTTGGAGGATCAGCGTCAGCGTACCCTTCGCGCCCTCCGCCGCCGCGCCGACACACGCTGGGCAACCGTGCTCGCACGGGCAGCTTGTGAGCGCCTCCAGTGCCCGTTTGAACAGCTCCAGGTCCATCTCGTACACCCGGTCGGAGAGGCCGAGGCCGCCCGGCGTGCCGTCGTTGAGAAACAGCGTCGGCATTTTTGTAAAAGAATCGCGGGTATGGTAGCTGACGTGGATATCACCCGGCGCGCACATCAGGTACGCCGGCGCGATGCCGCGTAGCAGGTGCGCGAGGCCCACCATCGCGGTCTGAACTTCCTCGCGGCCGTAGGTTTCCTCCAGCGCCTCTGGCAGCACCCACCAGCATGCGGTGGTGTGCATTTCAAGTTCCGGCAGCGTGACCGGCCCCCAGCCCAAATTCTCCTGCGTGTCCAGCTTCATCTTCTTGAAAAGCGTCACGATGGAACTGACCAACACTTCCCCCCGATGCCGCGCCATCTCACCCATCGGGTGGCTGTCAAACTCGTCCAGCACCTTGACGCTGACCACGAGGTTCGCGTCGGTGTAGTAGTCTACGTCGACGGCGCGGACGTAGGCTTTTTTATTGTCAAAATCAAGTTCCTCCACCTGGTACTGCCGCCCCTCGTGCAGGTAGATCGCGTACTGATGGAGCAGCATCGGAACCGTGAAGCGGTCCATCTCGCCCAGCACGCGGTGGTGCGATGGAGTCGAAATGTCCACGATCACGAAGTTCTGGTCGGAAGCGGATCTCAGGCTGATTCCCGCCTGCGGGAACTCCTCGGCCATCCAGTAGTAGCGTCCGCCGGTCTTCTGCAAAATGTGCTCCTCGCACAGGTACTCCAGCATCTCAGTAGTGGACGCGAGGCCGCCGAAGCGTTCACCCTCCTCGAACGGCAATTCGTAGGCGGCGCACTTCAGGTGATTGAGCAGAATGTACAGGTTGTCCGGGTTGATCAGCGCTCGCTCCGGCGAGCGGCCGAAGAAGAAATCCGGGTGGTTGACGATGTATTGATCCAGCGGACTGGAACTCGCGATCAGGATGGTCAGCGACTCGCCCTGTCGCCGCCCCGCGCGGCCCGCCTGCTGCCAGGCGCTGGCGATGGTGCCGGGATAGCCGCACAGGAGGCAAACGTCCAGCTGGCCGATGTCTATGCCCAGTTCCAGCGCGTTGGTGGAGACGACGGTCGAGACATCCCCCGCCCGGAGCGCCCGTTCGATCTCGCGCCGGAGTGACGGCAAATACCCGCCCCGGTAGCCGCGCACCCGGCCCGCGTCGCCGAGCGGCTCCCGCACGGTGTCCTTGAGCGAGCGAACCATCACCTCGACCGCGAGGCGCGACCGGGCGAAGATGATCGTCTGGATGTCGTTTCGTAGGAGGTCGGCCGCGATCCTGCGCGTCTCCGGCAGCGATCCCGCTCGGATGCCCAGCTGGCGGTTGACGACCGGCGGATTATAAAAAATCACATGCTTCTTGGCGGACGGCGCGCCGTTCTGGTCGATGGCCACAATGTCCTCGCCGGTCATCATGCGGCTGAGTTCCGCCGGATTTTCGATGGTCGCGGAGCAGCACACGAACTGCGGGTGCGCGCCGTAGAACGCGCAGATGCGCTTTAATCGCCGGATCACGTTGGCGAGGTTGGAGCCAAACACGCCGCGGTATGCGTGGATCTCGTCGATCACCACATACTTCAGGTTCTCAAACAGCTTGACCCACTTGGTGTGGTGCGGGAGAATGCCCGCGTGCAGCATGTCCGGGTTTGTGACCACGATGTGCCCCGCCTGGCGGATCGCGGTGCGCGCGCTGGCGGCTGTGTCGCCGTCATAGGTGAACGCCTTGATTTCTGCGCCCATCGCCTCAATGACTTCGTAGAGTTCCGATACCTGGTCGCTGGACAGCGCCTTGGTCGGGAAAAGGTACAGCGCGCGGGCGGACGGGTCTTTTCGGATCGCGTTCAGCACAGGCAGGTTGTAGCAGAGCGTCTTGCCCGACGCGGTGGGCGTGACCACCACGATGCTTTGACCGGCGGAAAGCGCGTCAAACGCGTCCCGCTGGTGGCTATAGAGCTGATGGACGCCGCGCGCCATCAGTGCCTCGTGAAGGGACGCGTCCAGCGCCTCCGGAAACGGCGCGTACCGCGCCGGGCGTGCGGGAATCTCGCGCCAGCAGGCGACGTTTTGCATGAAGGCGTCATTTTGTTTGAGTGCGCTCAGGTACTGCGCGAGGTTCATCGGCTCCCCCCTTCACGTCTCCTCCAGCACGACTTCGCCGCACAGGATGGATTGTTGTACGTCGATCACGCGCTGATTCTTCGAACCGCGAAAGCGCTTTTCCAGCGTCCGCTCCGATAGGATGAACGGCCCGTCCACCAGAACGTCACAGGCGGCCAGCAGCCGCTTTTTCTCCTGGTCGGCGTTCAGTTCCTCGAACGTGTAGCCGCTGTACGCCCAGACATTAAGACCCATCCGGTGCGCCGCCTCTGCGAGCCGTACGCAGGGTTCAACCTGTAAAAACGGTTCGCCACCCGACAGCGTCAGCCCGTCCAGCAAAGGATTTTTTTGCATGTCGTCTACAAGGCTTTCGACAGTAGTCTCGTGCCCTCCGTTTGGGTCGTGGGTCTCCATATTATGGCAGCCGGGGCAGTTGTGAAAACACCCCTGCGTAAACACGGTGAAGCGAAAACCAGGCCCGTCGACGATGGACTCGCGGACGACGCCAGCGATTCGAATGTTCATAGATCTCTCCTGATTTCCGGCCCGGAAACGGGATATCCCCCTCGGGCGAATTCTCTCAATCGTATAGACAAACGAAACTGCAATGCGCGGCGCGCTTGAAACGCGCCGCGCCGGTCAAAGAAAAGTGCCGCAGCGTCGATCAACCATTCAGACGGCCCCCCGGAGCGGCGTATCGCAGCACCCCGGAAGGCCTAAAAGGCGGTTTACTCGACGCGGCTGCACGAATGCTTGAGCCGCTCGGATTCCTCGGTGCGCTTGGCGTTGTTGAAGCGGTCGAGCGTTCCGACCAGATACCCGGTGATGCGTCGGATGCGCTCGAAGCGGTGCTCGTCTTCCGACCTTCCGCACAGTGGGCAGGTATCCCCGATCACGCCGTTGTAGCCGCAGACGGGATCGCGGTCGACCGGATGGTTGATGGAGCCGTAGCCGATGCCGCTCTCCTTCATCAGCCGGACGATCTTCTCGAAAGCCTCCAGGTTCTGCGCGGTGTCGCCGTCCAGTTCCACATAAGAGATGTGGCCGGCGTTGGTCAGCGCGTGGTAGGGGGCTTCGGTCTGGATCTTCTCGACCGCGCCGATCGGGAAGTAAACCGGGATGTGGAAGCTGTTGGTGTAGTATTCTCGGTCGGTCACGCCGCTGATCACGCCGAAGCGCTCGCGGTCGAGCCGCACAAACCGCCCGGAAAGCCCCTCGGCGGGCGTGGCCAATAGCGTCACATTCATGCCGGTTTCTTTCGCCTTTTCGTCGCAGCGCGCGCGCATGTGGCCGATGATCTCAAGCCCCATGTTCTGCGCCTGCTGGCTCTCGCCGTGGTGTTGGCCGATCAGCGCTTTCAGCGTCTCGGCGAGGCCGATGAAGCCCATCGACAATGTGCCGTGCTTGAGCACCTCTCGGATCTCGTCCTCCCAGCCCAGCGTCTCGCTGTCCAGCCACACACCCTGACCCATCAGGAACGGGAAATTGCGCACTTTCTTGGCCGCCTGGATCTCGTAGCGCTCAAAGAGCTGCTCAAACACCAGGTCGATCACCCGATCCAGTTCGGAGAAGAACTGTTCCACGTCATGGTTGGCCTTGATCGCGATGCGCGGCAGGTTGACCGAGGTAAAACTCAGGTTGCCGCGGCCGTTGGAAATCTCCTTGGTCTTGTCGTGGATGTTCCCGATTACGCGGGTGCGGCAGCCCATGTAGGAAATCTCCGTTTCTGGGCGGCCGGGCACGTAATACTGAAGGTTGTAGGGCGCGTCCTGGAACGAAAAGTTCGGGAACAGGCGCTTGGCCGAAACCCGGCAAGCCAGCTTGAACAGGTCGTAGTTCGGGTCGCCGGGGTTGTAATTGATGCCTTCCTTGACCCGGAAGATCTGGATCGGGAAAATCGGCGTCTCGCCGCCGCCCAGGCCTTCCTCGGTGGACAGGAGCAGGTTGCGCATCACGAGCCGACCCTCCGGCGAGGTGTCCATGCCGTAGTTGATCGACGAGAACGGCACCTGGGCCCCGGCGCGGGAGTTCATCGTGTTCAGGTTGTGGATCAGCGCCTCCATCGCCTGGAAGGTGGCGCGGTCGGTCTCCTCGGTAGCCTTCTGCTGGGCGAACGCCTGGAGTCGGGTGATATCCGGATCGGAAAGCCCCTGCGCTGCCAGAAATTCGTGTTCCGAGGCTTTAAAGTCCGCGTTCTCCACCAACGTCGGGTTGAGACCGCGGTTCTTCAGTTCGTCAAAGTACAATCTTACCATTCCCGCTGCGTCGGAGATCGATGTGGTCAGTTCCAGCGCGCGGATCATGTTGTCGCGGTAGCGCTTCCGGAACGTTTTCTTCACGCCCTCGGCCATCGAATAGTCGAAGTTGACCACCGACTGGCCGCCGTGCTGGTCGTTCTGATTGGCCTGAATCGCAATGCAGGCAAGCGCGGAGTAGCTGTAGATGTCGTTGGGCTCCCGGAGTACGCCGTGACCGGTGGAGAATCCGCCGGAGAACAGTTTGATCAGGTCGATCTGGCAGCAGGTAGTGGTCAGCGTTAAAAAGTCCATGTCGTGGATGTGGATATCGCCCTCGGCGTGGGCCGCGGAATGGGCGGGTTTCAGCACGAACAGGCTATTGAACTGCTTCGCGCCCTCGGCGCCGTACTTCAGCATCGCGCCCATTGCGGTGTCGCCGTTGATGTTCGCGTTTTCGCGCTTGATGTCGGAATCCCGCGCGGGCTTGAAGGTGATGTCGTCATAGATCTGCATCAGGCGGGTGTTCATCTCACGCACGCGGGATCGCTCCGCCCGGTACAGGATGTAGCTCTTGGCCGTGCGGACGAAGCCGTTCTCGATCAGCACGCGCTCCACCATGTCCTGCACTTCTTCTACGGTGGGGATGCCGATATTCTCGCTGGACTCCAGTTCGGCGACGACCTGCATCGTCAGATCCTGCGCCGTCTTCTCGGTCTTGGCGCTGCCGCTGGCCTGAAACGCCTTCATGATCGCCTCGGTGATTTTGACTGGTGTGAAAGGGACTTCTCGGCCGTCCCGCTTTTTGATGGTATCGATCATGACGTTCGCCTCCAGAGATGAATAAAGCGGCGATCCGCCGCCCAAATGCAAATACATTATATTGTGGTTGGCGGATGCTGTCAATACAACAGGTGGAATCAGGAACGATTTTACAGGGCGTTCGGAACATCAGTTTGACAGGATCTGACATTTCCTTGATTTGTTTGAAATAAATCGAACGGTGTCTGAAAAATCGTTGCGCCCGGTTTTTCGATTTGATACAATATCCCCAAAGGGAGTGATCGTTTGGCGGGTATCTCCAAGGCGATCCTGGTCGCGGAGACGGATCGCGGGCTTCAGACGTGCGCGGCGGCGGCGAGGTTGTCGACCACCGCCGGATCCGCGATGGAGGTTTTCGAGCGGTCAGACGGCGACGATAAGAACCTGCCGCTGGTCAAAAAAGTTCTGGCTTCGGGGCACAAGTCGCTGATCGAACACCAGACGTACTCCGTGGCGTTTGAAAACGTCTCGGTTCTGGCCGAACAGTTTCTGATCGAGTTCCGACTCGCTTCGTTCATCGTCAAGTCCCGCCGGTATGTGGATTTTAAAAACGCGGGCTTTTATACGCCGGAAGCGCTTCGCGGGGATGCCCGATATGAAGCGCATATGACGCGCCTCTTTGAAACCTACGGGAGGCTGGAGGCGCTCGTCCCGCGCGAGGACGCGCGTTTTGTGCTACCCTATTCGTTCCGATCCAACTTCTTCGTCAGCTGCAACCTGCGCGAACTGTGCGCGATCGCGCTGTCCCTTCGGTGCGGCCGAGGTGCTTCCTTTCCGGAACTGCATGACCTGGGCGAGCAGCTTTACGGACAGATCGAGGCGCGCTATCCGGGCGTTCTCGCGGGCGAGCGCGCGCGTTACGCGCGAACCGCGCCGTTCCCGCTTACTCCCTCCGTCGGTGAACCGAAGGCTGCGCGTCCATCCGTCAGGTTGGTCGGCGCCCCTTGCGATCCGAAGGCGCTGCTGGATAATGCGATATCGTTTTCCGGCCGCTTCACGAATTGTGACTACGCCGCGCTCCTGACCGATTCCCGCCCGCGAGAACTGGAGGCGCTTTCGTACACCTTTGAGATCGGCGGCGCGTCGCTGGCCTGCGTGACCCACTTCGCGCGGCACCGGATGCTCTCCCCCATCTTCCGACCTTCGCTCGAAGCGCTAAATGGCGGCGAATACGTATTGCCGGATTCGATCCGAGAAAACCCGGAGGCGTTAGGCATCTACGAATCGGCCATTCGCCAGAACGCCGACGCGGCGCGCGCGATGGCGGCGGACGGCCTGTCCCCCGAGGACCTGTCCTATTTCGCGATGGCGGGCAACACGACCTCGTTTCTGATGACGGTCAACGCCCGCGAGCTCCTGCACTTTACAAAGCTGCGCGCCTGCGAGCGCGCCCAGTGGGAGATCCGTAGTTTTACGGAAATGATGCTCGCGGAGTTGAAGGGTTCATTCCCAGGTCTATTCAATCTGTATGGCCCCAGTTGCCGGATCGACGGCGCGTGCCCGGAAGGGCGGCTTTCCTGCGGGAGGCCCAGACCGCCGATTCGGCCATAGGCACATTTATACTGGAAAATGCGAACCCCCGGCTGAATACAAGCCGGGGGATTTGCATCCTGTTACTTTTTCAGAAGGTCGTACGCCGCCTTGAGCTGCGCGTCTTTATCAAGGTCGGGCGCGCCACCCACTGGGACGGTAGCCTTGACGACCACATCCGGCTTGATGCCCACGCCGTGGATTGATCGCCCCTTGGGGGTATAGTAGGTCGCGGTGGTCAGTTGCATACCCGCGCCGTCGGTGCGGAACGGCATCATCGTCTGTACGATGCCCTTTCCGAACGTCTGCTCGCCGACGATCTTGGCCACGCCGTAGTCCTGCAGCGAACCCGCGAGGATCTCCGACGCGCTGGCCGACATGCCGTTGACCAATACCGCCATCGGCACGTCCCAGCGGCCCTCCTCGGAGTAGAAATCCTCCCGCGCGCCGCTGCGATCCTGCGTGTAGACGATCAGACCCGCCGGCAGCAACTGGTCGGCGATCTTGACCACATCATTCAGAAGCCCGCCGGGGTTGGAGCGGATGTCGATGATCAGCCCCTTGACGCTGCGCTGTTTCAGGTCGTTCATCGCCGTCATGAAGCCGGTCGCGTCGTCGCCGATGAATTCGTAGATCATGATGTACCCGATGTCGCCGGGCAGCACCTGATGTGTCACCCGCTGCATGGCGATCGTGCGGGGTTTCAGTGAGATGGTCTGAACCTTTTTTCCGCGTCGGAGCGTGAGGTCAAGCGTCTCGCCCTGGAAATCGCGGATCATCTGGATCGCCTTGTCCATCTGACGCGCGTCCGACGCGCCGACGGGTTCTCCGTTGACGGCCAGCACGATATCGCCGGGCTTTACGCCCGCCTCGACGGCCGGCGAGTCCTCGAAGATGCGCAGCACCACCAGCATGCCGTTTTTATCGGAGGAGAGCAGAAGCCCGACGCCTTCATAAACGCCCTGCGAGCGTTCCGCGACTTGTTTCATTTCCTCCGGGGTGTAATAGAATGTATAGGGGTCGCCGACGCTGTTCAGCATGCCGTTCACAGCGCCCAGCACAAGCTGATCCTCGTTCAGCGCCTTGTAATAGTCGCTCTCCAGGATCTCGCGCACTTCGTCCAGTCGGCGGTACCGCTCGATCATGTCGTATTCCTGCTGGGATACCACGACCGTGCCAGTGGACTTTTCGTCCGTGGGCAGTACGCCGCTCGATATGCGAAGCGTGATGGCCGACGAAACGCCGGCCACCACCACAACAATCCATAGTACCGAGAGCCAAACGATCGTCCGCTTGCCCATGAAAGCCTCCAGGAATCAGGATCGGGACATTGTATGCCGCTCAGATCCGATTCTTGTGCTCCCCTGTCTTCCCCAGCAGCATCATCATTTTGAACGTCACCGCGTCGTCAAACGACCTCAGGTCAAGCCCGATGATCCGCTGCACCTTGTCCAGACGGTAGACGAGGGTGTTGCGGTGGATGTATATCTGCCGCGCTGTCTCCGAAAGGTTCAGGCTGTTTTCAAAGAACTTCTCGATCGTGTGCAGCATTTCCTCATTGAAAAGCCGCGCCGTCTTGCGGTTGAACATCAGCTGGTTGTACTTCTGGCTCATCTCCGGCGAAATATCGGCCAGGAACCGCTCCAGAAGCAGCTTCCGGTAGACGAATACATGATCATCGGGCCGATAGACGCGGCCCACGTCGATGGCTTTGCGCGCCTCCCGGAAGGATTCGGAGAGCTGTGCCAGCGACTTCTTGGGCTCTCCGATACCGATGTGCACCGGGTAGCTGGTCTCGCTGATGAACGTAGACTCGATCGCCATGCCAAGCTGTTCCAGTTCCTCAAAGTCTTCCTGCTCTTCGAGCTGTTTGATCAGAACGACCGTGTGGCGGTCGATCTCCACAATCGAGTCCCCGCCGGTTTCGGGCGCGACGTTCTCCAGAATGTTGAGCGTCGTCTCGGTGTCGATGTTGGACAGGTGCAGAAGCACCACACAGCGGCTCTTCTCCAGCGGGATGGTGTGCTCCATCGCTAGAGACTCGAGTTCCGCGCCCTCTACCTCTTCGCGGAGAATGCAGCGCAACGACTGCTCGCGGTCGGCGTGCGGCAGGTCGACCTTGGTCAGCATGTTGATCATTTCCGCGCACAAGATCGCGCAGTTGCTGACGTCCTGGCTGTCGCCCGGCAGGCACAGGAAAAGCGGATGCGTGCCTTCGGTGCCGATCAATGTAAAGCCGCCGTAGACCAAAGGCGCGGTGGGGTTCTGCCTGAGCACTTCCGGCAGCGTGAACTCGCGGTTGTTATCCTCCGGCAGGATCACTTGGCCGTTGTTGTCCAGCAGCATGACATTCATGCTGATCTTTGAAAGCAGGCTTGAGATCTTCGCGATCACGCGATGGTCCAAAAACATACTGAATTCCTCCCGTTCGGCTGGCCGGACGTCCGACTATACAATATATAGTATATCCGCCGCGAACGGATAAGACAATATCGTCTTACCGCCCGCGGCGGAAAATTAATGAATAAATAACGCCGTTGAATGCATTTGCGCGTTCCAGGGGAAGGTCAGCGGCTCAGAATGGTGTTCAGGGTGTCCGCGTCAAAGAAGTGCAGCCGGTTGGCGTCGAAGGCGACCTTGATCTTATCGCCGCCGCGCGCGGTGGAGCGCGGGTCAACGCGGGCGATGATGTTGTCTTCCTTGCCGGAGGTCTTCAGGTACAGGTAGGTCTCGGAGCCCATCAGCTCAACAATTTCCACCGCCACGCTGATGGTGGATTCCGGCGCGTTGGCCAGGAACACTTCTTCGTCGTGGATGTTTTCCGGGCGAATGCCCATGATGACATCCTTGCCGATGTAGCTGTCCGACACGAACTTCTTCAGCTTGCCTTCAGGAATCCGAATGGCGTTCTCACCGAAGACCGCGTACACGCCATCGGCCTTCTTGGTCAGCTTGACGTTGAAGAAGTTCATCTGCGGCGTGCCGATGAAGCCCGCGACGAAGTGGTTGACCGGGAAGTCGTACAAATTCTGCGGCGTGTCGACCTGCTGGATGAAGCCGTCCTTCATGACCACGATGCGGGAGCCCATCGTCATGGCCTCGGTCTGGTCGTGGGTGACATAGATGAAGGTGGTCTGGAGGCGCTGATGGAGCTTGGTGATCTCGGTTCTCATCTGCACGCGCAGCTTGGCGTCCAGGTTGGAGAGCGGCTCGTCCATCAGGAAGACCTTCGGCTCGCGCACGATGGCGCGGCCCAGCGCAACGCGCTGACGCTGACCGCCGGACAGCGCCTTGGGCTTGCGGCCAAGGAGGTGCTCGATGTCCAGGATCTTCGCGGCTTCGCGGACACGGCGCTCGATCTCCTGCTTGGGGGTCTTGCGCAGTTTGAGGCCGAAGGCCATGTTGTCGTACACGGTCATGTGCGGATACAGCGCGTAGTTCTGGAACACCATCGCGATGTCGCGATCCTTGGGCGCGACGTCGTTGACCAGGCGGTCGCCGATGTACAGTTCGCCTTCCGAGATTTCTTCAAGGCCTGCAACCATTCGAAGGGTGGTGGACTTGCCGCAACCGGACGGGCCGACCAGCACGATAAACTCCTTATCCTCGATGTCCAGACAGAAATCGCTTACAGCAGTCACATTGCCGGAGTACACCTTGTAAATATGCTTCAAGGATACGTTTGCCATAGACAAATCCCCCTCATTATTAAAGCGACAGGCATGCGCGCGGCGGCCGCATGCGCCATCGCTCTACTGAGTAAATTATACACATATATTCGGAAGAATACCACCAATGAACTTCACAAATTTGTTTCGAGGCATTTGTGTCCTTTGGATACCGAACCAAAAACGCCATCATTTCATTTATGCGGTTGGCATACTTAACGATCTTTACGAAAGTTAACGGAAATTCTTCAATCCAACTGGTCCAGCGGCATGGTGAAACTGGGTGTGAATTCCTGCATAAATTCGTCGACTTCCGGCATGTTCAACGCGGAGAGCGCTGCACGGATGTCCGCCTCGGCGGTCGCAAATTCGCGATTGCCCAGGCTCAGTTCCTCGACGCATTTCAGGTACGCACAGATCTTGTCGGCCGCCTTGACGAGCTTCCACTCCCCGCTCGCTTCGTTCGGAAACAAGAGCGGTTTGAATTCAGGTCTCAAGTCCTCCGGCAGGTAGCCCATCAGTTTTTCGGTCGCGAGGCGTTCGATCTCCTTGAACGCCTTCGAGATGCCAGGGTTGAAGTATTTGATGGGCGAGGCAAGGTCTCCTGTGATGACTTCCGCCGCCTCGTGATAAATGGCCAGCTTTAAAAGCGCCTCTTCGTCGTATACCCTGAACAGGCGCCTTTTGCCGATGACCGCCAGCGCGTGCGCGATCATCGCAACCTGCAGCGAATGCTCCTGATCGTTCTCTTCGATGGTGCTCCGCCGAAGGCTCCACCGCTTGATCAGCCGCATCCTGGCCATGTAAGCAAAAAAATGGCTGTTCGACATGGTCCTTCCCCCATCTTTCGTGTTTCACGTGAACAGGCCGGATCGGCTGCGAGAACATACAAAAGGGGCGCGCCTGAGAACGCGCCCCTATGGATCCCCCTACAAAAGGTATTCCGGCTTGCGCTCTGGGCGAGTCATCATTTCCGCGCGCTTTTTGTCGTGCTTCTCGGATTCGAAGCCCATCACTGCGTAGGCGGCGAGCTTGGATTCCTCGACGCCCGGCTGGTTGAACGCGTCGATGTTTAAAAGCGCGCCCGCGTAGGCGGTGACGAGCTCAAAGAAATACAGAAGCTGGCCGACGGTGTTCGAGTTGACCTCCGGCAGCGTGATCGTCTGGCTCATCCGGCGGGATTTGTACAGCGCGTACTCGGTGCCCGCGCGCTCCGCCTCGATCAGCTGGTTGTGGGATTTACCGCCCAGGAACGCGATGGATTCGACATCCTCGCAGCCGTGCGGGATCGGCGTCTCGACGCGGAACTTATCCACCTTGAGGAAGGTGATCACCTTGTCGAACGGTCCTTCCGTATACAATTGCAGCTGCGAGTGCTGATCGGTGACACCCAGCGCCTTGACCGGCGTCTGGCCGACCGCGCAGGGCTTGCCGTCCAGCGTCACGTTCTTGCCGAGGCTCTCGGCCCAGAGCTGCGCATACCAGTCGCTCATCAGCTTCAGGGAATCTGCGTAGGGCAGCATGACGGACACGTTTTTGCCCGCCTTCATCGAAAGCACCATCAGCCCCGCGTCGAGGAGTGCCGGGTTTTTCCAAATATCATTGGTCTTGCAGCGCTCGTCCATCGTTTTCGCGCCAGCGAGCAGACCGCGAATGTCAATGCCGCAGACCGCCGCCGCGATCAGCCCCACCGGCGAAAGCTCGGAGAACCGGCCGCCGACGCCGTCGGGGATATAGAACGTGTCGTAGCCCTCACGCTGCGCGATCTTGATCAGGAAGCCTTTGGTTCGGGAGGTCGTGATCAGGATGTGGCGGCGGTAGTCCTCCCCCACGGCTTTCTTAAGAAGATCCAATACGATCAGGTACTGGCTCATGGTTTCGGCAGTGCCGCCGGACTTTGTGATCACGTTGAAGCAGGTCTTTTTGACGTCGATCACGTCGAGGAGCGATGCCATCCGCTCCGGGTCGATGTTGTCCTCGATGTAGAGCTTCGGACCGGGGCGCTTATCGTCCGGCAATTCGTTGTAATGCAGGTGGCTGAGCGCCTGATGAACCGCCGCCGGGCCCAGTGCCGAACCGCCGATGCCCAATACGACAAACGCGTCGAAATCCGCGCGAATCCGCGCGGCCTTCTCTTCGATCTGACGGACGACTTCCGCCTGATCCTCATGCAGGGTCATCCACCCCTGCATGCCCTTGCCGCGGTTTGATTCGACGTCGGCGTGCGCTTTTTTCAGCGCGCCCTCCATTTGGGTCAATTGGGCTTTGTCGATCCCCTCGCCGCCCAGATAATCGTTCATCATGTGGTTGATGTCCAGCTTGATCTGCATTTGGCTCTTCCTTTCCATCGATCACGTTTCCCCTAGTATATCGCATTTCTGTTAAATCTGTGGGAGTGATTCCATCAATTGCATTTGATCTTGTGGATTCATCTATGGGATAATTTCATAAGAAGAATAACCGGTTGAATAGGATGGCTGGGGGGTGTCAGGCATGCGGAAGGCGCTATGGACGGCGGTTGCGGCGCTCGCGCTGTCGGCGGCGTTCGCGTTATCGGACGCCTTTTCCACCTGGTTTTCCGGCCGTATCTCGCTGCCGATGGCTTCGATGCTCGGGCGCGCGTCCGCGCTCGTCCGCTGGCCGGTGGGCGAGGCACTGTTGATCCTCATCGTTCCGGTCATGATCCTGCTGCTCCTCCTGGCCGCGATCCGTCGGAGGCCGCCCAGGGCGGCAGCCCTCCTGCTTTCGGTCACTTTTCTTGCATATGCGGTACTTTGGGTGCCGCTGTGCTTCGTCCCGGCCAAAGAAGTCGAACCGTACGAGGCCTGGAGGCTGATGAAATTGTGCCGGACGCTGGGAACCCAGGCGGACGCGCTCCGGAAAGAAGCGGAAAACGCGGAACCCATGTCCGCTCAGGAAGTTCTTTCAAAGGCGCGCGACGCGGTCGCGTCGCTGAAGCTCTCCAGTCAACCGCTCTACGCGCCCAAGTTTTCGCGGTATCCGCAGTATTTCAAAGCCCTGAAGATCGCGGGTTTGTACGCGCCGTGGACGGGCGAGACGATCATCAGCCCCGATGAGCCGCTGTTTACGCTGCCCTTCCTCGCCACCCACGAGCTTGCGCACGCGTCCGGCATCGCGCGGGAGGACGAAGCCAATTACATCGCCTACCGCGCCTGCATGACGGGAGACGCGCGCTTTCAGTACGCGGGTACGATCTACGCGCTTCGCTACGCGATGGACGCGCTTCGCGGGATCAACCTTGACAAATGGTTTGAGATTCGCGCTGAATTCTCGGGTGGCGTGCGCGGGGACTTCTGGCGCATCGACGACTTCGGTGAACCGTCGACCGGCCTCGCGGCGTTTTCCGACCACGCGGCGGAGGCGTTTCTGCGCCTCAGCGGCCAGCCCGCGGGCCTGTCCAGCTATACGGGTATGGTCAACTTCCTGTTAAGCGACGTTTCGCTCGTAGATGATCCTCAGACCCTTCAGCGTGAGGATGCCGTCCAGTACGTCGATTGAGTCTGTCTCGTCCGCGACCAGAAGCGCGAGGCCGCCGGTGGCGATGACCTTGGCGCCAGGCGCTTTCAATTCCTCTTTGAACTTCTTGACCAGATACATCACCTGTCCCACGTAACCGTAGACGATGCCCGCCTGCAGGTTGGTGATGGTGTTTCGGCCGATTACGGTGTCCGGCTTCGCGAGTTCAAACCGGGGGAGCTTCGCGGCGTGCTCGGTCAGCGCCTCCGCGGCAAGCTTGAGGCCGGGGCAGATCGCGCCGCCCAGAAACTCGCCCTTCGCGGACAGCGCGCCGAACGTCGTCGCGGTGCCGAAGTCGATCGTGATGCAGGGGCCTCCATAGATCGTAAAGGCGGCGACGGCGTTGGCAATGCGGTCGCCACCCAGTTCGCGCGGGTTGTCGTATTTGATGTTGATGCCGGTCTTGATGCCGGGGCCGACGATCATCGGTGCCATGCCGAAATAATTGCGGCACATGTGCTCCAGCGTGAAGTTGACTGTGGGCACCACCGACGACATGACGATGCCCTCGACGCCCTTCATGCTGACGCCGTTATGGGCAAACAGATTGACCATCAGAATGCCGTACTCGTCCGAACTCATTTGACGGTTGGTGGATACGCGGAAGTAGGCGACCATCTCTTCTTTATCAAAGAGGGCCGCCTTGATGTTCGTATTGCCGACGTCGAGGGTCAGGATCATGTTTGGTCTCCTATTCTGGCTTTCGTTCAATCTTCCATAGCGCAAGTACGATCGGCGTGGTCAGGATCGCGTTGACTGCGGCTTCGCTGCCGCCCGCGATCAGGCCGACGCCGGCGATAATCGCGCGCAGTTTGGCGGAATCAAGGCCGATTAAAGTATAAAACAGCAGCATCAAGCCCAGATAGAATACTGTGTTTGTGAGCGAACCCGCGACCGCCGCGACGGGCAGCGCGGATTTCCGGCGTCCATCCGATCCCGCGAGCGCGCGGAATGTCAGATGGGTGATGACGGGCACAAGCAGCCTGGGCACGAAGCACATCAGGATGGCCAGTGCCGGGTTAGCCGCAGCCAGCGCGGATGCCAGCGCGGACGGCGCGGTCATGGTCAGGCCGAACATGCTCAGCATGCTGAGCATGCCAAAACAGAAGCCAAGGATCAGGCCGGGGATCAGACCCAGGACGATGGTGCCGATCACGACCGGGATCGCGAGGATGGTCACGTTGACGAAGCCCAACGGAATAAGACCCAGCGGCGTAGAGCCAAACAGCAGGATCAGTGCGACGAAAAGAGCGGTGGCGGTTAAAAGACGGGCGTTGATCTTCATGGAAATTCCCTCCGTTCGAGTTCATATCGATACCCGACGACCTTGAAAAAGGGGCGACGATCGGTTCGGCTCCCGAAGTGTTGGAATGCCGACCAACTTCATTATACTTCCGCTGACTCGCTATAAAAGTTATTTTGGGTAAATTTCGCTGGATCAAACATGACGGACGTGGTATAATTTCGGATAGAGCGAAATAATGGAGGTTTCATATGTCGTGCAAATGTGAGAACTGCGGCGGCCGGATCGTTGGCCTCGCGCACATCGGGCTTTTCGTATCGGATATGGCAAAGTCCAGGGCGTTTTACGTGGACGATCTGGGATTTGAACACGCGGGCGACTATCGGCTCCCCTCCTGCTCGATCACGTTCGTCAAGGCGGGTTCCTGTGTGCTTGAACTGATCCAGCGGGACGAGGGCGCGCCGCGCGAAGCCGGGCTTTTCGATCATGTCTGCATGGAAGTCGAGGACATCGACACGCTCATGTGCAAGCTGATTGAAAAGAACATCCGCTTTGAGACAGACCACATCGTCGACATTCCGGAACTATCCATCCGCAACGTCTTCTTCTCCGGCCCGGACGGAGAGAGGCTGGAGTTCTGCGAGTACAAAAAGTAGCATAACGATAAAGACCAGGCCGTAGCGAACCTGTCGCGACGGCCTGATTTCTTATTCTATGATTCCAGTTTCCAGCCGAAGTCGTTGTGGTAGATCATCTGCCGCGTCATACCGCCGTCGATCACGATATTCTCACCATCGATAAACCCGGCGGCGTCGGAGCACAGGTACAAAACCATAAGCGCGATGTCCTCCGGTTTCCCCACGCGGCCCGATGGGTGCTGTCTTAGGTCTCTGTCGGTGTGGCTGGGAGTATAGCCGGTTTCGTGCTGCCAAGCGCCGGTATCGATCCAGCCGGGGCTGATCGCGTTGACCCGCGCGCGCCCGGCGAGTGTGACGCTCATCGCGTGCGTCAATGCTGCGATGCCGCCCTTGGCGGCGGAATAGCTCTCGGTCTCCGGCTGGGACTGAAACGCGCGTGTGGACGCGATGTTGACCACGCTCGCGCCCGGCGCGAAATGGGGCAGAAGCAGTTTCGTCAGGTAAAACGGCGCGACGAGCCCGACGCGCAGCACTTTTTCAAAGCCCTCGTAGTCGCAGTCCGAAAGCCCGCCCATCGTAATGCAGGCGTTGTTGACCAGCGCGTGGAACTCCCCCGCCTCTCCGGTCGCCCAATGAACAAAATCCTCCAGAACAGCCTTTTCCGAGATGTCCCCCTTGAAAAACCGGAACCGATCCGACGAATGACGTCTGGTCAGCATGTTTCCGGACACTTCATCCGTGTCGATCACAAGCACGCGGTCGCCCTGCGCGATCACCGCTTCCGCAATCGCCCGTCCGATGCCGTTCGCGCCACCGGTAATGATGAATGTTCTCATGAACAAATCCCTCCCGAACGATGAAAATACGGTATCACGCGCGGCGGGCGCTGTCAAGGCTTAACACGCATGCACTTTGGCCGGACTGCGCAAACTATGGCTAAAAGGAGGGATTTCATGAAAGCGAAACCGGACGACCGGCGCGACAACGTGAAGAAGATCCAGCGGAACATCAACCGGACGATCCAGAACATGGAAGCGGCGGACGAGATGATTCAAGGCACGAGCGACCCGAAGATGAAACAGGCACTGATCGACAAGAACGAGCGAAGGCGCGCGGGGCTGGACAACATGCGTCAAGAGATCAAGGACGAAGCCGAGTTTCAGGAGAAAAACAAATCGAATTCCTAACACGCCGCCTTCGCCGCGAAACGGCGAAGGCGGTTTTTAGCATCGAATCTGCTACGGCTGCACTTTTGAGGAGATGCGATACTGCTCCGGCGACACACCGGTATTCTTTTTAAAGGACAGCGAGAAATAGTTGGCGTCCCGGTAGCCGACGGCCTCCGCAATCTCATAGCATCTGAGTTCACTGTCCGCGAGCAGTTTCTTCGCCGCCCGGATGCGCACACCGGTGATGTACTCGTTGCAGCCTTCCCCCATCTCCTGCTTGAAAAGCCTGGAGAAGTAGTTGGTGCTGACGTGCAATTCCTCTGAAATCGCCGCGACAGAGATGTCGCTTTGATACCGGGTTCGGATGATCTCAAGCGCCATCTTAACCAGCCGTCCCGGCGAGGAGCGGCTTACGTGCCGGAGCGCGTCTTCCGCTTCCGCGATGGATTTTGAGAACTCCGCGATACCGACATGCCACTTGCCGACGCCCAGCGCGCAGGGCATGCCGTATTCGCCCTCCACCAGCATCGCAGCGTTTTCGGCGAACGCCTCCGCCTGGGCGCCGCCCGTTGCGCGGATGAGTACCACCACCTGGTTGTCCTGCGCGAAAGAATACCCGGTGCGTCCCGAATCCGTGATGCCCGCGAGCAGTTTCGCGATGCTGATGAGAAGCAACGTCCTGTGCGCGCGCCACTCGTCGGACAGCTCGATCGCCGGGCGCAGAATCAGCGCGCATACCCGCTCCTGCTCGTTGATTCCCGAAAGGCTTGTGATCGCAGCAATGTCCTCGCGGGCATAGACACCCTTCGCGAGGCCGCTGAGCAGCGATTCCAGCAGCATTTGCTGGGACAGCGCCGCACGCCGCCTTGCTTCCTGTTCGCGGTCGTCGTGTCGGTTGTCCGCGTGCATCTCTTCCACCAGCGCGGCGATCAGACGCGTGAGTTCGGATTCGTCCACGGGCTTGATCAGAAGGTGCTTGACGCCCAGCGCGACACAGCGCTGCGCGTACCGGAAGTTGTCATAGCCGGTGAGCACCACGATGCGCAATTCCGGTTGCAACGCGAGCAATCTCCTGGTCATCTCCAGCCCGTCCATGCCCGGCATACAGATGTCAGTGACGATCAGGTCAACCCGCGTATCCTCAGCGATTTTCAGCGCGGCCTCGGCGCTCGCGGCTTCAAGGACTTCCGAAAACCCCAGCGACGACCACGGGATCATGCACTTGAGGCCACGACGGATGATGGATTCGTCGTCGACGATTAGGACTGAGTACAATCTTCGCCCTCCCCGGATGGTACAGCCGGCAGGCGGATGGTGACACACAGACCGCCGTTCTCATTTTTTCCGTATTTCAGCCCGTATTCCGGGCCGCAGATCAGTTCGATCCGCCGATTCACATTGCCCACGCCGTGGCTGTCCCGGTCGCCCGAAACCAGCGAGCGGTTGAGCGCTTCGATGTCCTCTTCCAGCATGCCCCGCCCATCGTCGCGCACCTCAAGGAACAGGTCGCCGTTTTCCCGGTATTCGCGGATGACGATGGTGCCCCGGTGCTCGCTGCCCTTCAGGCCGTGGTAAATCGCGTTTTCAATCAGCGGTTGCAGGATCATGCTGGGAACCATCAGCGTCATGTCCTCCGGTGCGGCCTCGACCCGGCTTTCCAATACGTCAGAATAACGGATCTTCTGGATCGTCAGGTAGCTGGACGCGTGTTTCAGTTCGTCGCCCAGCAGTATCCGTTCGTGTGCGCTGCCCAGGCAAATCCGGTAAAAGTCGGCCAGCGCTTTCACCATTGTGGAAATCTCCTGTTGGCCGTTCATCGCGGCGAGCCAGTGAATCGAATCGAGCGTATTATAGAGAAAGTGCGGGTTGATCTGCGCCTTCAGCATTTTGAGTTCGCTGTCGGCGAGCAGCCGCTCTTTTTCTCGAACGCTGACCATGAGATTTCCAATCTCCCCAATCATCAGATTGTAGCCGTCCGCCATCTGCACATACTCGTTGCCGTACCCGGACAGATCCAGCGGGCTTTTGAAGTCACCGCCGGAGACACGCGCCATGCGCTCGGTCAGCGTCTGGAACGGTTGGGCGATCCGGCGGCTCATGAGAATCGAAGTGATCACGCAGGCCGCGATGGCGCCGAGGATGATGAGCGCCACCAGCGTCATGATGTTCGCGCTGTCCGCGTTGAGCGCCCGTTCCGGGATTGACGCGGCGATGTAGAGGTCGGTGCCCTCGATCGCGATGCGCACCACAAGCGCCCCGCCAAGGGATGCGGTTCCGTCCTCCGAGACCTTTGAGAACCAGTCCAGCGTCCCCGTCACGCGAGCGGGATCGGGATCGGACACGACGCGCCCGTCCCCGTCCACTACGCTGAGCGACAGCGCGTCGTTCCCCGTGTTGTCGAGGTAGGTCTTTGCCAGCACTCGTTCGGGTGCGGCAAAACACAGTGAGCCCAGTCTGCTGCGCACCTGATAGATGTCGTAAATTTGCTGCCAGATTAAAAACACGTAGCTGCCATCGTTGGCAACCGGGTTTTTTACCGGCCCCGTCAGCGCCGCGCCGCTGGACGGCGCGTGGAACTCCCCGCCCTCCTCCAGCGTCATGTTGGCCTTGGGCGGGCCTATGTAGAGTAGTTTCCCGTTTTTATCTTTGACAATGTAGGCGTAGGCCAGGTCGCCACGGAGGCTCACGGTATTGTTGAGCGCGCTGTACGCGCCGTCCAGAAGCTGGGTGTTCCCCGCCTTCCCGTCGTCCGGAGCCAGGAGGTACCCCTGCACGCGGTCGTCCGCTGCCAGAAACAAGGCGCTCTCGCGGAGATCCTCGAAATAATTGGCGATGTTCAGCGCCGCCTGCTCCGCGCGGCCCGCGATCAGTTCGCCCGCGCGCTCGTACAACGCGTGGCTCTGCAATTGATAGCTGAGTACGCCCGAACAGACGGCAGCCAGCGCGCTTAACAGCGATGTGACAAGGATCAACTGGGCGCGCAGCGTCAACCGCTGCAGCCCTTTTTTATGGGTATTTTTACTGAGCGGAAGCATAATACGAAACGGCTGCCTCCTCAAGCGCCTGCGCGGCCTGCTCGGCGGTCATGCCGCCGGAAAACACGTTCCGGCAGATGTCTTTGTGGGCTTCGGCGAGCTTCGCCGGCAGCCACTGATCGTACCAGAGTTGGATGGACGGCGCGCGCTCCACAGAGTCGCGCACCTTGGCGATCAGCGGGTTTTCAAGATCGACGCCGACCAGCGGCGGATAGCGCCCTGCGTCAAGCCGCTTCGAGACCGCTTCGTCGTCGATCAGGTATTGAATCAGCTCGAACGCGAGATCGGGCTGTTCGCAGCGGGAGGAGATCGAGTAAAAGTTGTCCCCCACCGTGCCGATCAGGCCGTCCGACGCGCCGCCTAGCGACGGGAACTCAAAAAAATCCAGCGAAGAAAGGAAGTCCGGCTGCTCGTCCGCCACATAGCCGACAGCCCAGGTGCCCATCAGATACATCGCAGCCTTATCGCGGTAGAGGAGCGCGCGACCCTCCGCGGCGTCCTCGTCCAGCGCGTTGGCGTCGTCCGGGAACGCGCCGCGATCGATCAAGTCGATCACATGATGCCACGCCTTGACCAGCTTTTCATCGGCGAAACCCTTCCCGTTTGCGGGGGAACCATCCGGATTGCGATCCGCCGCGGCCTGGAACGCGTCGCGCCCGCCCAGACGATCCACGAAATACATGTAAAACATTGAGGAAGGCCACGCGCTGCGGTTGGCCAAAGCGAACGGTATAATGCCGTTATCTCGAAATACATCCATGACATGATAGAGCTCATCGAGTGTCCTGGGCGGCTCAAGCCCACAGCGTGCGAACAGATCCTTGTTGTAGAAGATTACGCCAGGCGCGACGTTTTCGACCGGCACGGCCCAGATGTCGCCGTCCGAGCTGGCCTGTTCAATGGCTGCAGGCAGGAAGCGGCTCTGATAGCCATCCTTTTGCATATAGCCGGTGAGCGGCAGGATCTTTCCGAGACTCGCGTACTCCTGAAGCGTCGCGCCACTCCAGGTGATGAACACATCCGGCAGGTTGTCTGTCGCCGCCGCGATGGCCATGCGCCGCTTGTACACATCATTGACCAGTTCAATGACTTCGACGGTAATCCCGTCGTGGTCGCGCATGAACCGGGTGGCGCTGTCTTCCACCGCCTGATTGACTTTCGTCACATCCTGAAGGTGGTATAGCGTCAGCGCTGTTCGCTCGGCAGCCGCCGGAACGCACAGAGCGCACACAAGGATCAGCGCGGCGGTCAGCCTTCTCATCCCTTGACCGCCCCCGCCATCATGCCCTTGATCAGTTTATCCTGGCCGAAGATGAACGCGAGGATCACAGGCAGCGCGCTCAGCATCAGAACCGTCATGATCATCGGCATGTCTGACTGGTATTGTCCCTGATACTCCCAGATGGACAGCGGCAGTGTGCGGTTGGAGACCGACTGCGTCAGAACCAGCGCGAAGGAGAATTCGTTCCACATGATCGCGGAGTTGTAGATCGCGAGCGTCGCCATGCCGGGCACCGAAAGCGGCAGGATCATCTTGAAGAACGTGCGGACGCGGTTGCAGCCGTCGATCTCGGCGGCCTCTTCGATCTCCGCTGGGATCCCCTGCATAAAGCCGGTCAGGATGAACGCTGACATCGGGATGTTGAACGCCACATAGGGGCCGATCAGCGCCCAGAGCGTGTCGTAAGTGCCGATGTGTTTGCTCATCAGAAAAACCGGAATCAGCGTCACATGCAATGGGATTGCCATGCCGGCCAGAATGATCAGGTTGTACGCGCCCCGAAGCCTGAATTTAAACCGGGACAGCGGATAGGCGGCGAACGCGCTGGTCATCAGCGTCAACGCGAGGGACGCCACCACCACGATCACACTGTTGAGCACGTAGCGAAAGAAGGTACCTTTCGTGATCACTTCAATGTAGTTCGACCAGCGCAGCACTTTGGGCAGCGCGAACACGCCGCTGGTGAACATCTCAAACTTGTCTTTAAAAGAATTGAGGATCATAAACACGAACGGCGCGATTGCGATGATGGTCCACAACGCGGCGAGCAAAGCGACGATCAAACGAACAGAGATTTTTTTCGTCATACGCTCCGCTCCCTTCCGGACATTAATCGCATCGTGATTGCGGAGACGCTGGTCACGATCAGGAACATGCCCATCGCGACGGCGGAGCCGTAGCCCACCTCGTTCATCGAGAAAGCGTTTTTATACATATAAGTGGCCATCAGTTCCGTTGCGCCCGACATGGTTCCACCGACGGAGATGTTGGGTCCGCCGCCGGTCATCACGTAAATCAGGTCGAAGTATTTCAGCGAGCCGACCAGTGACAATACGCAGGCGTTCCGGATCGTCGGGCTTAAAATGGGCAGCACGATTTTGAAGAAATATTGGCTTCGGGTCGCGCCGTCGATCAGCGCGGCCTCGTAGATGTCGGTATCCATACTGGAAAGGCCGGCCAGAAAGTAGACCATGTAGAACGGAGTAAACTGCCAGCAGATGACCGCGATTACCGCGAACAGCGCGCGGCTGGGATCGCCCAAAAGGTCGATCGTCGTCATGCCGAAGAACGGCGCGATGTACTTAACGATGCCAAAGTATGGGTCGTAGGCGTAGCGGAAGAGAAGCCCGATGGCCACGGAAGACAGAAGATACGGGATGAACCAGAAAACTTTCAGAATGTTCAGCTTTTTCCCCGCCGAATCCAGAAGATACCCAAGCATCATGCCGATGGGCAGCTGGATCAGGATGGAAAGCGCAACGATTTTGAGGTTATTCACCGCCGCGCGCCAGAAAACCGTGTCCCGGATCAACGTTTTCCAGTTCTGTAAGCCGATGAATGACGGGGCGACGGTTGCGAACCCGTCCCACTTGAACAAGCTCAGATACATGGAATCCGCGATCGGATAGGCGATGAAGACCGCGATAAAGAAAAACGCGGGCATCAGGAACAGGATCGCCACCCGGTTGATTTCGCGCCTGCGCGTATTGGCGAGTGACGGGGCATTGGCGCGCATGGGTCATCCTCCTTGTTGGAATTTACGCTCAAAGGGGCTGTCGCGCCAATCATCTTTTATGCATCTATGCAGCAAAGATGCTCTCGCAGCAGCCCCTGGGTTCTCAAAAACGCCCCGCTGGGCCTTTTTGTGCGGCAGAGCCGCACCGAACCCGCTGTCGCGCCAAACGCATTTCACAGGATTTCAAGGTATGCGTTTGGCACGACAGCCCCTCGGAATCGATTGTGCGTTGCGAAGTTATTCCGCGTCGATGGCGTCCTGCATCGCCTGGCAGACTTCTTCCGGCGTCATGGTGAGGCCGAACAGCGCCTGGCAGGTATCCTTGTGGGTTTCCGCCATCTTGGAAGACATGTACTGGTCGTACCAGAGCTGCACGGACGCCGCCTTGCCGACGATGTCCAGCACCAGCTGGAGGTTCGGGTCTTCGACCTTCACGCCCTTGACCGGCGGGATCTTGCCGATCGAGACGCGGTACGCGATGCCCTGCTCATCCAGGCAGGTCTTCAGGAACTCGAAGGCCTTTTCCGGATTGGCACACTTGGAACTGATGTGGTAGAAGTTGTCGCCGACGGTGCCGACCACGGCGGTCGGATCACCCGCGCCGCCATCGACGGCGGGGAACGCGAACACGCCCATGTTGGGGAGGAAGTCCGGGTTCTCGCTGGTGATCGTAGAGACCGCCCAAGAGCCCATCAGGTACATCGCGGCCTGGCCGGAGTAGAGCAGCATGCGGCTCTGGCCGTTGTCCTCGTCCATGCCGTTGAAGCCGGCGTTGAAGTAATTGGCCTTGACCCACTTCTGGATCGTCTCGCCCGCCTTGATGAACGCGGGATCCTTGAAGCCGTCGGGTACCAGCTTGTTGGCGGCGTTCTCAAACACCTTGCTGCCGCCGTAGCGGTCGACCAGGTACATGTAATACATGGAGCCGGTCCACTTGGTGGCGTTGGCCAGCGCGAACGGCGCGATGCCGGCGGCCACGAACTTGTCGCAGGCGGCTTCGAGTTCAGAGAGGGTCTTGGGCACTTCAACGCCGACCTTCTCGAACACGGCCTTGTTGTAGTACACCAGCGCGACGGAAACGTTCTCCATCGGGACGCCCCAGATCTTGCCGTCATAGGTGGCCTGGGCGACGGCGCCATCCATCAACTGATCCTTGAGGCCGCTGTCGGCCATCAGCTGGGTGAGGTCGGTCACGAGACCGGCGTTGACGTACTCGATCATCGGGCCACCCGACCAGGACGGGAAAATGTCGGGCGCTTCGCCGGCGGCGAGCGCGACCTGGATCTTGGTCTTGAACGCGTCGTTCTGATAGACCGTAATGTCTACCTTGTAGCCGGGGTTCGCGGCTTCGAAGCGCTCCTTGGCCTGTTCAAACATTTTGACCTGAAGGTCCTGGTTCTGGATGTGCCAGATGGAGATGACCTTGTCCGCTTCGGCAGAAGCGGTGATGGCCGTCATCGACAGAACCATCAGCGCGGTGAGCAGGAATGCGATCCATTTCCTCACGAGTGTTCCCTCCCATGATTTTATTGATCCGTAAACAGTATAGCTGCGGTTCATGGCAAAATCGATAGATTTATTTGCCGTGATTCTATAAAAATCTTACTTGAATTTTATAGCAATTCCGTTTTCGTCTCGAAGACGCGCTTTGAGACGGCGCGCACCGATCCTGTCAGTTCGACGGTGCCCTCCAGTCTGATGTCCTCGGAGGATGCGCCGACCATCACGGTATGCGTCCCCGGTTCGACGACGAACGTTCCGGCGCGGTTGATAAACGAAAGGATCGCCGTGTCCACCGTGAAGCGGACGGTCTTTTTCTCACCGGGCGCGAGCGTCACGCGCTTTACGCCCTTCAGTTCCTTGACAGGCCTCGTCACGTCGAACGCGCAGTCGTCCCGGATGTAGAGCTGCACGACCTCGTCGCCCGCCATGTCCCCGATATTGGTCACGTCGGCCTCGATCACGATTTCGCCGTCCACCGGCACTGATTGGGGAATCTTCAGATTGCCATAGCCGAAGCGCGCGTAGCTCAGGCCGTGGCCGAACGGGTAGAGCGGCAGGTTGCTCTCGTCCACATACGCGCCCTTCCAGTGGGACAGGCCGCCGGACGGGCGGTGCGCGTAGAAGACGGGCACCTGGCCCGCGGCGCGCGGGAACGTGATCGGAAGACGTGCGGCGGGGCTGATCTCTCCGAACAGCGTCTTCGCGATCGCGAGCGCGCCTTCCTCGCCGGGCAGCCAGGCTTCCAGGATCGCGTCCAGGTTCTGATCCTCCCAGACCAGCGAGAAGGGCCTGCCATTGACCAGTACCAGCACCACCGGCACGCCGGTCTCCTTCAGACGTTTCAGCAGTTCCCGCTGACGGCCGGGCAGTTCGAGCGTCGCGCGGTCGCGCGCCTCACCGGACGTGCAGTCCAGAATCAAGCCTGCCTTGTCGCCCATCACCGCCAGCACCAGTTCCGAATCCCTGGCCGCGGCCACCGCCGCTTCGATCTCCTCGTCGCTTCCATCCAGCACGCCGCAGCCGCGCGCGTACGTGAATGCAACGTCCGGACGGTACTTTTTTAGGCCATTAAGCACGCTGTCCATGCTGGGCAGCGAATCCTTCACACTGTATTCGCCCTCCGGCGTCGGCGTGGACGCGAAGTTGTCCTCGTTCTGGTCGATCAGCGATTCGACATGCGCCGGGAACGAGTAGTCGCCCAGCATGTTGCGCACGTCATCCGCGTTGGGGCCAACGACGGCGATCTTCCGGACGCTCTTTGAAATCGGCAGCGCGCCGCTGTTTTTCAGCAGCGTCATCGACTGTTCCGCCGCTTTCAGCGCGAACGCGTGCTGCGCGGGGGTATGGAAGTGTGCCTCGACGTTCTCCTCGTCCGCGAACGGATGCTCGAACAGACCCAGTTCAAACTTCATCCGGAGTACGCGCAACACCGTTTCGTCGACCTTCGTCTCGGACACGAGGCCTTCCCGGACGGCGCGAACGAGCGGCGCGCCGTAGCAGTCGGTGGAGGGCAGCTCCACGTCTACGCCCGCGTCCAGCGCCATCCGGGCGGCGCTCTCCACATCCACGGCGGCCTTGTGGCAGGTGTGGATCAGGTTGATCGCGAAGTAGTCGCTGACGACGATGCCGTCGAAGCCCCATTTCTCCCTTAACACGTTTTGGATCAGCTGCTCGTTGGTGTGGCAGGGCACGCCGTCCAGCTCGTGGTACGCGGGCATGATGGCCTTAAGGCCGCCCGCGCGCACCGCCGCCTCGAACGGGTAGAGGTACGTTTCCTCCAGTTCGCGCGGCGGGATGTGGGACGGTGCCCAGTTCATGCCGCCCTCGCTGGCGCCGTAGCCGACAAAATGCTTGCCAGTGGCGACGATGCCAGACTTCGGGTCGTCTCCCTGCAAACCGCGGATGTAGGCGACGCCCATCTGCGACACGAGAAACGGGTCTTCTCCATAGGTTTCTTCTGTTCGACCCCAGCGCGGGTCGCGTGTCACGTCCATCAGCGGCGCGAGCGCCTGCCGCGCGCCCACCGCGGTCATCTGCTCGCGGATGTGCGCGCCCATCTCCCCGGCGATCTCCGGCTGGAAACTCGCCGCGACGCCCAGCGCCTGCGGGAACACGTCCGCGTCCCGTGACAGGAAGCCCGCGCAGCTCTCCTCGTGCACCTGAGCCGGGATGAAGACGCGCATATTGTCCATCAAATACTTCTGGATGCGATTGACGAGCCGAGCGGTGTCTTTCGGCTTCAGGCTGGTGCAGCCGCCCGCCCGCGTGATCTGGCCGATGCCCCACCCCATGCGTTTTTTTGCCTTGGTTTCGTCGAAAGCGAAATCGGTCAGCACTTCATAAGCCCAGATGCCGCTGAGCTGTGCAACCTTCTCTTCGAGTGTGAGCAGAGCCAGCAAGTCCTTTGCGCGCTCCTCCGGAGAACGGGCGCTGTCCTGATACGGATGCATGATATCCCTCCCGCATTTAACGAATGCTTCGCAATTTGTCTTCAGTATACAATGTTTCCCCGATGAAATCAATGGAACAATTGACCCATCCTCTCGAATTCCGTGTCATTCATTCGCGCTGAACCAATAAAAAGCCTGCGCATGCGTGGATGCGCGGGCTCCGTGGAATACAATCAATCTTACTTTTGAGATTCGCGCATGAAGCGGATGTAGTCCATCGAAAACTCGTCCTCTCCGTTCAGCGCCAGCGCGGCCATCAGCGCTGTTTGAATGGGCGCGCTGGTGACGTCCAGGATCGCGCTGTCCAGGCCCTGCGCGATGGCCATTGCGAGGAACGCCGCCGCAAGCTGCTGCCGACCGGGAAGGCCGAAGGACACGTTGGAGATGCCGCCGGTCACGTGTACGCCGGGATGCCTGTGCTTGATCAGCCGGATCGCGTCCAGCGCGGCGCGCGGCTTGTCATCCCCAGCGGACAGCGCCTCGACGATGCAGTCGATAAACTGATTCTCCTCCGGAATGCCCGCGTCGGTCATCCGCGAGATCAGTTCCTCCGCGACTTCGGCGCGCTTTTGGGCGTCTTCCGGCATGCGCTGACGCATTGGCAGCGCGATGACGCCCGCATTCAGTTCCGCGGCGGTGGGCAGGATTGCGTCGATCCGCTCGACGGCGGTAACGGAATTGAAGATCAGTTTGCGCCCCTTCGCCGCGTCCGCCGCTTGAAGCATCACCCCGGCGTTCGGCGAATCCAGCACGATTCCGCAGCTGGTATGATGAATCACGAGCTCCGCGAGGTGTTTCAGCGTGATCAATTCTTCCCCGCCCATCAGCGCCGCGTTCAGATCCAGATAATCCGCTCCAGCGTCCTCCTGCGCCTTCATCAGGCGAATAATCGCAGGATCGTCGCCGTCCCGCATCATTTTTAGCGCGGATGGGATGGAGCTGTTCAGTTTCTCGCCGATTTTGATCATTTATAGGCCTCCTTTGATGGTTTGTAACAGCGCCTCCGCGAGATCCACGCGCTTCATCGGCGTCATCACGCAGAAACCCGCGCAGAAGGGTTTCGCATCGAGGATCAGTTCCCGGCTGAAAGCGAGCGACCGCTCCGTCGCCACGTCACGCGGCTGATTTTCAAGGCTTTCCACAAACGATCTGGGGATGGACACGCCCGGTACTTCGTTGTTCAGGAACACTGCGTTTTTATACCCGGCCACTGGCATGATCCCGGCGATGACCGGCCTGTCCAGCGATTCGGTCGCCCTTTTCAGGTTCGCGACGCCCTCCTTGGAAAAGATCGACTGGGTGATGAACGCGCCCGCGCCTCGACCGATCTTCCGCTCGGCGCGCTTGAGTTCCGCGTCGAAATTCGCGGCGCTGATGTTGAGCGCCGCCAGAATGAAGTAAGGTGCTTCGGCGAACGGATCCTGGTTCATGCCGCGCAGAAAGTCGATCAGCGTAAACGAATTGAAATTGAACACGCCTTTGTCGGCGGCGGACTCGTCGGGACCGTGCGCCGCGCCGGGGATCGGGTCGCCGGTGACGATCAGCGCGTTCCGGACGCCAGCGGCGTGCGCCGCGAGCAGCGCCCCGCGCATGGCGATCCGGTTTCTGTCCCGGCAGGTCAGATGCGGCACTACGTCGATGCCGGTTTCCCGGAGCGTCATCGCGGCCATCATCAGGCTGTCGGCTCTCGCGCGCGCAAGCGGCGCGTCCGCCAGTGTCAGCGCGTCCGCGCCCGCGTCCCGGAGCCGCCGCGCCGCGCTCATCAGGTGGCTGATGTCGGCGTCAACCGGCGGATCGACTTCCACCATCGCAAGGTTCCCTCGCGCGATCTTCTCGGCCAGCGGGCTGAGACCGGGTGAGGACGGCTGCTTTTCTGGCGCTTTCGCCTGCGCGGGCAGGGCGATCTCCCCCGCGCAGCACGCTACTGTTCGGCGGATATGCTCCGGCGTTGTGCCGCAGCAGCCGCCCAGCGCCTTGACGCCAAGGCGCTTCATATCCCGGAGTTTTTCCGCGAAGTAGCTGGGGTTGTCCTCGTACAAGAGCCGCCCGTTGACGCGGGCGGGATACCCGGCATTGGGCATGGCCAGCAAATCCCCGCGCGTGAGGTCGAGCCTTCGCACAAGCCCCAGCATGTGTGCGGGACCGGACACGCAGTTGAGGCCAACGAGGTCGACGCCCTCCGCGCGTGCGGCGCCAATCAGGTCTCTATAGTGAAGCCCCGCGCCGGTGTAGCCGTCCTGCGACGCGGCGAAGGACACCGCGACCACAGAACCCGAAACTGCCGCCCGAATCCAGTGGATCGCCGGAACCAGCGGCTCGAATTCGTCCATCGTCTCGAACAGAAACCGCGTCAGGCCTTCGCGCGCGAACATTTGAACGAGCGACAGGTAATCCTCCGGCGTCTCGCGATCGGATACGGCGATGGGGCCGATATCCGCGAACACGGCCGCCCGCTCCCCCGCAGCCTCCCGTGCCAGGCGTATGCCTTCCCTGAGCGCGCTCTGAAGCGTATCCCCGTCCGTCATACCGGGGTTCAGACCGAACGTGTTGGTCTTGATCGCGTTCGCGCCCGCGTCCACGTAGGCGCGATGGATCGAGAATACCCTTGACGGATCGGTCAGGTTTGCCATCTCGCACGGGGTACTTCGTCCGGTCAGCGCGCGATAATAGGTGCCAAAGGCGCCGTCGAAGAAGAAACCGTCGATGGAAAACCCCTCCGTTCGAGCGTATTATCCCAGTTATAAAACAAACGGCCGCGCGTGTCAAGCGCGGCCATGCAAAGAAGCAAGCATTTGGTGAATCCCATCGAGCCGGGTTCTTGGGCTGTACGTTACGCTTTCAGATACAGCCCGTTTGAACCTTCAGATGGATTGCTCTGTTTATCCAGCAAGCGTTCCAGAAGAATATCGTTCCAGTATTCCTTTTTGTCTTTGGGCAGTTTGCTTGTCGATTTTACAGCATTTCGGTTTTCGGTTTGCGTGACGCTCCAAGAACTCAGGCCGCCATTTGCGTCGATATTGAAGCCCTGGGCAATTAGCTTCATGCCTTTGGGCAGGCGCATATTTTCCGATACGTTCTTCACGTCAATCAACAGTGCCTCATATTCCAGCCTTTTTTCCGGATCATTGGCCATTTGACGTAGAATGGACGGGTGTATGCCAATATTCCTGACGCCGCTGACACCGGGCTGCGTGTTGGTGGATATTGCCCATCCATCCATTTTTTGCTGTAAGCTTTTTCGATAACTGCTTACAGAGGCGCTTCCGTCTTTTTGCTCATTTTCAATGTTTGCCTTCGCCTGTGCGTAAGCAGTTTCCGAAACATACGTGTCTCCCACCCTGATTGCCATAAGAATCACCTCTTTACGATGTCTCAAAGAATATATTGAAGTAATACAATAATTCTCGGCGCCGATTCTGTCAATATAGTCATTTCCCTATACGTCATCTTGAGCATGCAAAAGCCTTGGCACAGCACAGTGTGTCAGACTTTTGCATGCCCTGTTTCGCGTAAAACGCGGTTTCCCAAACGTTCTCTCCTCTGCGCTTCCTTAGAAACCGGTAATCTTGAAGATCAGCAGTTCGTCGCATGACTGGTCGTTTCTGCGCTGAGCCCCAGCTACATAGACGCCGTTATCCGCCGGGATCATCGAGGAAAGCCAGGGGTAGCTGGTACCCAGCAGCGCATCCGCGTCAACCGAGCCGATGAACGCGCCGTCCTTTGAAAACAGCTTGTAGGCGCGGCTGTTGCCGTCCTGCACCAGAATGCCGTTCTTGGTTTCCACAATGCCGGTGACCGAACCGAACGCATCATCGTCCGTCCACTCCGTAGCGCCAAAGGTGAACAACTCATTTCCTTCCAGGTCAAAGACCGCGATACGCTGCGCGTCGCCGTTTTTACTGTCATTGCCCGCGACGTAGATGCGTTTGTCCGAGATGGCCACGCAACTGACCATGCTGAAACGGCCTTTTCGCGCCGCAGGATCGGACAGGCCGGTGAGCACCCAGGGTTCCTCGGTCAGCATGCCCTTCGCGGCGGTCACCTTTTTCACGTCGGCGTTGGCCCAGAAGCTGAGGCCCCACTTTCCGCCGGGGTGCATCACGACGTCGCCGGAGACCGAATTGTCCTTGAGTACCTTCCCGTCCTTCAGCGCGAGGGTATTGAACACACCCTGCGACACGTACAGCGTGCCGTCCTTCACACTGCTCAGATACTCAAAGGTATCCGAAAGCTTCATGACGCCGCCTTCAAACATCTTGTCAACAGTGAGCTTGTCGCTCTTGAGGGCGTATGCGTACAGTTTTTTGCCCGCGAGCACGTACATCTTTTTATTCGCGATCGCGATCTGGTTTCCAAAGATGCTGTCCAGCACAATGGAGCCGGGCGGATCGATCCAACTCGCTTTCAGCTTATACTTGCCAACTTCGACCGACGCGGGTGTCGGCTCATACGGCACGCCGTCTTCCGGCATCGGCGGATCGACATTGGGCGGATCAAGCTTGGGCAGCGTGAATTGGATGGAATCCATCACCTGCTGTACCGAATCCCCGGCGTTTTCCGGCTGCTCGATGGTGACGCTCAGCGTAATCCTGGATTCGGGAACCCGCGCGGCGTATTCAATGTAATTCCAACCCCAGTTCTGATACGCGGTTCCGAGGAACATAACGCCGCCGATGGTCGTTTCGGAAAGTGCGCCGCCGGCCTTCTCCGCGGATTCGGTCAGCCGTTTGATCCGGTCGCGGTAGCCGTCTACACTTTCGCTGCTTGCATAGATGGCGATTGATGAGAGGGACGCGCCTTCCGAGTTCTTCAGATCGTATTTGACGGAGCAGTAGCCCTCGTCTGTAGAAAGGCTGTACTCGTTGGAGACCCAGCCCGCGGGGAAGCTGGCGGCAAACAACGGCGAAGTGAACGCTTGGACGTCCGCATCGGCGGCTGTCGCGGGATCGGAAGTCGGCTCCAATGCTTCGGTTGGTACCGGCTCTTCGGCGGGTTCAGGTTCCGGAAGCGGCGTCGCATCGGCGTTGATGGAACCGTATTCCGATGTAACTTCGGGCGCGTCCCCCTTGACAAACACCACGAAAACGTCGCTGCCGTTGTATTTCATCCGGAGTTCTCCGGTCGCAGCGTCCCATTCAGGATCGGAGAGCACGTATCCGCCGCTGACGGACAGCGCGCCGTCCTGCTCGGACCAGGTAAGGTTCTCGGTATATTCCTTCGTGATGGTCGCGGAGGCGGTGCCGCCCTCTTGGAACGAAAGTGTGCAGCCGTCCGGGAATAGCAGCTTCACGTCGTACCAGTATCCGCCAGTCTCGTACATCGCGGCAGACCAGTCACCGACAAATACGGATGCGGCTGGCATGGGCGTCGGCAGGGCGGTCGCTTCGTATGTGGTTTTTGCTTCACGCTTGAAATAAACAGCGACACCAGACTTGATAGCTGAAAGCATTTCATTTTCGTAGGTGAAGTCAACCACCTCACCTTCGATTGTTATAGAAACTCCACCGTCGATTTCTTTCCATGTTCCTATTAATTCGATACCCATTGAGGTCGCAGTCAGTGTTCCATCGCGATTGAGCATCATTGTGGGCATATCTGTATCATTGGGGTTACTCTCATTTATGGTTACTTGATCTGAGTTAATAGATTCTATATCCCATGAACCATCTGGGTTGATTGTTATTGCCTTATCGGGAACGCTTTGATTATCCCATTCAGTAACTAGTCCGTCTCCCTGGTCGATGCCCGTGGCAACCCAATAGCCTACAAACTTATTCGCCTTGAGCGCGCCGAGAAGTCCACCGGACTTCGGCTTCACGACTTTCGCGAGGTAGATGAGGATGCCTTCGGATTCGTTGACGAGCTGTCCGTCAACCGTTTTGAACGAAACCTGCTGCCCATCAATTTCGGCATTTATACCCGTCTCGTCCGCTGTCCATGAGCCGGGAATCTGCTGCCCGAATGATGTCACCGTCAGCGTGCCATCTTCATTGAAGATGATCTTCATGATATTGGAAACGTTCGACCCCTCATACTCGGTCAGTTTGACGCCGTCGCCAACGTCGATCGCGCAGGCCGCCCATTCGCCGACATAGTCCGCCTCCGCCGCGCTGGCGGGGAGTGCAATCATCGTCATGACCAGGCAGAGGATGATGAAACCCGTGCTGATTCTCCGCATGCGCATTCCCTCCCGACGATTATTCTACACGGCGGGTGTCCGCCGGGTATGACGTATGATGATCTTTGTTATCGAAGTGCGATGATGGTCGGTCGCGCTGCCTTCGTGACGGGTTCATTTTAAATCTGGAATTCACAAATGCGGCTTTCTCATGTAATTGGATTATAATGGGAAGCCGCGCGTTCTGTCAACCGGATGCGCCATGTTTGCCAAAACAAAAATGCGGCGAACGGTTGTAGCCGTCGCCGCGAAGATTATGCGTATATTTTTACTCCGGACATATTCGGCGTCTTGACATTCTAGCGCGAACAGGTCCGCGGTGTGCGTGTTGATCCAGCGCCAGCGGAGCACGCCGCGCACTGAGAACGGACTCATGTCGTAGCTCTTCAGTGTCAGGTTTCCTCGGATGTTCATCCGGACGACCATGCCCATCTTGTGCCGGTCTTCCAGGATGGTTTCGTGGGGTCGGAAGGCCTTTCACACTGGTCACGCCCGGAAAACCTGATAAAAGAAATTCATAGAATCTGCATACAGGTCAACCTGGAATTTCCTTCCGTCGATTGTTGACAGCTGCCTGTCGGTTTGATATATTGTGGGCGGCGGACGCCGAATGGGCGGTTTGCGGAGGTTATTTGCATGAGCGTTATCGCGGTCAATACCAACAGCTATCACGGGTTTCCGGTGGAGGACGCGCTCAGGAGCATCGCGAAGGCGGGCTTCCGATTTGTCGAACTAACCGCGGTGCGCGGCTGGACCGAGCATATCCTGCCGGATCAGGGCGAAGAACAGATCGTGCGTGTGGAACGCCTGCTCAAAGAACTGGGGCTTTCCTGTGTCGCGCTCAGCGGCCACTGCAACCTCACAGAACCCAAACGGCTTGAAGGCTTTCGCGCCAACATGCAACTGGCAAATCGCCTCGGCGCGAAGTGGATCATTTCGTCAACCGGCGAGGCGCACTTCGGCGTGGACGAACATCTGACCGACGCGCGCCTCATTGAAAGCGTACGGTCGCTGCTTCCCGACCTTGAGCGGCTGGATCTCCGGCTGGGGTTGGAAGTGCACGGCGACTACGGAACCGGTGAATCACTGCTCCCCATCGTGGAAGCGGTCGGCTCGGATCGGGTCGGAATCAACTATGATACGGCAAACGTCGTCTATTACGGCGGGAAGCTGCCCGGCGAGGACGCGCCGCGCTGCCTGCCCCGGATCAACTTCATCCACCTGAAGGACAAGATTGGCGGCAAGGGCATCTGGAACTTCCCCGCCATCGGTTCGGGCGCGCTGGATCTTCTGGGTTTCATCCGGGACGCTCAGACGGGCGGCTATACCGGCCCATTTTCCATCGAGATTGAATATACCGAGGATTTCGCGATGAACCCCAAGAATCCGGGCGATCTCGCGGTCGCCGACCGGGCGGTGAAGGATTCGTACCATTATCTTAACACGCTGGGAATGGTTTGAAGATTATGATCTCGCGGGCCGCACGAAGCGCCCGCGATTTTTCTTGTATATTGTCTTACTGAATCTCAATCCCGTCGCCCGCGCGGACGACGCCGCCGCGTACGACAGTCGCGAAGATGCCATCGGTGGGCATCACGCATTCGCCTGTTGCCGACTTGATCGCGCATCCGCCGTTGTGGCATTCTTTACCGATCTGCGTGACTTCAAGTATCACCTCGCCAATCAGAAGCATCGTTCCCACTGGAAGGTGGTTCAAATCGATTCCGACGGTGTTGATGTTCTCGCCGAACGCGCCGTGCGCGAGGGCGACGAGCCCTTTCGCGCGCATCCTGTTGATGCTCTCCTCGGCCAAGAGGCTCACCTGCCGGTGCCACGCGCCCGCGTGGGCGTCGCCGTCGATTCCGTAGCCTTCGATCAGTCGGATGGAATCGACCTCCCGTTTGGGAATGCCTTTTTCCGTGCTTATGTTGACCGAAATCACAGTCGCTTTCAGGTTTCTGTCCGTAGATACTCGCCGCTCTTTCCGCCGGATTTTCTGATCAGCCTGACGCCGGTGATCGTCATGCCTTTTTCCACGGCTTTCGCCATGTCGTAGATGGTCAGCGCCGCGACCGAGACCGCTGTCAGCGCCTCCATCTCGACGCCGGTCTCCCCCTTGACGCGCACCGTCGCCCGAATTTGGATGCCTGTTGGGTTTTCGCTCGGCTCGAAGCGAATATCCGCGCCGGTCAGCATCAGCGGGTGGCACATCGGGATCAGTTCGTGCGTGCGCTTGGCCGCCATGATTCCGGCCACCTGCGCGACCGAGAGTACGTCACCCTTCTTAACGCCGCCTGTCAGGATGCGCTGCAGCGTCTCCGGCTGCATCTGGATGAAGCCTTCCGCCTCCGCTTCGCGGACGGAAGGCGTCTTTTCGGTCACATCCACCATCTTCGCGCGCCCCTGCGCGCCGATGTGGGTCAATTCTTCGCTCACATTCATCCCCCGATCGCGTTCATCGGCCGAGCGGAACGGCTCGCGCCTTCGGCCAGCGCGTGGGCGCGAGGCTTTGACTGGATCCCGCGCGCGATCTCCGCGCGCAACGCCTCGCCGGTCAACCCTTTTAGCGGGATTTCTTCCGAACTGTGCAGGCAGGGCTTCAGCATGCCGTCCGCGGTTACGCGGACGCGGTCGCAGGATTGGCAGAAGCAGCCACTGATCGCACGGATCAGCCCCACCGCGCCAGGATAGCCCGGCAACGCGTACCGTTCTGAAACGCCGCTTTGCCCGATGAATCGAAGCGCCGGGCAGCACTTCAGCACAGTCTCTGCTGGAAGGAATCGTTCCTTCGGCCAGGTTGCGCTGGGGCCGATGGGCATCAGTTCGATGAAGCGCACGTCAACGGGGAGGCGTCGGGTCAGTTGGACAAAATCCTCGATTTCATCGTCGTTGACGCCGCCGATCAGAACCGCGTTGATCCTGACCGATTCAAAACCGGCTTGAAGCGCCGCGTTCAGGCCTTCGAGCGCATCTGAAAGCCTCCCGCAGCCGGTAATCTCGCGGTATCGATCGGGTTTCAGACTGTCGATGGAGATGTTGACGCGCTGTACCCCCGCGTCCTTCAAAGCGCTCGAGAGAACCGAGAGGCGCGCGCCGTTGGTGGTCAGGCAGAGCGTCTCGATCCCGTCGATTTCCGAGATGCCCCGGCAGATGTCCAGGATGTCGCCGCGCGTCAGCGGCTCCCCGCCGGTCAGACGAACCTTTGTGACGCCCAGCGCGGCGGCCTGCCGCACGATTTCGATTAATTCCGCGGCGGAGAGGTTTTTGCGGACGGAACAAGATTCTACAGCTGGCTTACAGTATGCGCAGCGGTAGTCGCACGCGTCGGTCACCGAAAGCCGCAGATACTGGATGGAGCGCCCGAACCGATCCTGCATGATTTCCTCCGGGCTTAATTCGTTCAGCGCGGGTGATCACCGCCGCGCAGCATGTCGATCCCGTGGGGCAGAGCGCCGATCACCGCTTCCAGGTTTTCCTTTGCCGCGCGCGGGCTTCCGGGCAGGTTGACGATCAGACATTTCCCGCATATGCCCGCCGCCGCGCGGGACAGCATCGCGCGGGACGTAACTTTGAGGCTTTGAAGTCGCATTGCCTCCGGGATGCCCGGCGCCATCCGCTCGCATACCGCTGCCGTCGCTTCCGGCGTCACGTCACGCGGTGAAAACCCGGTCCCGCCGGTGGTGAAGATCAAATCCGCCACCGCCGCGCCTTCAGCCAGCACACGCTCGATCTCACTTCGCTCGTCCGGGACGAGCAGCATTTTCAGAACCTGAAAGCCACCGGACTCCAACGTCTCCCGGACAGCCGGACCGGATTCGTCCGCCCGCTCGCCGCGATAGCAGCGGTCACTGACCGTGACGACAATTGCCGTATACATTGGATGTCCTCCGTCAGTCCAGCTTGCCGAAGCCGCAGTTCGGGTATCGGCAGGGTTTGCAGTTCAGGCACAGCCCGCCCGTCCCAAGCCGGGCGATATCCCGCTTTTCCACATGGACGCCCGCCGCGATCCGGGGCAGCAGGATGTCAAACACCGTGGCGTCCGCGTACATCACACAGGCGGGCAGGCCCATCGCGGGCGTCCCATCGTCATAGTATCCCAGAAGGAACATCGCGCCCGGCAGTACCGGCGCGCCGTAGGTGACGATGTTCGCACCGCTCATGCGGATGGCGGCGGGGGTCATGTCGTCCGGGTCGACACTCATGCCGCCGGTACACAGTACCAGTTCAGCACCCTGCGCGCGCACCGAATCAATGGCCTTAACGATGTTCTCTTTCTGATCGTCCGACCGTTCGAAATACCGTGCCTCTATGCCGTAGGTTTTGAGTTTCTCGACCACGACCGGCGTGAACGTATCCTGAATCCGGCCGTAGTATACCTCGTTTCCGGTGGTGACGATGCCGGCCCTGAGCTTCTGGTATGGGAGAAGCGACAGGATCGGCGTTTCACCCGCGACGCGCTCGGCTTCGAGGATTTTCTCCGCCTCGATCACCAACGGGATCACGCGGGTGCCGCACAGCTTGTCGCCCGCGCGCACGGGTTCGAGGTCGTGCCGCGTCGCGGCCATGACGCCGTCTATGGAATTGACGAGAAACAGCCGTTCCGCGTCCACGCGGAGCAGTCCGTCAAACTCGGCAAACAACTCGATCTTGCCCTCGCTGGGTTCGGACGCGCGCATGCCGATGTTGGCCAATCGTTTCACCAGCCGCGCAGCCGCGTCGTTCTCGTGCAGCATGCCCTCCTCAAGCGTCCACACGTAAAGGTGATCCTTGCCCATCGAAAGGAGCATCGGGAGGTCTTCCTCGGTCACCACATGGCCCTTTTTGAACTGTGGGCCTTTGAACTCCCCGCGCACGATGCGCGTCAGGTCGTGGCATAGTACATGTCCGACCGCGTTCCGGGTTTCAATCAGCTTCATGCCAGTATCATACCATTATTCGCCGAAAAGAACAACGGGTTTTCTGCGATCGCGCTCCCGATTACGTGAGAAGATACGGCCTGATCTCGCAGGTATACCGGGCTTCACCCCTGGGCGCGACCCATTGCAGATTTTCGCGGGTGTTCGCGGCGTTTGGAAGACCCATCCACGGCTCCACGCAGGTGGTTCCGGGGAATTTCGTACAGGCGATCAGCGCCTGAAACGCTCCGTCCGAACGGATACGCGCACTGTAGCCGTCGGCGGGTGACTGGATCACCGCCGTGTCCCCGGTGCGTTCGCAGAGCACATAATCTCCAGTGTGGTTCAAGTCGATGTCGGCGGGTGGAATCGCGGTCTTCCCCGCCTCATCCCAACGCTCGCATCGAGCCATGTTGGGGATCAGACAGGCGCGCGCCTTGTCGGTCGTCACAAAGTACGGATGCCAGCCGAACGCATGGGGCATCGGCTGGTCTTCATGGTTTTCGAGACATACCGTCAGCCTCAGCGCGCCATCCTCCAGCGCATAGGCGAGCCTTAAGGTGAAGTCAAACGGGTAGCAGTCGCGTTTCCATTCCCGGCAACTCGTGCGCAGAAGCGTCACGCGATTGGGCGTGGCCTCTTCCACACCGAACGCGGAATCCCGAACCAACCCATGAAAGGGCATGCGATACCGGATGCCATTCAGTTCATAAAGGTCATGCGCCGTCCGGCTGGGAAATGGAAAGAGTACCGGGTTGCCGCCCGCCAGCACCGCGCCTTCCGGTAGGCGGTTTTCGTCCAGATGCAGGATTTCAATATCGTGGAAGATCAGGCGCCCCAGCATGCCGCCGTAATCCGGGTACGCATAGGCAGTCAGCGCACCATCCCGAATCTCAACTCTATTCATAACGTTCCTTTCCCGAACATTGTGTAAGGAGCCACGAAGGCTTCTTTGCATCCGTCATTTGCACATTTTGTCGATATTCCACCTGATTATACCACCACGGTAGCACCTGCGATTACATAAAAAATGAAAATGCCGCTGTTAAAATTCCTGCCGCGTGGACGATCATGTTTGTATTCGCGAATCAATGTCAATATTTTTGTTAATGAGAAAACAGACCAATATACCATGGAAATTAATTCGTGAAACGCTGGAAATTGCGACTTTTATGTATTATAATGCTGATCTATATAGACTGTATGTAGCTCCTCCGAGAAATCGACCGAGGAGGCTGATCAGTGAAGATGCGTTATTTGCAGGACAACATGTCAGAAGGCTCTTGGGCAGTTCGCCGATGGCGCTCGCCTACGCCGAAAAACTGGTCGTGGAATCCCAGGGATTGAGAATTCGGGATCTGGCCTATCTTTCATGTTCGGGACAGCATGGGCGGGTTTTATATTCAAGGACAATCTGCTGGTTCCCCGACGCGAGGGGTTCCCATCGGATATGCGCGCTCCGGGCCAGGCGGCGACACAATCGGCATCGCCTGCTGATTCCTGGACAAAGTTTTCTCGTTCGCGTGACCGGGCAGGATACATTGGGGAGGAAATAAATCATGTCGGAAGAACAGAACCACAAGCCGGATCAAAACGAGCATCCGCTGGCGCAGAAAGTCGCCGCAATTGACGACAGGAAGTGGCTGAAGATTCAGAATCTCGGCGGCGCGGCGCTGGGCGCGATCGCGGGTGTGGCCCCTCCCTTTGAGAGGCCCGGCCTTCAGGCCGCAGGCGTCGTTTGTTTGGAATGCTCTCCGGGATCAGGGCTTGTTGCGCCTTCGGGCCAGCCAGACAAGTCCGCCAGCCAGGATAAGCGCGAGCGCCGCGATGCCGATGATGAGCACATTGACCGGGAGATTCATCGGAGCGGGCGCTCCCGTCGGAACGGGCGTTGGCGTCAGGGCGGGCTTTTGAAGAACAACGCTCGCGTTGGCGGACGCCGTCAAGGTATCTCCCTGTTCCGACGCATTCAGGCCGCTCGCGGTGACGACCGCTTCCAAGCTCTTTCCGGTCTCGTCCCCCGTTGCTGTCGGAACTTGATAATCAAGCTTCAGTGATCCGCCTGCCGGGAGCTGATCGACACACACGGCATTGCCTTCAAGGGTCGCGCCTTCCGGAAGGTTCGCGAAAGTACCGCCTTCAGGAGTTACCGTAACTTCCAGAGAATACAGCATTCCATCGCTTTCGTTGGTCAGCGAGATTTGGAAAAGGGCGTTTTCTCCGGCTTCGACGGTCGGCTCCACGGCGCTGATCGCCGCGAGAAGCGGCGCTTTCGCCTTCCCCACTGCGATTGGCAATGTCGCGCTCGCGCTCACATAAGCGCTGCGCGCTGTGAAATCAATGTCGAGACCCGTAAGCCCAGAATCGGCTGGGATTGCCTTCTCAAACGTCAGCGTCACATCTTCGCCCGGTTCCAGTCCCGCGATGATCGCGTTTCCGCCGGAATCGGACACGTCGATGACGGCGCGATTTTTGCCGCTGAACGCAAACCCCTGATCGTTTTCGATCACGATATGCCGGACGATTGCTTCGCTATTGTTGATTACCTTGACGCGGACGCGCGCGGTTTCGCCTTGCTCAAAAGCCTCGGCATCAGAACTCGCTTCCATGGCCAACGCGAGATCGCCCTCGACGGTCACCGCCGCCCTGGCTCCGCCTCTGACCACGGATCCGTCTTCGGCGCTTTTCCCATATACCGCCGCAAGGTTCTCGAACTTGTATGCGAACCGGCTTTCGGTCGCGGTTACGCCGGATTCGCTGAGATCCGCGTTCGGGGCGACGCCGTCAAAAACGGCTGTGAGTGAAGCGCCAGTGGAAAACTCCGGCAGAATGACAGCATCTTCCCCTGTCGCCTGAGTCGCGCCCTCGTCGTCGGTGGCGATGATATTTTTCAGCGTAAGCCCTTGCGCAAGGTCGCGTAAGCGCACGTCCACGAGTGGCACATTGCCGGTGTTCTCGGCGGTCAGCGTGTAACGGATCGCTTCTCCGGGCGAGTACGAGTCTTTGTCGGTGGCGATGCGCAGCCTGACCGCCGGTTTGGCGGCGACTTTCACCGTTGTGACACAATTCGACGTTACCGCCTTGCCGGTGAAATCGTCCTTGCCCGTCACGTTGAAATTGTTGTCGAACGCGCCGAATTCCGCGGACTGGGAAACGGGATACGTATACTCGTAGGAAGCGGTCTCGCCGGGTTCCAGCCGTTTAATGATCAAAGCCTCTTCGTCGATGACCGTGCCATCCGAAGGCGTGACGGATTTGGAATCAATCGCGATGCCCCAGAGATCGGTCGTGCACTGTAAGCCGGTGAGCGCTGTATTTCCCGCGTTATTCAGCGTTACCTGATAGGCGATGCTCTTCCCCGGATCGACGGATTGCGCCGAAGCCTTCTGTTGAGCCACAAGGGCGGAAATATGCCTCACTTCGACCGACGTAACGGCGTCCAGATGGACAGCCTCCTTTCCGGATGTTCCGGAAATGCGGACGCCCATCGTCAACGGCCTTGGCGCGCTGTATGGCGCGAGATCGTACTCAAATTGAATTGTCACGCTGTTCCCGGTCTTCAACCGTTTGACGGTGCCGCTTACTTCAGCGCCCTCCGGTTCGACGGAGTATTTCAGGCCGGTCAGATCCCTGGTTCCGTTATTGACAACGGTTATCGTTCCCTTGACGACAGAACCGGGCCGTACGGATGCGGGCAAATCAATCGCCGCTTCCGCCTCGCCGGGCTTGATCTGTACGGATGTGTCCGCGTCCGCGCGAGTTGTGTCGGCCTTCGCCGACGTATTCGCAGTCGCCTGCGCGTGGTTATCGAGCGTCCCGGTTTTGGCATCCTTGGGGATCTCGTACCGGAAATGTACGGTCGCCTGCTTGCCGGGCGCCAGATCACTCAGGGTTTTGGTTTCTCCGGTCAGGTCGTCCGAAACAGAAATCCGCGTCAGCGGGATATTTCCGGTGTTGGCCACCGTCGCGACAAATGTAACCGTATCCCCGGCCTTGTATTCGCCGGCGTCGGCTTCCATCATCAGGGCAATGCTTGGTTTCGGAACCGCCGTGGGTTTGGGCGTCGGCGTTGGCTTTGGCGTAACAGTCGGTGTGGGAGATGGTTTTGGAGTAGCCATGGATTTGGGCACAATCGTCGGCTCGGTTGTCGGCGTTGGCGAAGGCGTGACTACAATCGTCGGCGCGGGTGTCGGCGTTTGTGTGGGTTCCGGTGTCAAGGCAGGTTCCGGCGTTGGGATTGACGTTGGTTCTGGTGTGGGTTCAGGCGTCGGCTCCGGCTCCGGTGTGGGTTCAGACGTCGGCGTCGGTTCCGTCACAGGTGTGGGTTCCAATGTAGGCTCTGGAGTGGGGGCTGATGTCATTTCCGGCGTTGGTGCTGCGGTGGGCATTTGGGGCGGCGCGGGCCGAATGACTTCAGGTGTCGGTTCCAGCGTTGGTTCCGGTGTTGGTTCCGCAGTCGGTTCCGCAGTCGGTTCCGGCGTTGGTTCTGGTGTTGGTTCTAAAGTCGGTTCCGGCGTTGGTTCTGGTGTTGGTTCTAAAGTCGGTTCCGGCGTCGGTTCCGAGGTCGGTTCCG
>CAZNPZ010000006.1:81415-91526 GCA_964575255.1 uncultured Oscillospiraceae bacterium
GGTTCTGGTGTTGGTTCTAAAGTCGGTTCCGGCGTCGGTTCCGAGGTCGGTTCCGGCGTTTCCGAAGCGGAAGTCGGCGTCGTTTCCGGTTCCGCCGGAAGTTTCGGCGGCGCGGGCTGAATGGGTTGCTCTGTTACGGTTGCGGTCGGCGATGGTTCCTGTGTGGCTTCCGTTGTCGGTTGGGCGGTCGATTCCGGGGTGGGCTCAGTTGTTGCCTCCGGTGTCGCCGTTGGCGTCATGGTCGGTTCTGAGGTCGGCTGTGCGACGCCCGCGATGGGCAAAAGCAGCACGTCCGGGAATTCCCAGTAGTGCAGCACGTTCTCGTTTTTCGCCGCCTTTTCCTGATACTCAGACGCCTGCGCCTGACCCAGCGTCAATAGAAACTCAGGGCCGACATACCCCGCGACGTCCTTCCCGCCCAGATTATAGATGATTTGGGCTGCGCCGGTGGCTTCGTCAATTCCGCGCAGGAAGACGACCTCGCCCTGCGTCAGATACGAAACAGGCTGCAACATTTGAGAATCGACGAAGATGTCGACTCCCTGAGCGGCCTGCGCGTAACCGCTGGCGGCGTTCGTTTCAGACTGCGCCGGATCGGCGGGTGCGGGTTGCGCCTGCTCATTGGACTCCGCGAAGGCGGGCAAGACCGGAACGCCCGCCGTAAGAAGCACGGCAAGCCAGATCGATACGATGCCCAGGAGAATCCTTCTGCCCTTCATGGAAACACCTCCGCGCGTTTTGCGCGCTTCAAAAAGTGAGCGCGGCACCGGTTCCTGCGAACAACCTGCTTGCGACGCCAAATTGTATCCGGTTAGACGCATCCGCCGCTTGATTGGTTTCCTATTTGTAGCATGGAAGTGTTTCAACGGCGCGAGCCCACTGCGCGATCACGCGGTCGCACCAGATGTCAAAGTCCGGATCGGGCGTCTGGCATTCCAGGTGATGGTCAATATAATCGACAGCGATTCGGACGCCTTCGTCAAACCGGGTAGTCGCCTGAAAGCCGGGTACGGCGCGCTTGATCTTTCGGTTGTCGAATACGACGCTGTTGGATTTGTCCCCAGTCAGGCCGCCGACCCAGTCCGGGTTGAGCGCGCCGAGAACGTCCGACGGGATGTGCACAAGCTGCGCTTCAACGCCCAGCGCAGCGCCGATGGCCCTATGCACCTGATTCCAGGTGAGTGACTCGTCAGAAGTAATATGATAGGTTTCACCGATGGCGTGGAGGTTGCCCATCAGGCCGAGAAACGCATGGGCGAAATCTCCACTCCAGGTGAGCGTCCAAAGCGACGTGCCGTCGCCGGGCACGATCACTTTCTTGCCCTGCCGGATGCGTTCGATCACCTGGAAAGAACCCTTCGCGCCGTGCAGCGCGACCGGAACCGAGCGCTCGCCGTACGTATGGCTGGGGCGCACGATGGTGACCGGGAAGCCCGTCTTCCGGTACTGACCGATCAGAAGATCCTCGCAGGCGATCTTGTCGCGGGAATACTGCCAATATGGGTTGGAAAGCGGTGTGCTTTCGGTGACGAAAGGGCTGGATAACGGCTTTTGATAGGCTGATGCGGAACTGATGAAGAAGAACTGATCGGTTTTTCCGTCAAACAGCCGGATGTCTCTTGAAACCTGATCGGGCGTGAAGGCGATGAAATCCGCGACCACGTCAAAACGCATGCCGCTGATGAGGCTTTTGACGGTTTCCTCGTCGCGGATGTCCGCCTGAATCTGCCTGGCGCCGTCCGGCAGCGGTCTATTCCCGCGATTCAGCAGGAACAGTTCCCAGCCTCGCTCCAGCGCCAGTTTTGAAATGGAACTGCTGATGGTTCCGGTGCCGCCGATAAACAGGGCTTTCATGGAAACCCCTCCAAAGTCATCTTGTGTAACAAATATATCATCGGCGGCGCGGCGTGTCAACCAGCGCTCTCTATAAGAGAGACCAAATGTCGCGGGTCAGAATCCGGGCTGCGCCGCGTGAGTGAGGAACTCTTGTCCGTACGGCGGCTTCCTCAACATGTCACGCGCTTGTTCCGCGCTGCGCCGCGCGCGCGAGGAATTTTTCACGGCCCACGATCGCGCGGACATGTTCGCCCTCGCCGATCTCCCCGGTTTTGTCAAATGCCGTGATCCGGAACACCAGTTTCCGTCCGTCGATTTCAATGAGTTCGCTTTCCGCCCACACCTTTCGGCCCAGGGCGGTCGCGGCGTTGTGCCGGATGCTGAGCATGATGCCGACGGTTGTCTCGCCTTCATTCAATGCCGATGCGACGGACTCGCTCGCGGCTTTCTCCATCAGCGCCGCCATCGCGGGCGTCGCAAACACCGGGCAATCGCCGCTGCCCATTGCCATTGCGGTATTTTCCGGCGAAACAATTGTCTCCGCGCGCCCTTTCAGTCCGGTTTCGATCATTTGGGGTTCTCCTTTTCTTTCGGCGCGCCTTGACGCACGCACAAGTCTATGATACACTTTTTTTAAATGAATAGCCAGCGCAAACGCACGAAAGTGCCGGCGGAAACCCGCCGAGGGAACACGGATGAGAATTCCGGGCTATCCCAGTAACCGTAAAGCCGACGAAAGGGCAATATGTCACTGCCGCAAGGCGGGAAGGCGCCCAAGTAGGATGAAGCCAAGCCGGGAGACCTGATGCGCCTCGTATGCTCCTGGGGTTGGGTTCTTTTGTATCCCTCCGAAGCATGGAGGGGTTTTTTATCCCCCCGCTGTTCATAACACATAACGGGAGGGAACCTCATGTTCAAGCGAAGCCTTTGTCTAGTCATCGCCCTTCTCCTCACGCTGTCTTTGTGCGCATCCGCTGAAATCCAGTCCACCGACATGCTGGGCCGCGCCCACACGTTCGCCGCGCCGGCGTCCCGCGTGGTTGCGTTGAGCGCCGCCGAGTGCGAGATCCTTTACGCGCTGGGCGCGGGCGACAGACTGGTGGGCCGTGGCGAATTCTGCGATTATCCGGATGCGGCGCTCGCTCTTCCGATGCTGGGCTCCGGCGGGGAGACCAACATCGAGGAAGTGCTGGCGCTCACGCCCGATCTGATCCTGATGAACTCGATGGCGCAGCCGCAGGAGCAGGTGGAGACCCTCGAAAAGGCGGGCGTTCCGGTGTATGTAACCACGGCGACCGACATCGCCGGGGTATACATGGCGATCGGAGGGATCGGGCAGGTCATCGGCAAGGATCAGGAAGCGCAGGCGCTGATCGACCAGATGAGGACTGTGTTCGAGGAAGTCAAGGCGCGCGTGCCCCAGGGCGGGACGCCGAAGACGGTGTACTTTGAGGTGTCGCCGCTGGAGTACGGGTTGTGGACGGCCGGAAAGAACACGTTCATGAACGAGCTGGCCGAGATGCTGGGTCTTAAAAACATCTTTGATGATGTGGACGGCTGGGCGGAGGTCTCGCAGGAGCAGGTCATCGCGCGAAACCCGGACCTGATCGTCACCGTCACGATGTATTATGGAGAAGGGCCCAAACCCGAAGAGGAAATTCTGTCCCGTCCAGGCTGGGCGGACATCGCCGCCGTGAAAAACGGAAAGATTCTGACTGCGGACAACAACGCGATGACCCGGCCAGGCCCGCGCCTTGCGGAGGCGGCCCGGTCGCTTTATGACTTTGCCTATGGCAAGTAAGAAATACATTCTGGGATTTTCGCCGTTCCAGTACGGGCTGATGGCGGCGGCGGCGCTCGCGACGCTGCTGTTCTGCGTGTGCGCGGGCAGCGTCCAAGTGCCGCCGCTGGAAACACTCGCCGCAATTCTGGGAAAAAGCGGCGGCAAAAGCGCGTCGATCATCGTGAACGTCCGCCTGCCAAGGGTGATTTCGGTGATGCTGTCCGGCGCGATGCTCGCGCTGTCCGGCGGCGCGATGCAGGGGCTTCTTAGAAACCCGCTCGCGGACGGCTCCACGTTCGGCGTATCGGCGGGCGCTTCGCTGGGCGCGACGATCGCCATTGCGCTCGGGCTTTCGATACCGGGCATTTCCGGCGGAGCGACCATGTTGATGGCGATGGTGTTCGCGTTCCTTTCGCTTACGTTGATCCTCGGCCTCGCCGGGCGGCTGGACGGGTCGCTGTCCACCAACACGATCATCCTGGTGGGCGTGATCTTCACGATGTTCGCCAGTTCCATCATCAGCCTGATCGTCACCTTCGCGGGCGAAAAGGTGCGCTCCATCATGTTCTGGACGATGGGATCGCTCGCTGGCAGCAGCTTCCGCGACGCGCTCTGGCTGGCCGTGTCGCTCGCCGTCCTCGGCGCTGTGGTGCTCCGCTATTCGAGCGAGCTCAACGCCTTTGCGATGGGCGAGGAAAACGCGATGAGCGTCGGCGTGGACGTACGGCGCGTCAAGCTGATGATTTTGATCGCGGTATCCGCAATGATCGGGGTCAGCGTGTCGGTGGGCGGCACGATCGGCTTTGTAGGGCTTGTCGTGCCGCACGCCGTGCGGATGGTCGTCGGGCCGGATCACCGTCGGCTGCTCCCGGCATCGATCTTTGCTGGCAGCGTATTTCTGATGCTGGCGGACTTACTCAGTCGCGTGGTCTTGAAGCCATTGGAGCTTCCCATCGGCGTGATTACGTCGTTTGTTGGTTCCATCGCTTTCGTCGTAATTTTCTTTAAGAGCAGAAAGGCACAATGATGCTGGAAGTCCGGGATGTTACGGTTCGGTACGGAAAGCTGGCGGTGGTAGATCACGCGTCGTTTACGTTGAAAGACGGGCGCTGGCTGATGATCGTCGGCCCCAACGGGGCGGGCAAATCCACGCTTCTTTCCGTCCTGGCGCAGATGATCCCCTACGATGGGGCCGTCTCGATGGATGGCGACGACCTTAAGAAGGTCAGGCCGCAGGCGCTTGCGAGGAAGCTGGGGCTTCTGTCGCAAAACCATTCGGTCGGGTACGCTTTTACCGTCGAGCAGGTGGTGCGGCTGGGCCGCTACGCCTATCGGGGCGGGGTGTTCTCGGAGCCTTGCGGGGACAACGAGACGCAGATTGAACAGGCGCTCGACGCGACCGGCATGGCGCCGTTTCGGGGTCATTCCGTTCTGTCACTATCGGGTGGCGAGCTTCAGCGGACGTTCCTAGCGCAGCTTCTGGCGCAGAACCCGAAACTCCTCCTGCTCGACGAACCCACAAACCACCTCGACCTCGCCTATCAGAAAGACGTCTTCCGCCTGATCAGGGATTGGGTGGAGGGTACCGGACGCTCTGTGATCTCCGTCGTTCACGACCTGAGCCTCGCCCGCGCCTATGGGGATGAGGCGCTCCTCATGAACCGGGGGCTGATCGTCGCGCGCGGCGTCGTAAAGACCGCGCTGTCGGACGAAAACCTCGCCGCCGCCTACGGAATGGACGTGCGCGGCTGGATGCGCGGCCTGTACGAACAATGGGTTTGACTGAACAAATAACGGCGTGCAGGTCGGCAGCCGTTATTTGTTACTCGTCCTTATTGCGATTGATATCGTGACTGTGGCGTCCCCTTCCGATCACCGTCTCCGGCGCGCCCGCCTTGATGCTGTCCGGGCCGAAGCGTGCGCGGATGTTATACACGGCCTCCTCCAGTTTTTCCAGCTTTTCATGCCGCTTCGAGCCGCCGTCTTCAAACAGTGAGAGCTGCGAGGCGTCCTCGTCTTCCGGGATCAGATTGGTCGCGGTGATCGTCAGCGCCCGTACCGGTGCGCCCGCGCGCCAGTTGGCTTTGATCAGCTTCATCGCCTGATCGATCAGTTCCGCCTGCAGCCGCGTTGGGCGAGACAGCGTCGCCTGCCGGGAGATGGTCTTCAAAGCAGAGTCCTTGATGTGCACTTGAACCGTTTGGCATTTGACGCCATGTTCGCGCATCCGGGTCGCGACCTCGTCCGCGAGCATCGCGACGCCCGCGCGCAGTTCCTCCGGCGTCGTAAGGTCGCGCGGAAACGTGAGGCCGTTGCCGACGGACTTTACCTCTTCTCGCCGGTCGAACGGCACGACAGGATCGTCATCGATGCCGTTGGCGTAATCCCAGAGCTGCGCGCCGCCCTTCCCCATCATCTTATCCAAATCGCCCCGCTCGGCGCGCGCGATGTCGCCAATGGTCTTGATGCCGCGCTTTTCAAGCTGCGCAACCGTGGAGCGACCGGCGAACAATAGGTCGCCCGCCGGGAGTGGCCAGATTTTCTCCCGGAAGTTCTCGCGGGTCAGAACCGTGGTCGCGTCCGGTTTTTTTAGGTCACTGCCCATCTTGGCGAGAATCTTGCAAAAGCTGACGCCGACCGAGATTGTGATGCCAATCTCCTCACGCACCCGCGCCCTCAGTTCGTCCGCAAGGCTCGGCCCTGTGAGTTTTAAAAGCGAAAGAGAGCCGGTCACATCCAGCCAGCTCTCGTCGATGCCAAAGGGTTCCACCTGGTCGGTATAACGAAGGTACAGTGCGTTGACCTTGCGTGAGACCTCCTGATAGCGCCTGTGCCGGGGCGGAACCAAAACCAGATCCGGGCACTTGCGCTTCGCGGCGTAGACCGTTTCGGCGGTCTTGATGCCGTAGGCCTTCGCCAGTTCGTTCTTGGCCAGGATGATGCCGGTGCGGTTTTTCGGATCGCCCGCCACCGCCATCGGCACGTCTTTCAGCGCCGGTTGATCGATCGTCTCCACCGACGCGAAAAAGCCATTGCAGTCGCAGTGCAGGATGACCCGGTCCATTAGGCTCCAATCACCGCGTGGATCAGCGGCGGCTTTGTGATCGGCGAAGCGCCGATCTCGATCGCGCCATCCAGCAATTTCCGCGCGCGTTCGATGTCGGACTTCTCCGAAACGCGCAGTTCGTACAGCGCCTGCCCCTTCGCGATCCGGTCGCCCAGCCGAATCTTCATCAGGATTCCGACCGACGGGTCGACGTCGTCTTCCTTGCGCTCACGGCCCGCGCCCAGCGCGCGCGCGGCGTTTCCGATCCGTTCGGCGTGCATTTTCGTCGCATAGCCATCCGCTTCGGCGTATATGAAGAGTGTTTCGGGTGAGCGCGGCAGAAGCTCCGGATGATGGACGACTTCGGGATTTCCGCCCTGCGCCTCGATCATCTCGGCGAGTTTTTTCAGTCCATCGCCATTCACCAGCGCTTTTCGAAGCATTTCTTTTCCCTGACGTACGTCCGCAAGCCGCCCCGCTCCGGCGAGCATGTGCGCGCCCAATTCGACCGATACATCGAGGAGGTCGCCCGTTACCTGGCCCGAAAGAACGCCGATGGCCTCCTCCACCTCCAGCGCGTTGCCCACATTCAGGCCGAGCGGCTGATCCATGTCGGTGACCAGCGCCGAGAAGCGCCGTCCGGTCATGTTGCCGATCTCGACCATCTTCCGAGCCAGTTCGATTGAGCTTTCAAGGGTCGGCATGATCGCGCCGGTGCCGGTCTTGACGTCCAGCACCACCACGTCGCAGCCCGCCGCGATCTTCTTGGAGAGGATCGACGAGACGATCAGCGGCATCGAATCCACAGTACCGGTCACGTCCCGCAGCGCATAGAACAGTTTGTCCGCCGGCGCGAGGTCTTTTGTCTGCCCGATCACCGCGCAGCCGATCCGGTTGACCTGTGCCTCGAAGCGCTCGATCGAAAGATCGACGCGCATGCCGGGGATGGATTCCAGCTTGTCCAGCGTGCCGCCGGTGTGCCCCAGGCCCCTGCCGCTCATCTTGGCCACTTTCACGCCGCACGCGGCGACGAGCGGGGCAAGGATCAGCGTCGTCGTGTCGCCGACGCCGCCGGTGGAGTGCTTGTCCACCTTAAGGCCGGGGATTACGGATAGATCCAGCATCTCGCCGGAACGGGCCATCGACATGGTCAGGTCGCGGGTCTCCCGGTCGGTCATACCGCGGATCGCGATCGCCATCAGCATCGCGGAAACCTGATAGTCCCGGATGGAGCCATCCGCCGCGCCCTTGACAAAGGCGTCGATCTCCGTGGGCGTCAATTCAAGACCGGCTCTTTTTCTGAGAATGATTTCAACGGGATTCAACATCTGGCTTCCTCCGGTGATCGATTTAATACCGCGCGGGGCATAAGGACAGCGCGATCAGGTGGACGCCCGCCGAGATCACGTAGACGCCCAGCAGAACGCTGATCGTGACGACGCCCAACATCGGATGCACATAGGCCAGGACGCCCATCGCGATCAACAGGATACCCAATAGAAGAAACCACAGCCAGTCGACCCGCGGCTTCTCCCACGGAAGCACCTGGCCGATACGGCGCATCCGAAAAGCCGTCGAAACGCACACAATCCCCGCCGATAGGATCCAAAGCCCGGCGACGAATACCACGGCGAGGATCGGGAACCACGAAAAGTTCGCGCCGGTCATCAGCGCCGCGCCCAGAAGGATCGCGAGGATCGCGCCGCCTACCGCCCACCCATCGCTGCCCCAATGCCTGAAACGGTACTGGTTGATCAGCGTTCCCATGCCGTGGATCAGGATGTAGAGGCCGATCAGCAGGCCGAAGCTTAAGGCCACAGCATCCGGCGATACGATGGCCATGACGCCGCCGGCGATCAAAATAATGCCCAATATGACGGATATCAACCGCACCCGAAATCCCTCCTCTGATAATCGCCGGGCAAACAGAGCACTTGTTCCCTTCCAAATTGTACCGCATTTTCCATTAAGTGTAAAGCCAGCGGGATGAATAAAAGACCCGCGACATTTCGCGGATCTTCTTGATTCTCAGGACGATAAACGTTTCTACAGGATATACTTATGCAGGTCTTTTTCGGTGGTTTCGCCGCCCAGACGCGTTTTGACATAGGCCGCGTCGACCACGACGTTCACCTCCGGCGCGTCGCCGCCGCCGGCGTTGAACGCCACGTCGCTTAAAATGCCTTCCAGCACCGTGTGCAGCCTGCGCGCGCCGATGTTCTCGCTGTTTTCGTTGGCGAGCCACGCATATTCTGCGATCGCGTCTGTCGCGCTGTCCTCGAACGTCAGAGATACGCCGTCCACCTTCAGGAGCGCCTGATACTGCCGGATCAGCGCGTTCTCCGGCTGGGTCAGGATGCGCCGGTAATCCTCGCGGGTCAACGGCTTCAGCGTCACGCGCACCGGAAAGCGACCCTGGAGTTCCGGAATCAGGTCGGTTACCTTGGCGACGTGGAACGCGCCCGCGGCGATAAACAGAATGTGGTCGGTTTTGACGGGGCCGTACTTGGTGGGCACGGTGGAACCCTCGACGATGGGCAGGATGTCCCGCTGCACGCCCTCCCGCGACACGTCCGGACCGTGGCCCGCGTTCTTGCCCGCAACCTTGTCGATCTCGTCGAGGAATACGATGCCATCCTGCTCGGCGCGCCGGATGGCCTCCGAATAGACCGCGTCCATGTCGATCATGCTCTGTTCTTCTTCGGCGGCGAGGATCCTGCGCGCCTCCGAGACCTCTACCTTGCGCAGTTTCGTGCGCTTGGGGAGGATCGATCCGAGCATGTCGTTGACGTTGACGTCTGTGCCGGGAATCTCGCTCCGGGGCAGGCTTTCGGCCACCTCGACCTCCACCAGCGTGTGCTCCAGTTCGCCATTCTGAAGCGCCTTGCGTACTTCGTCGCGCTTCATGCTGACGCGGGCGCGCTCTTCGGGCGGCATGTCCGGCTCTTTGGGCTTGTTGCCCAGAAGCACGTCGATCGGGTTGACCTTCTTGGCGGGGCGCACGATCAGGTCGATCAAACGTTCTTCGGCTGCGCAGGTTGCCTTTTCCCGGATGCCCTCCGCGTGCTGCTTCTGTACGAGCCGGATGGACGACTCCACCAGATCGCGGATGATCGAATCCACGTCGCGGCCCACATAACCGACCTCGGTAAACTTGGTGGCCTCCACCTTGACAAACGGCGCGTCCACAAGGCGGGCGAGCCGCCGCGCGATTTCGGTTTTCCCGACTCCGGTCGGTCCAACCATCAGAATGTTCTTGGGCGTCACCTCGTCCCGCATCTCGTCGGGCAGAAGCGCCCGGCGGTAGCGGTTGCGAAGCGCGATCGCCACGGCGCGCTTGGCGTCGTCCTGGCCGATGATATAGCGGTCGAGTTCCCGTACGATCTCGCGGGGGGTCAGCGTATGCGTCAATTTTTCCATCAGACAATCTCCGTGATGATGTGGTC
>CAZNPZ010000007.1:0-91350 GCA_964575255.1 uncultured Oscillospiraceae bacterium
TGTATTATTCTTCCACAGAAGACACCCGCGTTTACAGAAAATTTTGAACAGGCTCCATGTGGGAACTCCTTCTTCAATTCCAGCAAATCTTTCAACCCGCTGATATAGGTCATGCGGTCTCCGCGCCGCGCCGAAAGCGAATGACTGACGATCACGCGCCGGGATGTCGGTTCTCCGGCTGACGCTGACAATCATGCTGCGCTCCCTCCCCTTCCCCATCATACCGCCGCCTGACGCCCCGTGTCAATTCCCGCCATCTTACGGTGGACGCGCAGGGTTTCAAGTGCTATACTTGGGGCTGGTGCGGTAAACCAATCCGCGGCAACGGCGCTTCGGATCGGTGTGAACAAGGAGGTTACGCGCATGCACGGTGAAATGGACGCGCTTGTCAAGGCGCGGCCGGGCAAAGGGCTGGAACTGACCAAAGTACCCATCCCGGCAGTCGGCTATGGCGAGGTGCTGATCCGCATCAGAAAGACCGCCATCTGCGGCACGGATCTGCACATTTACAACTGGGACGAGTGGAGCCAGAAGAACATCGTCCCGCCGCTCACGATCGGCCACGAATACGTGGGCGTCATCGAGGAACTCGGCGAAGGGGTCGAGGGGCTGAAGGTCGGGCAGCGGGTCAGCGGCGAGGGGCACATCACCTGCGGCCACTGCCGCAACTGCCGGGGCGGCAACGCGCAGTGGTGCAAATACACCGTCGGCGTCGGCGTCAACCGGAACGGCGCGTTCGCGCAGTACCTGTGCCTGCCCGCGAAAAACGTGGTGCCGATGGATGAGAGCCTGCCGGAGGACGTGGTCGCGTTCTTCGACGCCTACGGAAACGCCACCCACACCGCGCTGCAATTCGACGTGGTGGGCGAGGACGTACTCGTGACCGGCGCGGGGCCGATCGGCATCATGGCGGCGGCGATCTGCAAAAAGAACGGCGCGCGGCAGGTGATCATCACCGACGTCAACGAGTACCGGCTGGAACTGGCCAGAAAACTCGGCCTGTTCGCGATCAACGTCGGCCAAAACGACCTGGGCGAAGTGATGCGCGCCCACCACATGGTGGAGGGCTTTGACGTGGCGCTGGAGATGAGCGGCAGCGATCAGGCGCTGCACCAGTTGCTGGATCACATGCGCAACGGCGGCAAGGTGGCGCTCCTTGGCATCTTTGCGAAGGACGCGCAGATCGACTGGAACGAGGTCATCTTCAAGGGGCTGACGCTGCAGGGCGTGTACGGCCGCAAGATGTACGAGACCTGGTACAAGATGGCCGCGATGGTGGAGAGCGGCCTCGACCTTCTGCCACTGATCACCCACCGCTTCCATTATACCGAGTTCGAGCAGGGCTTCGCCGCGATGAACACCGGCAAAAGCGGCAAGGTGATCCTGAACTGGGAGGATTCATGATGAAAACCGCGTTTTCGTACTTCAATCGCGCTCTTTCGGACATCGAGGCGGCGGGGACGTTAAAAGGTGAACGGATCATCACGACGCCGCAGCGCGCGCGCATCGACACCGAGGCGGCGCGCGGCCTTCTCAATATGTGCGCCAACAATTACCTGGGTCTCGCGGACAACCCGGAGATTATCAAGTCGGCGAAGGCGAGCTACGACCGCTGGGGATTCGGGCTTTCCTCCGTCCGGTTCATCTGCGGCACGCAGAGCCTGCACAAGGAACTGGAGAAGCGGATCGCCGCGTTTCTGGGCATGGAGGATGCGATCCTGTATTCCTCCTGCTTTGACGCGAACGGCGGGCTGTTTGAGGCGCTCTTAGGCGCGGACGACGCGATCATTTCAGATGAACTGAACCACGCGTCGATCATCGACGGCATCAGGCTGTGCAAGGCGCAGCGACTGCGCTATAAAAACAGCGACTTGGCCGACCTCGAAGAGAAGCTGAAAGAGGCCTCGTCTGCCAGAATCCGGATGATCGCGACCGACGGCGTGTTCTCGATGGACGGGTTTGTCGCGAACCTCAAAGGCATCTGCGATCTGGCCGAGAAATACGACGCGCTGGTCATGGTGGACGACAGCCACGCGGTGGGCTTCATGGGCGAACACGGCAGGGGGACGCCGGAGTACGCGGGCGTGATGGGCCGGGTGGACATCCTGACCGGCACGTTTGGAAAGGCGATGGGCGGCGCGTCCGGAGGGTATACCGCCGCGTCCAAAGAGATCGTCAGACTCCTGCGCCAGAAATCGAGGCCGTACCTTTTCTCCAACACCCTCGCACCCGCGGTGTGCGCCGCGACGCTGAAGGTGCTGGATCTATTGGAGGGCGGCGGCGAGGCCAGAGTGCGCCTGATGGAGAACACGCGCTGGTTCCGCGCCGCGTTGAAAGCGCAGGGGTTTGACGTGCCGGAGAGCAGCCACCCGATCGTACCGGTGATGCTCTACGACGCGCGCGTCGCCTCGGAATTTGCGGCGAAAATGCTGACGAAGGGCGTGTACGTGGTGGCGTTCAGCTACCCGGTCGTGCCGCAAGGCAAGGCGCGCATCCGCACACAGGTCAGCGCCGCGCACACGCGGGAAGATCTAGAATTTGCGGTTCAGTGCTTTACGGAGGTAAAACGGGCGATGAACCTGTAACAAACAACGTGTGGAGGGAAAGAAGATGATCTATCGGCCTCTTGGCGCATCCGGCCTAACCGTCAGCGAGGTGGGCGTAGGCTGCGAACACCTGCAGGACAAGCCGCCTGCGCAGATTCAGTCGGTGCTGGACGAGGCGCTGAATCTGGGCATCAACATTATAGACTTGTTCATGTCGCAGCCGCAGGTGCGCATCGACATCGGACAGGCGCTCAAGGGCCGCCGCGATCGGATGCAGATTCAGGGCCACATCGGCGCGGGCTGGGTGGACGGCCAGTACTGCCGCGTGCGGAAGCCCGAACAGTACAAGCGCTTCTTTCACGACCTGCTTACCTACCTTCAGACGGACTACATGGACATCGGCATGCTGCACTTCATCGACACCCAGGCGGACATGGATGTGACGCTTGAAAGCGGCATGCTGGATTACGCGGTGGCGCTCAAAAAGAAGGGCGTCGTCCGCGCGGTGGGCATGAGCTCCCACGACCCGGTCACCGCGCTGAAAATGATCGAGACCGGCGCGATTGACGTGATGATGTTTTCGATCAACCCGGCCTACGACGCGATGCCGCCGGAGGCCGACGTGGACGGCTTGATGAACCTGGATTCCTACAAGGATTTCTCCGCCTTCGAGCCGAGGCCGGAGCGCGTGAAGCTGTACCGCGCGTGCGAGGCGCGGGGCGTCGGGATCACGGTGATGAAATCGCTGGGCGCGGGCGCGCTGCTGGACGCGCGCCGATCGCCGTTTGGCTCGGCGCTGACAACCGCGCAGTGCATCCATTACGCGCTGACCAGACCCGCGGTTTCCAGCGTGCTGGTCGGCTGCAAGACCGCCGAAGAGGTGCGTGCCGCCGTCAGCTACGAGGATTCCACGGAGCAGGAACGCGACTACGCGAAGGCGCTGCACGGGATGCGCTTCTCCCCCGCCGGCCAGTGCATGTACTGCAACCACTGCCTGCCCTGCCCGTCCGAGATCGATGTGGCGCAGGTCAACAAGTATCTCGACCTCGCGGAGCTTCCGGGCGAGACGCCCGCCACCGTGGGCGAGCATTATCTGGCGCTCACTCACCACGCAGGCGAGTGCATCGCCTGCGGCAGCTGCGAGGCCAACTGTCCGTTCGGCGTCGAAGTGATTCAAAAGATGGGGCGCGCAACGCGGGTGTTCGGTGTGTAATTGCTGCCAAAACGAGTACCGCCGCCTCGTGCAAACGAAGCGGCGGTGGTTTTTTCACCTCGCGCCCGCCGACCCGCGTTGATCGGCGATCGATCCCCCTTGACCGGCGCGTAGGGTATCATCGGAACGCTGACGTCCCTTTACCGAAGGGTTGTCGCGTTGCGGACGATCTTCTCCACCTCGGTGTTCAGCTGATCCTGGCTCGCGCCGGAGCGCTGCTGCTGTGCGAGCTGCTTGATCGTCGCAACGTCCTGCGGTTCCGACGTCACCGCAACCACCTGGATGCCGGGGTCGGCGGCCATGACTTCGCCCGCGATCATGTCGCGGATGCGCTGGGTCATCTGGCCTTTGTACTGGGGCGTGAACACCACGCCCACCAGCGCGGTGGTGCCGCTGGTCACGATGGAGCTCTCCTGAATCTCAGAGAACATGTTGATGCGGTTTTCGATGGTTGTAGCCTGCGCAGCCCAGTTGAACTGACCGACGGGCGACATTGTCGCACCGGGCAACAGCGTTGCGCCCGGCAGACCCGCCACACCCGCAGTGTCTGTGGGCATGTTGGTCACCAGCGGCACGGGCGTCGTCGTGGGCGTCACTTCGTTGGTTGTCCGGAAGCATCCTGAAAGTGACAGGCAGAGTACAGCCAACGCCATCGTAAAAAGTAAACCCTTTTTCAAACCATTCATGATAAAACCCTCCCTTGCGCCCATATTTTGCGCGCCGCGGGAGAATTTATGCGATGAGAATCAGATTTGCGTGGACATTCCGGCGAATTGATCACGCGTACAATCTTCAATCGTCATCCCGGTAGAAGCACGAGCCGCCGATAAACTCGCGCAGGATGGAATTGGGCGGAATCTCGTCCTCCACGTCCGCGGTCTGAATGTAGTTCAGAAACTTCACCAGCGCGCGCGCGCGGGTAAAGTGTGGGCTCTCCGGCGGGATGTCGCACAGCATCGGGTATGCGTACTTTTTCAGGATCGGAAGCTCGTACACCAGAGACGTATTGAACATGATGTCCGCCTTCTCCTGGTGCGGGAAGATGTAGTTGGCCTCGCCCCGCCGGACGGACGGCCACATCGCGAGCGTCTCCTCCGGGGATGTGCCGCGGAAGTTGTGATCCCGTACCATCCGCCTTAGAAGCCGTACGTCCGTCGTGCGGATGCGATTGTGGTCGTCCAGGTTGAGGGTAGTCAGCGCGCTGACGTAGATCAGAAACTTGCTGCCGCGGGGAACCTCGCTGGTCAGTTGCTCGTTCAGCGCGTGGATGCCCTCCACCAAAATCGGCTGACCGCTCTCGATGCGAATCTTTCGCCGGTCAGGAAGCCGCTTTCCGGTCGGAAAGTCGAAGATGGGCGCCTCGACCTCCTCGCCCTGCATCAGCCGAACCAGGTGCTCGTTGAAGAGGTCGAGATCCAACGTGTCGATGCGCTCCAGATCCACCTCGCCGTTGTCATCCACCGGAATTCTATCCCGATTGATGTAGTAGTCGTCCAGCGACAGCTTGTGGGGTCGGTAGCCGCGCGCCTGCAGGACGATCCTAAGCCGGTGCGCGAAGGTGGTCTTGCCGGACGAGGACGGCCCCGCCGCCAGAATCAGCTGCGCGCCGCTCTTTAAAAACTCGTCGGCGATCAGGTTGATCGACCGCTCGTGCAGCGCTTCGTTGACGCGGATGAACTCGCGCAGGCGGCGGCTCGCGATCATCTCATTGAGGTCGGCGGCATTCTCGCACTTCAGGATCTCCGCCCAGCGCGCGGATTCGTCAAAGCAGCGGGTGAGTTTGGGCTGATCCCGGAACTTTGCGGGACGCGAGGGATCCAGAGGATCTGGCAGCGAAAGCGTAAGCCCCGGCATGTAGAAATCCAGCTTGAAGACCGGTGTGTAGCCGGTGGACGGTGCCATCTCGCCGTAGAAGTATTCCAGCATCTCGCCGCACTTGTACAGCTGAAAGTGCTCGAAGGGCCGATATTTGAGGAGGCGAACCTTGTCCATTTGGCCTTCGCGCTCGAAGTAGCGGATCGCCTCCGCGCGGGTGATCACTTTCTTTTCAAACGGCAGATCACTCGCTACAATTTCACGCATCCGGGTCTCGATCTGCCGAACCATCGCCGCGGTCAGGTTGATGTCCACCAGACGCGCGTATAGCCCCGTCTGGGTTGTGTTCTCCATGCGCACCCGCGCCTCCGGGTACAGTTCCCGGATCGCGAGAAGCAGCACAAAGCGCACCGACCGCTCGTAGATTCGCGCGCCTTCCTCGTCGAGGTAGGTCAGCGTTTCCGCCTCCGCGCCGTCCTCTGCACGGGCGTTCAGCGGCAGCGTTTTTCCGCGCACGCTGACGCCCAGCGCCCTTCGAGGCATATCAGGATACCGCTCCTGCAGGAGATCCCGGTACTGCGCGCCCTCTTCCGCCGTCAGCTTCTGGCCATCGATCATGATCGTCATAGCGCACCCCTAATGCAAATATAAATATATCGTCCAAATCCGGAAAAATTTTAACCAAAATACGAAAATTTTTTTGTAAAATGTGTACTTTAAGTCCGTATGGATGACTTTTTCTTTTTATCACACCGCAGTATAATGCTAACATTCTCATGCTTGATGTGGAGGAGTGAAGGTGAGCGCATGGATCCCATACGTATGATGCTCGTTGACAGCAATCCCGCATTCATACAGAGCATGGAGGAGATGCTCAGGCGAGAACTCGGCATCCGCATCGCCGCCGTTGCCCACAACGGCTCGGATGCGCTGAAACTCGCGCTGCGCGAACAGCCAGACGTGATGGTGACCGCCTTGATCATGCCGGTGCTGGACGGTTTCGCGCTGATGGAGTCGCTCCACAAGGCCAAACTGAACATTCGCGTCATTGTGCTTACGGAATTGACGCGGGACTGCTTCATCCGTCAGGCGATGGCGCTGGGTGCGGCCTACTACATGGTGAAGCCGGTGGATCCCGCAATCCTCATCTCCCGTGTGCGCGACTGCCTCAACTTTTCGGATTCACCGCCGCTTTCCTCACCCACCGCCGGGCGGTCGGACGGGATCAACCCGCTGCTTCAGTCCATCGGCGTTCCGCCCGGCACCGCAGGCTACCGCTACCTGCACTTCGCGATCGGAATGGCCGCCCAGATGGACAGGCTCTGCGGCAGGATCACCACCGAGATCTATCCGGCGGTCGCGCGCGCGTTTCAGACCGATCAGCGAAACGTGGAACATGCCATACGCCACGCAATCACGGCGGCCTGGGCTTCCGGCGCCTCGCCGCCCTACGAAAAACCAACGAACGGCGAACTGATCGCCCGGCTCGCGCGGATGTACCAGTCAGGCAAGTCCTGAACCCTCTCAGGAAAATCCGCCGTCCACCCCCAGCACCTGCCCCGTGATGAACGAAGCGCCGCTCCCCGCGAGGAACAATAGCGCGTTCGCCACCTCCTCCGGTTCGCCCAACCGCCCAAGCGGCGTCTCAGCCGCAAGCTCATTCAAGGCCTCCCCGTCCAGCGCGCGGTTCATGTCGGTTCGGATCACGCCGGGCGCGACGCAATTGACCCGGATACCGGAAGGCCCCAACTCCTTCGCGAGAGACTTCGTCAGCGCGATGACCGCCCCCTTGGACGCCGCGTAGTGCGACTCGCAGGAAGCGCCCACAACGCCCCACACGCTGGATACGTTCAGAATGCTGCCCTTTTTCCGTGAGATCATCTCTTTTACGACCGACTGTAAGCAGTGGAACACGCCGTCCAGATTGACCGACAGCATCGTTCGCCAATCCTCGACTGTGATTTCATCGAACAGACGGAACTGTGCTACACCAACGTTGTTGACCAGGACATCTACCGGGCCAAGCCTCGCGCGAATCCGCGCGAAGGCCTCTTCCACTTCCTCCCGGCGTGAAACATCGGCCTTCACCGAAAACGCGCCGGTATTTTCGGATACGGTCTTCGCCGCGGCATCGTCTTCGCGGTATAGGAAAGCGACCGAATATCCGGCTTTCGCGAACGCGGCCACCGCCGCCGCGCCGATCCCCCTTGAACCGCCCGTGATCACCGCGACATCCGGCATCCTGATCCCTCCTGTGTCCACCATTATACCACGCCGCGCAAGGGGTAAAACCCCGGAGCGCGGCTTTTTCTTTTGCGCGAAACATTCGTTTCTGCTATAATGGAAAATTGGGAGTGAATGCGCATGGTGTTACTGTCCCTGCAGGGGATTGGAAAAAGCTTCGTGATGAACCGCGTGCTGTCGGACGTGACACTGACGCTCAAGCAGGGCCAGCGGATGGGGCTGGTGGGCGTCAACGGCAGCGGCAAATCCACGCTGATGAAGATCATCTCTGGCGAAATGGCCCCGGACGAGGGCAGCGTTTCCATGATGAAAGGCACGCGGGTGGGTCTGCTCACCCAGCAGGCCGATATTCTGGACGATTTGACCGTCTGGGAGGAACTCGCGCGCGTGTTCGACCCGCTGAAGCAGCAGGAGGAACGGCTCCGCGCGCTGGAGCACGAGATGGCGGAAAGCCATGAGGATCCGGCGCTGTTTGAACGGCTTTCGGGCGAGTACGCGCGGCTGATGGCGCGCTTCGAGGCGGACGGCGGGTACGAGTGGCCCAGCCGCATCCAGGGCGTGCTGGCGGGGCTGGGCTTTCAGAAGGACCGGCAGGATCAGAAAGCTCAGTCGCTTTCGGGCGGTGAAAAGACGCGGCTGTGCCTGGCGCGCATCCTCCTGTCCCAGCCGGATCTCTTGATGCTGGACGAGCCGACCAACCACCTGGACCTTGCCGCCACCGCGTGGCTCGAAGAGACACTGAAGAAGTACCGCGGCACGGTGCTTTTGATCTCCCACGACCGGTATTTTTTGAACGCCGTGTGCGACGCGGTCGCGGAACTTTCCATGACCCGCCTGACCCAGTACGAGGGCAACTACGATCAGTTCATGGTCAAACGTGGCGAGGCGCTCGCCCGGCAGATGAAGGAATACGAGATGCAGCAGGCCGAGATCGCCCGGCAGGAGGCGATCATCGAGCGCTACCGCATGTACAATCGGGAGAAGTCGATCAAAGCCGCCGAGAGCCGCGAGAAAAGGCTGGAGAAGATGGAGCGGGTCGAACGACCCGTCAGCGAAAAGAAAGTCCGCTTCCAGTTCACCGCCAGGCGGCGTTCCGGCGACGAGGTGCTGCGCGTTCGCGGCGTATCCAAAAAATTCGGCGAACGGACGCTATTTGAGAACTTCAGCCTGACCGTGCGCGCGGGCGACCGCGTGGCGATCATCGGCCCCAACGGCGTCGGCAAGACGACGCTTCTGGACATCATCGCCGGGCGGCGCGAACCGGACGAGGGCACCGTCGCCTATGGCGCCAACGTGGATCTGGGGTACTACGACCAGCAGCAGGCGCAATTGCACCCGGAAAAGACCGCGATGGACGAACTGTGGGACGACTTTCCCTACATGCAGCCCGACCAGGTTCGCGGCGCGCTGGCGCTGTTCCTCCTGACCGGGGACGACGTGTTCCAGCCGATTTCGACGCTTTCCGGCGGCGAGAAGGGGCGCGTGGCGCTCTCGAAGTTGATGCTCCGGAAGGACAACCTCCTGATCCTGGACGAGCCGACCAATCACCTGGACATGGACTCCCGCGAGGTGCTGGAACACGCGCTGGACGAGTTCACCGGCACCATCCTGACCGTCTCCCATGACCGCTACTTCATCAACCGCATCGCGACCCGCGTCGTCGAGATGCGGCCGGACGGCGCGGACGAGTACCTGGGGAATTACGACGATTACCTGAACAAGAAGCGCCGCATGGCGTTTTCAGAAACAGACGAATCTTCGGGTATCACGAGGACGGAGCTTGAGAAGCAGAAACGCAAGGAGCGGCTCCGGCGGGAAACGAAGAAGGCGCTGGAAAAGAAGGTCGCCGATCTTGAGGCCGAGATTGAGCGAATTGAGGCAGAGATCACGCTGCTGGAGGAAAAGATGGGCGACCCCTTAACCTACCAGGGCGAGAGCGGCGCGCAGGTCGTAAAGGATCACCGCGACGCACAGGCGAGACTTACCGCTCTCCTTGACGAATGGGAATCCGCCGCAGAAGTCGCAAACGAGCAAAATTCCTGAAAGCCGCGATTCTGATAAACATCGTCCCGCTTTCTAATCGCGTTCTAATGATTCTGTCAGGACACGCTAATTTCCATTTGTTATGATACTCCCGTCGCAAGGAAAGAGAAAAGATCAAACGGAGGGAATATCATGGATCACTTTGAAATGGTTGAGAAGCTGCGCGAGAAAGCCAACGTGTCGTATGAAGAGGCCAAGGCCGCGTTGGAAGCCGCCGACTGGAACCTGCTGGACGCGCTGGTGCTCTTGGAGAATCAGGGCAAGGTCATCGGCGGAACCACCGATTACTCTACGAAGAGCGAATCCTGGCACGACGAACGACATCATGACCACCACCGCCGCCACGCCGAGAACGCGGGTCGCATCGGCCGCCAGGTCGCTTCCGGCATCAACAAAATGGGCCGCTACTTCGTGGTGTTCACCCGCAAGGGCGAGACGATGTTCGAACTGCCGCTGCTCGTGCTGCTCCTGATGCTGGCGTTCGGCTTCTGGATCACCGTGCCCCTTCTGATCGTGGGTCTGTTCTTCGGTTTCAAGTACACGCTGAAGGGCGCGGAGGGCGTCGAAGCGGTCAACCGCGTGATGGACAAGGCCTCGGAAGTGGCCGGCAACATCGTCACCGAAGTTCGCAAGGAAACCGGCAACAACAACCAGTAACAGAACATAGAAGTCCCCGTTTCTTCCACCGGCCGCGAGGCCGATGGAAGAAACGCGTTTCCACGAAATGAAAAGGTTCCCCGCGAAAGGCGCGGCACGGGAGGCATATGTCCAGAATCCTTCTGATTGAGGACGAAGAGCGCATCGCGCGCTTTGTCGAACTGGAGCTGACCCACGAGGGCTACGAGGTCGAAAAAGCCTACGATGGCCGTGTGGGACTACAGATGGCCGAGTCCGGGAAATATGACCTACTGCTCCTGGACATCATGCTCCCGGAACTGAACGGCCTTGAAGTGCTGCGCCGCTTCCGAAAAAACGCCAGTACGCCCGTCATCATGTTGACCGCGCGCGACGCGGTGATGGACAAAGTGTCCGGGCTTGACATGGGCGCGGACGACTACATCACAAAGCCGTTCCAGATCGAGGAACTGCTGGCGCGCATCCGCGCGGCGCTTCGGAAGCGCGGCGCGGACGCCCCGGCGCAGATCATGAGTTGCGGCCCGGTCGCGCTGGACGCGGCGCGCCGGACGGTCACCTGTGAAGGGCATGAACTGGAGCTGACCAACCGCGAGTTCACGCTGCTGATGACCCTGCTTGAAAACAAGTCGATCGTCCTCACCCGCGAGACGCTGCTCGAGCGGGTCTGGGGCTATGAATACATGGGCGAGACCAACGTGGTGGACGTGTACATCCGCTACCTGCGCGCAAAATTGGACGAAGCCTGCGGCGTCAAGTTGATCCACACCGTACGCGGCGTCGGCTACGCCATCAAGGAGCCGGAAGCATGAGCAGAAGAAACCGCGAGAAATTCCGCGCGTCGCGCTCGGTGCGCCGCATCAGCCGCATGTGGCTGTGGCGGCTGTTTTCGACGATGCTGGCGGCGGACATCGCGCTCGTCATCATTGCGGTCGGCGCGTTCTGCTACCGGGCGGAGGCCGGTGCGGACGGCGGCTTTTCGCCGTGGAGCCGCCGCTGGTTCACCGGGATAACCGAAACCGGCCGCTTCTATGAGCGTTTCGACGGGGCGCAGTACCACTTCACGACGCCGGAGGGCGAAACCGGCTCCGCAGATCTGGGCGCGTACCTTATTCCATTCCGGCACTTCCTCGCGCTGGTATTGGCCGCGCAAGGCGTGGTGTTTTTGTTCCGGTGGGGCGGAGGACGCCGCAGCGCCGAGCGGATGATGAAGCCGGTCCGGCAGATGACCCGCGCCGCCGAGCGCATCTCCAGCGAGCGCTTCGCAGCCGACAAGCTGCATTCGCTGGAGGACGCCATCGACAGTCTCACGCCGTCCACGCGCGGCGTCCGGCTCAATACCGGCGACCGCGACGTGGAAGGGCTGGAGCAGGCGATCAACAATCTCTTAAGCCGCGTCCACGAATCCTACGTGGAGCAGACCCGCTTCGTGTCTGACGCGTCCCATGAACTGAGAACGCCCATCGCGGTCATCCAGGGTTACTCCGACATGCTGGCGCGCTGGGGCAAGACCGACCAGCACATTCTGGAGGAGTCGATCGCCGCGATCCAGGTGGAAACGCGCGGCATGAACCGGCTGGTGGAGCAGCTCCTCTTCCTCGCGCGCGGCGACAGCGGGCGGAACACCATCGCGTTCGCGCCGTTTGACCTGACCAAGACCCTGTCGGAAGTCTGCGACGAATATAAAATGATCGACGCCACCCACGAGTTTTCCTTCCAGTCAAAAGACGCAGCGCCCATCACCGGCGACGAGGCGCTGATCAAGCAGGCCGCGCGCATCCTGATGGACAACGCGATCAAATATACCTCGGACGGCGGGCGGATCCTGCTGGAAGTCGGGACGGAAGCCGGTTCCCCCTGCTTCAGCGTGACGGACGAGGGCATCGGCATCAAACCCGACGACGTTCCCAAGATCTTCGACCGCTTCTTCCGCTCCGATCCGGCGCGCGCCCGGAAGTCGGGCGGCGCGGGGCTGGGGCTCTCAATCGCCAAGTGGATCGTGGACAGCCACGGCGGCTACTTCCAGGTGCTCTCCCGCGAGGGCATCGGCACCCGCATGCGCGTGGTTCTGCCGCAGCCGCCGGGCGCGAAGCGCCCAGTGTCAGTAACAACGCGCTGACAATCCCGGTAAAGTTATTGACATCAAAGCCCCGAAAACGCCGGTTTTCGGGGCTTTCATTGTGTATGTGACAGTGCCGGTTACTGACATCTCACGACATTGTTTAGCGCCCCGAACGCCGCCGAAGGAACCACGCGCGGACGGGCAGGTAAGCTTCATAGAAATTGCCCGGCAGATGAAAAAGCGCGTAGAGACCGGCGGTCTGCGAGATCGCGGCCAGCCACGCGATCAGAAGCCCGCCCAACGCGTGCTTCCATCCGGGCAAAAGCGCGAGCGGAACCGCCATCAGGACAGCCAGCGCGGTCAGGTACGCCGACAGCCGCCGGTTCTCCGCCTCATCCCTTTGCACCGCGACGTTCGCAATCAGGACTAGCAGCGCGTAGAGGAGCGCGCCGGTCAGCGTCGCGCCCAAGAGCGATGCGGCAAGGTACAGAACCGACGCGATCAATGGCCTGAAACCGACGCGAAGCAACGAAGCGAAATCCGCCCCGGCCGGAAGCGTGGGCCGCAGCCGGAATTTCAAGGCCGCCGAAAGCCGGACAAGCGCCAGCGCGCAGCCCGCCGCCATCGGGTACAATAGTTCCGGCAGGAAATACCAAACCGCCGCCAGCGACAGAACAGCCGCGGCCAGCCAAAGGATCAGCGTCGCGCCCGCGACGCGCCGACGCGCGAGGTCGTCCACCCGCAGCCCCGCGATCACCGCCGCGCCGCCCGCGCCCAGCATCAGGCTGAGCGTCAGCGCGCCGCCCAGCAGCGTGAAATACAAAAAGTCGCGCGCCATCCGAAGAAAATCGGCGAACTGCGCGGCCTCGAACCCCAACAAGTCCATCGCCCCTTCCTCCGGTTATTTGTGATATCTTTGTCCAGACAGGATTTTTGAGGACCGGTATAACTGCTCCAGCAGGATCACCCGCATCAGCGGGTGCGGAAACGTGAGGTTGGAAAACGACAGCCGATGCTCCGCGCGGGCCAGCACCTCGTCCGAAAGCCCCAATGAGCCGCCGATCACAAGCGTAAGCCGCCTGCCATCCATAGACCAGCCTTCAAGGAGCCTCGCAAGCCCGACCGAATCCGGCGCCTGCCCCTTAATGCACAGCGCCACAACCCGGTCGTCCTGCCTGATCCGCTTCAGAAGTTCGCGTCCTTCCTTCTCCAAAACCTGTGCCGCCTCGGCCTCGGACGCGCGCTCCGGCTCCGGCTGATCGGGGACTTCCACGACCTCAAACCGCCCGTAGCGGGTCAGCCGCTTCAAGTATTCCTGACAGGCGGCCTTCTGCCAGTCCTCCTTGAGCTTCCCGACGCACAATACGCACGCGTTCATCAGATCACCCGCAGCATCTCAAGAAGATCCAATAAATACATACAGCCGACCGAAACCATCGCCGCGAGCAGTACGAAGAGTTCCTGCCAGGTGAGCTTGGTTCTGTCGATGCGCTCGATCTGCTCGAACGTCCTGCCCTGCTTTTCCCGGTGCCAGCCGGAGATCATCAAAATCGCCCAGAACACCACGCCGTAGACGGCGGCCTGCAGCGCGAGCAACAATACGCCCGCCGCGCCGCCGACGCTCTCGTACATCGTCCCGGCGGCGGTCGACTGCGGCTGAATCTGCGATAAAACCACCAACACGGCGTTATGCACCGTGTGGTAGATCATGCCCGCGTACAGCGAATCCGTATTGATCACGAGGTATCCGATGGCAAAACCCAAAAGAATCTGCGTCGGGAGGCCGATGATGGAGCCGTGCAGCCCTGCGAACAGCATCGTGGACACGACCAGCGCGTACTTCGTGCCCCGCCGCTCCCACGCGCCCAGGATAAACCCGCGGAACAGAAGCTCCTCAAACACGCCGGGCAGCATGCAACTGGTGAGAACCAACAGGATCAGCGCGCCGGAACTGTTCGCGACCGGCAATGTCTGGTCGACCAGCCTCGCGCCCATGCCTTCCAGCGCCAGCATCCAGAGCGAACCCAGCGACAGCGTGGTCATCACGCCCGCCAGCGCCGCCAACACCGAAACGACCGCCATCGAGGGCGGCAGCGGGTTCAGCCGCATCGCGCGGCCGACACCCTCTTTTCTCGCCGCGATCAGGATGATCGGAAGCCCGATGAAGAGCGGATAATACGCAAGCGACACCGGCGACATCATCGACTGGCCGTCCGTCGGAAGTTTGAAGAGCCCCATCACCAGCGTGACGAGGTACGAAACCGCAGGCAGCCCCGCCGCCGCCAGCAGGTACAGCGCGTTGGCGGTAAAGATCGCGGGCCTGCGCGCCCAGAACTTGAAATCCCCGTCGCTTGCAAAATTTCCGTCAAAACCAGACAAACGGCGTTCCCTCCGATCTGGCAAACTGGCTGCCCTCCGGCTTCAATGCGTACACGCCGTTGGGCGCGTCCCGCCTGGCGACGTCCAGCCCCACGTCGACGCCTGGCTGGAACCCCTCGGCTTCCAGCGCGTCGTGCACGGTGCGCAGCGCCAGCTCCGGGAAGTTGTTTTCGCCGGACAGATGCCCCAGCACGATCTGCCTCACACCCGACCCCGCCAGCTTCACCGCTGCGCGGCCCGCGTCCACGTTGGACAGGTGGCCGTGATTTCCGAGGATCCGCCGCTTCAGTTCATAGGGGTAACGTCCCGCCTTCAGCATGTCCACGTCATGGTTGGATTCGAGCAGCACCAGATCGCACCCGGAAACCGCCTCCAGCCACTCGCCCTTCAGGTGGCCGATGTCGGTCGCCACAGCGACCCGCGTGCCGCCTGAGGAGACGGAATACCCCACAGGCTCCGACGCGTCATGCGGCAGCGCGAACGGCATGATGCCGATGTCCCCGACGTAGAAGTCCTCAAACGCGCGCAGCTCCCGCACGTTGGACGGGGACAGCTTCCCCATCCGCGCGGCGATCGCCATCCAGGTGCCGCGCGTCGCGTACAGCGGGATGTCATACTTTCTGGACAGAATGCCCGCGCCCTGCACGTGATCGGAATGTTCGTGGGTGAGCAGGATCGCGTCCAGCATGCCGGGCAGCACGCCCAGCGTTTCCAGCGCGTGCACGATCCGGGAACCGGACACGCCCGCGTCGATCAGGACGCGCGCGTCGCCCATCTCCACATAGATCGCGTTGCCATTGGAGCCGCTGAACAGCGGCGAAAACCTCATCTGCATCGGGTCAACCTTCGTTCAAAAATTCGAGAAGCGCGTCTCGGACGCATTCGACGGTGGTCAGCGCCATCACGCGCGCGCGGAGCCGCGCGCAGCCCTTCGAGCCGTGCGCATAACTCGCGACATGGCCGCGCATTTCACGTACCGCCCGCTCCTCGCCGTGAAGCGCCGCGAGCATGTCCAGGTGCCGCATCGCCATCGTGAGGCGCTCATCAATGGATGGCGGTGCGTGTGTCTCGCCGCGCATTGCGCACGCGATCTCACGGAAGAGCCACGGGTTCCCACGCGCCGCCCGCCCCACCGCGACGCCCGCGCAGCCGGTCTCCCGGAGCATCGAGAGCGCGTCATTGCCGGAGGCGATGTCGCCGTTTCCGATCACCGGAATAGATACCGCGCGGACGACGTCCGCAATCACACGCCGGTCGGCGCGGCCGGAGTAAAACTGGTCGCGGGTGCGCGCGTGCACCGTGACGGCGGCCGCACCCGCGTCCTGTGCGATGCGCGCGACTTCCGGCGCGTTGACGTGCGCGGGATCCCAGCCCGAACGGATCTTGACCGTGACCGGAATATGTACCGCGCGGACGGTCGCTTCGATCACCCGCCCGGCGAGTAGCGGTTCCTTCAGAAGCGCCGACCCCTCGCCTCCCGACACGATCTTGGGCGCGGGGCAGCCCATGTTAAGGTCGACAAACGAAAAGCCCTGGTCACTGAGCCGCCGCGCGGCCTCGGCCACGGCTTCGGGGTCGCGCCCGAACAATTGCACCCCAAGCGGCCCCTCGTGCGCGGCGTGCAGCAAAAGCTGGATCGCGGCTCGGTGGCCGGGGCTCATCAGATACCCCTTGGCGCTCACCATCTCGGTGGTCGCGAACGCAGCGCCCAGTTCTCGGCAGATCAGCCGGAACGTGACATCGGTGACGCCGGCCATCGGGCAGAGGCCGGCGCCATGGGAAAATGCAGCGGAGAGGATCATTGCGGTGACAAGGTTGGCGCGGGCGTCGGCTCCGGCTCCAGGATGATCTGGGTCTGCCGCATCCCGGCGATCTTCCACTGTCCGTTCACCCGGTAGAGCGTCATGCTGTACCGCCCGCCCTGCCACACCGGCGGGTTGGCGCTCAAAACGCCGGACTTGACCAGCGCGCTCTTCCCGGAGACCACGCTGCCGTGGATGACCGGCACGCGGTAGACGATGGTCGCCTGCGCGGTATCCTCCCACGGCCAACTCCAGATCCATTCCAGCTTGACGCTGTTTTCAAAGTCGGTGATCTTGTAATTCACGTAGGGCGACGCGCTGGAGAGGCCAAGCGCCAGCGTCTCGTCGCTCTTTAAAAAGTCCGCGCGGAAGTAGCTGTTCAGAGATTCCGGGTCTTCGCGCGTCAGGATGACCTGGGTGCGCTGGCGCATGCCGTCGCTGAGCAGGATGTAGATGTTGGACGCGTTCATCGCAAGGTAGAACGCGAGGATCAATACCGACGCGATCACGCTGAAGATCAGAAGGCGCGACGCGACAAACCAGAGAACCCGTCGGATGTACTTCACGAATCGAACGCTCCATTTCGGCTGGATTGAGAAAGACGCAATCAGATTCGCGCCGCGCTCATCCGGCCCGCGCGCTGCGAAGCGCGTCGTTATTGAGTGTAAACTTGAACACCACAGTGGATTCGCCGCCCGCATTAGCCCGCGCGCCGGTAAGCCCTTTTTGAAGGAGCATCGCACGCGCTTGCTGATCAAGCGCCGTAGTTTCCAGCGCGTAAGTAAGGATGGCGAGCGCGCGACGGGCGGACAGGTTCTGCCCCCCGGCGTCGTCCATGTCCGCCGTCACTTCCACCGAAAGCGTGGACAGGCTTTCGCCTTTCAGCGCAGCGTACCAGACCGGAAGCAGCGCGTCCAACCGTTCCTTGCCGTGAATGGACAACGAAGCCGAACTCCCGGTGAACAGACTTTCCGCCGGGATCGATACCGCGCCGTCCTCATCCACCGAAGCCGCGACCCCCGCCGCTGCAATGGCCGACTTCAGCGCCGAAGCGATGCGCCCGCGCGCGTTCAGCGCGTCATCCACCACCCGCTGGAGCGCCGCGTAATCGGAAAGCCGCGCGTCATAGTCCGCCTGGCGGTCCGAAAACGCCTTTTCGCGGCTTTCGAGGTCGGCTTTGGCAGCCGTCAGCGCCGCGCGGTCGTCCGCGAGCGCCTGAACGCCGTCCGTCAGCGCCTGTTCGCGCGCCGTAAGCGCCGCGTCGGCCTCGGTGAGCTTCGCCTTGTCATCTTCCAACGCCTTCTGATCCGCGGAGAGCGCCTGCGCCTGCTTTGAAAGCGCGTCCTCCCGCTGATCGAGCGAACTTCTGCGCTGAGTTAGCGCCGCCTCCGCCTGATCCAGTTCCGTCTGGCGGTTCGCAACTTCGACGGCGTTCCGGCCATTCTCGGCGTTCTGCCGGTACGCGCCGAACACCAATACCACCGCGACCACCAGGATGACCTCCGCCATCAGCATGCCAATCGGCAAATTCGGCGCGCGCCTGCGGCCCGGCTTCATCGCTTATCGCCCTCCATACGCGCCGATGTGGTCGACGGCATCCTCCAGCGCGGCCTGCGCGGAGCGCAGCGCGTCGGTGAGCCGGTCGGCCTGCCCGGCGTAAATGGCGGCGGCGTCGTCGAGGAGATCCGGCAGCCTCGCAAGCGTTGCCTTGATGTTCTCCATCAGCCAGTTGAGCTGGTCGGTGGTCTTTCCGGCGCTGACGAAGAACGAACCGTACGCCTTCTCGATCTCGCGGGTGACGCCCGCGGACAGCGCCTGATGACTCTGCGTCAGCGCCTCGCTGGACTTCTTCAGTTCCTCCGCGGCCTTCGTCATCGACTGGCTGGCGGAGAGCGTGTTGTCGGTCGAGACCTTTGCGAACTGGTCGGCGGCGGTCTGGAAAGCGGTCAGCGCGCGCGACCACTCGCCCTGGAGTTTTCCGACCGACAGGAGGTAGTTGTTCTGCTGCCTCGCGACGATCTCCAAATGCTCGACACTGGCGGAGATGCGGGAGTACCCCTCCTCCACCATCGCCTGCGCGCCGCTCAGGCGTGTTAAGTAGCCGTCGAACTTGTCGATCATGTCCTGAGACGAATGCTGCGCGTCGGCGAGGTCGCGCGACACGCGGGCGATGCCGTCGGACGCCTTCTTCAAATCATCTTGAATCTGCAGGTGGCTCTTGCACAGGCCGTCGATGGTTAAAGACAGTTTTTCCATGCCGCCGCCCATCCGCTCGTCGAGGAGCCCCACAAACCGGCTGACCAGCGCGTCCACGCCGCGCACCTGCTCGCGGGAAGCCGATTGAACGAACTTCTGCAGTTCGCCCGTCAGCGGCTCAATCGTCTTTGACATCGACAGCGCGAACCGGTCGGCGAGCTTGGTGGAGATGTCGTCCGCCAGCAGGCGGATCCGGTCGGACTGCTCGCGCTGCGTCAGCGCCGCCTGCGCGGCGGGATCCACCTCCGGCGAGAGCGCGAAGCGCGCCATCGCGTCGCGGAAAGCCGCCAGCGCGCCCTGCGCGCCGCTCATCGTCGCACGGTGGGCGAGCGAGAACAGCACCGCAAGCGCCGCGCCCAGGATGGACGGCGCCAGCGCCATCCTGACCGCCGAGAGCATCCCATCCATGTCCTTTGCGGCGGGCAGCCCCTGCCAGAGGCCGATCAGCGTGCCCAGAAAGCCGAGCGACATCAGGATGCCCGGCGCGGCCTCGGCCAGTGCCACCGTTTCAGGCGGGCAGACCTCGTCTTCGCCGATGAATTCCTCCACCTTCGCGGAGCCGCCGAAATGCTCCTCCAGGAACGTCTGGCTCATTAAAAACGCGCTCCAGCGGGTCTGCATCGCCGAACCCAGAAAACCCTCTTCCCGCCAGGAGCGCTTCGCCTTGTCGCCTTTTCGGATGGAGCGTACGGCGCGCGCGAGCGCCTGCCGCGATGCGGTCAGCGGACCAACGGTTCGGATCAGGCAGTACAGGAACACAGCTGCCAGCAGGATGTACAGGATCACGTTGACCCCGCCGGACAGGTAAAACGCGTTGAGCCCCGAATTCGCCGCTGAGAGCAACTTCATCCCTCCGCTTCCCGCACGGTTTATCCGTTCTTTATGACGCGCGCACGCGTCGCTTGGTTCATTTTCCAGCGGGCGTCACGCCCGCCCGGCCGACAGAGTGGTATTCGACGCCCGCGGAAGCCATCTTCTCCGGGTCGAAAAGGTTGCGCCCGTCGTAAACCAGCGGCGTGCGCATCAGCGCCTTGAAATCGTCCGGCTGAAGCGCGCGAACTTCCGGCCACTCGGTGAACGCAAAGCAGACGTTCGCGCCACGGAGTGCGTCCTCAGGCGTCTGTTCCGAAATCACCCTGCCGGGGAACCTGCGCTCAAACGCCCTGGCCGCGACGGGGTCAAAGAAGTGGATGATCGCGCCGGCGTCCAGAAGAAGCTGTACGTTGTCAATGGACGGCGCTTCCCGGAGGTCGTCGGTGCCCGCCTTGAACGCGACACCCAGCACCGCGACCTTCAGGCGGTCGAAGGTGATCAGCCTCCGGCAGGCCTTCTGGAACAACAAGGTCTTCTGCGCCTCGTTGACCTCCACCGCCGCGTCCACCGTGCGGAGCCTGTAGCCGAACTGCTTGGCGAGGAACCTTAGCGCCTTGGTGTCTTTGGGGAAGCAACTTCCGCCGTAGCCGACGCCCGCGTTCAGATACCTTCTGCCGATGCGCTCGTCGTAGCTCATGCCGCGCGCGACCTCGGTAATGTCCGCGCCGACCAGTTCGCACAGGTTCGCGATGTCGTTGATGTAGGAGATCTTGAGCGCGAGGAAGTCGTTGGAGGCGTACTTGATCATCTCGGCGCTCCTTCGTCCCACCGACACGATCGGAAGGCCGAACGGCTCGTAGATTTCCCTCAGCATCCGCTCGGCCTCCTGGGTCTTGGTGCCGATGACGATGCGCTGCGCCTTCAAGGTATCATGCACCGCGGTGCCCTGCGCCAGGAATTCCGGGTTGGAGGCCACCTCGATCCGGACGTCATGATCCAGAAAATCGTGGATGAACTGCTCCACCTTGTCGTTGGTGCCCACCGGCACGGTGGATTTGACGACGACCAGGCAGTCCTTTTCGACAGACTCGGCGATCTGCCGCGCGACGGTGGCGATGTGGGTGAGGTTGGCCGACCCATCCGGCTGTTCGGGCGTGCCCACGCCGATGAAGATCGCGTCGGCGGCGCGGTATGCGTCCCTGAAATCGGTTGTGAAGCGGATGCGCCCGGCGGCGATCGCCTCTTTCATCAGTTCCTCGAGGCCTTCTTCGTAGATGGGCGACTCGCCCGCGCGCATTTTCAAAACCTTGGCTTCGTCCACGTCCACGCAGGTGACCTGATGCCCGACATGCGCGAAGCACACGCCCGCAACCAGCCCCACGTAACCCGTGCCCGCCACCGCGATGTTGTACGTTTTCATCCGTTTTCTCCATTTCGCAGGAAGTATTCCTCATGAATGAGGATATTATAGCATCCTTCCGCGGCGAATACAAATAAAAAAGGTGGACGGCACCAAAGCAAAACCCGCGCCACAGGGCGCGGGCTGAACCATTAAATAACTCCAGGGAGGGTGTCGGGAGGGCCCGCGGCCCTCTTGACTTCACATCAAATCCAGCGACCAGCGCGGTGGATTTGGCTTTCCCCCAAAGGCCGAGCTTGCCCGGCCGACGGGGAAAGCGTTCCCGATCCGGTTCCCGCACGGAAACGTCCGCAGGTGTTTCAGGGAACCGGCCTCGTTCCAAATGCAAAGGAAAGATGCCTTTGCGCGATCAGGCGGAGATCAGGTTCTTCAGCGGCACATAACCCACCTTGCCGTTCGCGATCACGCGGATCAGCCCCCAGTTGCCGGACTTCGCCAGCAGCACGACCTTGTACTTCCTGGTCAGCGTGCCCTTGACGCCGGAACTCGAAACCGCCTTCTTATACACCTTGACGCCCTTCGAAGAACTGGCCCGGTATATCTTCCCCACTTCGTAGGTACGGTAGTATTTCAGGTTGGAGGGAAACACGTAACCGATCAGGCCTTTGGACGTCTTGATTCGGTACCACCGGTTCTTGACGCTCAGCCGGATGACCTTCTCACCCTTCTTCAGCTTGCCGATGACGGTTGAACCGGACTGCGCTTTCTCGCGGATGCGCACGCCGTTGGTCGCCGCTTTATAGATCTTGCCCGAATCGGCCAGGGCGCTAAAAGGCGCGAACGTCATCGATGCGATCAGCATCAGGCAAAGAACCCAAAGCGCGCTTCTTCGGACTATCATGCGATCCCTCTCCTCCCCAGCGTTCGTAAAAGTCCCCCACTTCGCTTTATTGTAGCACAGACAAATCGGGTATGTGCATCCATAGCGTTACAAAATTGTTACGTGCCAATCATATTTTAATGGGGATCCTGGGGGTCTTTCGGCTTCCGACCAATGGTGCCGCCCGTCACCTCGCTCGCGCCGCGCGCGAGCCTGCGCTTCATGCTGCCAAAGGTGCCCGTAGCTGCCAATGCGTAGATCACGCCGGCCACAATGAGGCCTCCGATTAACCATAAGACGCCCTTCCCGGCAGATTTGTTCCCCTGTTGTACATTTTCTTCCGCTTTCGCCGTGCCGCCGAACAGCACTTTATCCAGTACGTTCGCCATATACTCGGTGGACTTGATCGCGCGTTCCTTTTGCATCGTGTGTGTGCCAAACTCAAGCAGAACCGACTGTGGATAGATCTCCTGATTATAGTTCCCTTTGCCAATAAAGATGTCCTTGATGAAGCCGGGATACAACTGATCGGCTGTGGATTTGATCTCCTTGGCGAAGTTACGGTTGGCGTCGGCGTTGGGGTTGGACCGGCCCACCAACAGGCGCACCTTGGAGGCGTCCTCGCCGTCGATCTTCTTGTCATACTCCTTCGAGTCGGGGATGCCGTCCCGGTGAATGTCGATCAGCGCCTCCGGTTGCTTTTTCAAAAGTTCCTCTGCGGTCTGGCGCGACCGCCGGTACGCGCCCCCGTCATGGGGCAGGTGGCTGGTCTTGTCGTAGACGACCTCGACGCCCAGCTTCTCAAGATTCTGTTTCAGCGCGTCGCCAACGTCCAGAATGCCCGCGTCCTTCGTCTTGGAAGATGTGCCGTCGGTCGGTTCGTAGGACTCGTCGGTGTGGGTCGAGTACATGGCGACGAGCTTCTTGCCGCCGCCCGACGCGCTGGGCGAAGCCTGCGCCGCCGCGGTCGCGCCCGGCGAAGCGGACGGCGCGTTGGTTGCCGCCGCCGCGCCTGAGAACACCGACTGGGTCTCCACACGCGCGTCGACGGTCTCAACGCCCAGATAGCTGGCGGTAGCGGTCAGCGCCGCGTCGTCCACGTTGGTCATGATGTAGAGCTTGTTGTCCTCCGCGATATACTCGTCGTCCACATAGACACGCCCCGCGTAGGAGGTCAGGTACGCGCCATTCCCGTCATAGATGCGGTAGACAACGTCGTCCTGGTATTCGTATTCCTCCGCCCGCGCGCAGACAGGCATCAGCATGAGCATCAGTAAAATAATTGCGGTCAGCCGCTTCATTTGCCCTTCTCCTCCCCCGTGTGCGCGCCGCGCATGACGCGTTCGATGAGTTCGCCGAACAACTCTGCCAGAAGCACCGCCAACACGCCCGCGATAACCACCGCGTCGAACGCGCCCGCGCCGCCCAGAATCAGCGTCTGGTCGATGCCCTGACTCCAGTTGATCACCGCCTGCGCGGTATCCGCCAGCATCACGCCCAGCACGCCCGCGATGAAAGACGCCCGCCGAGACCGGCCGAATACGTAGGCCACGACCGCCGCGGCGATGCCGTACAGGTAGTTGGGATCGATCTGCGTCTGCTCTGGATCTGCGGGCAGCATGCGGCCTAAAAGGAACACCGCGACGCCCGCCAGCGCCGCCGCGATCAGAGAACGCCACTTCTCCCAGGCGGTTTCCGCTTTCGCGATCAGGTAGACCGCGAGCCCCAGCGGGATCAGCGCGCCGCCGATGTTGAACGCGAACAGCGGCGTCACCTGAATGTCGGGAATGATGCCGCCCACGATGATCAGCGCGACGAACAGCATTGCCTGCTTGTCGGTCAGCCGGAGCCTATCCAGCGCGCGCTGACCGACGCCAAACATCACCAGAATCCCAACCACGATCAGCAATATAAAACCAAAGGACATACCATCACCTCTCGCGTGACAGTATGTCCATTATTGGCGTTGAAAATCCAAGCGTTGAAAACCCCTTCGGTCACGAGATTCCAAACCCTGAGAGAGCGTCAGAGGGCCGGTGCCCTTTCGACCTGAATCAAATCCGGCGACCTGCGCGGCTTTGGCTTGCCCTCAAAGGCCGAGCTTGCCCGGCCGACAGGGAAAGCATTCCCGACCGGTTTCCGCACGTAAATCCCCGGAGGGATTTGCGGAAACCGGCTACGTTCCCAAAACAAACGAAAGCCGCACAGCGGATTTCGTTTGCCCGCAATGAAAGATGATTGCCGTTAGTCTGCGCTTCTGATCGCCGCCAGCGACGAAAGCCTGGTCGCCCGCTGCGCCGGGTAAAAGCCCGAACCGATCGCGATCAGCACCACGAACAAATAGGTTCCGAAGGCGAGCGTGGGCGGGATGATCGAAACCGTCGCGCCTTCCTCGGCGAACATGCCGCCCGACTGCATGACGCTACTGGCCAACTGCTGCAGCCAGTCGACGGTATTGAGCGCGTAGCTTAACGAGTAACTGACCGCCAGCCCCAACGCCCCGCCGAACACGCCGATGTAGGCGGCTTCGCTCAAAAACATCACGCGGATGTTGCCCAGCTTGCAGCCCAAGACCTTCATCACGCCGATCTCGCGGGTGCGTTCGTAGATGGACATCATCATGGTGTTCGCGATCGATAGCGCCGCGACCAGCAGCGAAATCGCGCCGATAAAGCCCAGGAACGCCTGCATGGTCTGAATCTGCTGACGCATGGTCTTGACGACTTCCATCATGCTCCAGTACTGCACGCCCAGATCCATCAGGCCCTTGACCACGCTGTCCACCGAATCCACCGTGTCGACCAGTACGTAGACGGTGTCGTATTTGTCCATGCTGTCCACGCCCATGTCCTTGAAAAGCTGCTTGTTTTCCTTATACAGCTTTTTCAGCCAGTTGAGGTTGACCACCGCGCCGTAGCTGTAGGTCATGTCGTTGATGTCGGCGGGCAGGATGCCGACCAGACGCGCTTTGTAATCCTTGGTCTTGATGACCGGCTCGTCGCTGACGTTGGCGGAATCCTCCTGGGTGTCCTCCCAGCTCATGGTCATCTTGTAGCTCTGGTTCAGCCAGTCCAGCTTGGGGAGCGGCAGCGGCTTCCCTTCGGACAAAAGCGTGTACACGTCCACGTACTCGTCGGGCTTTGCCGGGTCCTGAAAGTCCAGCATGCTCATCTCCGACATGATGAATTCCATCGTACCGGACGTGGACGAAAAATAGCGCCCGCTCTTGAGCTTGGTGATTTTCGCGAAATCCTGCGGGTACACGCCCATCAGCGCGGCGGGGTATTCCCGCTTGCCCGTCTTCAGTGTAAAAGAGACGCCCGAATACAGGTTCACGACCGGCGTGACCGCGCTGACGCCCTTGATGGAACGAATCTGGCGGACGACGCTGTCGTTGATCGTGGTAATGCGTTTGCCGGTGGCGGACTGGGTGGCGGAAGCGTCCGAAAACCCGTAGTTTGGGTACACCTGAATCAACCGGAGGTTCGTGGCCGCTTCCATTGCCGCCATCTGTGTCTTCTCCGCGCCGTAGCCAAGCGAAATGGTCACGACAATGGCCGCCGTGCCGATGACCACGCCCAGCATCGTCAGGATGCTGCGGAGCTTGCGCCGGCGGAGGTTGCTCAGCGCGGCGGACAGGATGTCAGTCCATCTCATCGTCTTCGAACATCCTCCTGCGGCGGCGGCGCGCGGACATCGCGATGGCGAGAACCACGATCAGGAGGATCAGCCCCACCGCCGCGTACAGCCACAACGGCAGGTACTGCATGATCTGGGCGGCGGACGGCGCTTCGGGCGCGGGGGTCTCCGCGGCGTAGTCGTACTGGCTTTCGTCGTAGCCAAAGTCCTCCAGCGCGTTGACGTTGAGCGTGAAGGGACGCGTCTCTGTGAAAACCTCGCCCGCCGCGTTTTCATACGTGACCTGTACGTTCGCGTTGTACTGCCCGGCTTCGATCGGCGTGACTTCCAGTTCCGCGGTCTTCGACGTGCCCGGATCCATGTTGCCGCCGAAGAACGTCTGGCCGGGCGACAGGTTGGGGTTGTCGGAGACCACCTTCGCGGTCACGTTGTAGAGGATCGTCCTTCCGAGGTTGAAAATGCCCAGCGACACCTGCGCACTGTCGCCCGCCGCGGGCGCGGAGGTGGGCAGTTGCAGCGTGTCCAACTGGATGCGCTGAACCTGCGCGACCTTGACCATGACGGACTGCGTCGCGGTCAGCGCGGTCATCTTCTTGTCCTCGTATTCCATCGAGAGGTCGACCTTGACGTCTTCCTTGGCCAGTTCCGGGCTGGACTTGACCGGCAGCCTCTGCTCGAAGGACTCGCCCTTGTCAATCTTCGCGATGTAGACGCTGTTGGAGCCCGCCGTGGGCACCAACGCGTCCTCTTCGGAAGTGTAGGTCATCTCGACGTTCTGCACGTAATAATTCAGCGAGGTATTCTTGAGAGACAGAACGATGTCGAAGTTCTCGCCCGCCTTGGGGCTGAGCGGGTCGGTGGTGATCGCCTCCACCACCAGCTTTGCCTGCGGTTTTTCCTTGCCGGTGGTGGCGCCGCCGCCGGCGTAGCTGCTGCCGCCGGAGGAGGTGGACGCGCCGGTCACCCGAATCTGAGTGGTAAACTCGATACTGCTGAACACTTCATCCGGTTGTCCCTGCATCTGCCAGAACAATCTGCCGGTCAGCGGGTAATAGCCGTTGGTGGCGGAGGATTTGACGGAGATGTTGTCAAACACCGCGAAACCATTGCTCTTGCCGTCCTTAACCACATAGTAGGCGGAAAGGCTGGAGGCGGTCACTGGGTCGTCGCTGTCAAAGTCGTCCAGTATGATCCACATGTTCTTGACGCCCAGCGCAGAGAACTGCGTATGATCGAAATCGGAAGGCGACTCCTTGCCGGTGTACTTCTCGGCGCGCTTGCCGTTACTAAGCATATCGCTAAAGATCGCGACACTGCCAAGCGTATAGGAAACTGGCAGCGCGATGGTCATCTTATCTTTGGGTTTGCCGGTTGCGAACGAACGCGGGCAGACGGCAAGTTTGGCGGTTACGTCGTACTGGGCGGTGGCGGTTATAAAGATTGTACTGCCGTCCGTCGTTGCCGTTTCCTTCCACCCGGTAAACTTGTATCCCAGAGAGTCATGGGAGTTGGCAGCCGCTTCTGCCGCAACTTTATCCGTGCCATACTCCTTGTTGTCAAATTGATCCTTATAGTTGACTTCTTTCGAGCCGGGAAGCGCGGTGTATTGTGCTTTAATAGAGATGTTATAGGTTACTGCTGTGAGTTCCTGATCCCAGCCGGAGAATACGCACCAGTCATCGTTGATCTTTTTAATCGGGCTCTTGTTTACCACGTAATTACCCGGCGCGGACGGCGTATAGCCGGACTGCACGGTCGTCGTCGCGATCGTGCTGCCGTCGTAATCGGTGAACGTGACGGTGTAACTCGTTGTGTCTTGCGTATCTTTGGCCGTGAAATTGGTCGCGCCCTTCGACGTGATGCCGAAATCATCGGATTCTTCAGTTGCCGTGGTCGCATCCGGTGTGGCCGTTGCTTCGGGTGTGGTCGCATCCGGTGTCGCAGCGGCTTCTGGCGTGGTGACCGCTTCCGTTGCCCCAGCGGCTTCTGGTACGGCGGTCACTTCCGGCGCGGCGGTCGCGGCGCCCATCGTCACGACTTCCGGCGCCGGGGAGGCTTCCGGCGTGGCGATGGCTTCCGGCGTCGCGGTGGCTTCCGGCGTCGCGGCGGCTCCTGGCATCGCGGCGACTTCCGGCGTCGCGGCGGCTCCCGGCGTCGCGGCGACTTCCGGTGTCGAAGAGGTTCCCGGCGTCGACTCCGGGCTGAGAATCTGAACCACCGGTTCGGAACCGGGCTTTGCCTGATTGGCAACCAGAATGTCCGAATCATCGGGCGCAATGGCGTCGCCCTGCTGCGCGGTCTGCTCCGAGGAAGCCGCGCCGTCCTGATCCTGCACCTCGGCCTTGCCGCCGATCTTCAGATTGATTTCAAAGGGAACCTTGTTGTCCAGCTTTGTGCCCCTGAGACGCCAGACGATGGTTCCTTTCAGCGCGTACGTGCCGCTCTTGGCGTCGGCTTTCGCCTTGACATCCCCAAACGCCGCGAAGCCGCGGTTGACCGGCTGGCCGTTCTCGACGCCGTATTTCTTCTTGCTGTCCTTGACCGACTTCAAGATATAGGAACTGCGCGCGTCCCTGTCCCCTTTGAGCGGGGTTCCGGAGAGGTCGAGGTCGACCCGGATCCACTCGATCCCCTGCTTCGCGAGCGCGGTCTGGTCGTAGTCCGCGATCGCCCGCTTCGCGTCGTACCCCGCCTTCTTCCCGTCCGCAAGGGTGTTGGAGGCGGCCTCCTCGCCGGTCAGCGCGTTTTTGAACGCGACGGGCAGCATCAGCTTCAGCGTGCCGCCCGGTGCGGCCTGTGCGGTATCAAATTCGCCCAGTACCATCTGATGGTTTGACACATACCGCGCGTCCACGCTGGTGTTTTTTTTGATCGCGGAAAAATCCCGGCTCCATCCAGCGAACTGGAAGCCCAGATCGGAATGGTAAGGCGCTTCGGGCGCGGCTGCGGCTTCCCCGGCGTTGACGCGCTGCGTCTCGCCGATCTGTTTTCCGGTGACCTGATCGACAAATTTCACTTTGTACTGCTTGACTTTTTGATTCGCTTTGGGCGTTTCCACGGGCGCCTGGCTCTCGACGGGCGCTAAGGTTTCGCCCTCTGCAAGCGCGGAAAACGCGGGCGCAAGCAGCGTCAGCGTCATGAAAACGGCCAAAATCAACGAGGATACACGTCGGCTCCGCATGGGTTGTCCTCCTTTGTGCGCCGGGCGGTTACGCGTTCTCGGCCCGGCTTTCGCCTTCCGGCAGTTCGACGACGGTGCCGTCCGGCAGCGTCTGTACCAGCGCGATTTCCCTGGGGTGCTCCTGAACCGAGTTGTCGATCACATGCCCGTCCAGGAGGCGAATCACCCGGTCCGCGTACTGCGCGATCTCGGCGTCATGGGTGACCATGATCAGGGTCGTGCCCCGCTCGCGGCAGACCGCGCGGATCAGCCTTAGGATCTCCCGCGAGGTCTTGAGGTCGAGGTTGCCGGTGGGCTCGTCCGCGAACAGGATTTTCGGTTTTGTGACCAGCGAGCGCGCGATGCCCACGCGCTGCTGTTGGCCGCCCGACATCTGGGTGGGCATATGCTGGACGTGGGACGAAAGGCCCACGAGTTCCATCATCTTGCGCGCCTGCCGGAGCCGCATGTCTTTGGGCATGCCCTTGTACATCAGCGGCATCGCCACGTTGTCGAGCGCCGTGTGGGTGGCGAAGAGGTTAAACTGCTGGAACACGAAGCCCACGTTGTCCAGCCGGAACTGAACGAGTTTGGCCTCGCTCAAGCGCTCGATCTGTTTTCCCGCGACGCGGATCTGCCCCTTGGTGGGTCGTTCAAGCCCGGCGATCATGTTGAGCAGCGTCGATTTTCCCGAACCGGAGCGCCCGACGATGCACGCGAATTCGCCCGGGTAGATGTCGAGCGACACGTCGTCCAGCGCGCGCAGTCTGGTCGCGCCGATGGTGTACACCTTGGAGACGGCATTCAGGCTGATGATGGGCTGAATCTGTCTTTCCTCAGGCAACTCTGAAGGCCCCTTCCCTTTCACGCCGCACGCCAAGAGACAAAGGCGTACGACCTATTGTAGCATACATCGGGTTTGTTTACAATTCAGGGGGTTAGACTTGCGCGATTGACAAAATGTTGCAGCCGCGCATTTTTGGATGAATTCGCGGCACAATAGAAAACCGAAGGAGTTGAAAGCATGTCCATGATCGAATGCGGCCACTGCAGGCGTACCGGTGACGCGCGAACGATGGCCGAGTGCGCGCGCTGCGGCGCGATGATCTGCGAAAACTGCCAGAAGAGCGGCGAGGACTGCGAATCCAACCTCGAAATCCCTTGAACGGAACCCGCCTGAACGCCGTCCCTGCCCGATGCCGGGCAAGGGCGGCAGTTTTATTGTTCGAGAAGCGTTATCAGCCAGAATTCCGGCGGGCAGTTGATTCTGAGCGGAATTTTACTGGAGCCGAGACCCGCCGTCACTACGACCGTCGCGTTTTGCTCGCGCACGACGCCCCGCGCGGTAAAGAACGGCTGACCGCGGCGCACGCCGTCGAAATGAAAGTCGTAGGGCGTTTTCCCGAACAGCCGCGCCTGCCCGCCGTGGGTGTGCCCGCACAGGATCAGGTCGGGCAGAATCGCACCCCGGAGCAGCCCGGCAAGCGGCGCGGGCGAGTGGGATAGAAGGATCGCCGCCTCCCGCGCTCCGCGCGGCCAAGCCAGGATCGAGGGGTCGGGCGCGCCGTAGTAATCCTCGTCGAGGCCCATAAGGGTCAGCGCGCCGCCGGACAGGGGAAGCGTAGACCGCTCGTTGACCAAAAGGCGAACGCCCGCGCGCTCCGCCATGCTTCGCATCGGCGCAAGCGACGTTCCAAACACACGCCGATCATTGTTGCCCACCGCCGCCGCCATGCCAAGCCGTGGCTTCAGGCTGCCGATCTTTTCAAAAAAGGCCTCCACGCGGGCGCGGTTCTCCGCGAAGTCGCCGCCCCACAGGATCAGGTCGGGCGCGAACTCACCGATCTGGCCGATCAACCGATCCACCGCCGCTTCCGGAAACGTGAACCCCGCGTGCACATCGCTTGCGAACAGGACGCGCGCGCCGTTCAGGCCGTCTGGCAGGTTTTTGATCGCAAGGCTCAGTTGCTCGACCCTCGCGCCGCCATCCGGCAGACCCCGGACCCATAACCGTCCCGGCTTCACGAAAGCACCTCGTTCAAAAGCGCGGACAGCGGCGCGCCGCCGCGCGCTTCCGCCAAGAGGCTTTCATAGAAATCCCGCGCCGCCCTGGCTCTGGGCGCGGCCATTTCGGCGGCTTCCGGCGTGTAGAAGCCGTCGTAGAGCCGGGACAGTTTGATGACGTACTCGTTCAGAAAGCTGGGCGTGTCCTCATGGCCGTCCAGCGCTTCCCCGTCCGCGTCCACATTGTAGATCGGCTCGCCGACGACGCCCTGGTAGAGCAGCGTCCTCGCGACGCCCATCGCGCCCGCGACATCCAGTTTGTCCGCGTCGTAGAGGATCTTCGCCTCGATGGATTCCGGCCTCTTTTTGCCCCGAAACCGGTGCGTGCGCACCGCGTCCGCGACCGCCTCCGCTTTGTTTTTATCCCAGCCCAGTTCGATCAGGTGCGCGCGCGCCACATCCGCGCCCGCCTTCGCGTGGTTGACCGACGGATCTTTATACTGCGCGTCCCGCCCGATGTCGTGGAGGAGACACGAAGCGATCAAGATGTCCATATCAGCCTCCGGGTGGGACGCGGCGATCTGAAGCGCCGTCCGCAGCACGCGGTACACGTGCCGGCGGTCGTGCGCGCTGTCCTTCATATGGGAGAGCATGATTTTTTCAATCGTCTCAAACGTTTTCCGGTTCATGGATACACCTCCGAGCAAAGTATAGGTTGCCCGGCAGGGCATGTCAAGTTTTAACCAATTTTCAGACGTTGCGCGCCGATGGACATGGTATAATGCCGCACAAACGCGCACAAAGAGGTGTATAAAAATGCGTCGGGAATTGTGGACAAGGGCGTTTGTCAAGACGCTGCCGGTTCTGTTCGGCTATGTGCCGCTGGGTATGGCGTTCGGGTTCATGATGTCCGCGGCGGGCTACGCGCCCTTCGTGTCGTTTTCGATGAGCGCGTTCGTGTTCGCGGGATCGGCGCAGTATCTGGCGGTGACGATGTTCGCCCAGAACGCGTCGCTGCTGACAATGTTCGCGATGGTGTTCTTCCTGAACATCCGGCAGATGGTCTATGGGCTGTCGCTTCTGGAACTGTACCGGGACGCGGGCGCGTTCAAGCCCTACCTGATCTTCGCGTTGACCGACGAAGTGTATGCGATCATGGTGGGCGCGGAGCTGCCCGCGGGCGAGGCGCGCAAGCCTTACCTCGCGCTGGTGACGGCGTTGTGCCAAGGCTACTGGGTCGCGGGCACGATGCTGGGCGCGCTGGCCGGGGCTTTCATCCACATCAACACAAAAGGGCTCGACTTCATGCTGACGGCGCTGTTTCTGGTCTTGACAATCGACCTCGCCAAGAAGTACAAAACCTGGGAACCGTTCGCGCTGGGCGGGCTCGCGGGCGTCCTCGCGCTGATTCTGGGCGGCCAGGCGCTGATGATGCCGCTGGCGCTCGCCCTCATTCTGGCCGCTCTGATCCTTTTCCGGGGGGGTTTTGAGGCGAAACTGACCGGACGGGAGGCGGGCGCGTGACGAACGGAACACAGCTGGTTTTCGCGATCGCACTGATGGCACTCGCGACGGCATTGACCCGGTTTCTTCCCTTCCTCATTTTCGGTCGTGGCCGGAAGCCGCCCAAGTCCATCGAATACCTGGGCCGCGCGCTGCCGCCCGCAATGCTGACGCTCCTCGTCGTCTACTGCCTGCGCTCCATCAGCTTTACCGCCCCGCCGTTTGGCCTCGCCGAACTCCTCGCCTGCGGCGCTGTCGCAGCACTGCACCTGTGGCGCGGCAACGCGCTGATCTCCATCTTCGGCGGCACGGCGGTGTATATGCTGCTTGTACAGTTTGTATTCGGGTAACTGTCAGGACTGATCTTCCCCGTCGGATTCCCGACAATCCCCATCCTTCCCCGTCATCCCATCAAATCGTTCCCGGCGACATGTGCGCGGGGAACGTGTTATCGCCCCCAGTGCCGAACACTGGGGGCGATAACATTACCTTCCGTCAGCGGATTTCATCTGCCGCGTTGAAAAGCCGCGAAGCGGATTTTCAACGCCAGCGCCGGTTCACCGGCGCGTTAGTAGATGATGACCTTCGTTCTGCGCGGGCAGTTCTGGTAGATCCATTTGGCGTTCTCCACGGAGAGGCGCACGCAGCCATGAGAAGCTTTCCTGCCCAGGTTGTGTACGGAGCCGTAGGTGGGCGAACCGCCCTTCTGGTTGAACAGGACCGAGTGGAACAGGTAGTTCCCCTGGATCGCGTAGGCGTACTGCGCCCAGACAGCGAACTCCTTGAAGTAGTGCCAGCGCGCCGCGGGGCCGGTGGTCGCCTGGAAAGTACCCTTGATCGTCGGCGTCGCAGGCAGTCCTGTGGAGCACTTCATCGTGCGAACCAGAATCGTGTACTCCTCATTCTCGTCGGGCGCGTAGGCGTACACACGCTGCTTTGCGATGGATACCTTCAGCAGGTATGGCTTCAACGCTTTCTTGGCCGATTCCGAGAACAGCTTCTGAAGCGTACTCTTGTTGGCCTCGCCGGTCTGACTCAGCTTGTTGCGCTTCTGGAAGTCCTTGATCGCCTCGGTGGTCGCGGGGCCGTAGCCGCCGTCCGCGGAGGTGTAAAGGTACTCCAGATCAAACAGCCTGCGCTGCAGGCGCTTGACTTCCTCTCCGGTCGCACCGCTCGCCATCGCGCCTGGGATCGCCGGGAAGCTGTCTGCGAAAAACTTGTCCAGGAGGATCGGGTCGGCGATGCCGTTGATGACGGTCTCCAGCTGGCTGTCGTCGATCTTGATGTCGGCGGCGGGCGTGCCGCTGGCCATCGCCTCGGCGAAACGTTCCTCGCGCTCCTGCGCCTGGAAGTAAGCCTGCAGGTTCTCGATGGCGCGTTCGGTGGCGGCGCCGTAGCTGCCGTCAGGCGAGCCGATCATGAAGCCCAGCGCGTGCAGCCGCTGCTGCAGGAGCTTGACGTCCTCACCGGAGGATCCTTTCTGGAGCATCGGGTGGTCGGGCGATTTGGCCTGACCGGAGTACACCAGCTTCTGAAGCGCGATGTCGGCGACGCCGGTACGCTCAAGGCTGTTGTAGTACTGCATCAGGCGCACGCTCAGCTGCGTACCCGCGCCATAGAATCCGTCGGGCGACCCGATCAGGTAGCCAAGCGCGGACAGCCTGTTCTGGAAACGGAGTACGTCTTCGCCCTTGTCGCCGTACTTCAGGTCGACGCGGGCCGTCGGGAATTCGCTGGACATCACGAAGCTCAGAACCGTCGCGTCCGCGATGCCGTCCACCTGGGTCTTCGGCGTCGGCGCGGGCTCCAGGGTCGGTTCCGGGGTGGCGTTCGGGTCAGGGGTAGTCGAAGGGTCGGGCGTGGGCGTTGGCGCGGGAGCCGGCGTCGCGTTCGCGTCGATGTCATCCTGCTCCAACTGGCGGATGTACGTCTCCAGCGCGGAGACCGCCGCGGCGGTGCCCTTGCCGTACTGGCCGTCGGCGGTTCCGGTCAGGAACCCCAACTGGATCAATTTTTCCTGTAGCGCCCTGGTCGCGTCGTTTTTTGAGCCGCGCTGAAGCTGCTCAAAATAGGGCATGGTGACGCCCACGTTGGTCAGGTAGATCTTCCCGCCCGCGAGCGTTTCAGCCGCGGCGTCAATCTGGCCGCCGACCGCTTCACGGATCGCATGCGAGAGCTGATCCGCGCTCATGTTGGCGCCGCTTGCGATGGTCTCAGAGACCGCCACAGCGAACCGCTCGGAAAGCTCCGACCACGCGGCATCCTGCGGGGTTGTCACGAGAGAAAAAATCAGTTCCGTGCGAACGGACTGCCCGTTCAGCCGGTTGTCAAGCGCCATCCGCTTTTCCGTCAGGGCTGTCCCCTCCGGGACGTCCGGGGCGGCGCTTACCACGGCGTTGTCCGGCTCGTAAGCGCCCAGAAGGGTGCCGTCGCCGCGCTGTGCCTGAACAGTCAGGTACGCGCTCAGCGTCAGAGCCAGGCACAGCGCCACGGCAATTATGGCGTTAATGCGTTTCATGTCAATCCTCCGTCCTGATTCGTTGGGGTTGTTACAGTCATCTGACGGGAGGGATCGACGGTTTGTTGCCGTGGCAGCCACAAAATCCGTCGCAAAGATCGGCGAATATTTTAACAGTCGGCTCTTTCAAATTGACAACCTATAATGTATAATGGTTTGACGTGGCTGAGAATCATAGAAACAGGAATACCGGGAGGAGATTGGTCATGGCGATCATCGAGAAGATCATGCTCAAAGCGAAAGCGGACGTTCGTCACATCGTATTGCCAGAGGGCGAGGAGAAGCGCAATATCGCCGCCGCGTCCAAGGTTGTAAAGGAAGGCCTGGCCCGCGTCACCCTGCTGGGAGACCCGGCGAAGATCGCCGAAACAGCCAAAACCCTGGGTGTAGACCTCGAAGGTGTCCAGATCGTCAACCCCGCCTCGAGCGAGAAGGCCAAGCCTTACGCCGAGGCGCTTTATATGCTGCGCAAGGACAAGGGCATGACGGCTGAAGAAGCCGCGAAGAAGCTCGCCGACCCGATGTACTACGGCGTCATGATGGTAAAAATGGGCGACGCGGAAGGCCTGGTCTCCGGCGCGATTCACTCAACCGGCGACATGCTCCGGCCCGCGCTTCAGATCATCAAGTCAAAGCCCGGCATCAAGACGGTGTCCTCCTGCTTCCTGATGGAAAGCCCTGACACGACCTACGGCGAGGGCGGCGTGATGATCTTCGCGGACTGCGCGGTCATCCCAAACCCCACCGCCGAGGAACTGGCGAACATCGCCGTCGCCGCGGCGGACTCCGCCCGGAGCCTCGCCGGTATGGAGCCGAAAGTCGCACTCCTGTCCTTCTCCACCAAGGGCAGCGCCAGCCACGAGCTGGTGACCAAGGTGCAGGAAGCCACCCGCATCGCGCATGAGCTCGCGCCCGACCTGAAGTTGGACGGCGAACTCCAGGCGGACGCCGCGCTGGTGGAATCCGTGGGACAACTGAAGAGCCCCGGCTCCCATGTCGCGGGTCACGCAAACGTACTGGTCTTCCCCGACCTGCAGGCGGGCAACATCGGTTACAAACTGGTGCAGCGGCTGGGCGGCGCGGAGGCCTACGGCCCGGTGCTGCAGGGCCTCGCGAAGCCCTGCAACGACCTGTCCCGCGGCTGCTCGGTGGATGACATCGTCGCGACCGTCGCAATTACCGCGGTACAGGCGCAACAAAAGAATTGATTACATCGCGTTTGCGAGAAAGGTTTGAGCCAAACATGAAAATCCTGGTGATCAACGCGGGCTCCTCTTCCCTGAAGTATCAGCTGATCGATATGCAGAATGGTCAGGTGCTGGCCAAGGGACTGGCTGAGCGCATCGGCATTGACGGCAGCAAGCTGACCCATCAGTACGGGGATCAGAAATACGTGGTCGAACAGCCGATGAAGACCCATACCGACGCGATCCAACTGGTCTTGGACGCGCTGATTGATCCCGCCCACGGCGTGATCACGTCCATCGAGGAGATCGGCGCGGTGGGGCACCGCGTGCTGCACGGCGGCGACAAGTTTACCGCGTCCTGCGTGATCGACGAGACGGTCGAGAAGGCCATCGAGGACTGCATCCCGCTGGGCCCGCTGCACAACCCGGCGAACCTGATGGGCATCCGCGCCTGCCAGCGGGTCATGCCCGACACCAAGCAGGTGGCCGTGTTCGACACCGCGTTTCACCAGACCATGCCGCCCAAGGCGTATCTCTATGGCATTCCGATGGAATACTACAAAAAGCACGCCATCCGCCGCTACGGCTTCCACGGTACCAGCCACCGTTACGTGTCCGCTCGCGCGATCCGGCTGACCGGCGCGAAGAAGCTGATCGTGTGCCATCTGGGCAACGGTTCCTCGCTGAGCGCGGTGGTGGACGGCAAGTGCGTGGACACCTCGATGGGTCTGACGCCTCTGGAAGGCGTTTTGATGGGTACCCGCTCCGGCAGCCTCGACCCGGCGGTGGTGGAGACGATCGCGACCCGCGAGAACATGACCGCCGCGCAGGTGGTGGACATGCTCAACAAGAAGTCGGGCCTGATCGGCGTCAGCGGCCGTTCCAGCGACATGCGCGACGTGGTCGCCGGCGCGAAGGAAGGCGACGAGCGCTGCAAGGTCACCCGCGAAATGTGGGCGTACGGCATCCGCAAGTACATCGGCGCCTACGCAGCCGCGATGGGCGGTCTGGACGCGCTGATCTTCACCGCGGGCATCGGCGAAAACGACGCCTCCGGTCGCGCCGAGATCTGCGAAGGCCTGGAGTTCCTGGGCGTGGAACTGGATCCCGCGAAGAACGAAGGCAAGAGAAGCGAGGGCGAGATTTCCAGGGACGGCTCCAAGGTCAAGGTGTGGGTCATCCCCACCAACGAGGAGCTGGCCATCGCCCAGGACACGCTGGAACTTACGCAAAAATAATTTGACAATTCCGCTGCCAGGCTTTACAATAAGCTGGTTAGCCCCTGCGAGGTGATTGCCCCCATGATCGATGTGTCCAACGCGCTCAAGAATCCGGGACAGGCCTATCCGTTTGAATGCCCGCTGGCGCTCGAACCGATGGACGTCCTGAGCGATGAGATCACGTTGACGGACATCCTCTTAAAGGGCGAGATGACCGGCGCGGGCGAATCGGTTTCGGTTCGGGGAACGGTGCGCGCGGATCTCCACGCCCACTGCGCGAGGTGCCTGAAGGAAGTCTCGCAGCCGCTGAAGTCCGAAATCGACGAGGTGTTCGTGCGCGAGGCCGACCCGGAAAACCCCGACCACCGGCTGTTGGAAGGCCACGAGATTGACCTGACGAGCCCGGCGCGGGAAGCGCTCCTTCTGGAGATGCCGATGCGGCTTCTCTGTCGGAAGGACTGCAAAGGGCTCTGCCCGGTCTGCGGCGCGAACCTCAACGACAAGTCCTGCGAATGCCCGAAGGGCGAGCCAAAGCCCAACCCCTTCGCGGCGCTCAGTAAGCTCTACCCCAATGACGACGAGGAGGTGTAATCATGGCCGTACCGAAGTATAAAACGTCAAAGGCGCGCAAGCACTCCCGCCGCGCCGCCAATTGGAAGCTGTCTGTGCCCGGCATCGTCAAGTGCCCGCGCTGCCAGAAGATGAAACTGAGCCACCGCGTGTGCAAGCACTGCGGCTACTACGATGGGCAGAAGGTCATCGACATGGAGCCCGAAAAGAAGCAGGCGAAGTAAGTTCCCAAGCATTGTTCATAGGCCCCTATCCAAACGATAGGGGCTTATCTTTTTATAAACATTGACGGCGAAACTGTGGCGTGATAGAATCAAAGCCAAAGTGTACAAACCGCAAATGGTCGGAGGCCCAAAGGAATGCTACTTTCCGTCATCACCGTCTGTTTCAATGCGGAAAAGGAAATCAAGAAGACCTTGGCTTCGGTAGTTTCGCAAAGCGCGCAAATCTTCGAATACATCATTGTGGACGGCGCTTCGACGGACGGGACGATGGCGGTTGTGGACTCCTTCCGCCCGGCGTTTGAGGATAGAGGCATCCCCCTCCGCGTGATCAGCGAGAAGGATCGCGGCATCTACGACGCGATGAACAAGGGCGTGCGGCTCTCATCCGGCACATGGCTGAACTTCATGAACGCCGGGGACAGGTTTGAGAGCGCGGCGGTGCTCGATTCCGTGCGCGAAACGCTGGAACAAGGCGACGCGGACGTCGTCTACGGGAGCACGGTGTATGTGTATCACGGTATGATGCGCTACGGTGACCCACTGCCGCTGGATCGCTTCGTCCGCAAGCAGCCGATCTGCCACCAGAGCAGCTTCATCCGCGCTTCGCTACTTATGGAACACCCGTACGACGATGGCTATAAAAGCGGCGGGGACTACGACTTCTTCCTCTGGGCGTATCGGCGGGGCGCGAAGTACCGTCAGGTGAGTCAACGCGTCGCGGTGTTTGAAAACGGCGGATTTGCGGACAGTCATCGCTCACTGATGATGCTGGAACGGGCCAGGGCGCAGTATCGGCACGGCATGATACGAACGCGGCGCTACCTCCGCCTAACGGCGCTCGCGAGAGTCGAACAACTCCGGGAGGCGTTCCGCTCCGAAGCGCAGGCGCAGCGTCTGAACGACAGAATTTTCGGCAGGGAAAAGGGCTGGGTCAAGAGCGAATACGAAGAATGATTCTTACAAAAGCCCGGCGTCCGCCGAAACGGACGCCGGGCGCTTTTCTCATGCGGAGTAATCAGCCTTCCAGCGCGTATACCGCCGTCACCGTGGCGCTGACGGTCACGTAGCCGGTGTCCACCTGGGTGGGCGCCGCGCCCATACCCTCGTCGGCGGCATACTTGGCGTTCACGAAGGGGGCATAGTTGTAATTCTCGGACTCGTTCAGCGAAGTAAGCGCGCCAAGCGTGACGCCCGCGGCCGCGGCCAGAACATCCGCCTTTTCGCGGGCCTTCTCGACGGCCAGTTTCAGCGCCTGCGCATAGGCCTCGTCGTCATCCTTCACAGAAAAAGCCACGCCCTGCAGTTGGTTCGCGCCGGCGTCCAGCGCCGCGTCGACCAGCGGGCCGACCAGTTCCATGTCGGCAGTCTTGATGTTCAGCGTGTGCGACGCGGTGTAGCCGGTCAGCTTCTGCTGCTGGCTGTCGGAATAATCGTAATTGCCCCAGACGCTCAGGTCGCTGACGGAGATGTCCACTTCCTTCGCGCCTGCCTTGATCAGCGCCTTCTTGATGGCGGCAATACTCTTGTTGACAGCGGTCTGCGCGGCCACCGCGCCCTTGGCGGTCTCGCTGACGCCCAGCGTGATCGTGGCGGTGTCCGGCTTCATGTTGACCACGCCGGTACCGGAGACAGTCACCTGCGCACCGCCGCCGGACGCGGCCTCCGCGAACGCCTGCATCGGCGAAAGCATCAGAAGCGCCACCAGCGTCAGAGCCATAACCTTCCAGAACTTCATGATAATCACTCCTTCAACCTCGTTTTTGGGTACAAAAATGGCGCATGGCGAAATTTGCATGCGCCACAGGGGAACCTTGATTATCTGCGCCTGCGGGCGCGAACCACCCGGACGATCACGACGATCAGCACGATGAGCGGGATCAGCACGATCAACACCGGCGCGAATGCCGCGAGCATCACCGCCATGTCCTGCAAAAAGCCGCTGAGCCAATTGACCGAATCGAAGAATCCGGTGCGGATGCGCTCGATCAGGCTGTCGCCCACCGGCTGCACCTGGTCGCGAACCGGCACTTCGGCAAGGTGAACGCTGACCTGGGCGTAGTCCGCCTGGCTGTCCCAGCCGCGGATGCGGCCTTCCAGCGAATCGATCTCGGCCTGCAGGTCGTAGAACTTGTCCTGCAGCTCGACGACGGCGGTTAAGTCGGTGGCGGTCTGCATCAGCTTGTTGATCTGATCCCGCTGCGTCTTCAGCGCGCTCAGCCGGGCGCTGGCGTCAAAGTACTGGGAGGACACGTCCTCCGCGTTCTTGCTTTTATAGACGACGTTTCCGATCACGTCCAGGCTGGTCAGGAATTCGTCCAACTGGGCGCTGGGCACGCGGATCGTCATGTCGCGCTGCCGTCCGGCCGTATCGCCGGGCTTGATGGGCTGACCGCTCTGGCTATCGGCCTCATAGTACCCTTCGTACTCGGCGACGAGGTTGTCGACATTCTGGCTGTCGGTGTCATAGGCGGTGGTCTCCATCGAGTAGCTGGCCGAGCGAAGCACGACCTGCGTATGCGAGGCGCCGGAATTCGTGATCACCTGCTGATCCGCGGGCGTATTGGTGCCTTCCATCGCGCCGTCCGGCGTAAGGCTCATCATGCCGGAATCCTCGGCCCGGTCTTCGACGACGCCGCCGTACGGGGCGGAGGCATCGTACATCGCGTTGACCGGAGCCTTGGCGGACATTCTCGCATATTGCGCCGGGGGCGCGGTGACACCCTGCCGAAGCATTGCCGTGGACACCGTAAGGAGCGTCAGCGCCGCCGCGATCCAGCCCATGCCGCGCGTCCAGGCTCCGACCCTCCGCGCCTTCTTCCGGTTCTCCAGGTCGCCCCGGACGGCCTTGCGCCACGCGGCCTGCGCTTCCAAAGGAACCGTCAGCCCTTCGTCCATCTCGGCGCACATGGTCAATAGCCGCGTCATCGTCTCCAGCTTCTGGCCGCAGACGAGGCAATCCTTCGCGTGATCGTTCATCCTGTCGCGCGTCTCCCGGTCGAGTTCGCCGTCCAGGTACGCATTCAGGTTGGAATCAAACCAACGGCATTTCTCTTGTTCGTTCATGCGCTTTCCCTCCTTTCCGCCACTTAGACCGGATACCGGCCAAAAAGTTCCGGCTGCCTCACCAGCACTTCACGTAGCTTTTCGCGGCCCCGGCTGATGCGGGATTTGATCGTGCCAACGTTCGCTTCCAGCATTCGGGCGATCTCATCGTAACTGAACCCCTGTACGTCTCGCAGCACGATCGCGGCGCGCATGTCCTCCGGCAGGTCCGCGATCGCCTTTTCCAGCGTGCGCCGCTGCTCGGAGGCGATGGAGTGCTGTTCCGGGGTCTCCCCCTCGTCGGTGGGCGACCAGCCGGTGTCCAACAGCACGTCCAGCGATGTCGCGGTGCGCAGCTTCCGCCGCCTGAGTTCATCCAGGCAGGTATTCATCGTGATTCGGTACGCCCAGGTGGCAAAGGAGGACTGCCCCTTGAAGTTTGAAATGGCGCGGTAGATGCGCAGCATCGCCTCCTGAAGGCAATCCTGCGCGTCCTCGCGGTTGCCGCACATCCGAAGCGACACCGCGTACATGCGGCTTTCATGCGCGCGCATCAGCAGTTCAAACGCGGATTCATCGCCTTGCGTAGCCCTGCGGACCAGTTCGCGCTCGTCGGGCGCGTTTTGCAAGCCGATCACCTCACTTCCACCTGCTATTATACACATAAACGCGGTAAATAACCAATTTCGGCCGGCATTTTCCAGCCATTCTTTCTTTGGACGCAATACACCTCGCGCGGTTGCATCATTTTGACACAATCGGCAAATTTCCGGATAAAGGCGCTCGCCGACGGCCACCCCGACGGAGCGACGCACGCAATACCCCTATCAAGAAACCTCTGCCGGGAAATTTCTCCGCGCCGCACCGGGAAATTTCACGCCGGGACTTGCTTTTTACCAGCCGATCCCGTATAATAAAACCCGCATCGCGCCGGAATGATGGAATGGCAGACGTGACGGACTCAAAATCCGTTGGTGGCGACACCGTGCGGGTTCAAGTCCCGCTTCCGGCACCACAATCCGTCTCGAAAGAGGCGGATTTTTATTATTCATTTCAAAAACAGCCTGAATCCGAATGAAAACAGGCTGTTTTTCGTCTATTTCCGCATAATCCCTTCGATATTTCCTTCAAATTGGGATGGATATCCCTTGGGGCTCGCATCTGTACCGCCATCCACCTTAGCAGGTTTTGCGCGCCGCCCGCTATTGAGATTCTCTTCTCTCTTCCCCGGCAGATGCATCCAACGTTCTTTGAAATCTCGCTGATGGAAATCATCAGGACATCGCTACACCGCCCAGCGTCCCGCCGGGGCGCCCTGTCCGCACACGAGCACACGACGGCTTTCGCGGGCGGGCTGGCAGATGTAGCGCGCGATCGAATACACGTCGATCATCGTCCCGGCGCAGGCGGTTTCCAGCCGCCCGTCCTCGATCATCCGGTAGATCGTCTTTCGGTCGCGGTCCAGGATGCGGGCGGCGGTTGTCAGTTTGACCGCTTCACCGTAGCGGGCCACCATTTCTTCGGTGCGTTCGCGGACGGACATGCGCATCTTCCTCCTTCACACGCTGACAGAACACTTGTTCTATTTCTTATTGTACGCGAAAAAACGCCGCCTGTCAACGGCGCGGAACCGAACACAAGATAACAGTACCGTAAAATAAAAAATAGAACCATTCCGCGCGGGTGGTTCTATTTTTCCAGCGATTCTCCAAGGATCACCTGCGATGGTCAAGTGCCGGCGGTGGGTGAGGCCTGGACGGTCGGCGCCATCGTCACGGTCGGAGCGGGCGTCATGTCCGGGGACGCTGCGGGGGCAACCGTCATTGCCGGAACCGTCGCGACGGGCGCCACGGTGTCCGTAGGCGTCGGCGCGGTCTGCATACAACCGGAGAGCGCAACGAGGGAGAATACCGTCAGGATCACAAGGATCAGTTTACCCATTCAATCACCCCTTTTGAGATTCTGTCGAGGATTATTCTGAACCGTTCGGGCGCTTTTATGCTGACATATGTTGAGAGTGATGATGCCAATATCAGACATGAATTGCCGATCAATCGGCAAAACCGCGTTTCGGCAAAAAAAACGGGCTTCGGCGCGGTTTTTCGTACGGGAAGATTCGACTCGGCATAGTGTACTATGCGACTATGAAAACCGGAGGTGTGATTCTATGGGCTTTGACGGACTGGATGCGGATCTTTTAAATCCGTTCAAGCGGTGCGACGGGCGTTGCTGTCTGGACGACTGGTGCATGGACGACCGCGTCGACGACTGCATCTGCGGCCGCAGGTATGGCCGGAACTGCCTGTGCCTTTGCTGGGATACCAGCCGGAACTGCTGGCTGAGCCCCTGTACGGGCCGGTGCGTCCTTCTGTCCGAAACGGATTCTGACGATCTGAGCGGCGGGGCGCATGTAAGCTGATCCCGCAACCGGAAAACCTGCCGCTTGACAAGGCGGGTTTTCCTATGCATCCTTATCGGGAACATTCAACAGGATTCGGGAATAGTCTGTGATGGCAACACCATCTATTGTGAGGAGATGAACCGCCTTATGAGCGCGTGGAGTGACAGAAAGATCCCGGATGCGATGTGGCATTGCTGCTTTGAACACGAGCAGGGCGCTCAAGCGCCCATGGAAATTCAAAAAGACCCGCCTGACACGGCAAAACCCCCGAAAGAAAGACAGGACGCCGCATCGGCTGCCGTCCCGGAAGTCGAACCGGAACAGGCCGCTAAAAAGCCCTGCCCGCCCGGCATGTGCGCCAACTACCGTGGTCAACTGGAGGAATCCATCCTCGACGAGCTGTGCGACGCCGGATTTTATGCGCAGATTGCCAACGAAGCGCCGACAGAAATCCTGAAGGAACTGATCATCAGCATCGTCGGCGACGAATACGGCCACGCACGGCTGCAGGCCGCCCTCTTGGGCGTCTGCCCGCCGCCGATCTCCGCCCCGCCCAACTGCCCGCCCGCCACCGGCAACTTCGAAGCGGACGTACAGACGGCAATCACCGGTGAGCTGGGCGCGATCGGGCGCTACGCCACGCTGGCGGCGTGTGCGCCGACCTACAAGATCCGGTATCTTCTGACCTCGATTCTGGGCGACGAGTATGCGCACGCGCGCATCTGGACCGCCATGCTGCAGGCGCCCTCGCTGTGCAAGCCGAGGTAAACGATCTCATTCCAGTGAAACCTCAGGCGCCCCCGGCCACCATAAAGCGGCCGGGGGCGCCAAAACGCTCCATGACTGTCGGCGCACTGCTCTGCCCTTACTATCGCCTGACCCTGGCGTTGCCCCGGTAGACGCTCCACACCTGCTCCTCATCGGCCGGGGTGGCGTAATCCATCGTGGACGCCGTCGCCAGCGCGCCGGCGGCCCAGCCGAACTTCAGCCAGTCCGCGCTTTCCCAACCCTTCAGGATGCCGTACAAAAGACCGCCGACGAATGCGTCGCCGCCGCCGATTCGGTCCAGAATCTGAATCTCCCGGAGCGGCTCAACATACCACGCGCCTTCCGCCAGCAGGATCGCGCCCCAACCGTGGCTGTTCGCGCTGTACACCTCCCGAAGCGTCGTGGCAAACACGGAAGCGTTCGGAAACATCGCGCGCGCCCGCTCAATCATGGCCTTGAAGCCGTCGATCTTTTGTTCGATGCCGCTGCCGCCCGCCTCCGGCCCTTCGACGCCCAGCGCCAGCTGAAAGTCTTCTTCATTGCCGATCAGGATGTCGGACAGCGACGCGATCTCAGAAAACGCAGCCCGAAGAATCGCCTCGCGCCCCTTCCAGAACGACGCGCGGTAGTTGAGGTCAAAGGAGATGCGCGCGCCGGACGCCTTCGCGCGCCGCGCGACTGTGAGGCAGCATTCCGTGGACTGATCCGACAGCGCGGCCACCAGCCCGGACAGATGCAGAATCTTGCAGCCGTCGCGGTCAAACAGGCGGTCAAGGTCGTAATCGGCGGCGGACAGCGTCCGCCCCACCTCCCCCGCCCGGTCGTTGTGCACCCTGGGGCCGCGAACGCCAAAACCGCTGTCCGCAATGTTGAACTGATGCCGATAGCCCCACGGCCCGCCCTGCGGCACCTCCGGCCCCTCGAAGCCGATGTTGCGGCGGCGCAGGTCGCTCTTCAAAAACAGCGCGATCGGGCTGTCCTTGACGAACCGAGTCAGCGCGAGAACCCGCATCCCCAACGCGGCGGAAATGTTCAAAACGTTGGTTTCCGCGCTGGTGGACTGCATTTCAAACAGGTTTGCCGTGTGCACGCTGCCCCGGTCTACCGGCGCGATGCGAACGCCAATGCTGGTCACCGTGATCAATGCGATCCTAGCGTCTGCTCGTAATTCCATGCCCCTTTGCCTCCAACTGATATATCAGATAGACTATAAAACAAAAAAGCCGGGGCGTCAACGCCGGCCATGCGTTTCAGTCGACACGCGCCAAGGAATACTGCTTCGCATTTTTCTTTGGCATTTGGAATGAGCCCAGTTCCCTCACGGGCGCGTAATACTGGGGATACAGCACCCTCAACGTCTCATGGTCGGCGATGGCGCGCGTCAAGTGCTGCTCGTAGACCATTCGGGCGGCGGGGGCGTCGCCCGCCTCGATGGCGGAAGCGATCGCCTCGTGCTCGGAGACGAGCGATTCGGCGCTGGTCAGCTGGGAGCTCAACCAGCGCACACGGTCGAAGTGGATGGAATGCGATTTTACGATCCGGTACAGGTCATCGCGGCCCAACGCGCGATAGATCGCCTCGTGAAACTGGTCGTCCAGCTGAAGGAACCGATCCGGATCGCTGAGCAGCGCGGGTTTTTGCGCGCAAACGATCCCGCGGAGTTCCTGCACAAGTTTTCCATCGCGCGCGGCGCAGGCTTCTTCCGCCAGGCGAGGCTCGAACACGAAGCGCAGGTAGCGGATGTCCTCGCCGCGCTTCTCTTCAAGGAAGGTGACGAAGGTGCCGCGCTGGGGATAGACCGCGAGGATGCTCCGGCGCTTCAGTTCCAAAATCGCCTCCCGGACCGGCGTCCTGCTGACGCCATCCGCTCGGCCAGTTCCTTCTCCTGCAGCTGTTCACCGGGCAGCAGCCTCAGATGGACGATGTTATGTTCCAACACCCGCCGCGCGTAATCGCTGCGGATTCCCTGGGTTTTCGATCCGGCAGTTCGAGCATCGTACCGCCCCCAGCGTTATGGGAATATGCGAAAGCGTGCGCACCCGTCGAGATTCTGCCATGCCCAATCCAAGAAGTCGACCGATGCCTGTGAGCGCTTCACGCCTTCACGGTCTGGCCGATGTTCCCCATGTCCTTTGCCGTGAAGTCGTTCAGAAAGTGCAATAGGATCCCCGGCAGAATCGAACCGGTGACCGCGTACAGCGCGGCGAGCATCACCCCATACAGGCCGGTCTTCAAAGCGCCGGATACGCCCTGATATGCGTGACCCAGGCCGAACACCGCGCCCATTATCGCAAGGCACAGGTAAACGTTGATGGCCGGGACCAACGAACGAACCAGGAAGAACAAAAAGCCCCTGTAGAGAAGTTCCTCAAATAACCCCGCGGTCAGGGAAACCCAAGTCCAAAGCCGCTTTTCGCGCGGGCTGCGGGGCATCATACAGGCGATGTCTTCCGGCAATTCAATGCGGCAGAGTTTATCCCGGAAGCTCTGGCTGACCCGTGCCATGACGATCTGTTGGACGATCAGCACGGCGTATACGCCGCTGACAAACAACACGCCATACGCCACCCACCGGTTGATCTCGCCGCCAAAACCCGGCAGCGCGACGCCGACGTCCGAAAGGGAAAACCAGCCGAGACACAAGAGAAGAAGAATGGCCGCCGACGGCGCGGCGATTTCGAGGATCAGCCGGCGATAATAGCCAATCCGCGCCTGCGGGTCAAGCTGGGCGGCGCGCATGAATTTGCGGTGCCCGATGACGCCGCCAATCGGTTCATACAGCAAAAAGAAAGCCAATGACAGAAGGTATACCACCGTCTTCATCCAGGTCCCTCTCCTATCGCGTGTGGAGCCAATGCCGGTTTTATACGGACGGCCTGAAAATCAGGCGCAGGGTGATGCTTTCAGTCCAGCATCAGCCCCGCGTAGGCGTTTGAAATATACGATTCCAGCCCCAACGCGCGCGCCATGCCGTATGGCTCCGGCGATCCGTCCGGGCCGAAAGCCACGGCCTCAAGCGCGTTCAGGCGATCCAGCGCGGCCTGCTCCGTGGCGGCGCGGGCCTTGGCGTCTATCGCGATTAATTCCCGAACGCCACCCTCCGGATCGAACAGCGCGTAGCCCGCGAGGCGCTCGTCCCGCCGAATTCCGACGGCGCTCAAATAGGAGAGGGAATGCGCCCAGTCGGCGTCCGAGCGAACGACGTGATCCCCGCCGCGCAGTGCAGCTTCATACAGCGCGTTCAATTCGGCGATGTCCGGTGCGTTGTCCTGCGCAAACCCCGACAGAACCGCTTCACCACCTCTTCGGATCAGGCGTCTTGCGCGGAAGAGCGCGTCCTGAAACCCCAGGCGGCGGTAGTATCCAAACAGGCTCTCCGACTGCGGCACCAATACGAGCAGTTTCGTGCCCCGAGCGCATTCCAGCGACGCGGCTTCTTCCAATAGCGCCGCGGCGATGCCCCGGCCCCGGTAGGTTTCAAGCGTCGCGACCGCGTACACATAGGCCGCGGGCAGCGCACGCCCGCCGGACGCGATGGTAACCGGCAACAAGTGCAGCATCGCGCCGACGCGACCTTCCCCTTCCCAGACGAGCGCGCGCTCAGGCGCGTACACGTTTCCAAGAAACCAGTCGGCGAACGCCTCGTCCCCAGGGAACGAGGCGTTCCAGATTTTTCTCAGCGCGTCCATATCCTCCGGGCGCGAAAGCCGGACGCCCGTCACACGGGTGTCGCGACGTACTTCATCGCGATTTCGTCGGGCTGATAGGACAGCTTCGCCTTGCGAAGCCCTTCGATGCCCATGTCATCCTCGCGGTTGATCCGCTTAACGCCGCCGCAGAACGCTTTCGCGACTTCGTTGGCCAGCACCTGATACGCGCCGGGGATCATCCAGTCCGCCTTCTCGATGTGGACGCAAAACACGTCCGGCGTGATGAACGTGCCCAGCGAAAAGCCGATGATCTGGCCGTCCAGCCTGAGTACACCGCCCTTGACGTTCAGCGCGCGGCCGTTTTCCAGCAGGTTCACGATCGCCTGGCGCTCGGCCTGCAGGTCTCCCTCGCTGGTGCGGTTGTCCCGATCCCAACGGGCTTCGTACTCGTAGAGTTCGTCCAGCTTCTCCGGGTCGAACGCGTCGAAGCGCCAGCGCCCCTCGTAGCAAGCCTTGAAGCGGTTGATGAAATTGCGCTTGGAATGCAGCTTCTGTCCGGGGAGGTCGATCAACCGCTGCGCCTCGTAGAGGTAGTCGGCATTGTCGCGGTTTTCCTCAAATTGGAAGCGTCCGGGGAACTCCTCCTCAAGGCGCGATTTCATTTTCTCGGACAGGAGGCCAAGCTTCAAAGGTTCGCCCGCCGCGTCGCAGTGCGCCTGAAGCGCGTTGACGGAGCGTGCAAGGTCTCCGCCCGAGGGATAGCCGTAAATGTGTCCCTCGTCATAGGTGCAGCGCGTCAGCACCGCACCGTCCAAAAAGCAGATCTCGGTATGGTACTTGCCACGCCAGATGTACTGCACGGCAAAGGAACAGTCGCAGATCACATCGTCCAGTTCCCGCATCGCGCGGTCAAAAATGGGCTTGTCACAAACGCACAAAGGCCGAAACGGGAGGCTGACCGCCTCCGGACTTCGATCTGGTTCCTCCAGGGTTCTCAATGGGTTGGAAGACATACTATTCCCTCTCAGACTCAGCTTTCGCCGACTTGGGGTTCGGCTTCAATCATGATATTATACCACGCCCCAAGGGGGTAAAAACGGCGGAGTGGTAAATTTCAAAGCTCTGTCTGGCCGCGCCGCGTTAAATTCGGGTAAATCAAAAACCCCGTTTCAAAAGCATCGCCGCGGGGTACATAATAAACACAACAAAAATAACGGGAGGAATAGAAAATGCTGCATCCTGACATTGCGAAGCTCCTCGTCGAGCAGATCAACAAGGAGTTGTATTCTTCGTATCTATACCTGTCAATGTCCAATTACTACGCCGACAAAAACCTGGACGGCTTTGAAAACTGGTTCTTCGTGCAGGCGCAGGAGGAACTCGATCACGCGCTTCTGTTCCGCCGCTATCTCCTCAACGAGGGCGCATGCGTGACGTTTGACGCGGTCGCCGCGCCCGACGCCTATTTCGATTCGTTCAAGGCGCCGCTCGAAAAATCGCTGGAGCACGAGCGCTTCGTGACCGAGAGCATCAACAAGATCTACACGCTGGCCAACGAGCACAAGGATTACCGCACGCTGCAGGTGCTCAACTGGTTTGTCAAGGAGCAGGGCGAGGAGGAGAAGAACGCCGACGACCTGATCCGAAAATTCGACCTCTTCGGCTCCGACCCCAAGAGCCTGTACATGCTCAACAGCGAGTTGGGCACGCGCGTCTACGCGCCGCCGTCGCTGGTTCTGTAACGGCCCTTCCTTCCAGGCGGCGGGCGGGCACCCGTGATTTCTTGGCTTCGCACCCCTCACGCTCGCGCCGCCGCCGGGGAAGTTGTTCGCGCCCTTCCGATCCGTTCGGAAGGGCGCGAATTGCAGTTTTATTCGATGACTTCGACCGTGTAGTCGAGCCCCGATGACGCCGTGACGATCACCTCGCCGCCGACTCGCCGCGCGGTCGCGGTCGCGGCGGGCTTCCCGCTCGCGTCCGGGATCACGATGTCCGCGCCTTCGGTGATCCGGTAGGCGCGCAGCGTCACGCCCTTCCCGTACTCGTAGACAGGCGAATCATCGGTCGCGCCGACCGGGAGCAGCGTGTTCTCCCGCACCCAAAGCGGCAGCTGGAAGAAGTCGCATTGGTCGCGGAACCACCGCCCTCCCTCGCGGGTTGTGCCGTCCAAGAGGTTCGTCCACACGCCGTCCGGCAGGTAGTATTCCACCAAACCATCCTCCGAGAAGACCGGCGCGACCAGCAGGCTCCCGCCCAGCATGTACTGGCGGTCGAGATGGCGAACCGCCGGATCGTCCGGGAACTCCAGGAACATGGGTCGAAGCATCGGGACGCCCGCCTCATGCGCCTCTACGGCCATCTGGTAGAGGTAGGGCATCAGGCGGCACTTGAGTCGCGTGAAGAAGCGCAGCACATCCACCGCTTCCTCGTCAAACAGCCACGGCACCCGGTAGCTGCGGGAGCCATGCAGACGGCTGTGGGAGGACAGAAGGCCGAACGCGCACCAGCGCTTATAGACGTCCGCCGGCGCGGTGTCCTCAAACCCGGAGATGTCGTGGCTCCAGAAGCCAAAGCCGGACGCCGCCAGTGAAAGCCCGGCGCGCAGCGTGTCGGCCATCGAATTGTAGGTGGCGAAGTTGTCGCCGCCCCAGTGCACCGGCATCTGCTGGCCGCCCGCCGAGGACGACCTGGCGAACACCACCGCGTCGCCCGTTCCCCGCTCTTCTTCAAGCAAAGAGAACACGCAGCGGTTGTACAGGAGCGTATAGTAGTTGTGCATGCGCACCGGGTCGCTGCCGTCGTGCCAGGCGATGTCCTTGACCGGGATGCGCTCGCCGAAGTCGGTCTTGAAGCAGTCCACGCCCTGATGCAAAAGCCGCCTGAGCTTGTCCTGATACCACTTCCACGCGCCGGGGTTCGTGAAATCCACCATGCCCATCCCGGCCTGCCACAGGTCGGTCTGCCACACGCTGCCGTCCGTCCGCTTGACGAGGTAGCCGCGCGCCATGCCCTCGCGGAACAGTGGGCTGTCCTGCGCGATGTAGGGGTTGATCCACACGCACACCTTCAGGCCATGGTCGTGCAGCTTTTGAAGCAGCCCTTCCGGGTCGGGGAACACGTCGGTGTCCCACGCAAAGTCGCACCAGCGGAACGACTTCATCCATCCGCAGTCGAAGTGGAACACCGAAAGCGGCAGGTTCCGCTCCGCCATGCCCTCCACGAAGGAGAGCACCGTCTTCTCGTTGTAATCGGTCGTAAAGGATGTCGAGAGCCATAGCCCCATCGACCACGCGGGCGGAAGCGCGGGCTTTCCGGTCAGCGCCACGTAGCGCGTCAGCGCGTCCTTCGGGTCGCGCCCGCCGATCACGCAGTAACTGAGCGATTCGCCCTTCAGCGCGAACTGCACGCGGCCCACGTTCTCGCTGCCCACCTCAAAAGCCACGTCGCCCGGCTCGTCGACGAACACGCCGTAACCGCGGCTGGTCAGGTAGAAGGGCACGTTTTTGTAGGCCAGCTCGCTGTTCGCGCCGCCGTCCTCGTTCCACATCTCCACTTCCTGGCCATTGCGCACGAACGGCGTGAACCGCTCGCCCAGACCGTACACGCACTCGCCGACAGAGAGCGAAAGCGCTTCCTGCACATAGCCCGCATTAGTCTTTTCATCCAGAAAGTACGCCATGCCCCGGAAGCCGGTGGACGTCAGCAGCCGCCCGTCGTAGCGGTACTCGATGCCCCACGCGCCTTTTTTCTTGTTGACCCGCGCCTCCATCAGGCCGGAGCGGTAGACGAGCGCCTCCGCATCTTCCTCGATCTCGACCCGGGTCTTCCCGCCGTAAAGCGCGAAATCCGGTTTTTTCTGCGCCGCGCCCGCGAAATGGGCGACCGTCACGCGGACGACGCCCTCCATCGGGGAATCGAGCCGCACGGTCAGCGCCGCCCCCATCGTGTCCTGCCGACCGCCCACCTTCTGGCCGGGCAGGATCAGTTCCACCTGATCCCCGTCCCGGTTGGTTCTGAACCATTCGACCGGGTACAGGGGTTTGATAAACGGTTTGACCATCCAGTGTCCCTTTTTGAATTTCAATTTCATCCCTCCGTGATTCCATTATACCTAAAACCAAACAACATCGGCAATACCGCGCGGAAGAAAGCGGATATACGAGCGAATCATATAAAGGCCGCGAACGCGTTGCGCCGCAGCCTTTTAAGCAGAGAGGATATTCGCCCTGTTACGACTTCATCTTCTTGGGGCGGGGCGTTTTCGCGGGTTTTACGGGTTCGGCGGCGGCTTCCGGCGCGGGTTCCGCCGCCTTTTTCGCGCGGGGCTTCCGCGCGGGTGAAACATCCGGCGCTGCCGGTGCCGCAGGCGCGGGTTCCGCCGCCTTCTTCGCGCGGGGCTTCCGCCCGGGTGAAGCATCCGGCGCTGCCGGTGCCGCGGGCGCGGGTTCCGCCGCCTTCTTCGCGCGGGGCTTCCGCGCGGGTCTTGCTGGCGGTTCCGCAACCGTTCCCTTGGCTGTCGGCGCTTGGGTCACGGTGGCTTCGATCGCGGACTCTTCGGCGGCGTGCGTTTGCGCGACTGTCGCCACAGGCGCTTCCGTCGCGGGTGCTTCGGGTGCTTCCGCGGGTTCCGCCACCCTTTGCTTGCGAACGGCCTTTGTCAATTCCCGGTAGAGGTCGATGTAGTGGTGCGCCGACTGATCCCAGCCGTACTGCCCGGTCATCGCGCGGCCCATCAGCGTCTTCCAGACGTCAGGATTGGCGCGGTACAGGTCTACCGCGCGCTCGACCACGTGCAGCATGTCGTGGGCGTTGTAGTTGAGGAAGGTGAAGCCGTTGCCCTCGCCGGTGATTTCATTATAGGAAAGGACGGTGTCCCGTAGCCCCCCGGTCTCCCGCGCGATGGGCAGCGTGCCGTAGCGCATCGAGATCATCTGCGAAAGTCCGCAGGGCTCGAACATCGACGGCATCAGGAACATGTCGGCGCCCGCGTAGATGCGGTGAGCCAGCGCGTGGTTCATCTCGATGCGGGATGCGATGCGCCCGGCGTACTTCCACTGCGCCCAGTTGAAGAGATCCACATACCGATCCTCGCCCATGCCCAGCACGACCAGTTCGCAGCCGGTCGCCATGATGCCGTCCAGCACCCGTTCGACCAGATCCAGCCCCTTCTGCCCGCTGAGGCGGCCAACCATGCCGATGAGCGGGATGTCCGCACCCTCGGAAAGACCCAGTTCCCGCTGCAGCGCGAGTTTGTTGGCCACCTTTTTCTCCATCGAACCCGCGCCGAACCTCTGATCGATCATCGGGTCGGTCTCAGGGTCATACTCCTCGGTATCAATCCCGTTCAGGATGCCCTTCAGGTCGCCCGCGCGGGAGCGCATCAGCCCGTCCAGCCGCTCGCCGTAGTAGGCGGTCTTGACCTCTTCTGCGTATGTGGGGCTGACGGTGGTGATCTTCTCGGCAAACGTCAGCCCGCCCTTCATGAACGAGCACTGGCCGAAGAACTCCATGTGGTCGGGCGTGTACGCGAGGCCGCCGAGGCTGACCAGTTCCTCGATCTGGTCGATCGGGAAGATGCCCTGGTACTGCAGGTTGTGCACGGTGAACACGCTCTTGATCTTCTGGTAGGGTTTGAGCACCCGGTACTGGATCTCCAGCATCGCGGGGATCAGGCCGGTCTGCCAGTCGTGGCAGTGAATCACATCCGGCACGAAGTCGATCTTCGGCAGCGCCTCCAGCACGGCGCGGTCGAAAAACGCGAACCGCTCGCCCTCGTCGCCGCCGAGGCCGTAGATGTAGGATCGGCCGAAGTAGTACTCATTGTCGACGAAATAGTAGGTGATGTCGTTCAGCGTCAGCCGCTCGATGCCCACGTACTGCCTGCGCCAGCCCAGGTTTACGTAGAAGTAGAGCAGGTGCTCCATTTTGGAGCGCCACTTTTCGGGGATCGCGCTGTACAGCGGCGTGATCACGCGGACGTCCACGCCCGATTTTTTGATTTCCTTGGGCAGCGCGCCCACCACGTCCGCGAGGCCGCCGGTCTTGGAGAACGGCACGCACTCGGAAGCCACGAACAACACTTTCACGCTTGGATTGCCTCCTTTGGAGATGAGGATCTACCTATAAGGTCATGTTCTTTCCGATTACGATCGGGTAGGCCTTCTGGCCGATCAGCTTGCCGCTTCGGATCGTGACCGCCTTGTCCAGGATGACGTTTTCAAGCTCCACGCATTCCTGAATCTCGGACTCCTGCATGATGACCGAGTTCTTGACCACCGCGCCGGCGCGCACGCGCACACCGCGGAACAGTACGCTGTTCTCGACGGTGCCCTCGATGATGCAGCCGTCCGCCACAAGCGAGTTTGTCGCCTTCGCGCCTTCCACGTACTTGGCCGGAACCTCGTCGCGAACCTTGGTGTACACGGGGTTTCTAAAGAGTTCCTGCCTGATGTCGTAGTGTAGCATATCCATGTTAAACTCAAAATAACTCAGGACTGATTCTACGCGGCGGTGATACCCTTTATACTCATATCCGCGCACGGTGAGCAGTTTTTGCTTGAGGTATTGGGGCAGCATGTCCCGGAGCGCGTCCTTCATGCCGTGCGCCATCGCCTGATCCACCAAGTGCACCAACATCGAGCGGCGCATCAGGATCACGTCCATGCAGAAGTTGGGGTTCTCCGGGATGTTGGGTCCGATTTCGAAGTCCAGCACATTCCCCTTATCGTCAAGCTTGATGTAGGTATGCTTATTGAGCATCGACGGAGAGACGCGGCTGTCCCGGTAGCGGGTGGTATACATCAGCGTCACGTCCGCACCGGACTCCTTGTGTTTTCTCACCATGTCCTCGAAGTTTGTGTTGAATACGCTGTAGCAGCCCATCAGGATCACCAGATCCTGGTTTGAGCGGCGCAGATACGCGATGTTGCTTTTCAGCGCGTCCAGCGTACCCTCGTAGGTGCCCACGTTTTCGCGGGTCTGAAAAGGCGGCAGGATGAACAGGCCGTCGTTTCTCGTGTGCAGGTCCCACTCCTTGCCCGCGCCCAGGTGATCCATCAGCGAGTGGTAATTCTTCTGCATGATGACGCCCACGTTGCGCACGCCCGAATTGACCAGGCTGGACAGCTGGAAGTCGATGATGCGGTAGCGGCCGATGACCGGGAGCGCGGCCACCGCGCGGGAGCTGGTCAGTTCCCGCATGTTGATGTCTTCCTTCGAAGTGTAGATGATGCCCATGACGTCCTTCATTTGTCCAAAGCCCCCTTCGCCTCAAGCTCCTCCGGGCCGACCTGCTCGCCGGGGCGCACCTTGAACCCCGCAGGGAGCACCGTATCCGACGCGATCAGCGCGATTTCGCTCTGGCCGCCCTCGCCCACATCGCATCCCTCGCCCACCACCGAGTGTTCGCCCACGATCGCCCGCCGCACGACGGCGTTCTTTTTGATGACGCTGTTCGGCATGACGACCGAGTCCACGACCACCGCGCCCTCCTCCACCTTGACCCCGGCGAACAGCACCGAGTGGCTGACCGCGCCGTACACCTCGCAGCCTTCGGTGACCATGCAGGCGCTGACTCGCGCCTTGTCGCCGATGAAGTGGGGCGGCATGATCGGGTTCCGGGCGAAGATACGCCAGCGCTTGTCGTAGAGGTTGAAAAGCGGCGGATCCATGATCAGATCCATATTGGCCTCCCAGAGGCTCGCGATCGTGCCCACGTCCTTCCAGTAGTCCTCAAAATCGTAGGCCATCAGTTTTTGCTTGTCCGCGAGCATCTTGGGGATGATGTTTTTCCCGAAGTCGTTGGAGGATTTCTTGTCCGCCTCGTCGGCGACCAGATATTCTTTCAGGATCTGCCAGTTGAACACGTACACGCCCATCGATGCGCGGTTGGACTTGGCCTTCGCCGGTTTTTCCTCAAACTCGGTGATTCGCCCCGCCTTGTCGGTCGCCATGATGCCGAACTGATTGGTGATCTCCCACGGCACGAGCCTGACCGCGATGGTTGCGGCGGCCTTGTTTTCGATGTGGGTCTGCAGCATCTTGTTGTAGTCCATCTTGTAGATGTGGTCGCCCGACAGGATCAGCACGTAATCCGGGTCGTACTGTTCGATGAAGGAGATGTTCTGGTAGATGGCGTTCGCGGTGCCGCGATACCACTCGCCCACCTTGCCCTTCACATAAGGCGGCAGGACGAACACACCGCCGTTGGTGAGGTCCAGATCCCAGGGCTGGCCGGAGCCGATGTAGCGGTTGAGTTCGAGCGGCTGGTACTGGGTCAATACGCCGACGACGTCGATGCCCGAATTGGAACAGTTGGAAAGCGGAAAATCGATGATCCGGTATTTGCCGCCGAAGGGCACGGCGGGTTTTGCGAGCGTTTTGGTGAGCAGGCCCAGCCTTGATCCCTGTCCTCCGGCCAGAAGCATGGCAATGCAGTTTTTTTTGAGCATTCCCCTTCATCTCCTTCGAGTCCGTTTGGCAGCCGATTGTTAAGTATATGAATAACCAGTTGATAACATTATACACGATCCGTCGATGAATTACCAGCCTATTTTTTCAAGTGAAGGTGCGATTTGCGCAAAAAAAGAGCGGCGTTTTCGCCACTCTTCTTCAAAGATTGCGGGACGGAAAGATAAGAATTACGCCACCTGGCCGATGAGCTCCTTGGCCAGATCCGCCGCGGAGGCCGCGTCGGGCGAGTAGCCGTCCGCGCCGACTTCGTCGGCGAACGACTGGGTGACCGGCGCGCCGCCGATCATGACCCGGACCTTGTCGCGGATGCCCGCTTCGCGGATGGCGTCGATGGAACTCTTGATGGACGGCATGGTGGTGGTGAGCAGCGCGCTCATGCCCAGAATCTGCGCACCCTGGTTCTTGGCGGCATCGATGAACGCTTCGGGCGAGACATCCACGCCCAGGTCGATCACGGTGAAACCCGCGCCTTCCAGCATCATGCCCACCAGGTTCTTGCCGATGTCGTGCAGGTCGCCCTTGACGGTGCCGATGGCGACGACGCCGCGGCTCTGCGCGTTCGCTTCCGCGAGCAGCGGCTTCAGGATCTCGGTACCGCTCTTCATCGCGCGGGCGGCAATCAGCACTTCGGGCACGTACACCTCATTGTTTTTGAACAGGATGCCCAGCTCGTTCATGCCGACGATCAGGCCGTCGTTGAGAATCGATTCCGGGTTGACGCCCTCGGCGACCGCGTCCGTCACCAGTGTCTTGACAATCTTGGCGCGGCCGGCCTTGACCGCATCCGCGATGGCGCGAAAGTCCGCCATACAATCCCCTCCGCAAATCAGCTTTTTGTCGTTCCGCCGAATAGTATAGCATGAAAACGGCAGAAAAAGCAAAGCAATTTCTAACTAATCCGTGTAATTATTTTTGATTTATGATACAATGCGTACAGGAGGTGATCCGATGCAGGAACCCGTTCGCGAGCGCGCCGAGGCGCTGGGCGCGGTGGCCGCGCTACCGGTACAGGTTTTGGACGAGAGCGGCCGCGCCGAGATGCGCTGCGGTGCGGTGTGCGAATACTGCCGGATCTTCAAGCGGTTTTTAAAGCCGGGCGAATCCTGTGAGAGCCTGCACGCGCTGGCGGGTCGCCGGGCGATGGACCTGGGCGAATCGTACATCTTTACCTGTCACGCCGGGGTCTACCACATCGTGATGCCGCTGGTTCGGGAAGGCGAATTCAAGGGCGCGGTGCTCCTTGGGCCGTTCATGCTGGGCGCGATGGATTCGACGCTTTTGCAGGAAGTCGCGCGCCGCTACCAGCTGCCGACGGACGCGATCCTGGACATGTACGACGCCGCGGGCAGCCTTCGGATGCTGACCGCCGAGGAAGCGGGCGCGTTGTGCCGCGTGGTGCGCTACCTGTTTGGCTTCCTTGAGGATCAGGCGCTCGACATGAAGCGGGGCCGCGCGCAGCAGCAGAGCCGCATCGGCGAATCGATCCAGACCTACAAGGGCTTTCAGGCCGCGGGCGCGGCCTACCCGCTGGAAAAAGAACGCCTGCTGGTTCGCCACGTGCGTTCCGGCGACGCGGCGGAGGCGAAGGCGCTTTTAAATGACCTCCTGGGCTTCGCGCTCTTCTCCACCGGCGGTTCTTTGGAAGTGGTCAAGGCGCTGACCGCGGAACTGTGCGCGCTGCTCTCGCGCGCGGCGATCGAGGGCGGCGTGGAGACGCTGGACGCGCTGGCGATGAACCGCTCGTTCATGCGCTCGCTGTGGCAGGCGTCCACCGTGGACGACCTGTGTTACCACATGCAGGAGGCGGTGGAGCGGTTCTGCCAGAGCGCGTTCCCGCCCGCCAGCTTCGTGGAGCGGGACGCGATCCAGCAGGCCACCCGCTTCATCAACATCCACTTCGCGGAGGCGCTGACGCTTCAGGACGCGGCGCGCAGCGTGCACCTGAGCGAGAGCTATTTTTCATCGCTGTTCAAGAAGGGTTCCGGCTCGTCCTTCCGGGAATACTTGAACGCAGTCCGGGTCGAAGAGGCGAAGAAACTCCTGGAACTCAACCGGCAGTCGGTCACCGAGATCGCGCTGGCGGTCGGGTTTGAGAGCCAGAGCTACTTTTCCAAGGTGTTCCGCGCGATGACCGGCGTGTCACCCAAGGAATACCGAATGAAAGTACACGCAAATCGATCCGAGTCCGAGCAGGGCGTGTGAACATCCAGGCTGCCGTTTTATCGTCAGCTGAAAGTGCCGGACAGCGCGGACAACGAATGATTCTTTAATGGTATAGGCCACACGGAACAGGGTGGTCGTATGTATTCAATACGCCTGGCGTGGGTTCGATCGCGACATTAGACGTAAACATTGCGCTCAGGCGACTGTCCTGCAAATTTCGCGCAAAGCTGCATATTATTGAATTTTTTCCTTCATTTTAGCATGGGGATTTCTGGGAACCGGTTTTCAAAACGCACATTTCCGCTTGCAAAAGCGCCAAATGAAGCGTATACTATGTGCATCACTTGCAAGGAGGGAAATTCATGAAGAAGGTACTCGCCCTGGTTCTCGCCCTCATGCTGATCCTGCCCGCGGTCGCGCTCGCAGAAGACGTCATCAAGGTCGGCGTATTCGAGCCTGTGACCGGCGAAAACGGCGGTGGCGGCTTCCAGGAAGTGCTGGGCATGCGCTACGCCAACCAGGTCGCCCCGACGGTGGACATCGGCGGCAAGAGCTACAAGGTGGAACTGGTCGAGGTGGACAATAAGTCTGACAAGACCGAAGCCGTCACCGCCGCGCAGAGCCTGATCGCCAGCGGCGTTTCCGTCGTCCTCGGTTCCTATGGCTCCGGCGTTTCGATCGCGGCGGGCGGCATCTTCGCCGACGCGCACGTGGCCGCCATCGGCGCCTCCTGCACCAACCCGCAGGTGACGCTGGGCAACGACTACTACTTCCGCGTGTGCTTCCTGGATCCGTTCCAGGGCACCGTCATGGCCAACTACGCGTTCCAGGACGGCGCAAAGACCGCAGCGGTCATCACCCAGCTGGGCGACGACTACTCCTCCGGTCTTGGCAACTTCTTCCTGAAGGCGTTCAAGGGCTTGGCCGGTGACGCCGCCATCGTCGCCGACGAGCAGTTCCAGACCAACCAGACCGACTTCAAGGCCATCCTGACCAACGTCAAGGCCGCGAATCCGGACGTCATCTTCGCGCCCTCCTCCATCGCCACCGCGCCGCTTCTGATCAAGCAGGCTCGCGAGCTGGGCATCACCGCCAAGATCATGGCCGGCGATACCTGGGAGAACGTGACGATCATCGAGAACGCCGGCAAGGACGCGGAAGGCATCACCTTCTCCACCTTCTTCGACGAGGCCGACCCGACCGCGGCGGACTTCGTCAAGGGCTTCAAGGAATACCTGAAGGCCAACCCCGACTCGCTGGAAAAGAACGGCGGCGAGGGTGTGGCGGCGGTTTCCGCGCTGGGCTATGACGCCTACATGACCGCAATCGCGGCGATCCAGGCGGCCGGCACGACCGACTCCCAGGCCATCCGCGACGCGCTGCCCGGCGTCTCCATCACCGGCGTAACCGGCGCGATCAGCTTTGACGAGAACGGCGACGCCAAGAAGGACATGGCGTACATCAAGACCGTTGAGAACGGTGCGTTCAAGTTCCTGAAGACGGTTACCATCCAGTAATCGGCACGATACCCATCGCAGGGGCCGATACCCATCGGCCCCTGCTTTTGTAAGCGGAGGGGTTCCATGAGCCTGACAACGTTAATGCAGCACTTCCTGACCGGCATTTCGCTGGGCGGCGCGTACGCGCTGATTGCCATCGGCTATACGATGGTGTACGGAATCCTGCGGCTGATCAACTTCGCCCACGGCGACATCTTCATGATGGCCGGGTATTTCATGATCTTCTCGATGTCCAGCCTGCCCTGGGAGATCTCGATCCCGATTGTGATCGTGGGCACGGTGCTGTTGGGTTTTGCCATCGAGCGCGCCGCCTACGCGCCGCTGCGCACCGCGCCCCGGATGTCGATCATGATCTCTGCCATCGGCGTTTCCTACCTTCTGCAAAACCTCGCCACCTACCTCTTCTCGGCGCTCCCGAAGCCGTACCCGGAGATCCCGTTTTTAAAGCGGATCTTCCAGATCGGCAGCGTTTCGGCGTCGTTGGTCACGTTCCTGACACCTGTCATCGCGATCCTGCTGGTCTGGGGGCTGACGCAGTTGATCAACCATACCAAGATCGGCATGGCGATGCGCGCGGTCAGCAAGGATTTTGAGACAAGTAAGCTCATGGGCATCAAGCTCAACACCGTCATTTCCACGACCTTTGTAATCGGCTCGGCGCTTGCGGCGGTGGGTTCGATCCTCTACTTCACCGACCGCATGTCAGTCAACCCCTTCAGCGGTACGCTGCCCGGCCTCAAATGCTTCGTGGCGGCGGTTCTGGGCGGCATCGGCTCGGTGCCGGGCGCGATGGTGGGCGGCTTTGTGATCGGCATGTTTGAGACGGCGCTGGTGGCGGCGGGCGCGTCCACGTTCTCGGACGCGTTTACGTTCGTATTATTGATCGTCATGCTGCTGTTCAGGCCTACCGGCCTCTTCGGCGAAAAGACGACGGATAAGGTGTGACGCGATATGAAAAAGACGACGAAGTGGATTCTATCGCTCATCACAATCGCGCTGTTGGCCTGGGGTCTGACGGTCCTTGAGGCGAACCGGTTCGCGCAGGGCATGCTGTACTCGGTGCTTCAAAAGAGCGCGATCCTGGCCATCGCGGCGGTTTCGATGAACCTTTTGAACGGCTTTACCGGCCTCTTTTCGCTGGGGCAGGCGGGCTTCATGGCGCTGGGCGCGTACACGACGGCCATCCTGATCATCCCCACCGCGAAAATCGAAGGCGTATACTATATGGATGGCATTTCCTCGGCCATCCTCTCCTTCAAGACGTTCCTGGACGGCGGACCCGGCTGGCTGCAGACCACCTACCCGTACATGGCGCTGATCGCGGGCGGGCTGGTGGCGGCGGGGTTTGCCGCGCTGATCGGCATGCCGATTTTGCGTCTGAAGAGCGACTACCTCGCGATCGCTACGCTGGGCTTCTCCGAGATCGTGCGCGCCTTGATCGCGAGCCCGCAATTGAACCTCGTGACCAACGGCTCTTACGGCCTCAAGAGCATCCCGAAGCTCGGCTCCATCCTGCAGACCTTCATCATCGCCGCGGTGTGCGTCGGCGCGATCGTGCTACTCATCAAATCCAGCTACGGCCGCGCGTTCAAGGCGATCCGCGAGGACGAGATCGCGGCCGAGGCGATGGGCATCAACCTCATGAAGCACAAGAACCTCGCGTTTGTGATCAGTTCGTTCTTTACCGCGATCGCGGGCGGCATGCTGGCGATGTTCATGCAGTCGATCGACTCTTCCACCTTCAAAATCGCGATGACCTACGACATCCTTCTGATCGTGGTCATCGGCGGCATCGGCTCGGTGACGGGCAGCGTGTTCGCGGCGTTTCTGGTGACCGCCGCCAAGGAATGGTGGCTCAGGTTCTTCGATACGCCGCTTCTGATTGGTGACTTCCAGGTGCCTCTGCTGCGCACAGGCTTCCGTATGGTGGTGTTCTCGGTGCTACTGATGGTGGTCGTGCTTTTCTACCGAAGGGGCCTCATGGGCACGACCGAATTCTCGTGGGACTTCTTCTGGAAAAAGCGCGGCGGCGCGGCGGCGGGGGGTGCGCGACATGGCAAATAACGTACTGCATCTGGACAATGTGACGATGCAGTTCGGCGGCGTGGTCGCGGTCAGCGACCTGTCGCTGGACGTCAACGAAGGCGAGATCGTCGCGCTGATCGGCCCCAACGGCGCGGGCAAGACGACCGCGTTCAACGTGATCACCGGCGTCTACGCGCCCACCAACGGCCGCGTGACGCTGCGCGGCGAGACAATCGCAGAAGGCTATCCCACCGGAAAGATGAGAAAGCTGTACGCCGCCGGACATAACGGCGAATACCAGAAGCTGATCACCCACACGCCCGACCAGATCACGGCAAAAGGCGTGGCGCGGACGTTCCAAAACATCCGCCTCTTCAAAGACCTGACGGTGTTTGAAAACGTGCTGATCGCAAAGCACATGCATGTCAAGGCGAACGTCGTTTCCGCCACCTTCCGCCTGAACTTCGCGGAGGAGGCGCGCATCCGCCGCGAGTCGCTGGAACTGATCGAGTCGCTGGGGCTTGGCGCGGTCAAGGACGAGAAGTCCTCCTCCCTGCCCTACGGCAAGCAGCGGGTGCTGGAGATCGTCCGGGCGCTGGCCACCAGCCCCAGCCTGCTTCTTCTGGACGAGCCCGCCGCCGGCATGAACCCGCAGGAGACGGACGACCTTTCGGACTTCATCCGCAAGATCAAGTCGCAGTTCAAGCTCACCGTGTTCATGATCGAGCACCACATGAATCTGGTCATGGACATTTCCGACCGCATCTACGTGATCGACTTCGGCAAGCATATCGCAAACGGCACGCCCGCCGAGGTGCAGTTCAACCCGGACGTCATCAAGGCATACCTGGGGGTGGAGGAAGCATGAGCCTGCTGGAAGTGAAGGATCTCAAAGTCAGCTTCGGCGGCATCGAAGCCCTCAAGGGCATTTCGTTCAAGGTGGACGAGGGGTCCATTGTCACGCTGATCGGCGCGAACGGCGCGGGCAAGTCCACGACGCTTCGGGCGATCAGCGGCCTGGTGCATCCGTCGGGCGGCACGATCACCTACGCGGGCGAGATGATCGGCGGCACCGACACGCAGAAAATCGTCGAGAAGGGCATCGCGCTGGTGCCGGAGGGACGGCGCGTATTCCCGAACCTCACCGTGCTTGAAAACCTCCGGATCGGCGCGTACATGCGCACGGACACCAAGCAGATCGACGCGGACGTCGAGCACGTCTACCACCTGTTCCCGCGCCTCAAGGAGCGGCACTGGCAGCTGGCGGGCACCTTGTCCGGCGGCGAACAGCAGATGCTGGCGGTAGGCCGGGGGCTGATGAGTAAGCCCAAGATCCTGATGATGGACGAGCCGTCGCTGGGCCTTGCGCCGATGGTGGTGCGCGACATCTTCTCGATCATCAAAACGCTGAATAAAGAGGGCATCACAATCCTCCTGATCGAGCAGAACGCCAACGCAGCGCTGCGCGCCGCCCACTACGGCTACGTGCTGGAGACCGGGCGCATCACGCTTTCCGGTACCGGCTCCGAACTGCTTGAGAACAAGCAGGTGCGCGAGGCGTACCTGGGCAAGACCCGCGAGGCCGCGCAGCGGTAGAGGCGCAGGGGAACGCCGGAGGCTGGACCTGAGCGTTTCCGATCCAAGTGCAGTTTCTCGCAACCGTGGACAACGGGGCGGCCGACGAAGCCGCGGCGGCGGTTCAGGCCGTCAAGTGGGAGAGTGCCAACCCAAAGATCGCGTACCGGAACTACATCTGGAGCGTGGACATTCCCGTCACGGTCGACATCGAACGGGTATAAAAACAGGGCGGCGTCTTCACCTCAGACGCCGCCCTGTTTTTCGGTTTTTTCTTTCGCTTTTTCCGATTCTCCGTCTGTCAAACCCGTCTGGCTGACGACCATCTCGTAATAGCGCCCCTTTTGATTCATCAATTCCTCGTGGTTGCCGCGCTCGACGATGCGGCCGTTTGAAAGCACCAGTATCTGATCCGCATCGTGGATGGTGGAAAGCCGGTGGGCGATCAGAAACGACGTTCGCCCCCGCATCAGCCCCAGCATCGCGCGCTGAATGTCCTTTTCGGTCTTGGTGTCCACCGAGGAGGTCGCCTCGTCCAGGATCAGGATGCGGCTTTCACACAGGAATGCCCGCGCGATCGCGAGCAGTTGGCGCTGGCCCTCGCTGAGCGCGTCGGTGCTTCCGCTGAGTTGGGTCTGATACCCCTGCGGCAACCGCTCGATGAACCCGCTGGCGCGCGCGAGCCGCGCCGCATCGATGACTTCCTCATCGGTCGCGCCGGGACGCGCATAGCGGATGTTGTCCAAAATCGTGCCAGTGAAGAGGCAGGTGTCCTGAAGCACCACCGAGAACACGCGCCGCAGGCTCTCCCGCGTTACATCCATGATGTCACACCCGTCGATTCGGATGCTGCCGGAGTCCGGGTCGTAGAACCGGGTCAGCAGGTTCACAATCGTGGTCTTGCCGGAGCCGGTCTCGCCCACCAGCGCGCAGGTCTGCCCGGCGGGGACGGTGAACTGCACATGATCGAGAACCGGCTTCGCGCCGTCATAGGAGAAGCACACGTCGTCAAATTCCACCGCGCCTTCCGGGGCCGTAAGCGCCGCCGCGCCGGGCGCGTCGGCAGGCTCCTCCGCATCGTCCAGTACCTCGAACACGCGCTCCGCGCCCGCCAGCGCCGACTGGATCGTCGCGAACAGCCCGGCCACCGCGTTCAGCGGCCGCGCGAACTGCTTGGAATAGCTGAGGAAACTGACCACCGCGCCGACGGATAGCCCCTCCGTGATCGAAAGCCACCCGCCCGCGATGGACACCAGCGCAAACGTGAGGTTGCCGATCACGTTGACCAGCGGCATCATGAGGCCCGACCAAAGCTGCGCCAGATAGCCGCTCTCGTTCAGCCGCTCGTTGATTTCGCTGAGCTCGTTCAAAACCTCCCGCTGACGCCCGAACGCCTTGACCATCCGCATACCGGTGATGGTCTCCTCCACCACGCCGTTCAGCCTGCCCAGCGCGCGTTGCTGCGCGAGGAAGTGCGCGCGGCTTTTTCTCGTGATCAGCCGCGTCAGAAGCCCGACCAGCGGGACGGATACGAGCGTCACGACGGTCAGAGGCAGGCTGAGCATCAGCATTACGATCAGAGAACCCGTCAGCGACAGGATGCTGGACAGGATCTGCGTCGTGGATTGGGCGATGGTCGCCGAGATGTTGTCTACGTCGCTACTGAGGCGGCTCATCGTGTCGCCGTGCGGGCGGGTGTCAAAAAACCGGAGTGGCAAATGCTGAAGTTTCGCAAAGAACGCGCCGCGCAACGACTGGACCAGCCGCTGCGACGCCCGGAGCATCAGCGTATCGCAGACGGTGCCCGACACATACGCCGTCAGGTTCAGCGCGATGATCGCCGCAAGGCAGGTTCTGAGGAAACTTTCATCCAAGCCGCCGCCGGAAAACGCGTTGAACGCGCGGCCCGTCCAGTAGGGGATCAGCACCGCCACCGCCGCGGACAACACCGTCAGGCACAGGATCACGAGGAGCGCGCCCTTCTGGCCTTTGTACAGCGCGATCACGCGGCGCAGCGTGCCGCGGGCGTTCTTCGCCTTCTGGCCCGGCTCAAACCTGGCGCCGGGATTCCCGAAGCCCCTGCCAAGCTGTGGCTGTTTGCGCTCCTGTCCGCAGTCACTCATGCTTTCGCCTCCTCTCCCGCCACCTGGGAGCGGTACAGCGCCCGGTACGTTTCGCAGGTTGTAAGAAGCTCCTGATGGCTGCCAAGGCCGACCGCGCGGCCACCATCCAGAACAAGAATCTCGTCCGCGAACATCGCGGCGGTACAGCGCTGCGTGATCAAAATCAGCGTGCGCCCGCCACGCGCGCGCATCAATTCGTCCCGCACCTTCGCCTCGGTCAGCGCGTCCAGCGCGCTGGTGGCGTCGTCGATGACGAGTACACCGGCGCGTTTCACCAGCGCCCGCGCGATCGAAAGCCGCTGTTTCTGCCCGCCCGACAGGTTGACCGCGCCGCCGCTCAGCGGGCGTTCTAGGCCTTCCGGCGCATTCAGGATGAAGTCCGCCTGCGCCGTCCGAAGCGCGGCACGCAAGGTTTCGTCCGAAGCGTCCGGGGCGCCCCAGCGCAGATTTTCCGCCGCCGTGCCGGAGAACAAAACCGCCTTCTGCGGCGCGAGCGCCACCGATCCGCGAAGCGCGGCGACGTCCATCTCTCGCACGTCCCGCCCGCCCACGAGGATCCTGCCCCCGTTCACGTCGTAAAACCGGAGCATCAGCCACGCGAGCGTGGACTTCCCGCTGCCGGTCGGCCCGATCACCGCGAGCGACCGCCCGGCCTCCACGCGAAACGACACGTCGGAGAGCGCATAGAGCCCGCTGCCGCCCGGGTAGGCGAAGGTCACATGGTCAAACTCCACCGACGGCGTGACTTCGCCCAGCGGCGGTTCTCCGCCGGATTTCACGTCTTCCTCGGCGGCAAACACTTCCGCGATGCGCTGCGCGGAGGCCTTCGTGCGCACGAAGACCGTAAAAATGTTGGTCATCATCGTAAGGGAGATTAAAATCTGCGCCATGTAGACGGTGAAGGCGGAGATGTCGCCCGGCGTGGCCGAACCCGCCTGAATCAACCCCGCGCCGTATCCGATGACCGCCGCTGTGCCCAGCCCGATCGCAAGCGTCATGATGGGCGATAAAAGCGTGATCACCATCTGCGCGGAGACTTCCCTTTGCATCTGCCCCTCGTTGGCTGCGCCGAACCGCTCCGACTCCGCGTCGTAGGTGCCGAACGCCTTGACCAGCCGGACGCCCATCAAGTACTCCTGCACCACCGAGTTCATCCGGTCGACCGCTTTTTGCAGAAGCGCGAACCGGGGATAGCTAAGTTTCATGCTGATAACGATCAGGACAGCCACCAGCGCGACCACGCCGTACACGATCAGGCTCAGCCTGAAATTCAGGATCGACGCCATAAGGATGCTGCCGAGGCATGTGATCGGCGCTTTCAGAAAGATGCGCATCGTACCGTTGACGAACTGCACCACCTGGTTGATGTCACCGGTCATCCGGGTGATCAGGGATCCCGTGGAAATTTTGTCGGCGCTGGACTCGGAGAAATTCAGAATCTTCTCAAACTGGTCGCGCCTAAGATCCGCGCCCACCCGCTGAGATACGCGGCTGGACAGCGCGTTCCGGATCAGCGCGAACACCGCGCCCGCAAAGGTAACCGCGAGCATCACGCCGCCCCAGAACCCAACGCGGTTCAGGTCGGACGCGCGCACGCCCTCGTCCAGAATTCGGGCCATGATCGTCGGCCCCAGAAGATCGCACACCGCTTCGAGCGCGACGCAGACGAGCGCGAAATGGATCGGACGCCGATAGCTTCGAAAATACTTCACAAACACGCGCATGGGCATTCTCCCGGCTGCCGCCAGTTTTGCTTTGTTTTTTCGCGCTGCCAACCATGCCCTGCGCGTCGCGCAATGATCATCGACAGCGCATAAAAATCCGTAAAGCGCGATTGGCGCGTCGCATTGGTGTATTTTGCTCTCCGGACGCCATGATACGCGCGCGCTCCTGCAAATGCAAGCCAATTTGAGATACCGTGCGGGAGATTCAACGCCAGACTTCCCGCATCCGCCCCGCGAGAGACTCGGCCAGCGGCACGTCCGCCGGCGCGAAGTCCACGCCCGCAAGATCGGATGCCGTGACCCAATCCATCCGGTCGTGCACGGTCAGCGAAATCTCCCCCGATTGCCAGTGAAAAAGATAGAGCTTCAGGGAAATTCTCCCGAACGCGTATTCAAACTCGCTCTCGCCAATGAAATCGCCCGCCTCGCCCAGGATGCCCAGCTCCTCTTGCATCTCCCGTTTCAGCGCGGCGCGGTCGGTCTCCCCCGCTTCCACCTTGCCGCCGGGAAATTCCCATTTGCCTTCCAGCTTCTGTCCGGGTGCGCGCCGAACCGCCAGCACCCGATCCCCTTTGACCACCGCCGCCGCCACGACCGTCATAAAGCCGCCCCCAATCCAAATTGCACCCATTATACCACCATCCGGCGAAACCGCACAATAAAGGAACCGCACGCAAACGAAATTCGTCCAAAAGAAGCATTCCGGAAGGAGGAAGCCGTCATGGATGTCACGCCGAAGCAAAAGTTGGGCAAGCGGGCGCGCAAGGCGCTGGACGCCTCCGCGCGCAGAACCTGGCCGGTGTCCCCGGTCACGAGAATGAAGACCAGCAAGAAAATCTACGACCGCAAGAAGCGCCGGGCGGATGAGGATGCCCCAGGCGCTTCTTGCGACATTCCACGCAATTGGGTATAATGCTGGAAAACGGGTTTGGAGGATACATAAAGGATGCGCAGGAAAGATCTGGAAGTGCTGGAGAAGGAAAAGCTCATGGAAATTCTGGACGCGTGCAAGGTGTGCCGGCTGGGGATTACGGACGAGTTCCCCTACATCGTGCCGATGAACTTTGGCTATGCCTGGGAAGATACGCTGACGCTGTACTTCCACAGCGCGCCGAAGGGCCGCAAGATCGACCTGATCGAGGCGAATCCGAAGGTTTCCTTTGAGATGGATACCGATCACCTGCTGGTGGAAGGTTCCACCGCCTGCCGCTATACATACAAATACGCGAGCGTCTTTGGCGAGGGCACCGCGCGTTTCCTTAGGGACTATGATGAAAAACTTCAGGCGCTGAAAGCGGTCATGCGCAGGGTCACCGGCTCGGACGAATATGTGTACGACGATTTGGCGGTCAAGAGCGTCGCGGTGTTCGCCGTAGACGTAACGATGATCACCGGAAAGAAGCGATAAGAATACCAACGCAAGGAGGAGACGAATGAAACGGAGAATCATGGCGCTGTGTGTCGCGCTGATCCTATTGGCGACCACGGCCCTGCCTGTGTCGGCCGCGGTGGCCGACGAACTCGCGACCTACTGGGAGAAGGCCGACCCGATCTACGCCCAGATTCAGGCGCTGGGCGTGCGGCAGGAAGAAATCTATCAGGAATTCGGCCTCTCGCTGGACGACGACAGCGGTCCGGTGATGGACGACGCCCAGTATGAGGAGTATGTGCGCGGCCTCAATGTGCTGAGCGAGGACGAACTGAAAAAGCTGCTCGCCGCCAACGCGGCCATTGTATCGCTGTCCGACGAGATCGACGACCTCAACGCCAAGTACGACGCCTCCGAAGACCCGACCGAGCAGGGTGTGCTGGAAAACCTGATCCACTTCAAGCAGGATCAGATTGACCAGACCACCGCAAGCGTCGCGGATCTGGACGATCGGCTTCGCGTCGTCGAGGAGACCAACTACGTGATGGGTTTGACCGGTCTTTCCGACGACGCGCGGCAGGAACTCTTGACCATGTACGCGACCCAACGCGACCTGGAAAAGCAGCTCGCTGCGCTGGATGCTGGCCTCAGCGAGGAAGCCAAAGCGCAGCTGTACGATCAAGGGTAACGATCCATCAATCAAAAGAACTCCCGGCACATCTGAGCATCAGATCACCGGGAGTTCTTGGCTCTTACGATTACACGAACTTTTTCAGCATCCCGTACCCCATCTCGTCCATCATCTCATAGGGGATGAACTTCAGCGCAGCGCTGTTGATGCAGTAGCGCGTACCGGACGGAGACTCGGAATCGCCGTCAAACACGTGCCCTAAATGAGAATCGCCTGCGCGGCTGCGCACCTCGGTTCGGATCATGCCGTGCGATTTGTCGCGACGGTAGATGATCGCGTTGTCGTCGATTGCCTTTGAAAACGCGGGCCAGCCGCACTCGCTCTTGTATTTGTCCTTGGAAGAGAACAGCGGCTCGCCGGTCGCCGCATCCACGTACAAACCCTTTTCATCCAGCCGCCAGTATTCGCCTTCAAACGGCCGCTCGGTCGCGCTCTCCTGTGTAACCGCGTACTGAATCGGTGTCAGCTTCGCGCGAAGCGCATTGTCATCCGGCCGCATGTAACCCTTCGGGTCGACGGTCAGGTTTTTCGCGCGGATGAAGTCCGCCGCGCTCAGATGGCAGTAGCCGCCGGGGTTCTTGTCCAGATAGTCCTGGTGGTATGTCTCGGCCGGATAGAACGAGGTCAGCGGCTGGATCAGCACATGGAAGGAGTCCCTGCGCCCCTTCTCAATCTCCGCCGCGCGCTCGATGATCGCAAGGTCGTCCGGATTCTCGAAGAAAATGCCCGTCTGGTACTGGGGGCCGACATCATGCCCCTGCCTGTTTTCAACCGTCGTGTCAATCACAGAAAAGAACAGCCAGAGAAGCGCCTCCAGGCTGATCTTCTCCGGATCGTAGGCGACGCGAACCGTCTCCCGGTGCCCGGTCTTGCCGGTGCACACCTGTTCATAGGTCGGGTTGACCACGTTTCCGTTGGCGTAGCCGCTCATGGCGTCCGTCACGCCCGGAACCATGCTCATCAGCTTTTCAACACCCCAAAAGCAACCGCCGGCAAAGTAGATGACGGCCGGTTCGTTCTGACTCACAGCGCATTCCTCCCATCGCGTCCACTCGCGGACGTATGTCCTAATTATACCGCAAAGCGCCCCATCCAATCACGGGATTTGACAGAGATGGTATACTGATGGCATGGAGGTGTTTTCCGTTTGGGCGTTTTTGAAACCGTCTCCTGCTTCAAACCCGGATGCGAACAGGAGGAAGTTGACCGTCATGTGATGCTTTCGGCGCTTTCGCGCGGAGAGAATCTTCTGACCCGCGAGAACCTCACAATGCACTTCACCGCCTCCGCCTGGATCGTCAATCCAAACCGAACAAAGGTCCTGATGGTCTATCACAATCTCTATGACTCCTGGGCTTGGACGGGCGGCCACGCGGACGGCGAGGAGGATTTGCGCGCCGTGGCGCTGCGGGAGGCGTGGGAGGAGACCGGCGCCGACGCGCGCCTTGCCCTGCAGGAGGCGTTCTCGCTGGAGACGCTGACCGTGAACCCGCACGTAAAGCGCAGCCGATTCGTCCCCGCACACCTCCACCTGAACGTAACGTACCTGCTCATGGCCAATGAGGACGCGAAACTCACGGTCAAGCCGGACGAGAACCGGGCGGTGGGCTGGTTTTCTCTCGCCGACGCGGTATCCGCCTGCTCGGAACCGTGGATGCGCCCGGTGTACGAAAAGCTCAACGCGCGGCTGACCTGACGCGGCGGAGTACGCCGATAGCTCCGCACAATGGTTGCCAACGCGGTATGTTCTCCGGCTTCCGGGCTTTTGGAGCAATCCGCCAATTATTACATACTGTAATACTTTTGTCATAGTCTATTTACAAACCATCCTGCCCGTGGTACAATATCATGGGAGTGATGTTCATGCGTAAGGCTACCAAGACAGTGATGGCGCTGATTCTGATCCTGATCCTGGCGGTTCCGGCGAGCGCCGCGACCACTCTGTCCAAGTATTCGCTGATCGTCAGCGGCAAGCGGTTGGCGCTGACATCGTCCACCGGATATATTCAGTTATCGGCCGGGCGGCTGATGCTGCCACTCAAGGCGGTGTGCGCCGCGCTTTCCGTCGACTACAGCGTGTCGAAAAACGGCAAGGTCATGTACATGGAAGGCCCGAACAAACGCCGCGTCGCGGTGTGCGCCGGGTATGCGTACGCGAAGGTGAACGGAAAAAAGAAGGCTCTGCGCGTTCGCGCCTATGTCAAGGGCGGGCAGCTGATGGCCGATTTATCGGTTCTCGCGCTCATCGGCGCGGGATACAAGACCTTGGCCAAATCGGCGCTCGCCGCCAAGGGATATCCGGACGGCGCGGTGTCCGTAAGCCTGACCGGCGAAAGCATCACCTTCCCCACGCTGTCCGCCCCCGTGAAGGATGAAAACAGCTTCGCCGCCGATCTGCCCGCGGCGAGCGCCTGCGACCAGATGGTGGTCGTCCAATACAAAAGCGGTTCCAGCGCCAAGCTGACGATGCACGAGAAGGGCGACGACGGCGTCTGGCGGCAGACCTTGTACGCCTCCGCGTACGTGGGCAAGAACGGCATCGGCAAGACCAAAGAGGGCGACAAGAAGACGCCAACCGGCACATTCAACCTGAAGACGCCTTTTGGCATCAAAGCCAATCCCGGCACAAGCCTCGATTACGTCAAGGTCACCCAGTACCACTACTGGTGCGGCTCTTCCGGCTCAAAGTATTACAACCAGCTGATCGACACCCGCGTCACCGACCGCAAGCGGACTTCCTCCGACGAATACCTGATCAACTACAAGGGCGTGTACAACTACGCGGCGTTCATCGACTACAACGCGTCGGGCACGGCGGGCAAGGGCTCCTGCATCTTCCTGCACTGCACCGGCTCCAATAAGTACACCGCGGGCTGCGTCGCGGTGCCGGAGAGCATAATGGTCAAGATTCTGAAGGCGCTGAAACCCGGCTGCAAGATCGTGATCTGTTGATACCAATTCACACAAATGCGTCGTCGCGCCGGTGCTTTGGACGCATTGCATTGGTAGTATTGCCGAACGCGTCAATTCTCCCAGAGCAAAATCAGGCTCCGCAGAAGCGGAGCCTGATGCTTTTGGGTTGGTGCAAACAGGTTTGAATCAGCCCTGCTGCGGCGGCAGCGGGCGCGGCGCGGGGCCGCCCTTCTGCGGCTGCCCGGGCAGGCTGATCGGCCCCAAGCGGTAGGAGAACATGATCGCCGAGTTGGGGCAGGCCTTGTAGAACGCGCGCTTGATGCGCTCCAGCACCATCTTACCGGTGTCGTGGTTGACCAGCGGCAACAGCAGCGCGTACTGGGAGGCGCTGAAGTGGGTGATCGTGTCGCCCTTTCGGAGGTTAGAAGTCAGCGTCTTCTGCAGCGTCTGCATGATGTCGTTCAGCCGCATCGGCTCGATCTGCTGGGTGCCGATGGAGGTGATCATGATCAGCGCGATGAACATTGTGGAGCCCATGCGCTCCAGGTTGCGCATCTGCAGGTTGTAGATTTCCTTGAACACCGCGTACTCGCACACGAATGCGCCGCGCTGGGAGCCGTACTCGGTCAACTCCTTGCGGATCGCGTCGATGTCCATGTCCAGCGTCTTTCCGGCTTTCAGAATCTGCTTGTAGAACTCCTGAATGGCCTCCGGCGGCTGCATGCCCAGGTAGCGAAGGTGCAGGTTGGTGGCGTGCTTGTATTGGATCAGCGCCTCGTTGTTCCGGTTGGTGCGGATCAGCGCGTTCATGAGCGCCAAATGGAGCCGCTCGTCGAACACATCCACGTCCAACGCCAGGCGGCACACATGGATCATCCGTTCAAAGTCCTTCGCCTCCTTGAGGAGGTCGAGGTATTTATAGACCATTTTCAGGTACTGGCTGTGCAGGTACACGCTGCGGGATACGACCCAGTCCTCCTGCTCGAGGCCGGGCAGCAAATCGCCCTGGAACAGCGACAGCATGCGGTTGAACTTGAAGTGCGTCTCATCGTCCAGCGAGGCGACGTCGTTGAGTTCAGAGGTCAGTTTTTCAAACTCCAGCGTGTCCACCGAAATGCCCACGCCGGTGTTGAAGCGGTAGGAACCGCGTTCGGTGACGATGGCATCGCCCAATTCCGGCGCGATTTCTGCCAGAATGGTGCGCGTACGGCTGACCAGCGTCTTCAGCGCGCCTTCGGGGTTTGAACTTTGTTCGTCCTCCCACAGCACCTCGTACAGCTTGAAGTTGGGCGCGGATTCGCCGCCCCGAAGCACCAGGTATTGCAACAGCCTCGTGCCCTTCTTGGTCTTCGCAAGCTGCTTTTCGACGCTCTTGTCGTTCACCAGTACGTCGAATTTACCGAGCATCCTGATGGAAATCCGGTTCTTTGCCTCCATTGGGAGGGCCCCCCTTCGTAAGTCGCCGCACTTATAACTTCTTGGCCATGAGTTCGGGGTTGATCGCGTAGGAAAGCGCGTAGTCGCGCGAGATCCGCTTCTGACGGTATAGCCGTATAATGTCCTCATCCATCGGGATCATGCCCAGCGCGCCGCCGGCGTAGATCGCGTTGTCGATCTGGTGCCCCTTGCCCTCCCGGATCATGTTGGAGATGGCCGGAGTGACCAGCATGACCTCCATTGCCGCCGTCAGGCCGCCGTCCACCGTCGGGATCAGCTGCTGCGAGACGACCGCGAGCAGCACCATTGAAAGCTGTACGCGCACCTGCAACTGCTGGCTGGCCGGGAACACGTCCACGATGCGGTCGATGGTCTTGGCCGCGCCCAGTGTGTGCAGCGACGAGAGCAACAGGTGGCCTGTCTCCGCAGCGGTCAGCGCGGTCTGGATGGTCTCAAAGTCGCGCATCTCGCCAAGCAATATCACGTCCGGAGCCTGCCGGAGCGCCGCGCGCAGCGCGCCCGCGAAGTCCGCCGCGTCCAGCGCGATCTCGCGCTGGCTGACGATGGACTGCCGGTGCGGGTGCAGGTATTCGATCGGATCCTCCAACGTGATGATGTGGCTGGAGGTCTCCCGGTTGATCCGATCGATCATGCAGGCCAGCGTGGTGGACTTGCCGCTTCCGGCCGGCCCGGTGATCAGCACCATGCCGCGCTTTTTCGAGCATAGATCCATCACCACCTGCGGGATGCCCAGCGCCTTATAGTCGGGCAGGCCGAACGGAACCGCGCGTAAAACCGCCGCGAACGAACCGCGCTGCTTGTAGGTGTTGCAGCGGAAGCGGCCCACATCCCGGACGGAAAACGAGAAATCGTCGTCGCCCTTCTCGGTCAGCCGGGTCATTTCCCGCCTGCCGGCCAACTCGTAGGCTTCCTCGATCAGCGCGTGCGTCCGTTCCATCAACAGTTTCTCGCCCGTCAGCGGCGTTAAAAGCGTACCGATCTTGACCGTGGCGGGCGCGCCCGGCACGATGTAGATATCCGATCCGCCCCTGTCGACCGCCGCCTTGAGCAAGGCCATCAATTCCACGTATGTTCCCCCGTCAATTGAGCAGGTTCATCGAACCGGCTTCACCTGTCCAAAGCTCCCCGCCCGTCAGCGCGTACCGTACGATCCGAAGCCGTGGGGGCGTCATCGACGGCTGAAGCGCGACCGTAAGGGCACGACCGCCGCCCGCGTCCACATCGAAGGAAACAATACCCTCATCAAGGTCGATCGAAACGCCGTCGATCTCGATTCCGGATAGCGCTGCCTCGAACGCAGCCTGGTCGGCCGCGCCGGATGCCGCGTTCTTGATGATCTCGTCCAGTTTGGCGATCACGCGCTGCGCCCGGTCGGACGCCTGGTAGTACCCTTGGGTCATCTCAAGCGCGCGGCTGGTCAGCGCGGCGTCCCCCCGCGCGCCGGACAGCGCCAAAAGCGCCAGCGTTGTCACGCACAGCACCACGAAGATCGTGAGCATCGTCACGGCGCCGATGCCGACCCGGTATTCCTGCTTCGGTCGGTTCAAGGCGCCACCTCCCCCGGCACATACCGGCTGGCCGGAAGTGTGACCAGCGCCCGGTCACCCAGTTTAACCGTCAGACGGATCTCGTAGAACGTTCCCGCGCCCGTGGTTTCCGGTTCGACGGAAGCCGAGACGGTGTAGCCATTCTGCTCGGCGGTGTACGCGCCGCCGGTATCTCGCCCGGAGGCTTTCAGAAGCGCGATCGGGTCGTCCGCGGCGGCGATGCGCTCCGCCCAACTCTGGGCAATGAACGTCGCGTCGGTCGTGTGGCGGCTGTCCACGTTGACTTTATACGCCCTCGCCAGTACGCCCGCGCCGATGACCGTCGAGACCGCGAAGAAGGCCAGCGCGATCAGCAGCTCCAAGAGCACCAGGTTCCCCTTATAGCGCATCCGCGTCGCCCCCTTCCCCGGCGCGAAGCGCGACAAACGCCTCCGCCTCGCCGCCGCCCGTCAGGAAGGCTTTGAGCGTGACCAGATTGCCCGTTCGGGAAAACGTAAAGCCGGGCAAGGACGTGATCGGATCGCCATCCTCCGGGTCGAAGGGCAGATCCGGAGTGCAGAACTGCTCCCTGAGGCTGTTGTCCGCGAAGTAGATGCGGGTTTCGTACTGCTCGCCGTCCGCGTCCTCGGTGATCACGAGCAGTTTCACGCCCGACTCCTCGCGGATGGAAACGCTGCCCCGGTCGCCCGACGCGCGCAGTTTGCCGCTCACATAGCCCAGCGCGAGGCGCTGCTGGCTGGCGAGCCGCGCGCCATCCGCCATGCCGCGGTAGGACTGAACGCCGGAGACGATGATCATCAGCGCGAACAACGTGAACAGCCCGATCAGCACAAACGCGAACAGGCCGCTGATGGAGTGGTTCACGCGCCTGACGCCGTTCATGCGTCCCCATCCCTTCGTAGAATTGAGACCGACGGCATGATGTTGGACGCGAACGCATCGTAGGACACGATGAACCGCTCGTCGTCAAATCTCAGCGCGTAATTCTCCTCAAGATAGTCAAGCGACGGCGGGTACTGTCCCTCCGAGGCGTAGCAGGTGACCATCGCGCGATGGACGGCTTCCATCAGCTGCGCCTCCTGCTCGGACTCCGTGCGCGCGTTCGCGGCGGAAACCAGCCTGATGAACGCGAACGCGGCAACCGCAAGCACCGCGACCGTCACGATCACGCCGCGAACCCCGGACAGCCGCCTTCTTTCGTAAAGATGCATGGCCTTACCCCATGGAGGACATCAGACTGGCCAGCGGCAGCATGACGGACAAGAGAATCCCGCCGATCACGATGGAGAGAACCGCCACCAGCGTCGGCTCTATGGCCGAGACCAGCCGACGGATGCCGTCGTCCACTTCGCCCTGATATTGTTCGGCGAGCCGGTCCATCACCGTCTCGGTCTGCCCGGCCATGAAGCCGACTTTGACCATCTTGCCGTGGATGGGTTCGAAGATGCGCGCGCCCTCGATCGCGTCCGCGAACGACGCGCCGCCCTGCATGCGCTTATGAACATCCTGAACCTTGTCGCGGGCGAGCGCGTCGGTCATCACACCGGGCATCAGACCCAGCGCCTCGTCCAGCGGAAAGCCGCTGCCCAGCAGCATCGCCGTCACCGAGGCGAACCGCCCGGCGGAAAGCTTGTCCTGGATGTACCTTAGAGGCGGGAAGACGCGCATCAAAAGCCGAAGCACGTTCTCTCGCTGGGAAGTTTTTAGAAGAATCGCAACCGCCAGAACCAGGACAAAGATCAGCGCCGCGAGGATCAGGACGAATAGACCCGCGCCCATCCCGGCGCTCATTCTGGAGGAGGCGGAGGCGGACAGGTCGCCGCCAAGGTTTCTGAGCACCTCCGAGAACATCGGAAGCACCTGAACCACCAGCACCACCACGACCACCGCCATCAACGCGACCATCAGAAGCGGGTACGTGACGGCGCTCCGGACGGTCGAACGAACCTGCGCCTCGCGGGTGTAGTAGCCGGATAGCCCCTGCATCACGCGTTCCAGCGTACCGGACATCTCACCGACGTGCACCATCTCCACCATGTAGAGCGGAAAAATGCCGAGGGATTTGACCGCTTCATACAGGGAGCCGGTCTGTTTCATCGTCTCATTGAGCTGTATGAAGCGATTGCCATACCGCGTGGACGCATAATTCTGACACAATGCGTCCACGCCGTCGTACAGCGCAATGCCGGACTTCAGGATCAGCGCCACCTGCTCGCAGAAAACGGCGGTTTCATCCGCCGGCAGGCATTGGGTGCGGCTTCCCATCGCTTCTTCCCCCATCATGCGGGTCAGTAGACCCGCTCGGTCGTATACTTGACGACTTTGAGCCCTGAAACCATGCTGGTCGTATCGTAGCGCAGCCATTTGCCGCCCACATACACCTCGTTCCACGCGTGGTAGAACTTGTCCGCGTAGCCGATGACCAACTTGCACTTGACGCCCTGAACGCGCAGCATGCAGGCCACCAGCGCGGCGTAGTCAAAGCAGATGCCCTTCTTGGTGGCGAGCGTGTCGTCCACATCCGGGAGGTAGCCGCTCTCCACGGTTTTGGCCTTGATGTGGTCGTAGAGCACCGAACCGGTCACAAAGTCGATGACCGCCTTGGTGATCGCTTCGTCCGACGACAGCCCTTCGCAAAGTTCCTGAGACTTCTGAACCGCCTTGCTGCCCTCGCTGTAGTGTACATACTGGCTCGGATAGAGCGCGTAGCCGGTCTCGTCCGACACGTCCGCTTTGACCTTCTTGGTGAAGAGCTGCGCGTACTTGCTGCCTTTCACCTGCTGCAACACCGTCAGTTGGTAGGTGCCGCTGCCCATCTGCAGCGGGAAGGCTTCGTAGCCGTCGCCATTCAGGTCGTAGGTATAGGTCTTGGAGCCTTTGATGATCCGAAGCTTCAGCTTTTTCGTGCTGGATGCCTTGACCATCAGGTAGCCATCCGACGCGTTGCTTAAGTCCACGGTCACGCCGGAACCTTCGTATACGGTGTCGCCGGTCGCGCTGGGGTACTTGGCGTTGGTTACATCCGCGAGCAACGCGTCAAGCGACCCCGCCGTCAGCGCAAGAATGAGCGCGGAGACGGCGGCCACCATCCAAAACGCGGTCTTTCGGTTTCTTCTCATACCGCGCGTGGCCTCCGTCCCGGTCGATACTCCTCCATGTAACCATATATCGTATTATAACAGTATTTTCTTGGCTGCGCAACGATTTTTACACTTGGCGATTATAAGCCTCCATTAAGATGCGCATCGCGTCCGCATATCCCTGAAAGCCCCGGCCGGCGATTTTTTGGACGCAGGCGGCGGTCACATAGGAGTGCTTGCGGAAGTCCTCCCGCGCGTCCACGTCGGAGATGTGCACCTCGACGGCAGGGATGCCCACCGCCTTCAGCGCGTCCAGGATCGCCACCGACGTGTGGGTGTACGCGGCGGGGTTGATGACGATCCCGTCAAACTTTCCCAGCGCCGCTTGAATCTCGTCGACGATCGCGCCCTCATGGTTGGACTGAAAGCATTTGACGACGGCGCCCATCTCCGACGCGGCCTGTTCGATCAATTGAATCAGGTCGCCGTAGGTCTTTCTGCCGTAGATGTCCGGTTCCCGGACGCCCAAAAGGTTCAGGTTCGGCCCGTTGATGACCAGGATGTTCACGCGCGCACCCCCTCGAAAACTGTTCGGATGACGTCCTCCGCGGTTTCCTCCGGCTTTGCGCGCAGCTGTATACAGGCGTCCCGCGCGGCCAGGTAGAGAGGCGCGCGCGCTTCGTACATTTTTTGCAGCGCGTCCGGGCCGGAGGACAGCGGCCTGCCTCCGGTGGCCAACTCGGAAAGCGGCCTTTGAAGCTCCACGACGAATGCGTTCGCGCGAAGGAGCGCGCGGTTTTCCTCCCGGAGCACCGCGCCGCCGCCGGTCGCGATCACCGCGCCGCGGGAAAGCGCCGCCTCGCGGACGACCTTCGCCTCCAGTTCCCGGAAGCGCGCCTCGCCGTCCTTCGCGAAGATTTCCGGGATCGGCCCGAAGCGGGACTCGATGATCTGGTCGATGTCCAGAAGCGTCCGCCCAAGCCGTGCCGCCAGGTGGCGCGCGACGGTGGATTTCCCGCAGCCCGGCATGCCGATAAGCGCGATGGAACGGGTCTCGCGGGCGAGCCACGAAAGCGTCTCTTCCGCGCGTCCCTGTTCCACCGGCGTTCCAAGAAACCGCTCGGCTGCCCTCTCGGCTTGATGCACCAGCATTGAAAGACCCCCTGCCGCCGGAAGCCCCGCGGCGACCGCCTTTTGCAATAGAAGTGTGCGTGCGGGGTTGTAGACCACGTCGGCCACGCCGGTCAGGCCGGGGATTCTGGCCGGATCGACTGGGGACTGAAGCAGATCCGGGTACATGCCCACCGGCGTCGCGTTGAGAAGAAAGTCCGCGCGGGTTTCGTACACCGTCTCATAGTTCACAACGCCTTCGCGGGACACCGGGATCGCCCGCGCGCCAAGGTCATGGAACGCGCAGGCGGCGGTCTTCCCAGTCCCGCCGGTCGCGCCCAGCACCAGCGCGTCCTTGCCGGACAGCATGAAGCCCTCCAGCATTTTCTTCATGCCGTAGAGGTCGGTGTTGTCGCCGGTCAGCGCGCCGTCCCGGTCAAAGTAGAGCGTATTGACCGCGCCGATCCGGCGCGCGTCGTCCGTCAGGCGGTCGCAAAGCGGGATTACCGCCTGCTTGAACGGGATCGTCACATTGAGACCGGTGAACGCGCGCGCGCGGATGTACGGCGCGAGCGAATCCGGCGAAAGCTCCACCAGATGGTACTCGCACCCGTACAGCCGCTCATGGATCAGCTTGGAATAGCTGTGCCCCAGCTTCCCGCCGACAAGGCCGAAAAAGCCCGCCATATCACACCTCGCTGTAGTTGCCAAGGAATGTGAACCCGCCCTGACGGCTGAGGTCGGACAGGAGCGTCTTTACGTCCTGATCGACCACCGACCCTTCAAAATCGAAGTAGAACATGAACTCGAAGTCGCGGCCGGGGATGGGTCGGCTCTCCAGCTTCAGAAGGTTCAGCCCCTGCACCGCGAACCGGGCCACCGTGCGGTACAGGGAGCCCGGCGTGTGGGAGAGCGCCGCCATCAAACTGATGCGGTTCGCGCCGGGGAACACCTCCATTTCGCGTGAGATGCAGATGAAGCGGGTGTAGTTGCTGCCGTCGTCCATGATGCGCGCCTCCAGCGGCTCCAAGCCGTAGAGCTGCGCGTTTCTCGCCGACGCGATGGCGGCGATGTCCCTGCGGCCGGACTCCGACACATGGCGCGCGGCGGTCGCGTTGTTTGCAAACGGGGTCAGCTTGACATCCTTGAGGCCGGACAGGAACCGCCCGCACTGGCGAAGCGCCTGTTCATGGGCAACGACCTCGCGAATCTCGGAGAGTTTCACGCCCGGCGCGACCAACAGCCTATGTTCGATGCGCAGCTTCGCGGACCGCGCGATAAAGAATTTATGGGCCTTCATCAGGTCGTAGACGTCGGTCACGGAACCGGCGAGGCTGTTTTCAAGCGGCAGCACGCCGTAGCGGCACATGCCCTTCTCCACCGCCTGGAACACATTCTCGAAGCTGGAGAAGTACAGGATACCGGGCATGTTGAACATCACGTCGCAGGCCTGCTGCGAGTACGCGCCCTCCGCGCCCTGGCAGGCGACCAGCGCGTTTTTCGGGAACAGCGGCGGTGTATTCTGAACCGCCGCCTCCAGCGCGTCGAGGAACGGCTCGGCTTCGGGCCGGAGCAGACGAGCCTGCGCGCTGCGGCTCAGGTCAAAGAGCAGCGCGTACAACAGTTTCAGGTCGGTTTCGTAGATCGGGTCGTGCGCGCCGGTCAGCCGCTGCAGAATCGCACGCTCCCTGCCCGGATCGGCGATCGAGATGCCGCCCGCGCGCTTCGCCTCCACAATGTCCTTTACGGTCCGCATCCGCTTTACGTACAGCGAGGCAATTGCATCGTCGATTTCGTCAATTTTGCCCCGCAGTTCCTCAATGTCCATCGGTTGCCCCTCCCCCATACCCTGCCTAAATCTTCGCGGCGTTCGCCACCATCAGAAGATCCAGAATCCCCAGCGCGGCCATCGCCTCCACCACCGGCACCGCGCGCGGCACGACGCAGGGGTCGTGCCGTCCGCCCACCCGGATGGTCTCCTCGCGCATCTCCGAAAGGTTGACCGTTTTTTGCGGCTTCGCGATGGACGCCGTGGGCTTGAATGCCACCCGGAATACGACGGGCATGCCGGTCGTAATCCCGCCCAACACCCCGGCGTGGCGGTTGGCCGCGGTTCTTACCTGCCCGTTTTCGATCACAAACGCGTCGTTGTGCGCGCTGCCACGCATCCGGGCGGCGGCGAAACCCGCGCCGAACTCGACGCCGCGCACCGCCGGGATCGCGAACAGAAGCCTCGAAAGAACGCTCTCCACGCCGTCCAGCATCGGCTCGCCGACGCCCGCCGGAAGCCCTTCGACAACGCATTCGATCACGCCGCCGACCGAGTCGCCGTCCAGCCGCGCGCGCTCGATGGCCTCGCGCATCAGGACGCCCGCGCGGTCGTCCAGCACCGGGAATTCCTTTTCGGCGACGCCTACAAGGTCGCCAGAAGCGCCGTCCTGAATCCCCGCGATTTCAGAAATCCGCGCGCGGACGGTCACGCCGCGTTTTTCCAGCACCTGCATCGCCGCCGCGCCCGCGAAGCAGATCGGCGCGGTCAGCCGCCCGGAGAAGTGGCCGCCGCCGCTGAGGTCGGCGGATACCCCGTACTTGATGCGGGCGGTGTAGTCGGCGTGGCCGGGGCGGGGCGTATCCCGGAGAGAATCGTAGTCGCCCGGACGCTGACTGGTATTCTCGATCAGCGCCATCAGCGGCGCGCCGCAGGTTTTGCCGTTTACGAGGCCGGAGAGCACCTTCACTTCATCCGGCTCGCGCCGCGTGGTGGCGAACGCGGCGTTCCCCGGCGCGCGCCGCCGCATGAAGGAAGCGACCTTTTCCAGGTCGATCGCTTCGCCCGGCGGCAGGCCGTCCACCACCGCGCCAATCGCCGCGCTATGGGACTGGCCGAACACGCTGACCTTTAGAATCGTCCCGAAGCTAGAGGACATCCATCCTTCCCCCCAATCGCACAAAATCCTCAAAAAACGCCGGATAGGATTTCCGGACCGCCTCCGCGCCTCGAATCGTGACCGGCCCTAAGCAGCGTGTGGCCGCGATTGAAAACGCCATCGCGATCCGGTGGTCGCCCGCCGCGTCCACCGCCCCGCCCGCGGGCGGCTTTACGCATCGCACAATCAGCCCGTCTGGCTGTTCCTCCGCTTCCCCGCCGATCGCGCGGATGCCCGCCGCCATTGTCTTCAGCCGGTCGCTCTCCTTGATCCGGAGCCGCGCCGCGCCGGTGAAACGCGTCTCGCCGGGCGTCACCGCCGCGATCGACGCCAGGATGGGCAGTAAATCCGGCGTTTCGCGCACGTCGAGCGTCCGGTCGGACGCGTCAAACGCGGTCAGCATGGCCCGGATCGCGCGGTCGGGCTGCGCGGAAACCTCGTCAAGCCCGGTCACGTCCGCGCCTGCCGCCAGGAAGAACGCGGCGTTCGACCAGTCGCCCTCGATTTTAAGCATCCCCGGCGAGCGGTACGTAGCGCGAGGCACTTCCCACTCGTCCGGTTTCTCTTGGACGGGTACGCCAAAGCGAGCCATGGCGGAGACCGTCATACGCACGTAGCCGGCGGATTCAAGAGGAGAGGTAAGTTTAATACGTCCGCCGCCGACGAGCGGCAGCGCCATCATGAGGCCGGTGATGAACTGGGAACTGACGTCGCCCGGCAATTGGAACAGGCCGCCGGACAGTTTTCCGGACAAAATGAAGGGAAGTTTTCCCGCGTCGAACGCGCAGCCGTGGGCTATGAGCGCTTCGACGAGCGGCCCCAGCGGGCGCTCCGGCAGCCTGCCGGAACCGGAAAAGCGCGTTTTCGCGCCCAGCGCCGCCGAGAGCGGGATCAGAAACCGCAGCGTGGAGCCGCTCTCGCGGCAGTCGGCCTCCCCGCCGGGCACGCGCGTCCTTGGGTTAACGAGAAAGCCGTCCGGCGTGATTTCAACCGACGCGCCCAGCGCCGAAAGGCATTGAAGCGTCGCGTCGATGTCCTCGGAATGCGCTTCGGGTGAGAGCTGCGTCGGCGCGTCCGACAGTGCCGCGAGCATCAGCGCCCGGTGCGCCGCGGACTTTGAGACGATCGCCGGGACGCTTCCTGTGAGCGCGCCCGGCCACACGCGGGCGGTCACGCGCCCTCCAGCGCGCAGGCTAAGAATCCGCCCAGCGCGTCCACTTCGATTTCATAGAGTTCGCACCGGCCGATCTCCCTCGGCAGCGCGATCGCGATCCGCCCGGAGCGCACCTTTTTATCCCGCAGCATCGTATCCAGCAGTTCTTCCGCCGTGAACGGGCAGTCGGTTGGCAGATGGTTCGCCGAAAGCGCGCGCCGGAGCGGCTCCGTGACATTCTCAATGGCGAACCCCGTGACCTCCGCGCCCCGCGCCTCGACGAGCATCCCGATCGCGACCGCGCGCCCGTGGGAGATTTCGTAGCCGCTGGCCTTCTCGATTGCGTGGCCGACGGTGTGGCCGAAGTTTAAAAGCTGCCGCGCGCCGGTGTCCCGCTCGTCCGCCTCCACCAGATCGCGCTTGAGGGCGACGCAGCGGGCGATGACCGCCTCCGCGTCCGACAGATCGTATCCGCCCGCGAGCAGGTCAAAAAGCGCCCGGTCGCCAATCACGCCGCACTTGATTGCCTCGCTGGCGCCGTCCGCGAGCACTTCCGGCGGAAGCGTCGAGAGCGCGTCCGGGTCGATCACGACCAGCGACGGCTGATGGAACGCGCCCGCGAGGTTCTTGCCCGCCTCCAGGTTGACGGCGGTCTTGCCGCCGACCGACGCGTCCACCATCGCGAGCAGCGTCGTCGGCACCTGTACGAAGTTCACGCCGCGCAGGTACACTGCCGCCGCGAAGCCGGTCAGGTCGCCGGTTACGCCGCCGCCGAGGGCGACAAGGATGTCGCCGCGGCTGAGTTTCTTTTCCGCCAGAAATTCCAAGAGGCGAAACAGCGTCCTGCCGCACTTCTCCGCCTCGCCGCCGGGGAACATCCAGCGCTCCACGGGGATACCGGACGAAGCGAGGCTGTCCGCGACGATGTCGCCGTACAGCGCGTCGACTGCGTCTTCCGCCACCAGCGCGGCCAGCCGGGGTTTCTCCGGCAACAGCTCGCCGATGCGCTGCATCGAGCCGCGCTCGATCAGCACTTTGTACGTCCCGGACGCGCGAACCGTCAGTTCCGTCAACAGTCTCCCTCCCTCTCGATCAGCGACAGTTTCCTTCGGTTGCCCGCTTCCAGGATCGCGCGAAGCCGCGCCTGATCGCGGCCGTCGACCGCTTGTTTGATCGCCTGAAGCCGCTCGATCAGTCCGCCCAATTCTTCCGAGAGCGCGTCGTGGTTCAGGTCGAACAGTTCCGCCCACATGTCGGCGTCCAGCCGCGCGACGCGGGTCATGTCCCGGAAGCTGCCCGCCGAAAACCCGGCGTGTTCCAGCGCGGCGGCGCTCATCACATACGCGGAGGAGGCTGCGTGCGCCAGCTGCGAAGTATAGGCGATGATCCGGTCGTGTTGCCCCGGCGTGGTGACAACCGTCCGCCCAAAGCCGATCCGAATGGCCAGCGCGGTGAGTTCGTCGGTCGCGGCGCTCTTCTTTCCATCCGGCGGTGTAAGGATCAGCGGCGCGTTCTGAAAAAGCGCAGCATCGGAATTCGCGTACCCGCTCACCTCGCGCCCGGCCATCGGGTGCGCGCCGACGAAGCGCACGCCCCTCTCGCGCGCGACGGGGTCGACCGCCTGCACCACGCAGCGCTTCACGCCGCAAAGATCCAAAGCCATCGCGCCCGTTTTCATGGCGGGAATCGCGGCCGTAAGAAACCGGATCGCATCCCCCGGCCTGAGCGCGACGAACAGAAAGTCGACCTCATGGATATCCTCCGGCAGAAACGCCGCGTGGATTGATCCGTCTGAAAGCGCCTGCCGGACGACCGAAAGGTTCCGATCAAAGCCGATGATCTCGTAATCCGTGTGCGCGGCCATCGCCTTCGCCAGAGACCCGCCGATCAACCCCAGCCCCGCGATCAGCGCCTTCACGCGTTCGCCCCCAGCACCGCGGCGCGAACCAACTTGATCTTGGGCACGAGTTTGTCGAACGCGTCCGGCGTCAGCGACTGCGGTCCGTCTGACAGCGCGTGTTCGGGGTCGTTGTGCACCTCGATCATCAACCCGTCCGCGCCGGACGCGACGGATGCCATCGACAGCGGCTCCACGTAGCGGGAGATGCCGATCGCGTGGCTGGGGTCGACCACGATGGGCAGGTGGGTCAGGTGTTTCAGAACCGGCACAGCGGAAATGTCCAGCGTATTCCGCATCGACGTCTCAAAGGTTCGGATGCCGCGTTCGCACAGGATGACCTGCTCGTTGCCGCCCGCCATGATGTACTCCGCGCTCATCAAAAGCTCCTGCAGCGTGTTGGCGAGGCCGCGCTTCAGAAGGATCGGCTTTCTGAGCTGACCCAATTCCTTCAGAAGCTCGAAGTTCTGCATGTTGCGCGCGCCAACCTGAATCACGTCCACGTCCTGAAACAGCGGGATGTGGGCGGCATCCATCAATTCGGTTACGATCGGGAGGCCCGTCGCCGCCTTGGCTTCCAGGAGCAGGTCTATGCCCTCCTTGTGCAGTCCCTGGAACGCGTAGGGCGACGTGCGCGGCTTGAACGCGCCGCCGCGTAACAGTCCCGCGCCCGCGTCTTTCACCCGCCGGGCGACTTCGACGATCTGCGCCCTGTTCTCCACCGAGCACGGCCCCGCAATGATCTGGAAGTTGCCGCCACCGATCCTGGCGCCGCCCACGTCCACGATGGTGTCGGCGGGGTGGAACTTCCGGTTGGCGCTCTTGTAGGGTTCCTGGATGCGCCGGACGTCCTCGACGATCTCCAGCGCGCGGATCAGGTCCATGTCGACCCGCGACGTGTCGCCAACCAGCCCGACGATCGTCTGTTGCTTGCCCTCGGAGAGGTGCGTATCAAGACCCATGCCGCGCAGCCAGTTCAGAAAATTGTCCAGTTGCGCCCGGTCGGTTTTTTCCTTCAGGATGACGATCATATTATTCCCTCCCGCGTTCCTGTGAACTAAAAGAGCCCCACAGCGCTGGCTGCGGGGCCCCCGTTGAACCGTTAGCTCCGGTTCATGCAGTCATGCGCAAAAGACCTTGCCGCGTAAAGCTGGCAAAGTAATACGCATAAAACCGCACGGACGCTTGCATCTGTCAAAACCTCCAATGAAGGATTGGAATCATTATAAACGCTCGCTTCGTCGCTGTCAACGCGGGAAAACAAAAAACATCTCCGATTTCATTATTTAATAATCATGCGTTTTCGCAGTGTGTGCGCATATTGAACACGCGACTGTTCGCTTGCTTCTCGTCGTACATGCGGCTGTCGATCATGTGAAGGAATGCGCCGGGTGTCGGTCCAAAGACTGATAACCGTCACCACCAGGTTGATCGCAGGCGGCATGAGGAGCATCAGCAGTTGGGATGGCAGGTCGCGCTTCACGCAGGATGCCGTGGAGATACGCGATCCAAAGGCGCCGAGCGCCGGCTTCCGATCAAAGCCGGCGTTCCGGCATCTTCAGTTAAATCAACGCATCCAGCGTCAGCCCGTCCTCCGGGATGAATCGCCGCCAGTAGGCAACGCTCTCCCGGATGCGCTGCAATACCGCGCGGTTTTTGTCCGCCGTTCCGGTGAAGATCTCAATCGTCAGGTAGAGTTCCGGGAGCAGCGGCGGCAAGCCCTCGCCAGGAACGCTGTCGTAGTGCGCCTTGATCGAGCGAAGCACCTTCTCCGGCTCGACGATGCCGCGCGCGTTATTCTCCTTCGTAAACGCCCAGTGCGGGGAACTCGTCGCGTTCGCCTGCTGCAAATGGATGATCGGCGAATACCCGGCGAGGTTTTCAAGCCACCGGTACGGATCGCCGTCCTCCGCGGGCGCGAACATGTGGGGGTACTCATCCATGATCGCGTTGATCTCCGACAGTGGGAGTTTGTCCGACCGCTCAAACAGCGCCACAGCCTTCTCCGGCCCCAGCCACAGTTCCGGCAGCGGATCACCGTTTTGATATTTCTCATGGAGCGCCGTCATGGTTGCGTCGTCCGGCCTCGTGAACCGGCGCTGGCCGTTCATGTGCCCCACGTCCACCGTCAGGTAAAAAGGCGCGCCGCCCATGCGGTACACTTCGCGCATCAGTTTTTCCGCGCCCGCGACCGTCCACGGGATCTGGTGCGGCGTGTACATCTGCTCCACGCCCAGAACGCCCAAGTTTTCCGCCTTGCCGAATGCGGCCAATTCCGCGAGGTTTTCATACAGCGTCCGCTCGGCCTGCGCGTAAAGCGCCGGGTTCTGCAGCACGGCGTCGGTGAACGCGTGGGTGAAAAAGCCCAACCCCGCGCCGACCGCGCCCGCGGTCTTCGCCATCGGCTTCAGCCAGTTGTTCAAAAACCTGTCCCGGATGATCGGATGGGTGTGGGAAAGCCCCAGCGTCGCGTAGGTGCCGTGGCCGGAGTACAAGTTGGCCACGACGATGCCCGTCTCAGCCATCGCCTTTTTCACTTCGCCCGCCCACCAGGCAAGGTATTCCCCGCCCATGTACATCGGGTCGCATTCGTTGTCGGCGCTGGCTTCCACATAGGTCAGGCCAAGATCGCGGATGACCCGCGCCCACTCGGACGGGTGGGTGTACCGCTTGGACGCGAAGCAGTTGTCGATCGCAAGGTATATCTTCGGATAGCGCATGCGCTTCAATCCTTCCGTAAACAAAACCCTTTGTCATCATACACGCTCGCCCCAGCGCTGTCAACCCGCGCGGACGTTTCACGTCGAAATCCCGCGCTTGCGCGGCATGTCCCCGTCTGGTATGATTGAATGGAGACGGATACCAAGTAATACTATGAATTACTCCAAAGAACCGAGAGATTGTAGATAGCGACGCCAGGAACCCAAGCGAGTCGCAGCAGCGCTACGCCCCGCGGAGAGTGACGCCGCCTCGCGCGAAAAGATCCGGTTCGACGAGTAATTTATATTTTGGATTGGAAAAAGGGGGCGGCATCATGCCGGAGAGCTTACTTGCCATGCTGGAGCGGTACGCGGCGTCGGACGTCCGCGCGATGCACATGCCCGGCCATAAGAGAAACGCCGCCCAGCATTATCTGGACGCGCTTGGCGCGAGGCTAGACATCACCGAGATCGACGGCTTCGACAACCTGCACGATCCCTCCGGCATCTTGAAAGACGCGATGCGCCGTGCGGCGCGGCTCTGGGGCAGTGCGTGCGCGTTTTTTCTGGTGAACGGCTCCACCTGCGGGGTTCTGGCGGGCATCCGCGCGCTGACAAATCCGGGCGACCGGGTGATCGTCGCGCGCAACGGCCACCAGTCTGTGTTCCACGCGCTGGAACTCATGGAACTGGACGCGCGCTACGTACTGCCGGAATACGATCCGGCGCTTGGCGTCCTCGGCTCGGTGACGCCAAAGGCGGTGGAGCGCGCGCTCGCGGACTCGCCGGACGCGCGGCTTCTCGTCGTCACCAGCCCCACGTACGAAGGCGCGGTCAGCGACATCCATGCCATCGCCCAGATCGCGCATGCGCGCGGCGCAAGACTACTCGTGGACGAGGCGCACGGAGCGCACTTGGGATTCCATGACTTCTTCCCTGCCGGCGCGGTACACGAGGGCGCGGACGTCGTGATCCAGAGCCTCCATAAGACGCTGCCCAGCCTCACGCAGACGGCCGTCGCCCACCTCGGCGAAGGCATTGACCCGGACCGGTTTCAGGCGCAGCTCGCCATCTTCGAGACTTCCAGCCCTTCCTATCTGCTAATGGCTTCCGCCGACGCATGCGTCGGGTGGATCGAACAGGACGGAAAGAGCCTTTTTGACGCATGGGCGAACGGCCTCCATGCGTTCGACCGTGCGATTCGTGATCTGAAACATCTGACGCTTCCGGGACACGGCGCGCCGGTCAGCCGCGCCATGTTCGCCTTCGACCCCGGCAAGATCCTTATTTCCACCCGTGGGACGACTTTAACCGGCCTTGCGCTTTCGCGGATTCTCCGGGATCGGCACAACATCGAGCTGGAAATGGCCGCCCGCGGCCACGCGCTCGCGATGACTGGCCTTATTGAGCCGGAGGGTTCGCTCGCGGCGCTCGCCGCAGCGCTCCTCGAAATTGACCGGTCATGCGAACCGGCGGACGCGCCCGATCCCGGCGAAGCGCCGTTTCTCCCGGATCAAGTCACGACCATCGCCGAAGCTGCCCGCATGGCGCGAGAGGCGGTGCCGCTTGCGGAAGCGGCGGGGCGCGTCAGCGCGCAGTACGCGTGGGCCTACCCGCCGGGCATTCCGCTGATCGCGCCGGGGGAACGGATCGACGATAGGTTCCTGCGAGAAGCCCGGCGCCACACCCTCGCGGGCATGCCGCTTCGCGGCGGCCCGGCGGAAGGGTTCTTATGGGTTGTCCGAGGTGCGTATCATCCCCGGAACGATTGGCCTGTAAAGCTTGACCGCGCCGGTTGACAGACGCGCCGGGATGCCCTATAATGGAAGTATAAAAGCAGAAACCAGCGAAGGGAATGGAAACCATGAAGAGAATCGTCACCCTCGATACGCGTGATCTGGCTGAGAGCGCGAAGTCCGGCGGCTGCGGCGAATGCCAGACCTCCTGCCAGTCGGCCTGCAAGACCTCCTGCGGCATCGCGAACCAGCAGTGCGAGCAGGAAAATTAAGTCGTCCAACCCCCAGGGCCGCCTGACGCTTTGCGCAAGGCGGCTTTAATATTTAAACGAGGATGTATCATGATCCATCAGTATCAGCTAAACGGCTACAACATTGTTCTGGACACCTACAGCGGCTCGGTGCACAGCGTCGACGCGCTGGCCTACGACATCATTTCTCTCTACGAAACAGATACGCCGGACGGAATCGTCCGAAAGATGCTGGAAAAGTACTCCGCCAACCCGGAAATCACCGAGGCGGAAATCCGGGAATGCATCGAGGACGTCGCCTCGCTCAAAGCCTCCGGCAAGCTGTTCTCGGCCGACCCGTACGAGGGCGTTCCGCTGCCGCCCAAGAAGCCGTTTATCAAGGCGCTGTGCCTGCACGTGGCGCACGCCTGCAACCTGAACTGCGAATACTGCTTCGCGAGCCAGGGCCGCTATCAGGGGGCGCGCGCGTTGATGTCATACGAGGTGGGCGTCCGGGCGATCGATTTCCTGATTGAGAACTCCGGCGCTCACAAAACGCTGGACGTGGACTTTTTCGGCGGCGAACCGCTGATGAACTGGGGCGTGGTCAAGCATCTGGTCGCCTACGCGCGCGGGCGCGAGGCGGCAAGCGGCAAACGCTTCCGGTTTACGCTGACCACCAACGGCCTGCTCGTGGATGACGACGTGATCGAATTCTCCAACCGCGAGATGTATAACGTGGTACTGAGCCTGGACGGGCGACAGGAGGTGCACGACCGCTTCCGCGTGGACTACGCCGGAAACGGCAGCTACGACCGCATCGTGCCCCTGTTCCAGAAGTTCGCAAAAAGCCGCGGCAAGCGCAGCTACTACCTCCGGGGCACGTTCACGCATCACAACACCGACTTTTTGCAGGATATCCTGCATATGGCGGACCTTGGCTTCACCGAAATCAGCATGGAGCCGGTGGTCACCGCCCCCGGTGACCCCAGCGCGCTGACGGAGG
>CAZNPZ010000008.1:0-19271 GCA_964575255.1 uncultured Oscillospiraceae bacterium
GAAGCCCATGATGAAGGCGGACTTGATCGGGTCGTTGTGGTCGTTGAAGGTGATGTGGCCGGTGGCGCAATCGAGATCGGTGGCCTTCAACTGCGCGATGACGGGGTCCTTGTCGGTGGAGCCGGCGGTGTTGATGGCGGTGAACATGATCTTCGCAGCATCGTAGCCCAGCGCGTTGAAGCCCGCAGGCTCGTTGCCATACTTCTCGGTGAAGGACTTGACGAAAGCCTGAGCGACCGGGCTGTCATCCGCGGTGGAGAAGGAGTCGCAATACACGGCGTTGTCAAGGAGCTCCGGTGCGTCGGCGAGCTGCTTTTCGATGCTGCCCCAGCCGTCGGCGCCCATCATGGTCGCCTCAAGGCCCACGTCAACAGCCTGGCGAAGCATCAGCGCAGCGTCCTCGTAGTAGTAGCATACGAACACGGCCTCGGGCTGTGCGTCCGCAATCTTGGTCAGCTGCGGGCTGTAGTCGGCGTCGCCGGCCTTGGCGGATTCCGCCGCCACGACTTCAAGACCCAGCGCTTTGGCCTTGGCCTGAAACGCGTCGCTGAGGCCGATGGAGTAGTCGTTGGTGTTGTCAAACAGCACCGCGACCTTCTTCGCACCCAGGTTTTCAGCGGCGTACTGCGCCATCAGCTCCGCTTGGAAGGGATCGAGGAAGCAGGCGCGGAACACGTTGGGGCGACCTTCGGTCACAGCGTAGGCGGTGGCTGACGCGGTGATCATGGGCATGTTATCCGCGGCGGCGCGTTCGGCGACGGCCAGCGTGGGGGTGGTGGTAACGGGGCCGATCAGCGCGGCGATGCCGTTGGACACCAACTGGTTGTAGGCGTTTGTGGCTTCGACGGCGTCATGGGTGTCGTCCAGCCAGATCATCTCGATCTGGTTGCCATTAAGGCCTCCGTTGGCGTTGAACTCGTCAACCGCCAGGTTTACGCCGGCCTGTACCAGAAGGCCATAGGCGGATGCGGCGCCAGTAAGCGGCGCGATGCCGCCGATCTTGATGGTGTCAGCAAGGGCGACTGCGGACGAACACAGTGCGAGAGACAACGCGAGGAACAGGGCAAAGACTCTCTTCATGACGGGTTTCCTCCTTTTAGCGTTGGCGGGCATTCCAGCCCCAATTCGACAATAGCATAATTATAATCTCATTACACCAGCGATTGCAATGAGATAATGATTAATTATTTGATTTCTCGGGATAGGAATTCATTTAAAGGGTCTGTTGATAAAAGCAGCAAACCAGGCTGAATAAGGTATAATGGAGGCAAGAAAAGGGACAGGAGAACGGCCATGAATCAGATACAAATGGTATGCCTGGAAGACCTTGTGGCAAAGGATCACCCGTACCGCAAGCTCAAGAAACTGCTGGATTTCAAGCGGATCATCAGGAAGTTGAAGCTGGAACAGGCAGGGGTGGGCGCGACGGGGTATGGCAAGGAGAGGCTGGTATACTGTTTGATGCTGCAGTTTATGGAGACCGATGTTGCGGCGGAAGCAGAGGAGCAAGAAATGACGATTAAGACGGCGGCACTTGAACTGTTAATTTCTAAATTTCCATCTGCGAAGGTGGACGGCGTGTATAATTAAGAGTAAAATAAAATTGTATTAATTTTAAGTGGGGGCGTAGGGCTGTGAACCGACTTTTTAGAAACCTGCTCTCGTGTATGCTGGTTCTGTTTCTGGTAATCACCAACGTCGCATTCGGGTTTAGTCCGGAATCCCTACTTTCGGAGATCACCGCCGCGGCCGAGGCGCAGGCCGATGGATCCGGCGGCGGGCCGGGTACCGCGGAAGAGGTCGCCGCCCCGGACAGCGGACAGGGCGCGGAGGATGACGAGAGCGTCGCCCCGGACGATGAACAGGTTACGGAAGAAGACGAGACCGCCACCCCGGACGGCGAACAGAGCGCTGAGGGTGATAATACCTCCGCTCAGGACGACGGACAGGGCACGGAAGGAGAGGGAACCCCCGCTCCGGACGACGGACAGGGCACGGAAGGCGAGGGAACCCCCGCTCCGGACGATGGACAGGGCGCGGAAGGCGAGGGAACCCCCGCTCCGGGCGGTGGACTGGATGCGGAAGGCGAGGAGACCCTCGATCTGGGGACGTTGCCGGACGAAACCATCTCCCCGAACGAACTCCTGAATACAGATACCGGGGCGGAGCCGCCTGTCGAGCTGAAGGCGAAGGCCGCCACCGGCGTCATGATCTACGTCGGGCCAAGGGATCCCGCGGTCGAGGCGGACGTCGAAGTGATCGACCTGAATTCCAAGGTCAAGAAGCTGTCGCTGTACGCAGTGGTCATGCCGGAAGGTTCGCCGCAGGCGGTCGACTGGTTCATCACCAAAAACAAAGCAGTCTCCGCCAAACTCTCCGGCACGAATTGCGTTTTGACCGGTCTAAAGCCGGGGTCAGTGACGGTCACCGCCCGGGCAAAGGACGGCAGCGGCGTCTTGGACACCTGTACGGTGACGGTCGCCGGGCTGGCCAAGTCGATCACCGTCAGCGGCCCGAACGAACTGCTGACAGGCACCTACGCGAAGTACGCGGCGGCGGTCTCGCCCAAGGGCACCACCAACAAGGCGGTCACCTGGGAGCTGGACAGCGAGATTGCGGCGACCATCGACCCCGTGACCGGCATGCTGACGGCGAAGGAGGTCACGGAAGCGCTGACCGTGATGATCACGGCGACGGCGTCGGACGCGGGCGGCGTCTCCTCCCAGCCCTATCCGGTCATCATACGACCCGCGGCCACCGACGTGACCATTATGGAAGGCGTCGAGGAAGCCGACGAGGCGCTGATCGACCTGAACACCAAAGTCAAGACGCTTCAATTGACGGTGGAAGTCGCCCCGGACGGCGCGTTTGAGGCGATGAACTGGTTCAGTTCGAATCCCAAGGTGGCGAAGGTCAGCGCGAACGGGCTGGTGACCGGCCTGAAGCCGGGTACGGCCACGATCACGGCGGCAACCAAGGACGGCAGCGGAACTTTCGACACCTTCCTGGTCACGGTGGCCGGGTTGGCCAAGGCGATCACGGTCAGCGGCCCGAAGGAAGTCGTTTCGGGTTCCTCCGGACAGTATGCGGCGGCGGTTTCCCCCAAGGGGACGACGAACAAGACGGTCACATGGATGCTGGACGATGAAAGCGCCGCGTCCATCGACCCGGACACCGGGCTTCTGACGGCGGAGGATGTGGACAGCGCCACGACCGTAAACATTACGGCCACCGCCACGGACGGCAGCGAAGTGGCCTCCGCGCCCTATCAGGTCAGCATCCTGCCCCAGTCCGCCGGAGTTGTGGTCTGGCAGTCCGGCATCACCATCGACCATGCTTCGATCCATCTGAACCAGAGCAAGTCGCTCACGCTCTCGGCGGAAGTGTTGCCGTCGGACGCCAGGAAGGGCGTCAAATGGTCGTCCACCAACCCGAAAGTCGCAAAGGTGGACGCGAAGGGCGTCGTGACGGGCGTCAAGACCGGACAGGCGGTCATTCGCGCGACGGCGGCCGACGGCATGTCCTATAAAGAAATCGCGCTGACCGTCGACTCCGGCAAGAGCTTCCAGCTGGAATACAACGACAGCGTCACGACCGTCTTCGCGGACATGGATTCCGATTGGAGCTACATTGGGTCCGTCACCGCGAGGAACGTAAATCTGAAGCCCGGCGAACACGGGGAATGGAGCCTGGAGCTGATCCAGGCCGACGACATGGACGATCCGCCTGCGACACTGTATATCGGCTACAGCAGCGATACCTACGCAAGCATCAATTACAGCAATGCCCACGGCTCCGGACATGTGGAATACGCGCTGCGCTATCAGGGTGGCGCGGGCCGGTACGACCAGACGGTGACCATTGCGCTGGACGTGGTCGATACCACCCCCGATGAGCTGCCCACAGGCATCAGCTATCCGGTGACCTCGCTGGAACTCAATAAGGGCGCCACCTATTATTTCGACGTTTCCAAGATTGCGTTCAATGGCGGAGCGATGGACGGCAGCGTGAAGAGCTGGCGCGGCTTCTACCTGGCGGACGCCATCTACCGCAACTGCGCAGTCAAGTCGGACGCCTACGGCGGCTACAGAATCAATTTCAACAAGGCCGGCCGATACGTGGTCGCCGTCAGGGCCAACATTGGCAACCGTCGATTCGCTGTTGACATTCCGATCATCGTCAAGGATCGCGGTGCTTCCACGATGGCCTTGACCACCAACCTGCGGTACAACGTGATCTATCAGGACGGTGAAGAGGATTACGAACGCTACCTGGGCCGCGTGGAGGTCTCCAATTTCGCGATCATGGACGGCGAGCGGTTCGTGTACAGCATTGCCCCCGTCACGGAAGGCCCCGCCCGGATCAGCCTGGAAGATTCGAGTTCGATGTACGACAGCAATGGGATTTTCTACTACCTGAACGAGGGTACCGGGAAATCCACGTACCGCATCACAGTCAAGGTGCAGCGCATGGATGAAAACGACGAGTATGTGGACACGGGCGACGTCGGCACAACAGACATCACGGTGGACGTGAGGAACCTGCCAGGCGGCCTGCCGACGGACGTCAAGGTACCCAAGACCAATTATACCGTCAAGCCCGGCGCGAGCCTGACATTCAAGTATTCCGACATCCAGTTCGGCAAGGGCAAGCTGCCCGCCGGCGTGAAGGTCTGGAAAGAGTACACAACCGGAGACGGCTGGGACGACGCTTACACCCAGGAGACGAGTACGGGCGTCAAATGCACGTTTGACGAGCCGGGCATCTATGTACTGTACGCACAGATTGGCGTCGGCAGCTACTTCCGAGAAAAGAGGATCATCATCACCGTCTCGGATGGAAGTGGCATCCCGCTCAAGCTGAATGTCGAAATGTACTATTCGAAACTGTACGAGGACGGGGACGAACAGGGCACGATTGCGTACATCTCGGCGAAAAACATCTCGTCGGATGTGAACGGCGACTATGAATGGTTGATCGAGCGGTTGGGCGAAGGCTCGGCGGACGACGATCCGGTGGTGCTCACGCTGGAGAACGAAGAAAGCGACGAGCCGCGGAACTGGGTGGGCTATGAGCTGACGGGCGGCACGGGTTCGGTCACCTACCGGGTGACATTCAAGATGGGCGATCTGTCGGCCTACACCGACCTGACGGTGACCGTCTCCTCGTCGGACGGCCTCCCTACCGGCGCAAGCGTTTCGCAGAATCTGTACGAGATCAAACCGGGCGATTCCATCTTCTTCAGCTTTGGCGACATCGAGTTTGAGAGCGGAACCGAGACCGAAGACATCGAAGTGTGGCGCAACTACGACCACGATTACGACGCCTGGCAGAACGTCAACGAAAACTACGGCGACGAAGGCATCCGGTATACGTTTGGCGAGAAGGGCCGCTACATCCTGTACGCGATGATCGGCATCGGCAACCATTCGTATTCTACGCCCATCGAGATCGACGTGGCGGAGGAAGGCGAGCCGATCCTTGAGCTTGACGTCAATCAGTATTTCTCCACGGTGTACGTCGGAGAGGATTACGACTCGTACCTTGCCAAGATCAGGCCGCGGAACTTCGAGATCAATCCGGCGTCCGGCGAGGAATACGACTGGTCGGTAGAGCAGACCAGCGGCAGCGCCAGCGTGATCACAGCCCAAATCGAGTATGATGACGGCGACGACTACGCCTCCCTCCGGTATCATCTGGGCAGCGGAACCGGCAGCGCCAGCTTCCACGTGACGCTTACGGTGGGCGAGTACGAGGCCAGCGCGGACATTGCCGTCATGGTCGTAAACCGCCCCGCCTCGTTCCCGACGGACGTCAACGTGCCCAGGACTTCCTACAGCATCGAGCCCGGCGACACGCTCACCTTCCTGTACGCCGACATTACGCCCAAGCCCGTGGGCGCCCCCGTCGGCGCGCAGGTGTTCAAGGAATACTACACAGGCGACGGCCCGTGGGATTCTACGGAGTGGATCGAGATGGCTGACAGAGAGGAGATAACCTTCTACGAAGAAGGCCGCTACACGCTGTGGGCGCACCTTTCGATCAACAACCTTTCCTTTGAAAGAGTGATCGTCGTCACCGTCGGCGACAGCGACGAGCTTGATCCAAACCTCGAACTGGAACAGGATTACGACACGATCTTCCAGGAGTGGGACGACTATGAAGACTTTGCCTCGATCGACGCGCACGCGGTGCTGCTGGGCGGTGAAACCTACGAATGGGACATCCAGCGGATCGGAGGCACTTCCACCGGAACGATCAACCTGGCCAAGAACTACGAGGAAGAGAATTACCTGAGGCTCTGCTACGACAACGTGAACGCCGGGGTCGGCACGGCGATCTTCCGCGTCACTTACACCGCCGCCAACGGGCTGTACGAGGGGTCGGTCGACCTCACGCTCCACATCCGGTCCACAGCCGAGTTCGACAGCTTCCCGACGGGCATCGACTTGTCCAATTTCGACACTCCGTACCGAATCAGCGCGGGCGACACGCTCACGCTGGACTCGTCCGATCTGGGATTCACCGGCGGCGACGTCCCCGATGGCCAGAATGTATGGGGACATTTCTACAGCGACGAAGGCGACTGGGGCAACGTATACTGGGACGAGGATGGTTCGATCTACCATATCACGTTCAACGAGCCGGGCACGTACACGCTGAACGCCAGAACAGGCTTTGACAACGTTTCGTTCTCCGAAACTGGCATAGAGATCATCGTGTCGTAGTGTTCCGCACCGTGATTTGAATTCTGACACATTCTAACAACCATATATGCGGCGCCAGATGCTGGTTCATCCGGCGCCGCGTTATTCGCCTTTGTCAAGCGATACACCTTGATCGCCTTCACCGGTTTGATCTGAATCCTGTTCATCTCGAAACTTGGTCGAGATCGACGATCCGGCTGTAGGCTCCGCATATGCAACTGGTGAAGCTGGCCGGCTCCAATGGCCTTGAATGTCAAAATAGCTTTGCAACCAGCGGTTCAATTTCCTCGGTAGCCTTTTGTATGGCGTTTTGGCGATCAGCTTCACAGGTGCCTGTTCCGTCGACCAACAGTTCCTTGAATGTGTCTATCCCCAAAAACTCCATCATATCACGTACATAATTCAGCCCTTTGTTAAGAGCGTTTTTCAAAATCCAAGGCACGTTTGCGCCTGATGATTGAACGTAGATAAAGATTCGACGCTTGTCACTGAGCAAACCGTGCGGCATATCCTTTTCGAACGCGATTGTCTTTCCGGATTGGATGATGCAATCCAGGTATTCTTTGACCGGTGCGGGAAACGAGAGACTCCACATTGGCGCTGCCAAGATGTAGATATCCGCGGCCTTGAACTGATCGCACAGTTGCTCGATCACGGCGACTTCGTTCTGTTCTTCAGAGCTGAGCTTGCTCCTGCATTCCGAGTTGACGATCGCGCTTCTGCTCTGAAAGTAACACCCTTTCAACTGAGGGATATGGTTTGTGTATAGGTTCAGTTCTTCTACAACGATACTCGGATCCCGTCCTACAATCGCATTTACCAGACTCCTGCTGACGGTACGGCAGGATGAGAGCTCTTCCGCTTTTGAATTTGCGATGAGATATAACAGTTTTCTCATGATTCATTTCTCCCTCAAAAGGTGTTGCCGCACACTTTTAACCGTGCAAAATTCTGATCCGCCATATTTGATTGCTCTCGCCAGAATATCATTTTGTAGTATTCCCGTCTTTGGTTACTGCAAACTGGTAAATCCCGGACGTGATGGCAAAGGTTGGATCATGATGGGACCACCAAGCGCGCGTTAAGGTACTTCATGAAAGGGTTTTCCAGGGAACTGGAGGGTACCGGTTGTAGCGGGTAGATTATCGCCGGGCATGATGCTAACAGATTTCATCACAAAAACGCCTGATGGGGAAACATCTGAAGTCATCTCGGACGAGAAGTTTAAAAGGGTGTTCAAAATTTTGGCTGACAAACCTGAAACGGTCGCAAAATTCTTAATACCGAGAATATCGGCAACACCCCAAACGACGCTCTGATCGCTTGGTTGACAAACGCAAGGGCGGCATGGCGTTTCATGACTGCGAGCCAACATAAAGACAGGCTGATTTAGTCGGGGGGAATCCTGTTTACTGGTCGACGGAGAATCACACCGGAGAAGCGGGCGTCGGTTTATTCTGATACATCCACGATTTCCCCGATGTGATTCCATGATGAACCAACGGTCAGCTCTAGCAACCGTTGCCCGATGGCTATCCCGACCAAAGCGGTCGGGTCATGCGCGATGGGTTCCCTCCCTTGGGAACAAGCGCGCGTCCGTGCGGGGGGAAGAGCGCCGCGGTGTACAAGTTCATGCAATCCGGTTCATCGGACAGGCGACCATGAGGCTGGGGATAGTCCTCTTGCCCACGCCGCCCTTTCCAGTGATGGCGACAGGAAGCGCATGGTGTTTCCTCTGAATCCCGGAAAAGAACGCCCGGAACCGGGCTTGCAACTCAGCGCCCAGTACGTCCATTACCGACATTCCGTCCCGGTTCGCACCGCGCAGGGTTTGGGAGAAGGGGATCATGACGATAAGTTCGCGTCCCGCGAGAGAATCGCGGATGAACGCTGTTCTGCGAAACCTGTACCGCGTAATCCGCGTCCTCGAACGGCATGCTGCCAATGCCCGAAGCAACTGGTTTTGCTTATAGTTGGTAGCAGCGGCTCTCAACGACCTCTTTGATCGCCTTGATATGCGCCGGCGTCGTGCCGCAACAGCCGCCGACGATGTTCGCGCCTGCGTCGATCAGTTCCGAAATTCGCGAGGCCATCATCTCCGGCGTCTCAGGGAACACGTTCTTGCCATCGCGCAGGATCGGCAGCCCGGCGTTCGCATGGACGAGTATGGGGATCTCGGGGAACGCTTCGCGCATTTCCCTGACGATTTCAATCATTCGTTCGGTTCCGTTGCCGCAATTCGTGCCCACGATGTCCGCGCCCGCTTCGATGGCCGCGACAACCGCCTCGACGGGCGAGACGCCCATCATGGTGCGATAATCGCCGCGCTTGGTCTTCTCAAAGGTGAATGTACAGATGATCTCGCACTTCGTGTTCTCCTTCGCGGCCCTGACCGCGAGGGCGGCTTCTTCCTTGTCGCTCATCGTTTCGATGCAGAGCGCGTCGGCTCCGCCTTTTTCAAGCGCAACCGCCTGTTCCTTGAACGCTTCGTAGAGTTCCTCCTCTGTCACTTCCTCGGTGATAAGGAGTTTCCCGGTCGGGCCGATGGAGGCGATGACCCACTTGTCTGATCCCACCGCCGTGCGCGACGCCTTGGCGGCGGCTTCGTTGATCTCGGCCACCTTGTCCGCGAGGCCGTAATGCTTCAGCTTATAGCATGTGCCGCCGAAGCTGTTGGTCTCCACCATATCCGCGCCCGCGTCGACGTAGCGCTTCGCGATATCCATGACATCGTCAAACCGGTCGACACACCATTGCTCCGGGCATTGGCCGGGGGCGAGGCCTTTCTGTTGCAGGAAAGTACCCCATGCCCCGTCGGATACGAGAACCTTGCCGCTCTTTACCACGTCGACGATTTTTGCCTTAGCCATGGATGTCAACCTCTCTTCTGAATTCTTGAACTCGCCCCGAACCGCGTCCCCGGAGGCTTGAATGATTTCCTCCAGAACGGTTCGATGTTCCATCAATGCCATTTCCCTGATCCGTCCCTCACGGTCATTGCCTTGAAATACATGACATCGAGCAGCACGCCCTCCACGGACGGCGTGATCTTATCGACCGCTTCGAAGTTCAGGCGCTCGTTGCCCTGCCGGTCGATCAGGGAAACGCTTGACGCACGCAAAGTTTTCAACTTCCCAATCCGTGATCGCTTGGCCCGTGAACCTATGTTCTGAGGATATGTGTTCACGGTAAGAATGTCAATCGAATTTTTCACCCTCGTATACTTTTTTATGTGTAGCCGGACAAATCTGTGCGATATCCTCAGGAGGGCAGCGCGATCCGCACAAAAAACGCTTTGCGCTCGCTGCGCTCTTGACGATGGAATGCCTGCCCGGCATGGGGTCATGTTTCCCATTTGTGGCTTTTGGGTATATTTCACATCATGGAAAATGATTACAACGTTGAAAAATCTACCGAGAAAGCAATGCCCACGACCGGCGTGGAGATTGATTTTGTGGTGACCGACAGCCTGCGGCGCTTAGCCTGTATGAAAAGATCTCAACGTGCTGGTACCCGACATTTATCAGGGGTATCGGAAAGCGATGGACGCGGGCTGCGCACAAGCCGGTCACCGACATGGGGGATTTCGGCGTCAGCAACGCGGTTTTCGCGGATCGTTCGGGAATATTTGGATGCTGCATCTGATCCACCGGGTGGCCAGCTTTGAGGAACGGGTGAAACTGTGGGAAAACGAGCCGAAGGACGCGCGACGCCCTTGTTTTACCGAAAGGAGCCGAATATGGATCAAAAGACACTGTCCACCGCGCAGACGGAGGAACTTCTGAAAACCCTTCAGGCGCGGTTCGAGCGGAACATGGGCCGACATCCGGGGCTTGAGTGGCCCGAAGTGCTGGAAAAGCTGCAATCGAAACCAGAAGCGCTTTGGTCGCTTCAGAAAATGGAGCAAACGGGCGGCGAGCCGGACGTGACCTTGGAGGATCCGGAAACCGGGGCGTACCTCTTTATCGACTGCGCGCCGGAAAGCCCCGCGGGCCGCAGGAGTTTTTGCTATGACCGCGAGGCCCTGGAATCCAGAATGGAAAACAGGCCGGTTTCCAGCGCGGTGGATGCAGCGGGCGCGATGGGGATTGAACTATTGACTGAAGAACAATACCACGCGCTGCAGCGGCTAGGGAAGTTCGACTTGAAGACGTCGAGCTGGATTCGGACTCCGCCAGAAATCCGGAAACTGGGCGGCGCGCTGTTCTGCGACCGGCGTTACGATCACGTTTTCACCTATCATAACGGCGCGGAATCCTACTACGCCGCGAGAGGGTTCCGGGGCGCACTTGTAGTATGAGCTTAAGAGATCAACCATCGGGAGATGACGATCAGATAATGTTGGCCGAATGTAATGAAAGGAATCTCGCTGGCTTTTTAGCGTTATCTGCGAAGCGTACCTGTAAAAAAACTGTTGACTTAAAGTGAAGTTGAACGTTTATAATGAAGATATGCCGCGCGGTAGAACGACGGTTGGCCGTTCGCTGATTCCCTTGGGCGCGCGTAGTCAGGGCATCCAACAAGTCATGCTATTCAAGAAAGAGAAGGGAGAACAATCATGATCAATTTTGACTTCTACTCACCGGCGCGCATCGTTTTTGGCAGGGACACGCAGGGACAGATCGGCGCACTTCTCGCGCCGCACGCGCGCAAGGTACTTCTGCACTACGGCGGAGGCAGCATCAAGCGCAGTGGGCTCTTGGACACGGTGATCGCGTCCCTGAAGGGAAATGGGATCGAGTACGTCGAACTGGGCGGCGTGGTGCCCAATCCCAGACTGTCACTGGCGCACGAGGGCATCAAACTGTGCCGGGAAGAGGACGTGGATTTGATCCTGGCCGTCGGCGGTGGCAGCGCCATCGACTCGGCGAAGGCCATCGCGATGGGCGTATACTACGACGGCGACGTCTGGGACCTCTACGAAGAGGGAAAACCCATCGAGAAGGCGCTGCCTGTGGCGACGATCCTGACGATCCCCGCGGCCGGCAGCGAAGCGAGCGGAGACACCGTGATCACCAACGAAGATAAGCAGCTGAAATACGGCTACGGCAGCCCGAAGCTGAGGCCGCTTCTCAGCATCATGAACCCGGAATTGTTCTTCACCCTTCCGAAAAACCAGATCGCCAACGGCGTCGCGGACATGATGAGCCACGTCTTCGAGCGCTATTTTACCAATACGACGAACACCGACCTGACCGATGGCTTGTGCGAGACGGTGCTCCGGACGATCATGAAAAACGCGCCGCTGGTGCTGCACAATCCCCAGAACTACGAGGCCTGGTGCGAGGTGGGCTTTGGCGGCACCGTCGCCCACAACGGCCTCCTGGGCATGGGTCGGGTGCAGGATTGGGCGTGCCATGGTATGGAGCATGAGCTCAGCGCCATCTATGACGTGGCGCATGGCGCGGGCCTCGCGGTGCTGACGCCCGCGTGGATGCAGTACGTGTACCGGGACAACGTCAACATGTTCGTGCAGTTCGCGGTCAACGTGATGGGCGTGAAGGGCAGCTACCGCGATCCGGACGCGCTGATTCAGGAGGGCATCGCCCGGCTGCGCGAGTTCTTCCGCAAGATGGGCCTGCCCGGCACGCTGAAGGAACTGGGTATCGACGAAACAAAGCTGGAACTGATGGCGAAGAAGGCCACCGGCGCCGCGTTTGGCGAGGAAGAGCCAATCGGCGGGCTGAAGAAGCTGTACTGGCAGGATGTGCTGGAGATCTACAAGCTGGCGCAATAATGTAGAACACCAGCGCGACGGATATGCGTGAACATGGGCCTTTCCGGCGGAAAGGCCACGCCAGACCATCACACCTGGGAGAGGGTGGAGAGGGCTATAGCCCTCTCCACAAACCATCAAATCCAGCGACTTGGGCGGTGGATTTGGCTTTCCCCAAAGGCTGAGCTTGCCCGGCCGACGAAGAAAGCACACTAGAACCGGTTCCCGCACGGAAACGCCCACAGGCGTTTCAGGGAACCGGCAACGTTCCAAATTCAAAGGAAAGATGCGTCAACAGATTTCCTTTGCGCGTGTCGACTTTGTCGATACGCTGTGTGCGGCTTTTCCTGATGGGAAGGCCGCGCGTTCTAAAGGATTGGAGGCATCCCCTTGAGAACGATCACCCTTGGCAGTTCAGAACTGCGTGTCCCGGTCATCGCGGTCGGCTGCATGCGCATCAACCGGATTGGGAAGTCGGAGGCCGAGCGCCTTGTCCGGACGGCGCTGGACGAAGGCCTGAACTTTTTCGATCACGCGGACATCTACGGCGGCGGCGAATGCGAAGAGATCTTCGCGGACGTGATTGGTACGCGCGGCGACGCCCGCGGGAAGCTCATTCTGCAGTCCAAGTGCGGCATCCGGAAGGGCATCGCGTTCGATTTCTCGAAAGAGCACATCCTGAAGTCAGTGGATGGCATCCTGAAGCGGCTGAAGACCGAGTATCTGGACGTGCTTTTGTTGCACCGCCCCGACGCGCTGATGGAGCCGGAGGAGGTCGCGGAGGCGTTCGACATCCTGGAAGGAAGCGGTAAGGTGCGCCATTTCGGCGTGTCCAACCAGAACCCGATGCAGATCCAGCTTCTGAAGAAGTGCGTAAAGCAGCCCATCGTAGCCAACCAGCTGCAATTGAGCATCACCAACGCGACCATGATTTCGCAGGGGCAGCACGTCAACATGCTGGACGACGCGGCTGTCAACCGGGACGGGAGCGTGCTCGACTTCTGCCGCCTCAACGACATCACGATCCAGCCCTGGTCACCGTTCCAGTACGGGTTTTTCAATGGCGTATTCCTGGGCAGCGAAGAATTCCCGGAACTGAACGCGAAAATCGACGAAATCGCGGCCCGCTACGGCGTCTCCAACACCACGATCGCGATGGCGTGGCTTCTGCGCCACCCGGCCAAAATGCAGCCGGTGACCGGCACCATGAACCCGGAGCGGCTGAGTGACTGCGCGAAAGCCGCTGCTATTGCGCTCACCCGCGAGGAATGGTACGAAATCCACCTCGCCGCCGGAAACAAACTGCCATAATATATAGGAAGCCTTTGGGCTGAAAGGAGACGCGCATGCAATATCTGACGCTTCCTAGAACCAATCTGACGGTGTCCAGGCTGAGCCTCGGCACGATGATGTTCGGCGGGCAGACCGACGAAGGCGAGAGCCTCCGGATCATGGACTACGCCTTTGATCAGGGCGTCAATTTCATCGACACGGCGAACGTGTACAACGAGGGCCGTAGCGAGATCATCGTCGGAAAATGGCTGAAAAATCACCGCCATGAGACGATTCTGGCTACCAAGGTGTTCGGGCAGATGGGCACAAACCCGAACGACGCGGGGCTGAGCCGCCGCAATATCCTGTCCGCCGTCGACGAAAGCCTGCGGCGGCTGGGCACGGATTACATCGACATTTATTACATGCACGCCCCGGACTATAAGACGGACATCGAGGAATCGCTGGAGGCGATGAACGGCCTTGTAAGGTCCGGGAAGATCCGATACCCCGCGGTCAGCAACTACGCAGCGTGGCAGATCGGGGATATTCTGCATCTGTGCGACAGACGCGGCTACGTCCCGCCGGTCATTTCTCAGAACGTGTACAACATGATCACCCGCGGGCTGGAGGCGGAACTTCTCCCATTCCTCAAGGCGCATCCAATGGGCATGGCGGTCTACAACCCGATCGCGGGCGGGCTTCTGACCGGAAAACACAAGCCCGGCCAGCCGCAGGAGAACACCCGGTTTGCCGGAAATCAGGAGTATTACAGCCGCTATTGGTCGGATGAGAACTTCCAGACGGTCGAGAAGATTTCGGAGATCGCACGGCGCTACGGGATGAGCAATCTGGAACTTGCGATGAAGTGGTGCGCCGCGCAGAGCGCGGTCACCAGCATAATCAGCGGCGTGAGCCGCCTGGAGCAGCTTGTGATGAACATCGCTTCACTGGAGGGGAAGCCGCTGGATGCGGATGTTCTCGCCGAGTGCGATTCGGTCTGGCGCTCGCTGGCCGGAACGCGATTCGCTTACAATCGCTGAAAAAGGGCCGCCCGCGTAAAGTCGTGGGCGGCTTTTCTTCAGCCTGTCAGCGATATACGGTAACATTCGAATCTTGTTTTTTTGAATGGGAAGGGCGGGACCGGTATGCTGAAAACCTCTGTTTGTAACCAGCATGAGCCGCGTGTGTTGTTCGGCGAATTTACCGGATCAATAGCCGCCGGGGCTTTTCGCGGCGGCCGCCCGTTCTGCTGTGACGCCCAATACGACCGGCGTGGAGCGGTAGCCGATGCCCATCCTGTCGATGCCCATGTCGATCAGTTCGAAGAAGTGCGCCTGATCCCGGATGCCGCCGGAGCCCTTGACACGGCAGCGGCCGCCCGCCGCTTCCAGCATGATGCGAATCACCTCGGTGGTTGCGCCTTTACCCTCCGCGCCGGTAAAGAAACCGGTGGACGTCTTTACAAAGTCCGCCCCGGCCTCGCAGGCGACGTTCGTCGCGCGCGCGACCTCGTCCAGCGTCAGCGCGTCGGTCTCGAAAATGACCTTCAGGATCGCACCATGCCTATGGCAGACGTCCGCGACCGCGCGGATGTCGTCCCGCACCGCGTTCCAGAGGCCGCTGCGAATGAAGCCGTAGTTGGCGACGACATCCAGATCCTCAACGCCGCCGTCTTTCAAAATCTCCTCGGCCTGCAGCACCTTGGAGGCGGTCGAGGACTGGCCGAACGGGAAGTCACATACAACACAGATGCCGGTTTTTGATCCACTGCACAGTTCGCGCGCGATGCTCAGCGAAGCGGGATTGATGCAAACCGTTTTGCAGCCGAAATCGATCCCCTCCCGAATGTACTTACGGACGTCCGCCTGGGTGAATTCGGGCTTGAGCACGCTATGGTCGATGTACGCGGCCAGTTCCGCCGTCGTCATTTCGCACGCCTTTTTCGCAGGTTTCATAAGAAGTCTCCGCCTTTCTGGACTGATGCGCCTTTACGCGACCATTATAGCGCCCTGAGGCGCTTCCGGCAACGGCGATTTCTAATTACACATGTCCAAAACCCGGAAATCATGGTATAATCCGGTTATAAACTCAGGACCTGGGGGGACGCGGGCATGTTCGAACGGTTTATCGTGGATTCTCCGGACCGCAAGCTGCGCATGGAAGACTTCGACCCGGACGACACGCTGGATTTCACCAAGGAGAGCGTCCGGGAGGCGTATAAACAGCTGGAAGACAGGTTTCAGGAGCTTCAGGAAGTGTTGTACGCCTCCAGACAATGCGCGGTCCTGATCGTGCTGCAGGGGATGGACTGTAGCGGGAAGGACGGCACCGTCAAAAAGATCCTGTCCGGGATCAACCCGAACGGTTTCCGCGTGGAGGCCTTCAAACAGCCGACCCCCGTGGAACTTGGGCACGATTACCTCTGGCGCGTACACCAGAAGACGCCCGAAAGGGGTTCCATCACCGTCTTCAACCGTTCCTATTATGAGGATGTGCTGGTGACGCGGGTGCATGGAACGATTGACGACGAGACCGCACGGCGCCGGTTTGAGGAGATCCGGCATTTTGAGAAGTACCTCGCCGCCAACGACACCGTGATCCTGAAGTTCTTCCTGCACATCTCGAAGGATTTTCAGTTGAAAAAGCTGCGCGAGCGGCTGACCGACCGCGACAAGAACTGGAAATTCTCATTGGCCGACCTCAAGGAGCGCTCCTCCTGGGATCAATACCAGGAATGCTACGCCGACGTGCTCAACCATTGCAGCACCCGATACGCACCCTGGCACGTCGTCCCGGCGAATCACCGCTGGTTCCGAAACTACATGATCCTCTCGACGATCGTGACAAAGCTCGAATCGCTGCCGCTTCAATACCCGGCGCTCCATGAAAACGTGCAGAGCCTGATCCATGAGATGGAAGAGAGCGACTGATGGCTGCCCGATCTGTTTATCGGATCCGAACAAATCCCGGAGGCGGACGATCCTGGCGAAGAAGTTACACGAGCGGATACTTTTGGAAGTTTTTTCCAAAAAACAGACAATTCACATGAGAAAAAAACGGGAAATTGTCCATAGCCGAGACGTGTCATGCATGTTATAATCACATTGAGGAGATATGCTTATGTTAAAATTACACAGGCGAACCAGCAATCCGCGCAAACTGGTTGAACCGGGGTCGCTGGTGGATAAGCCCAAGTTCGAAGAGAGCGATTTGAAAAGCCCTCGTCGGAGGGGCTTGGTTTTGCGTTTTTTGGCGCTTCTGCTTGCTGTGGGTCTCGTCACCACCGCGGTTTTGTCCGATTTGCCGCGCCTCCTCCTGCAGCAGGACGGTTTCGCGGAGAGTTCCGACGCCAGCGCAAGCCTCGACAAGATCTATTCGATCCTTCAGGGTTCGCTGGACAACCCGACCACCTTTGACGACTATTCCCAGCTCGCCACGATCAGCATCGGCAAGGGCGACTACGACAAGGCGATGGAAGAGCTGGACAAATGCCTGGAGCTCGCGGATCCTAAAAACACCGCCGCGCTCGCGGATGTCTGGACGAAAAAAGGTTCGCTGTACGCCCTGAAGAACAATTACGAAGAGGCTGTTTCCTGCCTGACCAAGGCGCTGGACACTGATCCGAAGGCGCAGCAGGCGCTCTTGCTCCGGGCGCAGATCTATATCGAACAGCGCAAGTACGATGGCGCGATCAAGGATCTGGAAGCCTACACCGCGATTCTGCCGGACGAGAAGAACCCCCAGACGACGCTGGCTCAGCTTTACGAGGCGACCGGCGGTTATGACAAGGCGCAGGGGATCTACGAAAAACTGTATGCGAAGGATCCGACCGACCAGGCGCAGAAGCTGAACGCGCTCCGCTGCCTGTTCCTCCTGAAGAAGTATCAGGATGCGCTGGACGGGCTGGATGCGTACCTGGGCGAAAAAGCGACGCCGGTCGCCGTCCAGACGGTTGAACCGGCTTCAACGGTAAAACCGGACGGCGGTTCCCCGAAGGCGGAACCGACCAAAGTTCCCAGCAAGGAGAAAGCGACCGCGGTACCGAAAGCGACAGCTATGCCGAAGGAAAATGCACCGGCGGCAACGGATGAGGCCGCGAAGACGCCGTCCCAGGCGGCAGTTGCGGACAGCGCACTCCCCGCGCAGGCCAGCTACGCGCACTACCTCAGGGCGCTATGCCACATGCAGTTCTCAAAATTCGACCTCGCGGAAGCCGATCTTCTGGACGCCCGAACGCTGGGGTATGACGAGGCGATGTGTCTGGAGCAGCTGACCGCCTGCGAATACGCGCTGACCAGGCACGATCAGGTGCTCGCCTTCGGCCAGAAGCTGATCGAGATGAACAAGAGTACGACCGCTTTTGATGTGCTGTACCAGCGGATGGGCGTTTCCGCGATGACGCTTGGGAAGACGGAGGACGCCATCCAGTACCTGACCACTTCCTTAGGCCTTAACGAAAAGCTCGCGGGCACCCATTACTACCGCGGTCTGTGCCTCCTGACGATGAAAAAGTATGAGGAGGCCATCAAGGACTTTACCGCTTCGATCGATCAGAAATTCCTGGAGCAGTTCTGCTACTACAACCGCGGCGTGTGCTATGTCCAGCTTCAAGACTATGAGAATGCGTTGACCGACATGGACAGGACACTTTCGAGCGGTGACGACCAAAGCCTCAAGGAAGCGGCCAAGAAGATCCTCTGGCAGCTGGCCCAGTACTACGAGAATGAGAAGCAGAAGCAGGCGGCCGTTCAGAACTTCGCGCAGCCAGCCGACCAAACGGGGACGGCGGCAGACCCAGCGGATCAGCCCGCCCCGTCGGTGTCTCCGGGCACATCCAAATAGACCACCAAACTGACATACACTGCGTTTCACCAAAAGAGCCTCTTGACATCTGGAGGGAAAACATATGTGGAAATCAAGCGGATTCGGAAGCAGGGCGAAGCGGCGCCGTTATTGGAAGAAGACACTTCTTCTGTTTTCACTGGTGTTCGCCATGGTTCTGAGCATGATGGCGGTCATCGTGGAAACGGGGGCCGTCGCATCAGCTTCCTCAATGGAGGAGCAGCAGGCTTCGCCGTCTTCGGACGGCGGAGCCTCGTCTGCTTCTTCCGGGGATGATTCCAGATCCGCTTCATCCGGTTCGGACCGGTCTGACGACGGAGCGTCCGGTTCGGATCGGTCCGCCGCCGGATCGTCTGGTTCGGATCAAACCGCTTCCGAATCATCCGGTTACTCGGGCCATTCAGAATGCGGATCATCTGGTGACGCGGATTCCGGGTCCGGCGAGAGCGCCGAGAAGAAGTCCGCGCCCGCGGTCGAAGCGCCATACGAGCCGGATACTTCGGACGAGGCGATGACCGACAGCGCGCAGGACGAGCCGGAGCAGACCGACGACGAAACGCTGACAGACGACACCGGGGACGAGCCAGAGACCGGTGATGAGGCGCTGACGGACGACGCCGGGGACGAGCCAGAAACCGGTGATGAGGCGCTGACGGACGACGCCGGGGACGAGCCAGAAACCGGTGATGAGGCGCTGACGGACGACGCGCAGGATGAGCCTGAGACCGGTG
>CAZNPZ010000008.1:19371-19677 GCA_964575255.1 uncultured Oscillospiraceae bacterium
ATGAGGCGCTGACGGACGACGCGCAGGATGAGCCTGAAACCGGTGATGAGGCGCTGACGGACGACGCGCAGGATGAGCCTGAGACCGGTGATGAGGCGCTGACGGACGACGCCGGGGACGAGCCAGAAACCGGTGATGAGGCGCTGACGGACGACGCGCAGGATGAGCCTGAAACCGGTGATGAGGCGCTTACGGACGACACCGGGGACGAGCCAGAGACCGGTGATGTGACCCTGACGGACGACGCGCAGGACGAGCCTGAGACCAGTGATGAGGCATTGGCGGATGACACAGGGGATGAGCCGG
>CAZNPZ010000008.1:19777-41622 GCA_964575255.1 uncultured Oscillospiraceae bacterium
AGACTGGCGACGGGGCGCTGACGGACGACGCGCAGGACGAGCCGGAGACTGGCGATGAGGCGCTGGAAGACGACGCGCAGGACGAGCCGGAGACTGGCGACGGGGCGCTGACGGACGACGCGCAGGACGAGCCGGAGACTGGCGACGAAGCGCTGGAAAACGACACCGACGGCATTACTTCAGACGATGCGGGCGATCTGCCCGATGATACCGATTCGGAGGTAGCACCGGAGGGCAGCGCACAGGTGATGGCGCTGGCCGCACACCTGGCGTCCGGTGTCGATGCGAAGGGCGGAACCGAAACCGCCGGCGCGAAGGACACGGTCGAGGCCTACATGATCCCCGCCGGCAGCGCGTACATCAAAGAGGCGGCAGGCCTTCTCACCTACAAAAACACCGAGACCGGCAACGCCATCCAGAACGCGCTGCAGGATGCGCTGACCACGGCGCGGGACGCCGTCAACAAGACCGCGACCATCGTGGTCGCAAACGGCACCTACAACAACGGCGTCAACCTGAACGCTTCGTCCGGTTCGACGCTGGGCGATCTGATCCTGTCCATCTTCGGCAGCGCCGACGCCGCCAAAGAGGTCACGCTGAGAATCGTCGCCGAGGACGCGCTGGACAGCGCCGGCAACATCACCGCCAATTCCGCGGGCGGCGTGCAGGTGGACGGCTCGGTCGACATCAGCGGCCTGGACGTGGTGCTGGCGGGGCTGTACTTCTCCACCCGCGCGATGGTCACGGTCAGCGACGCGGACAGCTTTTCCTACTACGGCACCAAGCAGTCCGACGACGTGGACATCACGGCTAAAAACGTCAAGTCCAAAATCAAGGTGGACCTGGGCGCAGGGGATGATAAGGCGTCCATCAAGATCAAGCAGGCGCCGACCATCTCGGCCAGCATGACCATCACCCCGGAGATGGGCGAGGACGCCTCGTCGCTGTTCGAGGCGTTGAAGTCCTTCGACCTCTCCAAGATCTCCGACCTTGCGCCGGATCTCCTGTCCGCGATCCAGACCCTCCTGGGCGACATCAATGACGCGGTCTCCGGCATGGTTTCGACCGACGTGCTTTCCGTCGAGATCGACGGCGGCCTCGGCGACGACCAGATCGCAATCAAGAACATCAACTCCACCGACCTGACGTTTGCCTCCTCGGAAACCGGCAGCACCTACGGCTTCGCGATCGACCTCTCCCAGGTCGATACCACCGTCCGTGGCGGCGCGGGCAGCGACGTCCTCACGGCCAACGGCGGCATGGAACTGACTTTCGGCCGCAAGGTGATCTCCTCGCTGATGGAATACGTGGCGGATGAGTTCGACTTTGAGAAGAGCACCCTCCACCTTTACGGCGGCGACGGCGATGACCTGATCTGCGTGGATTCCACCGCGGCGTTCCCGTCGTTCGCGGGCGTGGACGTGGACGTGGCGGGTGGCGCGGGGTTCGACCGGCTGCACCTGACCGGCAAGCTCAATGACAAGATCGACGCCGCGAGCCGCATCACCGGCAACACCGCCGAACTGACCGTCGAGGCGCTGGCCGAGATCAGCTTCCTCGGCGACCTGACCGAGGCGCTCACGATCCCCTTTGCCAAGCAGATGGTCGTGGGCATCACCGGGATTGACGCCTACACCGACGCGCTCAGAAACAAGAACACCGTGCAAATTTCTTCCGCCGCCACCCCGATCGCGGCGCAGTCGTTCACCGACTACGTGCTGGACGTGAACGGCGCAGTCAACTTTGATACCACCGGTATCTTCCAGATTCCGACCGGCGGCCTGTTCCTGACCAACCTCATCGCGGACGGCGGCGACAGCCTGAAAATCGACAAGCTGGTCGCCCCCGCCTTCAACCTGATGTTGTCCGGAAACGAAATCACCATCAACGGAAACGTCCAGGGCAAGAACGTGCTGGTCAACTCCGTCGTGACCGACATCCCGGTCGCCAAGATCGATCAGAGCATCGTCGAGGACGACCTGAACGAAGAGAACACCGTCGAAGTCGAAGTAGGCCTTTACAAGGCGAACGCAGCTTCCAAGATCACCATCACCTCCGCCGCAAGCATCGCGGCCTCCGAGGTGATCGACCTGCTCGCCAGCCTGACGCTGGACAAGCCCTTCCTGCCCACCGGGGACACCTTCAACCCGTTCACGCTGAAGCTGGGCGAAGTCAAGATCGACATCCTGGGCGACATGACCGCGGGCGGCTCCATCCACGCCGACGCGGTGTACGCCTCCACCGTCCAGGTCACCAACGGTATCCTGAAGGCGATCCTGCCGTTCGCGGTGGGCGCGGTCACCGGGGACACGCGGGTCAACGTCGGCGGAGACGCCTCGCTGAACGCCGGCGCGGGCGTGAAGCTCCGCGCAGATTCCGACATCACCGTGGAGGCCGAATCCACGATGGGCTCCCTTAAGTTCTCGCTGGCGCTCGCAATCGTGCAGGCAGACACCCATGTCACGGTGGGCGGGAACGCTTCGGTCGACGCGGACGGCGACGTGAAGCTTGCAGCGGTGAGCGCCGTTCACGCCGAAGCCGCATCCATCGGCAAGGCGCCGAACATGCTGGCACTCAAGCCGCAGACTGGCGTATACATCGCGGGCTGCTTCCTGTTCCAGTCGACCGACGCGTCCATCACAGGCAACGCGTCCGTCTCCTCCGGCACGGATCTTGACCTTCTGTCCGCCGCGCGGCAGTACAGCGCGACGACCTCCGTCTCCATCCCGGCTTCCGAGAAAACCGAGGGCGGCGAGGATTCTCTGATCCCGACCGATCAGATCAAGCTGACCAGCATCGTGCCCTTTGTGGAAAAACTGCTGAAAGTGGAAAAAGCCCCGAACCAGACCGCGTTCGGCAAGATCGTCGCCGGCGTCACCGGCAGCAACTCCCTTGGAAACAAGTTCACCGACGCCACCAAGACCGCAAAACCCAACACGACGCCGGAGAGTTCCAAGCAGGTCTGCGGCGCCCTGGCGCTTGCTTACGCCGGGAACGAGAACGCCGCGCTGATCAACACCACCGGCAGCGTGACGGCGGATGGCACGCTCGGCGTCAAGGCGCTTTCAAGCACCGTCAACCGCGTGCGCGCGGACGGCTCGCTCTATAAGACCCCGCTCAGCCAGGCGGAGGACGCGAAGAATTCCGTCGGCGCTGGCATCGCGATCGCGATCACCAACCATGTGAACAACGCGAAGGTCATCGCGGGCACGATTGCCGCCGATGGGCTTGACGTCGTCGCCGACACCGGGCGGATCGTCTCCTCGACGATCTCAAAGTCCGGCCACATCCCGAAGACCTCCGACTTCGGCCTGGGCGGCGCGGTCAGCGTGCATGTGGTCGTGGCGCACAACGAGGCGCTGGTCGGAAGCGGCGCGACATATGACGTGTCGGGCGGACAAGTAAACGTTCTGTCGACCGGCGCCGGCATGTTCACCACCGTGGCTGACGCGTCCGGCAAGCGCGAGACGCCCAGCCTTGACTTCGCGGGCATCTCGATCCCGCTGAAACCCACCACCGGCAGCGCGACCGGCAGCGTGGGCATCGGCGCAGGGATCGCGGTCAGCGTGACCGGCGTTGACTTCCTCGCGAAAGTGGAGGACGGCGTCCGCTTCGGCACGTCGCCTGTCGCCTCCGCTTCCATCAAGTCGTCGTTCACCGGCACCGAGACGGTTTTCGCCGCGGCGGGTGCCGCGGGCGGCAAGTCCATCGTGCCGGTATTGGCGCTGGCCATCTCCGGCATTTCCTCCGAAGCGTATCTGGGCAAACAGGCCGGGACGCTGACCGCGACTGGCGACGTAGCCGTTTCTGCGCTTGGCAAGATGATCCGCACCGTCGACGCGGACGCCGCTGCGGCGGGCAGCAGCGTGGGCGTCGGCGCTTCGTTTGGCATCGCGATTCTGAACGACAGCGCGGAGGCGACGTTGAAGCGCAGCGTGACGGCAGACAACGTGTCGGTTGACGCCAGTTCTGCCAGCCGCCTGACGCTGACCACCAAGGCCAGCGCCGTCGGCGCGACCCCACCGACCAGCACCTCCTCCGGAGACGCCGCGCCCGGCAAGACGCAGGAAGATTACGACAAAATGAAGGACGGCGATCTGCCGCTGGACGACAACGGCGACGACATGCGCTCGTTGTTCAACGAAGGCGAAGCCGACCAGATGGCCGACAGGAATACCCAGGCCGCCGCCAACCTCGCCGCTGGCGCGAACACGAAGAACGTCAATTCCACCGCGGTCAATAACCTCTCCGCGAATCGCCCGAAGGCGGAGACCAATGAAGGCAGCATTCAGGTGGCCGCGACGCTGGCGCTCTCCATTTTCTCCAACAACGCCTTGTCCTCGCTGGGCGACGGCTTAACCGTGACCGCCGGGAAGCAGGCGCGCGTACGCTCATTGAACGACACCGACTCGGTCATCTCCGCCAATGCCAGCGCCACCAATTCCACCACCGGCGTCGGCGTCGCGGTGGCGATCAACTACGTGCGCTACCAGAACAAGGCGAAGATCGGCGACGCCCGGATCCGCGCGAAATCGCTGCTGGTCGAGGCAGACATCGTCGAGGCGGAGAACAAAAAGACCGCGGAGGAGGTCATCGCGAGCCTGCTGACCTACTTCGCGACCACGGACGGCACGGAACTTCTCGTGAACGCGCTCCTGAACGTCGAAGGGCAGGCGAGTCTGGACGCGCTGCTCCGCGCGAACGGCACCTATGGTGCGGATTACGCGTCGCTGACCGCGGCGCAGAAACTGGCGCTCCAGCAGCTTATTATAAAGGAACTGACCGATCAGCTGGTCAGCGGGCAGCGCGGCAACACCGCGAACGCGCTTTTGAGCGGGCTGATCGAGTCCACCCTCAAGGACTTCTTTGAGACGCTGACCGATCCCGACTTCATCCTTTCGATGATTCTGGGCACCGAGGATGATTCGATCAATAGCCTGCTCGACCAACTCCTGCTCAAGGGCAAGGTGACGGCGTCCGCCATCGAAGAAGCGGTGACGCTGACACTGGCCGCCAAGTTCGGCAACCCCGGCGAGCTGGACGGCGTCGGTTGCCTGATCTCCACCTCCGCCATCTCCGGCGTTGGCGCGGCCAACGTGGGCGTCGCGGGCTCCGCAGCCATCGCAGTGGTGGACAACGAGACCGAGGCGTCCATCGCGTCAAGGACGGGCTCAGTCGGTGACGACATCGTCGTGGACGAGGACGCGGTGATCGCGGCCAGGGCCGCGCAGAAGGTTTACACCACCGCGACCGCCTCCGCCGACAAGAACGGCAAGGCCGTCAAAGACAACAACAACTCCTCCGGCACGTCGGTCGGCGTCGGCGCTTCCGCGGCGATCTCGATCATCGACGTGGACGCGACCGCGTCCGTGGGTGCATACCGGTCGGTAAAGGCCGGGACGCTCGCGGTCACTTCGGAGGCGCGAAACGACATTGATTCCGTCTCGATCGCCGGTTCTGACCCGATCGCCCGCAGGGAAGCGGTCAAAGTCATCACGCCGGGCATCGGCCAGGAAGTGCAGCAGCAGGACGCCAACAACACTACCACCAAGGACATTTCGGTGGACGCGGCGGTCGCGCTGGCGGTGATCACCAACAACGTGCTGGCAACGGTTCTTGACCACGCGACCATTCAGACCACGGGCCTCGATACGATCAAGACAGGCGTGGTGTCTGACGCGGGCGTGGAGGAAATGGTCAACTTCCTGCTCAGCGCCTATCAGCGCGGGCAGACCAGGGCAGCGGCCTCCGGCTTCGCAGTCGGCGGCGGCAAGGCGGCGGTCGGCGCGGCCATCGCGGTCAACATCACGATGTCCGACGTCCGGGCATCGTTCGCGGGAACCGGTACGGTCAGCGGCAGCGCGAAGATCACCGCGCTCACCTCCAATGAGGATGAAGCGAACGCGCTGGCCACCGTGGTCGGCGCGAGCCTCGACCGCTACTTTGACCGGCTGCGCACGGCACTCCGGCTTGGCTCGGTCGGGTCGGGCGAATCCACCGGCAAGACCAACGCGATGATCGTCAACAAGATCAACGGCTTCCTGCCCAAGGCGACAGGGCTGCTCGCCAATGTACCGTTCTCGGCGAAGCTGTTCGAGCTGCTCGGCCTCAAGACGCCCGCCGCGCCTTCGTCCTCAACCGCGAACAACGCGGCGACGAGCAACGCGGGATCGGGCGCGACCAGTCAGCCGACGGACGAAAGCGCGAAGAAGGAACAGAGCATCAACCTGGCGGCGGCGTTCGGCGTCAACATCACCAACCACTGCGCGACCGCCGAGATGACCGGAAGCCTCACCGCGAAGCACGCGACGGTCAGCGCGGCCGACCGCAGCAACTTCCGCACCACCGGCAGCGGCGCGACGGTGACCATGCCTTCCGAGCAGAATCAGAACAACATCGCGCTGGGCGTCGCGGTGACGGTCAACAAAAATAAAGCCGTTTCGACGGTCGGCGGCACGCTGACCGCGACCGGCGGCACCACCCATCATAATGGAAAGATTCAGGTGACCAGCGTCACCACGCAGAACATGGACGGCGCGTACCGGGGTCTCCTGGGCGCGCAGGCGATCGCCTGCTCCGTCGCGGGCAGCGGCGGCAAGGTGGGCCTCGCGGGCGCGGTCGCGGTCATGGTCGCGAACGCCCAGTCCATCGCCCAGATCGCGGAGAACGCGCTGGTGACCGGCGGCGCGATCACCGTCTCGGCCACCGACAAGTCCAAGCTGGCGGTACGCGCCGGCAGTGTCAGCGCGACGGGTGCGTCCGTCGGCGTCGGCGCGTCGTTCGCCCTGATCTACGCGGGCAACGTCACCCGCGCAACCATCGGGAAGAACGCGCACGTGACCGGCGACAGCCTGAAGCTCTCCGCCGAAAAGCTACGGGTGGATTCCAGCGATTATCAGTTCCCGCTGAACATCTCTACGCTGTTCACGGTGGACGCGGACACTGAGCACTCCGGCCTCGTCAACCTCAAGACCAGCGGCGGGTACGCGCTGGAACTGAACCTGGGCATGGACGATGTCTTGAAGACGCTGGACATGCTGAACTTCCTGGCCTCCGTCAACTACTACGTTGAATCCATCGCGGGTTCCGTCGTCGGCAGTGCCGACGCCAAGGCGGCGCTGGCCGGTTCGGTTGCGATGCTGTTTACGGACAATGAAACCGTTGCCGAGGTGGGCGACGGCGCGGTGATTGCGCTGTCGAACGGCGACTTTGACATGGACGCGTCCAGCGACACTGTTTCACGGCTCATCGGCGGCGCGGTCGCGGCGACCACCGGCAAGGCCGGCGTGGGCGTCAACATCGCGGCGCTGGCGGACAACGACGTCGTGCGCGCCTCGATCGGCGCGGGCGCGAAGATTTCCGCGAGCGGGAATCTTACTGTGGACGCGAAGGCCGCGTCCGACACCTGGGCCGTCACGATCGCCGCTGCGGCGTCGACCGGAAACGGGCCGTCGATCGGCGGCGGCATCAACGTGATCGTGTCCGGGAACAAGGTGTGGGCTGGCGCTCTGGACGATAACGGGGCGACCGCTGGCGGCGAACAGCTGACCGGGGGCGGGGACGTCCGGATTTCCGCCGACAACATCGCGAAGATGACCTTGATCTCGGCGTCGGTGGGCGTCGGCGCGGGCGTGGCCGCGGGCGGTACGGCGGCGGCGATCGTTACCAATAATAACACCCAGGCCGCGCTGGGCGCGGGCGCGAAGTTGACCGCAGACAAGGGCGTTGTGATCAGCGCCACGAGCGACGAGACGATGCTGGACATCCTCGCGTCGCTGTCCGGCAGCACCGGGAAAGTCGCGGCGGCGGGCACGCTGGGCGTACTGGTTTCCCAGTCGCTGACCCAGGCGTCCGTCGGGTCTTACGCGGAGGTGACCGCGAAGGGCGGCAGCGCCCAGATCACCGCCGAGGGCGATGTGAAACAGGTGGTCGTGCTGGCCGCGGTGTCGGGCAGCACCGGCAGCGCCGCCGTGGGCGGAACGGTCAATGTGGGCGTGTTCGATCACACGGTCAATACCCTGATCGGCGACGGCGCGAAGATCAGGGCGCTGCGGCTCGCGCAGGGCGACAACGTGATCGTGAGCGCGAAGGCAAACAACCAGACGATTCTGATCACCATCGCGGGCTCGGCCAGTACCTCCAGCGCGGCGATCGCAGGCGCGATCCCGGTGGTTGTGATCTCCGACAAGATCCACGTCGAGGTGGGCAAGTACGTCATCATCGAGGCGGGCGACACCATTGCGATCATCTCCCACGCCGAGAGCGGCGTGTACAACATCGCCGGTTCCGTGGCGGTCTCCGCAGGCCAGGCGGGCGCGGGCGCGACCATTGCGACGCTGGTGATCGGAAACCATGTCGACACCAAGATCGGCGACTACGCCGAGTTGATCGCGCACGCGGTCAAAGTGGACGCGGCGCTCCCGGCGGGCGTGCAGCTGCCTAACCGGACGGATCGGCGCAGGGGCGTTCTGATCAGCGCGACCGCGAATTCGAGCCTCGCGATGATATCCGGCAGCGGCGCGGCCACCACCGGCAACGCGGCGGTTGCGGGCGTCGTCAACACACTAATCTTGAAAAACAGCGTGAAATCAACGGTGGGGAACCACGTCAAGATTGTCGCGGGCAGGGCGTCTGCGGATCAAAGTTCAGAAGAGACTGGAGAAGGCGAGGTTCTGGTTGAATCCGACGACGACTCACACATAGTTAACCTTGCCGGGTCGGTATCTGCATCGTCCGGCGCGGGAGTAGGCGCTTCCGTCGTCGTCATGGTGTATGACAAGCAGATGGAAGCCTCCGTTGGCGATTTCGGTCTGATCCTCGCGACCGGCGATGTGACCGCGCAGGCGATCTCCAATGACGAAGTGTATCTGCTTGCGCTCAGCTTCGCAGGCGGCGGCAACGCGGGCGTCGCGGTCGGCGCGAGCGCTTTGGTGTTTGAAAACGACCTGCTCGCAAAACTCGGCGGCAGCATCATCTCCGGCGGCAATGTGCTTGTGAAGGCCAAGAGCGATACCACGATGGTGAACGTCGCGGTTGCGGTCGCCGTCAGCGGCACCGCGGCCGTCACCCCCATCGCGATCCTGACTTACTTTGAGGGCACGACCCAGGCGCAGATCGCGAATGCCGCGTCCATCAATGCGGACGGCGCGGTCACGGTGAGCGCCGATTCCAAGGAATTCATCACCTCCGACGCGGCGGGCGTCAGCGCGTCCGGCACGGCGAGCGTCTCCGGCACGGTGGATCTGATCCTCTCCAAGCAGAAGACCATCGCCATGACCGGGACGGGCGTTACGATTGACGCGGCCGCTCTCGCGGTCGGCGCGAAGGACGACTACCAGTTGGTCGGCGTCGTCGTGACCGCCGCGGGCAGCGGCACCGCCGGCGTGGCGATCACCGCGCTCATCAGCATTCTCCACAACACCACCAGCGCCATCATCGGAACCGGCAACGACATCGCGACCGATACCGGCGACGTGTCGGTTACCGCCACGGCGACGCGCGACATCGGCAGTTATGCTGGAACTGTCGCGGGCGGTCAGGCGGGTGTCGGCGGCACGCTGATGGTCGTGGTTGCGGGTGGAAAGATGAAGCAGGACGCCGCCGATCAGTTGAACGGCAGTTTCTCGTCCGACGACTTCATGGACGATACATTCTCCTCCGGCAACGGCATGGCGTCCGAATATGAGAAGGACGACGTCGGCACGATGCTGGAAGGCGACGGCGACAAACAGTCCCAGACCCACGTGGGCGGCGGATCGTCCTTTGACGGAACCGGCGGATACAAGGATGACGGCGTATCCGGCGATGTGGATCTTGATTCCGACGCGGACGCCGACAACAGCGGCGCGACCGCGCCTGGCGCGGATTCCAATTTCGACGAGAGCAAGAACGACGACCTGAACGACGCTTCCGGCATCGGCTCCGCGAAGCCGACCTACGCGCCGCTGGACGCGACGACCGCCATCGTCGGAGCGAACACAATTATTAATTCGAAGCGTGACATCACTGTGACGGCGACCGACACACTCGTCGCGGATCTCTTCGCCGGTACGATCACTGGCGGCGCGTATGCGGCGGTGGGCGCGGGCGTCGCGGTCGCGGTGCTGTACTCCAACGTAGAGGCCTCGGTGGGAGACGGCGCGAAGCTGTCCGCCGGGCGCGACATCAAGATTCTGGCGACCGCCGGTTCGACGCCGGTGGACGACACCGATACGGAACGCACCGGCGCGCTGGAAGGCAGTTTCGGGAAGAGTTCTTCGAACCCGATCGACCTGACCAAGCGTTCGATCCGCGTGATCTCGATCACCGGCGGCGGCGCGCTGGTGGGCGTCTCGGTCTCGCTGGCTTCGGTGAACGTGTTCTCGACCGTCAAGGCGACCCTGGCGGGCGATGTGATCAAGGCGGCGACGCTCACTGTCAAGGCGACCTGCGATTACCCGAACGTGCTGGCGGCGACCGTCACGGCCTCCGGCGGCGGCGTCGCGGTGGGCGCATCCATCGCCGCGACTGTATTTGGCGCGACGGTTGAGTCCTCCATCACGGGCACCGCGAACATTTCAAACACTTCGGACATCAAGGTCTCTTCGAGGCTGAACGCCAATCCGGTCGTGGGCGCGGGCGCGTTCGCGGTGGGCGGCGTTTCGGCGAACGGCGCGATCGCGCTGGTGGTCAACCTGTCGAATGTGGAAACCTTCATCGGCGGGGGCGTGACCATCAGCCGCCACGGCTCCAGCGCCGTGGCTGTGAACGCCGACGTAGATACCACCGCCCGCGCATACATCCTGAGCGTGGCACTTGCCCCCGGCGGCCCGGCGATCGCGCTTTCGGCGGCGGTCTCCGTGATCAAGCCGGAAGTACTCACCTACATCGGCACGACACCGACCGGCCACACCGCGAATCCCTCCGCGAGCGGCTCCGACGGCAGCGTGAAGGCTTCCTCCGTCAAAGTGACAAGCGATGTGTACAGCTACGCGCAGTCGTTGATTGCCGCGTTCTCCGCGGGCGATCCTTCGGTCAACGGCAATGTGCTGCTGGTCTTCAACTTCACCGACGCCGTCGCCTCGCTGCACGGCGCGAACGTGACCGCGGACACCGTTGACATCGACGCGTACATGGATTCAACCGCCAAGTCGCTCGTGCTGGCCGGAACGGTCGGCCTGTCCACTGCGATCGGCGTGACGGTCAGCTACGTAGGCCTGCGCTCCACCAACATCGCGCAGATTGACGGATCGGTCGTCTCCGCACACGCGGTCAACGTCTACGCCGGTAGAGCCTTGCTGGCGAACTCCGCGAAGGCGGAGGCGACGGCGGTCGCCGGGAACATCGGCCTCGTCTCTGTCGGCCTCAACGCCGCCATCGCGGACAACAAGGCGCAGAACTTCGCGGAGATCATTGGCGGATCCATCAACGCGGATTCCGTCCTGAACGTATACGCCTACGGCAAGGCGACCGCGGAAGCCAAGGTCTTCGGCGTCTCCGTCGGCGGCATCAACGTCGCGGGCACGTTCGTACTGGCTCTCCTTCGAAGCGAGCAGAAAGCGATCATCTCCGGCGGCGATATCGATGCCGGTGCGCTGAACGTCAAATCCTATTTCAACAACGCGGCGGGCGATACCGCGAAGGCTGAGATCATGACCGGCAGCGGCGGCATCATCAGCCTGACGGCCAACATGGCGCTGGCCTATGGCCGCGCGTCCTCGATCGCCTCCGTCGCCCCGGCGTCGCTTGATGTCACAGGCAGCGCATATATTGGAAGCTACGGCTTCCAGCAGGTGTCCGCGGACATCAACAACCTCGTGGATGTTTCCTACATCGGCGCCGCGGTGATGGTCGGCCTCGCGTTCGCGCAGGGCGAATTCACCGCCTCGCTGACCGTGCCGAACGGGGCCGCGGCGGTGGACGCGACCACCGGAGCCCTGACGGTCGAAACCATCTACAACGCGAAGGCGGTCAGTCTGGTCACCCCGTCCGCAGGCGGCGTCAGCGTCAACGCAGTCGGCGCGAAGGCGAACGTCGCGGTCGCGCTGGTTTCCTCCAATGCAAGCGCCTTTATCGACGGCAGCGGCACGCTGGACGCGGACAGCGTTACAGTGCTCGCAAGGGGCGTAACATCGTCTCTCGCGGAAGTCAGGTCGCCCACGTTCCAGGCGGGCGTCGCGACGATCGCCGTCAACGCGATGCTGTCCAAACTCGCCGCGGTCCAGAAGGCCTACATCCTGGGCACGGGCATCGTCGGCGCGGGCAGCGTCTCGGTCACTTCCGAACTCAACAAGGACAAGAGCACCGCGGCATCCTCGAAGCTGAATGCCAACGGTGGCAGCACATCCATGGGCTTACTTGACGTCCGCGCGAATATCGCGGTCGCGCTGGCGGACTCTGAGAGTTACGCGTTCGTGACGGGCGCGGCGATCAGTTGCACAACATTGACCGTCGTGAACGAAGCTTCTTCCATTGCGTTTGCGAAAGTGGAGCCCACGTCCTTCACCGCTTCCTACATCAGCCTGGGCCTCAACGCGCTGTTCGCCTATGCGAACGGTGACTTCCGCGCAACCATCGTGACCAGCGGCGCTTCGATGACGCCAGGCACGGTGAGCGTTTCAAACACCTACACGGCTTCATCCGACGCCGACACCACGCAGTCCCCGGTCAGCGCGGACTTCTCTGTCATCAGCGGCAAGATCAACCTGGCTGTCGCCTTGACGGGTTCCAACGCCGAGTCCGGCATCTTGGGCAGCACAGCCTCCATGATCGCGGACGGCATCCTGACTGCGGCGCAGCTCGCGGCGTCGGGCGTCTCCGGCATGGGCGGAGCATTGAATGCTTCCAATGTAAGCGTCACGGCGACCGGCACGGCGACGGCGACCTCGACGGTCGCGCTGACCACGCTGTCGCTGGGTTATGCTTCGGTGGGCGTCAACGTGCTGGTTTCCAAGGTGACCGCCACCCAGAACACCTTCATCAAAGGCGCAAGCATCACCGGAAGCGCCGTGACGGTTTCTTCCATTCTGAACAACAATTCGACCCCCGCGGCGCAGTCGACGCTGAAGGGAAACGCGATCAGCGTGACGCTCTACGGCGGGAAGGCCAATACGGCAACCGCCATCTCGGACGCGATCAACCACGCGTACCTGGACGATTGCGCGATCGACATCACCGGCGCGCTGTCGGTTTCCGCGACGGGCAACAGCATCGCGCTGGCGAATGTGGCGCAGGGTTCGGGCGTCGGGCTTGCGACAGTCGGCCTGACCGTGGTCTATGCCGAAGCCAGCGGCGATTACAAGGCGTACATCAATACGTCGAGCGGCAAGCTGGTCAAGGCCGGCAACGTCACGGTCGGCCTGACCCATACGGCAAGCGCCAAAGCCACCACGACCCAGTCGGCGGGCGGTGTACAGGGCAGCCTGGTTTCCGGCGAGACCAACACCGCCACCGCGAAGATCACCGATACTTCATCCGCGGCGATTACGGGTACAGGCAGCCTTCAGGCGAACGACGCGCTCATCGTCAGCGCGACCGGAACAGGCATCGCACTGGCGGAGGTTGAGTCGCCCACCGTGGCGCTCTCCGGCGTCCGCGTCGTCGCCAACGTGCTGTACGCGACGCTTGGATCCGAGCAGAAGGCGTACATCGCCACAGACAACATTAAGGCCAATACCATCTCGGTCACTTCCAACTACAACCAGAACGTCACGGACGTGGACGACGGCGGCGCGCACGCGGTGCTGCGCGGCACGGGCGTTTCCGTCACGTTTGTGAACGTCGGCTTCAGCACAGCCATCGCGACGGCGGACGCCACCAATCAGGCCTACATCTCCGGTACGGATGTCTTGAGCGGCACCGGCGCGATCACGATCGGCGCGAACGGCACCAGCCTCGCGACCGCAGGGGTGGAGCAGACTTCCGGCGTCGGCTACGCTTCGTTCGGCGTCACCGTGATCGAAGCGTACGCAGACGGCTCCTTCGCGGCCTACCTCGACGCGACCGGCGCTGACATCAACGCGGCCTCCCTGACCATCACCAATAAGTATACCGCAAAGGCCGACGCGGCGACGACCCAGTCGGCCGGCAGCGTGAGCGCCTCTCTCCTCTCCGGGAAGACGAACAACGCCACGGCCAAGGTGCGGACCATTGCGGACGCATCGGTGATTGGCAGCATCATCGCAGATGCGATCAGCGGCGCGGTGACGCTCTCGGGCGCGATGAGCGTAACAGCCACCGGCACGGCGGTCGCGCTGGCCGAAGTGCAGCAACCGTCGATCTCGCTGTCGGGCATCGCGATCACCGCGAACATCCTGAACGCGGCGCTGGAGTCCTCGCAGACGGCGCGCATCACGGACGTGAACGCCAAGGCCGGGAGCATCACGGTCACTTCCAACTACAATAAGGACGTGACGGACAGCGCGAACGGCGGCGCGAACGCGACGCTGCGGGGCACCGGCGCGGGCGCTTCTCTCAGCTTCGTCAGCGGCAGCGCCAACACCGCGACCGCGACGGCAGGCGCGAACAACAAGGCGTCCATCGACGGCGCGAACCTGCTCACCGGCACCGGCGCGGTATCGATCCTGGCAAACGGAACCAGCCTCGCGAAGGCTTCCGTGGCTCAGGCGTCGGGCGCTGGGTTCGCAAGCTTCGGCGTCACCCTGATCTACGCTTACGCGAACGGCGCGTACGCGGCCACGCTGGACGCGAGCGGTGCGATCGTCCACGCGACTTCGCTGACCATTACGAATACCTACACCGCCAGGGCCAACGCGGAAACCGTACAGTCCGCGGGCGGCGGTGTGAGCGCCGCGGCGGGCGCGATCAAGACCAACATCGCGACCGCGAGCGTGGGTATCCTCGCGGACGCCGGGCTGATTGGCGCCGCGGTCACGGCGGGCGGCCAGACGACACTGGACGGCACTGCGTCGATCAGCGGCTCGGTCAACATCAAGACGAACGGCACGGCGTTTGCGACGGCATTGGTTCAGGATCCGCTGCTTGCGCTCTCCGGCATCAACGTCGCCGCCAACGTGCTGACCGCCGAGCTCGCCGGGATCCAGAACGCGAAGGTCTGCGATGTGAACCTCGCGTCGGGCGCGCTGAACGTCACCAGCGAGTTCAACAAGAATCAGACGACCGGCGCGAACGCGACGCTACGCGGTCCGGGCGTAAACGTCACGCTGGTTCAAGTCAACATCAATTCGGCGACCGCAACCGCCAACAACACCGCGAATGCCTCGATCGACGGCGCGAATGTCACCTGCGGCGCGCTTACCATCGAGACCAGCGCCACTTCCTACGCGAACGCGACCGTGGCGAGCGGCGCGAGCGTAGGGTTCGCAGGCCTCGGCGTGACGGTGATCAACGCATCCGCAAACGGCAGCTTCGGCGCGTTCATCAAGGATTCCGACGTCGACGCCGGCGGGAACGTGATGGTGCACGTCACCCACACCTCCGACGCCACCGCGAAGGCCTCCCAGCCCAGCGGGGGATCAATTGAGATCACCGGCATCACCATCAATGGCAACACGGCCACGGCGACAGCCGGAACAACCGCGAGCGCATACATCGAAAGTGGGAACGTCAAGACCACCGGAACGCTTACCGTCAAGATCGACGGTACCGCGCGGGCGGACGCGCAGATCAGCGGCACTTCAATTTCCATCAGCGGTGTCAAGATCGGTGTCAACCTCGCGAGCGCGAACGTTACCGCGCAGCTCTTCGCGTACATCAAGCAGGCCGCGATTAAGGCGGACGATGTGTCGGTGCTTGCGAATTTCAATAAAGCCAGCGCCTCGACGGGTTCCGTGGCGAAGGTTGGCAGCAACGGCACCGGCAGCGGCGTGAGCGCCACGCTGATCGGCGGCGGCGTGAGCCGCGCGAACGCCTCGATCTCCGCAAACGTTCAGGCGTATGTGCTGGGCGCGAACATGGCAGTGTGCGATCTGAGCGTCAAGACCGACGCGAACTCCTACGCCAACGCAGACATCCTCGTTCCTTCCACCAACATCGCGCTGATCAACGCAACGCTGATCGAAACCAGCGCGAACGCAGCCGGAACCTTTACCTCCAAGGTGGACAGCACCGGCCAGAAGGACGGGGAGACCATCGGCGCGGACAGCCTGGACATCCTGACCACCTACTATGCCACCAGCTTCGCCGCGACCGGCCCGGCGGGCGGCGTGAACGCGTCCATCGTTGATGCCACCGCCAACAAGGCGACCGCGCAGACCGGCTTGACCGCGTCCGCGCTGCTCGCGGGCAGCGGTCATGTGGACATCGCGGGCGGCGCGAGCGTCCAGGTGCAGGGCCATGCGACGGCGACGTCCCTGGGCAGGACGCACAGGTTTACCATCTCCGGCATCAAGATCGCCGTGAACAAGACCAGCGCGCTCCTCAACCCGACTCTGCGGGCCGAGGTCAAGAACACCGGCTCGATGGAAATCGGCGGAAAACTGACCATCAACGCCGTGTTCATCAAGGATTCGGACTACGGCACCGCTTCGGCCACGACCGGCGGCGCGGGCGGCGGCACGAGCATTTCGATCTTCAGCGACAGCACGAACATTGCGCGCTCCATCACCGCCGTGATGATCTGCGCCGGAATCACGAACGATTTGACACCGCCGGTGGACAGCCTCCTGCACGCAGGCAGTGTGGACATTGACGCCGCGGCGGAGACGATATCCACCGCGTCGGCGCTGGCCGCGTATCAGGTGGCCGTTGCCACCATCGGCAACCTTGATGCCACCGCGCTCTCCTACAGCACGGTGGAAGCGTACATCAGGAACGCCGCGGTCAAGGCCGACAACAACGTCGCCGTCGATTCTTCCGCCAATGCCACCGCGAACGCGACCAGCGATTCGCCGGGCGGAGTAGGCCTCGTGGTTGCCAGCAAAGCCAAGGCTCGGACGTTCATCGGCACGCCGGACAGTTCCGCACTCAGCAATGATGAAAAGGACGGCCTTGGTGACCTGACCTGGAACACGGCGCAGACCTCCGCGGCGTACTTCGATGCCGCGACCGTCACCGCTGGCGGCCACATCGGCATCAAAGCCTATAACACCGGGTACGCGGAATCCGAGATCAAGAGGGGGACGAGTGTCGGCCTCGCCTCGATCAGCAATTCCGTGATCCCGACCTTCGCGTACTATTCCACCCGCGCGCAGGTGCTGAACGGCAGCAAGGTCACCGCGACCGGCTCCATCTCGATCACCGCGGAGGATTATACCCGGTCCCGTTCTGTTGCGTCGGGTACGTCCATCGGCATCGGCGTCAACGCGAATGTGATGTACGGCATGAACTACCAGAGCGTCTCCAACTGGGTGGATGTCTCGAACTCCATCCTGAAGGCGGCCGAAGCGATCAACATCCTGGCCACCTCCCGCGCCTGGATGTACGCGGAGACCACGGCGAACGGCGGCGGGCTATTCAGCGGCGATTCGCTGGATGTACGGAACACATTAAGCCGTGGGACGACGGTCAACATCAAAGACAACGCCGCCATCGAAGCCGACTACGGCGATATCAACATCAAGGCGGTTTCCGGCACCAGCGATTACATCTACGCCAAGGCCACGATCTCTTCCGGCGGCCTGGTCGCCTTCGGCACGGCGCACGCGCACACAACCGTTGGCACCAACGCGACCGTCAACGTCCTGAGCGGCGCCACGATCACCGATACCTTCAATACCGTCCGGATCTACGCCGACGCATCGATGAAGCAACTGGAGAGCTACGTGTCCGTCAGCGCGTCCGGCCTCGGCGTGAAACCGCACTCCTACTCGAATACGTCCGTAACCATCCGGCCGCTGATCAACATCGACGGCGACACCGGCAATCGCGTGGGCATCACCGGGCGGTATCTGGAATTCCGGACGAACACCAGCAAGATCTACATCAATGACTACACCTACGCAAAAGGCAAGGCGCTGGGCGCCGACATCGAAGCCTTTACGAACCTGTACACGTCGATCCTGGTCAGAACGTTGATTTACGACGCGGTGCTGAAGGGCTATGACGGGATCATCATGACCGCGTCTTCCGATCCCACCGGCAACAGCAGGAACGTTTACGGTCACTCCTCCGTCAACCTCCGCGCCATCGGTGACGCGTACTCCAAGGTCGACCTGGATTATGACGACGATACCCGCGTCACCGTGGGCACCGGCGTGGATGTGTACAGCGCCGACGTCTACATTGCGGCGACCAACCCCGGCTGCAGGGCGGATTACTCGCGCGATACGTCCGGCTTCATCTACAAGCACAAGGGCGGCAGCCAGAGCATCTCCAGCACGGCCCGAAGCTACATCGACGCCAGCGCCAAGTTCCACCTTGGCGACGCTGCCGCGGGCATCGTGATTGACATCTCCACCCGCAACGGCGCAACGCTCGTGCGTCAGGTAGGCCTCAAGAACGAGCGGCAGAACTGGGTCGTGAGCGCGGAGAGTGTCGCCTTCGGCGACATCGTGAACAACCTGCCGGGTCGCCTGCGCGTCGTGAACTTCGTCGGCGATGTCAACTTCAAGGTGTACAACCAGGAATGGATCCCGTCGTTCACGCTCACCAACCGCACAGACCTCGACGTGGTTTTGAAAGCCATTACGCTGCACAACATCAGCTTCGTTGGGCCGACCGTGCTCTTACCGCTGCCGAGGAGAACCAACATCACCACTTCCGACGACACCACGCCGGAGATTACCGTTGAAAGCCGCGGCAGCGGCGATGTGCGGCTGAACGGGCTGATCGCGAACCCCACCGGCTCCGTGGCCTTCCTCTGGACGGGCGAGGCCACGCACGGCGCGCTCACCAACATCGGGCCTTTGAGCACCACTGGCGGGCTTTCCAACATCGCGCCGGTCTGGGCGCACACGCTGACCATCACGGACGCCGGAAGCATCGGCACATCGTCCCAGCCTCTATACGCCTTCCTGTTCGGTCTCGGCAGTGAAGACCCGTCGCTTGCCGCCACGTCGGACGGCGTGCTCTACCTCAATGTGACGCCCGCAATCCTCCAGATGGTGTCGACCCTGCCCGCCAGCAACGCCTATGACACCAGCGCCATCGGCTACAAACTGCAGCTGATCCGCGCGCTGGCTGGCGGCGTGAACCAGATTACGCTGAGCGAAGCGCTGAGGATCTATCAGAAGTCCGGCACCTCCGTCATCGCCATGCCGCAGCCGGGAACACTCATGTACCTGTACGACGCGCTCGTGGGCCTCTCCGGCAGCGTGACGATCCCGAACCGTGAGGCGCTTGACCGCTACCAGGACAGCTATGATTCCATCAGCGGCGTTCACATCTATCAGCTCCCCAACGGCACCATGATTTACACCGACGAAGAGGGCAGCGTGCTGCGCATCGTTGAAGGCGGCGTGGACTTCTCCATCGCGGACTACACGTTTACGTTGGATGGTGATGGGGATGTCACCAGGATTAAACTGGCTCAGGGCGTGAGCTTCGATGTAACCGCCGGAAAGCTGAGCATCGAGGCAGGCTACAACTTCACGGCGCTGCTCTCCGCGCTGGATGGTTCCTGGATCATGAACCACCTGGGCACCGGAACCAACCAGTTCACATTCCTCTACGGGTACGACAGTTCGACTGGCGCGGCGCTGGAATCCGGTCTCAGCCTGTGGAAGACGGTCGGCTCGCTCAACTACTACTTCCTGACCAGCGACTATATCAGCGCGGCCAAGATCAACGACGAGTCGCAGGGCGCGTACATGCTCACGTACAACACATCGAGCCATGTGCTGTCCGCCTACTTCATTTCGCAGGAAGATGAGCTGAACGGGAATGCAGTTTCGGATTACCTTGTCTATTTCAAGTGGGATAGCGATGACGATGATTATGCAGTATTTGATATTACCGGGCTGAACGGGTATAACAAGGATGCGCCGCCGTACTACGGCCTGCCGACCTGGTGCGCCCCTCTGAACGGAACGTACATGGTCGACGATGCCTACAAATACTACGACTACTCGTCGCTTATCCTCCCGTTCTTTGGGCTTTCGAGCGATGTCCGGCTTGCGTACAACCTGACTTCGGGCTCGGTGAGCATTCAGTATCTGCTGTTCAATGGCATTTATTACTACTGGAACACGGATCAGACCTGCGCGACGGTTAACGGTACCTATGTCGTGTCTGCCGGGACGTACAACGGGGTAACACTTGGCCAGGACTACTTCTTCACGGTGGATACCGGGAAGGAAACCGATTATGAAGAAGTGGTGTCCCACTATGTGGATGGAGATGGAAAGAACTGGTATCGTTACAACAATATTGGGCTGGACTCCTATACGCCGTCGATTACCTACGCGATCGCCAAGCCCGCGTCGCTGACCATCGGCTACGCGGAAGGCGACGATTACCTCCAGATCGGGCTTGACGGCGAGAGCAGCGACACGACCGGCGGCGGGGATGTCACGCTGATCGGCGCGATTTCGGATATTCCGATCAACGGCACGACGCTGCCCAACAACCGCCGGAAGAACGGCAAGGGCTACCGGATCACCTCGTCGCTGTACGTGCATGAGGACGGAACCGCCGTGATGTTCAAGACGGTTTCCGAGACCGATCACAACATCCTGATGTCCGGAACGGTGGCGGCGTTCGCGGCGACGTTTAACGGAACGGTCTACAATTCCGAAACGCTGAACGCGTCCAACCTGGTCAACACCCTGCACTCCGCGTCGTTCTTGCCGACGATTGAGATCAAGCAGATCAACGACTCGACCGGAGCCGCGCAGCAGGTCATGTTGGAGAGCCTGACCGGTGACGATACCGGCAGCGTTGCCACCGACATCCTCGGCCGATACTACGTCAAGAACTCCAGCGGCGTCTGGACGCTGGTTGCCGCAAATCTGGTTACGACCAGCACGCGAACCCTCCAGAACGTGGTGATCAACGACGTCACCGGCGAGACCGCGACCTGCATCGAAACCACCGTGCACGTCTCCACGTATCTGACCATCGTGACCACGGTGGTCGCGTCGGGCGACGAGGCCGGCCAGATTGTGGACATCGTGTACACGCTGTCCGACGGGACGACGGTCAGCAGGAACGGCAATGTAGTCGTGCCCAACGCGGCAAGCGGAAAACAGGCGTCCACGCTCGTCGCCGACACGGATTACATGGTGGGCCACATTCAGGGTACCGATGTGATCATCAAGATGACCGATCCCAAGGGCTCGATCCTGGACGGCAGAACCGACCCGGCGCTGCCCAACATCGTAGCAAACGGCTACCTTGCCTTCATCACGCAGTCGTCCGGTTCGGTTGGCACGCACCTCAAACCGCTTGAAATCGTGGTAGACGGCCAGGTGAAGTTCAGGGATCTCTCCGAACCCAACCGGAAGGTGCTCGCGACCGATACCTACGTGAAGGCGATCAGCGGGAACCTCACATTTGAACCCGGCACACGCGTGGAAGGCGTGACGCTGGAGGCGGAAGCAGTGAACGGCGGCGTCCACTTCACCGACTTCACGGCAGCGGATTCCTCCAGCAGCAAGCGCTCGACGGTGTCGCTGCGCGCTTTGGCGAACATCACGGGAATCGAGCGGCTGGATGTGGACAACAGCGCCGTGACGCTGACTGCCCTGGGCAACATTACCATGCCGGTGCTAACCGGCGTGGACAGCGCGGCCATTGTGATGAACGCGGGCGGAGACATCGCGATCATCGCGGCGAGCGGCCTCAGCGCGAGTCTGAACAACAGCGCCTGGAGCGCCACCGCTCAGAACATCACGCTGGGCACGGTGCGCGGCGCGGCGGCTTCCGAATTGACGCTGGACGCGGGCGAGAACATCGTAACGGATGATGTGACGCTTGCTGCGAGCACGCTGAACGCGACCGCCGACGGC
>CAZNPZ010000008.1:41722-75621 GCA_964575255.1 uncultured Oscillospiraceae bacterium
TCGTGAACGAAAGCGCCGCTTCCGGCATGACGCTGGACGCGGGCGAGAACATCACGACCGGCAACGTGACGCTTGTTGCGAGCACGCTGAACGCGACCGCGCACGACGGCAGCATTACGCTGGGCGTCGTGATCGAAGGCTCGAAGTCGAACGCGACGCTTGAGGCTGGCGCGAACATCACCGCAGGCAACACCACGCTGGACAACAGCGAATTGAAGGCCACCGCGCACAGCGGCGACATCGATCTGGGCTATGTATCCCTGACCGGACAGCCGACCGCTTCGGATCATTCGAAGGCCACACTGAACGCGGGCGGCGACATCAGCGCGGACTGGATTGCGTTGACGCGCAGTATGCTGGACGCTACGGCGGGCGGCGCGATTGACGCGGACGACATCACTGTCGTCACAAGTTCGACGCTGACATTCGACGCGGGCGGCTTCATCCACTTCCCGACGCTGACCGCGATCGCCAGCACCGTCAAGATGGACGCTGATGGCAAGATCGCATTCAACCTTGCGGATCTTTCAGGCAGCACGGTCTGGATGGCGACGCATGACGATCTGAGCGACGCTACGCCAGGAGATATCACCTTCTCAATCATCGAGGGTGTCGACACCGACCTTGACCTGATCGCGGACGGCGGCGGCATCTATACCGATTACGACTGGGGCTACCTGTACCTGCGCGGAAACAGCGACATTACCCTGTCCGCGAGGGACGACATCGGCCTGAAGAACCGTCGGCTGATCGTGGACATTCCGGCCGCGATGACGCTCAAGGTGCTGGTGGTCGACAACTACTTTATTGACGCCGTCGAACTTGTCGGCAACAGGTTCCTGCGCGCGCGGCCAGTGCTGGACATCCGCAACGGGCGAGACGAGGGCGGCGCCAGCCGGACGGGCGACTATCTGGGCGACGGCGGGTTCGACGAGTTGTACCCGATCCTCGCGGCGCAGACTCCGAAAGAGCTGGCCGCATGGCTCGCGACCAGAACTGGCAGGGACGATTGGGGCGCCATCCTCACCGAACAGGCGCTCAGCGCGCTGATCCAGACCGGGGACATCGCAAAGAACGCGCTCAAGGCGCTATTGGTAAACGGCACCTTCAAGAACAAAGACCTGAACGCGGCGTATGCCGCGGGGCAGTACGACCTGCTGGCTTCGATGCTGAGGACGGTTCTTAACGTCACGCCGCCCGACCCGACCGTGAAGCCGTCAACGGCGGTCAAGTACGTCGGCGACGCGCAGGCGCTTACATGGCTTGCGGCCGCGATCAAAGCGGGCGTCGCAACCGATCTTGAAGACATCCTGCACGGCAGCATGACGCTTGACGACCTTACGGCGCTTATGGACGCCGCCTGGACGCAGGCGGACTACGCAGGCCACCTGGACACCGAGCCGGATGATCCCGACGCCCGCGCGTTCACGATGCACATCGGCGAATCGTTCGGCGAAGGTCATGTCTGGAACGAAGGCGACATTACCATCGTTCAGGAGCGTGGCAACCTGACGGCTGCGGACATCCATTCCGACCGAGGCGATATCACAATCACCACGCAGGGCGGTAGCATCCTGGGCGCGGATTCCGGTGTGGCCAATGTGCGCGGCACCCACATCGTGCTCTCCGCTTCCGGTTCGATCGGAAGCGTGCTCCGCCCCGTGACCACCGAGCAGCAGAACAACCGCCCGACGCTGGTGGGCAACATCGTCAATCCGCCGCTGGACGAAGACGGCAATCTCACGGTGGATCCGGACGGCGAATACGTGTTCACGTTATCGCAGCAGCCGCTCTTGGACGAACTGGGTCAGCCGGTGCTGGACGAACTCCTGCAGCCGGTACTCCAGTGGACGCTCTACGTCAAGGTCGACTACGACTGGCTGCGTGTGGAGTACCTGGACGAGGCCACGCGGATGGACGCGACTGCGGGTGGCGACCTGTTCGTAAACGAACTGCACGGCGATATGGGCATCGGCATCCTGAAGGCAGGCGGCGATGTCGGCCTCAGCGCGCCGGGCAGCATCCTCGACGTGCGCGCGGAGGATGAGACGCAGCCCAACTTAAGCGCCGGCGGCGACGCGAAGTTTACTTCCGAAACCGGTACAATCGGGCTGAACGACGATTACATCGATGTCGACGTGGACGGCGTGATCACGGCGGAAGCGTACGGAGACATCAACTTCAATGACTTCGACGACCTGATCCTGATCGCGGACAGCGCGCATGGACAGGTGAACGCCGATGCAGTCAACGACCTGACGCTATCGAACACCGTCGGTAATCTGATCATCGGGCCGATCTACGCCGGTGGCGACATCGATATCACCGCGCAGGGCAGCATCCTGCCGGGCGACAGGCTGGGCCGCGATGCGCAGGTGAAGGGCCACAGCATCGCGATGACCGCACTGAACGGCACCGTTGGTACCAGGGAAGCGCCGATGGACGTCGATACCGACGCCGACAACGGCGGCACGCTGTCCATCACGGCGGCATCCACGGTGTACGTGCGAGAGCTGACCGGCGACGTACTGCTCAAGAAACTTCGCTCCTGCGCGAACGCCACGCTGATCGTGCCCGACAACCTCATCGACGCGAACGCGCCCGTCTGGGACGCGGCCATGCAGCAGTACCTGAAGACCTATCGCGACTACAGCGCGTACACGGTGGCATCGACCTTCGCGCAGGTGCTCAGGGCGTACGCGAACGAGATCAAGGCGGTGCTGGATGCGATCAATAAGAAGGTCGACGCCATCGAGACAGCGCTGACCGGCCTCGCCACCACCATGGACGGCCTGCAGGATCAGATCGACATCCTGACCGGGGATCCCGCGCAGAAGGCGCTTCTGAAGAAGCTGGAGAAAAAGATGGCCGAGCTTCAAAAGCAGGCGGACGCGCTGACCAGGAAGCTCAACACCGCCCTGGCCAAACAGGGTGCGGTGCAGGATGCCTACGACGATGCGGACGCCGACGCGACGGACGCCGAGTACACGGCGGATCTCCTGTTCTCCGTCGCGAAGACCAGCGCGGCTGAGACGAAGCAGTTGATCGCGGACGCGTTGGGCCACAACACCATCGATGTGGACGGCAACCTGTCCATCGTGGCGGGCGGCAGCGTCGGAGAAACCGGGCATGCGGTTTCGATGCTCGTCGACGGCGTCGTGACCATCGACCAGGGCGACAACCCGTCGGACGAACTAGCCATCGCCAGCGGTGGAGACATCACGCTGTCCGGGATTGACGCCAGCGGCAACGTGACCATCATCGCGCTTGGCAACATCCGGATGCAACCCGGCAAGATCCTGAAGGCGCAGGTGGCGACACTGGTCGCGCTGGGGAACCCGCCGACAATGCCCGGCGTCGTGACGCTGGGGTCTGCCGCACCAACACCCCTTGCCGGTGACGTCGGCGCGAAGAAGAACCCGATTACCGTCATGGTCGATGAACTCACCGCCGCGGGCAACAACGTATACATCCGCAGCCTGAAGCCGCTGACCATTGATGCGATCATCGCGGCCAATCTTGCAAGCATCGTGGCGGACGGGAACGTCCGGGGTGTTGAGCGGGCGGACGGCGACGACAACGCGCACATCACCGCGGGTACGGTGGTGCTGGACGCGGACGGCGGCATCGGCACGAAGTCCAATCCGCTCATCATCAACGTGGACGCACTGAAGCTGACCGGCAGCAATGTGACGCTCAGCAGCATCTCGGATATGCTGGAAGTCAGCGAACTGAGCGGCAACCGAGTGACCATCTACGCGCTGGGCAACCTCCTGGGCGGCATCCTGTACGCCGACAGACTCAAGATCGACGCTTATGGGTCGGTTTGGATGAAGTACGATCCGCTGCTTATCTGGGTGCCCGGCACTGTGGACATCGGTTCCGTATTCGGCCACGTGCACTATCTCAACCTGTACAGGACTTCTTCAGCGGCGGTTACGACCCATGCGGTCAGCAAGCTGTGCATTCTGCAGCTTCCTCTGACCGCGGTGGTGAATGGGCAGAGCGTGAGCCTGACGCTGATGATCGCGGCGGTTCCCGGCGCGGCCGGAAGTTACTCGTTCCTCGGCGCGTGGCTGACGGCGGATCAGAAAGTGGAAACCCTGATTTCGATCCTGAAACTTGCCAAAGCGCAGGGACTCGGCGGCGTGACCGGCATCCGCGCGGCGGCGACGCCGGAACTTATGGAGGCGATGCGGCAGGCATTCCCCGACGATGCGATCGCGGATGATATCCTGATATGGATCCTGAACGAATCGATGGGCGTCGCCGCCGAGGATCTGGAGGCGCTCATGGCGGATCTTCAGAAGATCCTGACGGCAGTGGACGAACCGGCGGCCCTCAAGGAGATCGATCGCTTCGCGGACAAGTGGGAAGGGAAGTACCCCAGCCTCGCGTCGTATCTCAATACTGGGTGGACGGACAAAGCCGAGTTCTTTAAAGAAGCCATGTCGGTCAGGGAGACGGCGTACAACCTGGAAAGCATTTCCAGATTCGTGAAGAGCATGCAGTCGGTCGTTGCACGCGAGGGTGGGTTCTCCACAGAAGACAACCTGCTGGAGGCCCTGGCGCCTGTCTTGAAGATGGGCGTTCATCCCGCACTTGGGCAGAGGGCGTAACCAATCGGTTGGACGAAGGCAAAAAGGCAGCCCGCGTTGTCGGTCTGCCTTTTGCGTTAATACAGTCCAAATTACGAATTCATCGTCGCGCCGGGTCTTGCTTAGCCTATTTCAAATCGTGTCACCGCAAATTGGGCGATTTATGAAAAAACAGATGGATGGACATGAAAAACCCTTCATCGTCTGAAGAAGTCGGAAATCGTCATTGTACAGAAATCTGACGAAGTCAGGATCATGGAAATCTGAGCTTAACGGTTACACGGAAACCGGTTTTACGCATCAGTGATTCATGATCAGGGTATCTTGAAACGGGGGAGGGACGGGATGCTTGAAGTGAATTTTTTGGGAACCGGCGCGATGATGCCATTACCGGAGCGAAGGCTTGCGTCGGTTCTGGTGCGGCGGAACGGGCAGATCATGATGATCGATTGCGGTGAGGGCACGCAGATGGCGGTTCGCGATTCCGGTTTCAGCATGGCAAAGATCGACCTCATCGCACTCACACACTTTCATGCCGACCACATCGCTGGGCTTCCGGGGCTGCTTCTGACAATGGGGACAATGGGGCGTGTGGCGCCGGTTCGGCTGGTCGGCCCGGCTGGGCTAGAGGGAGTCGTCAATAGCCTTCGGGTGATCGCTCCGGAGCTTCCCTTCGAGCTTCAATTCTCGGAAATCCACGGTGCTGCGCTTTCAATAGAATTTGCGGACGCCAGGCTGACCGCGTTTCCGCTGGCGCACATACTCCCTTGTTATGGGTATGTGGTGGATCTGCCCCGACCCGGACGATTTGACACAGCGCGGGCGGAGGCCAACCATATCCCCATACAATACTGGCGTGCGCTTCAGGACGGCGAGCGCGTCGAGGCGGAAGGCCGCGTCTTCACACCGGATATGGCGCTTGGGCCGCCGCGGTCGGGGATCAGGCTGGGTTACTGCACCGATACCCGTCCGGTGGAGGTCATCGCACAGTATTGCGAAAACGCAGACCTTTTGATCCTGGAAGGAACCTACGCGCAGGACGATAAAGCGGAAAAAGCCGCGCTGTACGGGCATATGACCTTTTCGAACGCGGCGGAGATCGCCGCTCGGGCCGGGGCGAAGTCGCTGCTCCTGACCCACTTCAGCCCCACCGTGAAGGATCCGGAATCATTCCTTGACGCGCCAAGAGCGATTTTTCCGCATACGGACGCCGCTCAGGACGGACTTGCGGTCATGCTGCGGTTCCGTGATTAATGGCGCATGCCTGTGTACCATCGTACTGTATATGCACCTCGGGTCTGGTATAATGTGCCTGCCGATACACGAAGGGGGCATGCGGCGTGGATGAGCTGTGCCGGGAACTGGAAGCGCTGCTCCGGTCGGAGGGCGCGAATCTCGTCGGGTTTGCGAACCTTACCGATCTGTCCGTGTCCGATCTACCCTACGGCATTGCCGTCGCCATCGTGCTGCCCAAGGAGATCGTGCGTTCGATCGAGGACGGCCCGAACCTTCAGTATTATCAGACGTATCACGAAATCAACGAGCGGCTTGACCATATCGTCACCGCGGGCTCGGCGTTTGCGAAGGCAATCCACAGGGGCTTGCATGAACAGCCCTGGATGGCAGATCCATGCCTCATCGCGCTGGATGAGGCGCTCGCTAAGCTCGTATCGTGTAACAAAACACACCGCCGTTCCCTTTTGGATTCAGCGGTGTGTTGTTCATTGCCTAATAGATCGTGACGACCGTTCCGCGCTTGCAGTTTTCGTAGATCCATTTGGCGTTCTTGACACTGAGCCGAACGCATCCGTGGGACGCCTTGTGACCCAGGCTGTTCACCGAACCCCATGTCGGAGAGCCGCCTTTGTTCTTGTATAACACCGAATGGAACAGGATATCTCCCTCGATGGAGTAGGCATACTGCGCCCAGATGTCAAATTCCTTGAAATAGTGCCAGCGTCGGCCGGGTACGGTGGTGTTGAAAACCCCGCGCGGCGTCGGGCCGAAAAGGCCGGTAGAGCACATGAAGGTATCGATCTGCTGATACTTCTTGTCCGCGCCCAGTTTGTAAACGTAGACGCGCTGATCGGCCAGACTGACGCTCAGGCGGTAGTCGGTCAGCATGCCGACCGGATCGCTGGAGAACAATAGGCGTTGGGTGGTCTCGTCCGCCTCACCGGTTTCCGGCAGGGCGTTGTTGGTCTGGAACAGCGTGATGGCGTTCCGGGTGCCCTCGCCGTACTGCCCGTCGACCGTGAGGCGGCTGATGTAGCCCAGCGCGTTCAACCGGCGCTGGATACGCCGCACTTCACTGGCGTCCTTCGAGCCGGATTTCAGCGCGGCGACGAAGACCGGAATGTCGCCAAACAGCTTCTCCTGGAGCTCGACAGTCGCGATCCGCGCGTCCTCGATGACGAAGGGGTCGCCCAGTTTTTCGAGATAATCCTCCAGCCGCTGCATTGCCTCCACGGTGTCGGCGCCGTAATAACCATCCTCCGGCGCGGACAAGAGGCCAAGGAGGATCAACTTTTTCTGGATTGACTTGACGGACGCGCCCTTGTCGCCCTTTTGAACGACTTTAAAGGCGGGGTGATCCGCGACGACGCCGCCGGACGCGGCAAGATCCTGCGTCGCCTTGTCCGCAACGCCGGTCACTGGCAGGTTGTTGAGCTTCTGAAAGTACTTGACGGCGGATTCGGTATACTCCGCAAAGTACCCGTCCGCCTCGCCGTCCATGTAGTTGAGGCGGATCAGCGCGCCCTGCAGGCGCTCGACTTCACTGCCGTTGTCGCCCGACTTGAGGTCGGAAACATAAAAGCTGAAAGGATCCAGGTACAGAACCTCAAGATCCTCCGCGCTGATGGACCGGCCGGACGCGCTGGCGGGGTTGCCGCCCGCCCGCTCAATGAGCAACTCATGAAATGCCCTGACGGCGGAGGCGGTCTTTTTCCCGTAGATGCCATCGGCTGTGGTGTTCAGAAAGCCCAGTTCGATGAGACGCTGTTGCAATCTGACGACCTGATCGCCTTTGTCCCCTTCGCGAATCGTTCCGCTATCCTCGGCGAGCGTAGGCAAACAGGTGAAAATGAGCACCAAAGCGAGCGTCCACGCGAAAGCGCGTTTCATGGTCAGTCGTCCTCCCCAGAACACGTATGCGCGTAGTGTACCACTAGCATGTTATGGGTTGGTGAGAATCATACAAAAGCAAAAGAAAAGTCACACAATTGACTCAACTTTGATTTTCATACCGGAATAGTCGGCGATGACGCGCTCGCCGGGGCGGACGGTTAAAAACTCCCGGTCATTCCACGCGCCTTCCGCGAGCGCTTTCACCATGCGCAGGTCGCCCTTTATTTCTTCAAACGACCAGTTATTTTCCTTTGCGACGCGCATCGCTGTCTCCAGAAACTGGGAAGAATGATACACGTCGGAATGGATGAACGCGCAGGTGTTGTAATGCCCGACCCACGCGCCTTCCTGCTCAATCAGGAAGTCGGCGTTGTCTTCTCCGTATTTCTCGGCATATTTCTGCCAGCGCTGCTGGTTGGTCTCCTGCTGCGTCACCAAGCTGCCGCTGGCTTCGATCCAACCGTTGTTGAGCCAGTAGGTGCCATTCATCCGCTCGAACAGCTCCAGATACCGCGTTTGCGAACCCAGGAACAGCGCGATGCAATCGTCCGTGCGCGGGATGACCAGCGGAATGTCGCGGGTGGTGAGACCCACCACGCCGTTCGAGCAGAGGCCGTATCCCAGCGCGATGAAGTCCGGCCTGTGTTTGAGCAGGTTTTTCTCGACCTGATCGTGGATGCCATCGATCGCTTCCTGCAGCATGCGCCGGAGTTGGTCGGGCGTGTCGTGTAACCCCTGCGGCAACCAGGTCACGTCCACGGTATGCGGGCTGAGCGCCGCGAAATAACTGATCTCCCGGCTGAGCACCCTACAGGCGATGATGTGTATGCGCATACGTCCTCCCGAACCGGCTTTCGTTTTGTGCTTAAGTATATCAAAACCACAGATACCCGTCAATCCACCGAAAGCGCCCAAACGTCGCGCAGGATCGCCGCGACTTCGCGGATCTGGTCTTCCTCAAGCCCCGCGTAACCGACGACCAGCGTTCCCGGTTTTGTGGCCGCTTCGTGCGCGTATTCGGAAAGCCCGCGTACTTTGACGCCGTTTTCCGCCGCGCGTTCGATCAACGCCCGTTCGGAGAGGGCGCCCACCGTCATCAGGCAGTGCAGTCCCGCGTCGTCGCCCGAAAGGCGCACGCCTAAGCAGCGTGCGAAGCACTCAATCAGGCAGTTGCGCCGCCGCCGGTAGACGCCGCCCACCCGCCTCAGATGCCGCGCGTACAGCCCGCGCTGGATGAAGAGCCGGAGCGTCTGCTGCTCGAAGCGCGAGAGCGTCGAGGGAGACCGGCCGCACTGTTCGCGGTAGCGCGCCATCAGCACCTCCGGCAGCACCATGTAGGACGCGCGGATGGATGGCGCGATCGTACGGCTGAACGTGCCCATATAGACAACCCGCTCGCCGTCCATGCCTTGCATGGCGGGAATGGGGCGTGTGGTGTGGCGGAATTCGCTGTCGTAGTCATCCTCAATCAGAAACCTTTCTGGCGCGCCCCGCGCCCAGCGCAGAAGCTCGGCGCGGCGTCCGGCGGGCATCGTAATGCCTGTGGGGAACTGGTGGGACGGCGTGACGAACGCGACGCTGGCGGACGAATCGATGAGACGCGCCGCGTCCAGCCCCTCCGCGTCCAGCGGGATCGGAAGAGATTTCCGCCCCGCCGCGCGCACCGCACGGTAGATGCCGCCGTAACCGGGATCCTCCAGCGCGTACACCGCGCGCGCGTCCAGGATGCGGATCAGAAGGTCCATCAGGTACTCGCCGCCCGCGCCCAGAACGATCTGATCCGGTTCGCAGACAACGCCGCGGTACTGGCGCAGAAAGTCGGAGAGCACGATCCGAAGATCCAGGTCGCCCTGCGCATCGCCCAGTTTCAGGAGGTGCGGCATGGTCTCGACCACCTCCCGGTTGATGCGCGCCCAGGAGGAATAAGGGAAGACCGACGTGTCCACGTCGCCGGTGGAGAAGTCGTAGCGAATACCGGTTTCCGGCCGATCCGCTGGCGGCGCTTTCGTTGGGGTTTTCGCGTCATACGGTGTCTTTTCCGCGACTGGGCGCGCCGCTGGCGGTGCCTCCAGTGAAAGCGTCGCGCGCACATAATAGCCGCTGCGTGGTCGCGCCTCCACATAGCCTTCCGCGGTCAGAATTTCGTAGGCGGCCTCCACCGTCGAGCGACTGACCTTGAGGTGATCGCTCAGCGCGCGCTTCGAGGGCAGCTTATCGCCCGCCCGGAGCCGCCCGGCGCGCATCTCCGTGATTACATGGGCGCAGAGCTGTTCATAGAGCGGCGTCCCGGCACGTGCCTCCAGTGTCAGCGTAAGATCGGCCATAACTGACCCCCCAAAATAGTTGAAAACTGGCCATTTACATCATGCCAGATGGCGCTATAATCATACCAATATCCAAAGAACTGTCAAGGGGGAATTCACATGGAGCGGAACAAATCGCTGTACCGCATGATACTGATCGGGCTGATGGCGGCGATGGTCTTCGTCGTGACGACGTTCATCAAGATCGACATCCCGACACCCACCGGGAAAACGATGATCAAGCTGGGCAACGCGGTGTGCGTGCTGTCGGGCCTCTTATTGGGCGGCGTGGGCGGCGGCCTGGCCTCCGGCATCGGATCGATGTTCTATGACTTGCTCGACCCGGCCTACGCGCCGGAATTCTGGATCACATTCATCCGCTTTTTTCTGACTGGCATGATCGCGGGTCTGATCTCTCACGCCGCCGGCCGGAAGGGACGCGACTTCCGGTTCAATCTGATCGGCGCGATCGCCGCCGCCGCGTTTTCCTATCTCTTCTACGCCAGTCAGTCCTCGCTCGTTCTGATGGCCGCAGCGGGTGATTTCTCAATCGCGCAACTCGGCAAGGCGCTGATCGCGAATGCGCCGAAGCTCTTGACCGGCGCGGTCAACGCGGTCACCGCCGTGGTGGTTTCCGTACTTTTGATCAAGCCGCTTGTCGCGGGGCTGGGCAGGGCAGGGCTGCTCACAAAGCTCGATCCAAAGTGATCCGCTGAAGCCAAACTGTATTTGGAAAATGATTCGGAATTTCGCCACAATCCCACCCAACGACGGTCAAAATGGATTGTTATACTGAACTTGTCGGCAGGGGACAGGCATCCGGAACCAATACACCCTGCGAAGGTTCAGGCAACCGTCATCACAGACCCCGTCGCGGGCTGCGCCAAAGGAGCGGGCGGCATTGCCGGGACATAACGGAAACATGCGGGCGACCCCCCATCCTCCTTCCCCCCTCGTCCGCTTGCTTCATACACGAAAAATGGAGACCCCTTGCGGCCTCCATTTTTCGTTTAGCCGTCGGGTTGGGTACGGCGTGCTTTACCGATTCGCGATCTGGAGGATCGCCATGATGTCCTCCGTATCCAGTTTTACAAAGTTCCCAGTCTTGCCGTCCGGGCCGCGCTTTGTCTTTTTGGCGAGGAACGGGATGTCCTCCGGTTTTGCGCCCAGTTCCTTGAGCGTGACTGGCATGCCGATGCCCGTCAGGAACGCCTCGAAGCGCTCAATGCCCATCAGCGCGGTGCGCTCCGGGCGCGTCAGGCTCACGCCCCAGACCCGCGACGCGAGCTGCGCGAAGCGGTTTGGGTCATGGGGGAGGGTATAGCGCATCCAGGCGGGCAGCACCACCGCCAGCCCCGCGCCGTGCGCCACGTCGTACAACCCGCTCAGCTCGTGCTCGATCTGGTGGCTGGCCCAGTCGCCCACGCGGCCAACGCCGCAGGTGTTGTTGTGAGCGAGCGTACCCGCCCACATCAGCTGCGCGCGGGCGTCGTAGTCGTCCGGTGTTTCAATCGCCCGCTTCGCGGAGCCGATCACCGTCAGAAGCAGCGCCTCGCACAAGCGGTCGGTCACGTCCACGTCGGGCGTGTTGGTGAAGTACCGCTCCAGGATGTGCGCCATGATGTCGGTCGCGCCGCAGGCAGTCTGGTACGCGGGAAGGGTGTAGGTGAGTTCCGGGTTCATCAGCGCGAACTGCGGGCGGTTCAGCTCCACGTTCAGGCCGCGCTTGGTGAGCGTCTCCTTCTGCATGATGACACAGCTGTTGGAGCTCTCGCTTCCGGCGGCAGCCAGCGTCAGAACGACGCCCAGCGGCACCGCCTTCTGCGGAATGGCTTTGCCGGAGAAGAAGTCCCAGAAGTCGCCTTGATAGGGGATGCCCGCGGCGATGGCCTTGGAGGAGTCGATCGCGCTGCCGCCGCCCACCGCCAGGATGAAGTCCGCGCCGAACGCGCGGCCCAGTTCGATCCCTTCGTACACCTTGTCATCGCGCGGGTTGGGCAACGCGCCGCCCAGTTCCGCATGCTGAATTTTTGCCTCGTCCAGCGAAGTGAGGATGCGGCCGATCAGCCCGCTTTTGACCGCCGACCCACTGCCGTAGTGCACCAGCACCTTCGTGCCGCCAAGGGACTTGATCATTTCCCCTGCCTTCAGTTCCGCGCCTTTGCCGAACTCAAAGCGGGTCGGGATGTAGAACGAGAAATTGTCCATTTCAGTCCTCCTTCCCGAAGATGGAGCGGATCTTGTCCGCCATCGCCCGCGCGAAGACCTCCTGCCCCTCGCGGGTGATGTGGATGCCATCCTGCGGCCAGGGGTCGGTGATCTTCGCGGCGTCCAAAAATTCGCTGCCGGTCAGGGTCGCCACGCGGTGGTATTCGCGCGCGAAGCCCTTTGAAATCCGGGCGGCGTCCGGGCCGAACGTGTCGCCGAACATGCGTTTTTCCACGTCGTCCGCAACCAGAATGGGGGAGACGAGCAGAACCTTGGACGGCTTCCCGGTATGATCCACCGCGTACTGCTTCGCGAGCAGGATCATCTGCTGCGCGCACTGGGCGATGGTGTAGGCGTTCATATGGAAGCGCGACTTGGTGTCGTTGGTGCCCAGCATGATGACCACCAGATCCAGCGGATTGTGGCTCATCAGGCAGGGCGGCAAGTACGTCATGCCGTTTTTGTGGCCGCCCTCGGTGGGGTCGTCGTGGATGAACGTGCGGCCGTTGAAACCCTCCTCGACGATCCGGTAGCCGTCGCCGAGCAGTTTCTGAAGGCGCATCGTCCAGCGGGTCTCGTCGTCAAAGCGGCCGTTGTCCAGCTCGTAGCCGTAGGTGTTGGAATCGCCAAAACACAGAATGCGTCGATTCATTTTGGATCCCTCCCGCCGCATTATACCATATTCCCCCTGCGATGTGATATACTGGAATCAGGGAAAGGGGCGTTTTGATGGACTTTCCTGTTGAATGGCAAAACCGGATGGCGCGGATGCTGGGCGCGGAGCGCGGCGCGTTTTTCACGGCGATGGAGGAGGAACCGGCGCTGTCGCTCCGGCTCAACGCGCTCCGTCAGGGCGCGCACAGTGAGCGGATGGGCGCGCGCGTGCCCTGGTCGCCGTACGGGTATTATCTCCGGGACGGCGACGCGGTGAAGACCGGACACGATCTCGCGCACGCGGCGGGCGTCTACTACATGCAGGAGGCCAGCGCGCAGGCACCGGCAGAGGTGCTCGCGCCGAAGCCGGGCGAGGTGGTGCTGGATCTGTGCGCCGCGCCGGGGGGCAAGGCGTCGCAGTTGGCGGCTCATCTGTGCGGGCGGGGTGCGCTGGTCGCCAATGAGATCGATTTTTCCTGCGCGAAGGCGCTGTCGGGCAATCTGGAGAGGCTGGGCGTCCGGAACGCCGCAGTGGTCTCGGAGTCCCCGGATCGGCTCGCGGCAAAATGGTCGGAGACGTTCGACGCGGTGCTGGTGGACGCGCCCTGCTCCGGCGAGGGCATGTTTCGACGGGATCCCGACGCGCGCTCCGCATGGACGCCCGAAAGCCCGGCGGGCTGCGCTGTCCGGCAACGGAAGATTCTTGAAAGCGCGGCGCGCATGGCGAAGCCCGGCGGGCGGCTTGTTTATTCCACCTGCACGTTCAGCGAACTGGAAAACGAGGGTGTAATCCGGGGCTTTCTCGCGGCGCATCCGGAGTATGCCCCGGTGGAATTTGAGCTGCCCGGCGTTGGGCGTTCGGAGGGCGGCATGCTTCGGCTCTGGCCGCACCTGCTGCGCGGGGACGGGCACTTCGTGGCGCTTTTCAAACGCACGGGGGAATCGGTATCCGCACCGCGCGAAAGCGCTGGAAGGCCCCCGCAGGCGCTTCTGGACGCGCTGCCGGGGCGATGGGCGGGTGCGGTTCAAGGATGGGCAATTACGGAATCAAACGGCTTCGTGGACGCGCTACCGCCTCAGATGCCGGACCTTTCGGGCGTCCGGACGCTCCGGCGGGGCCTAAGGCTATGCGAGTTGAAAGGCCATGTGAAGCCGGACCACGCGCTGGCGATGGCGTTTTCGCCGGAGTTTTTCGACCGCGCGGTCTTGCTGGACGACGGCGCGGCGCGTGCCTTCCTGGGCGGCGAGGCGATTCCAATGGACGCGCCGGACGGCTGGACGCACGTCTCCTGGCAGGGATTCCCGCTGGGGTTTGGCAAGATATCGCAGGGAGTTCTGAAAAATCACCTGCCCAAGGGACTCAGGCTTCGCTGAAAATGGCAATAAAAAAGCGCGCCCCTCGCGCATCGGATTGGGTTGAAACCAGAACTCCGCTCGATTATTTCGCGTTCCGCCAGAAGAACAGCGGATGGCGGGATTTGCTTCTGAGCGCCTCGGCGCTCTCAAACGCGGTCAGGTACTGCGCGTTGCCCGGCTGCTGCCGGGTTGCGATGCCAAAGTATAAAACGGCCTTTTCCACCTCGCCCAGCCGGAACAGCACCGCGCCGAACAGGTAGTTCCACTCGGCGCTGCGGGTCGCTACCCGCATCAGCGCCTGACGCGCGGCGGAAAGCTGACCAAGACCCAGCAGCTTTCGTACATCCTCCAACTGTTCGCTCTCCGGCGAGATCTGATCCAGTTTTCCGTGGGAGGCGCTCTGGCTCAGCGCCTCTTCGTAGGCCAGGTTGATCCCGATCATCTTGGACTCCGCCCACAGCCGCTCAGGACCTTCGGCAAAGCGGTCGGGATGCCAGCGACGCGCGAGTTCCCGGTAGGCTCGGCGAACTTCCACGACCGACGCGCCGCGCGCAATGCCCAGCGTTTCAAAGCAATCCGCCATATCCGTTCGCCTCCCTTCTGAAAAGACAGGAGTATTATACCAAGCGCCCGACCTGTTGTCCAGCCGTTTTTCCCTCTATGAAAAATATTACAGATCCGTTTCATTTGAGTACGAAAACGTAATACCACAACATATGGTATTCCCTTGCTATTTTATGGCATGTCGTATACAATATATGTATTGAGGCGGCCGAATGTGCCGAACTGTTTTTTTACGAAGGGCGTGGATTACCTGCCATGAGATCCCCCGATCGTAGAAGCGCGAAGACAAAGCCACGCGGGAGCCGCGCCAGCAGCGCGGTAACTCGGTGGCTCATTTTCTGCTTCCCGGCGGGACTGCTCATGATGTGGAGTGACCGCTGCAAGTGGCCGCGCTACGCGAAAAGTCTGATTTCGCTGGCTTTCGCGGCGCTGATCCTGGCGGTTCTGCTGCCGCAGACGATGCCGCCGGAGCGCGCGCAGGGCGGCGTGGAGATCGTCGGCCTCTCGCCCGCGATGGAGTTGCAGGGCCCGCAGCTTGCGGACGGCAAGCCCCAGTACGACGTGTACGTGCCCGTCTATCAGCCGGAGGCGACGCTGTTTGTAGAGCCGACGCCGACGCCTGTGCCCGTCTACGTGTACTGCAACGACGGCGGGCAATATTACCACACGAAGAACTGCCGCTACAAACACGCCACCACCCCGAAGGTGACGCTGACGCAAGCGACCGCCGCGGGCTTCAAACCATGCCCGAAGTGCAACCCGCCGAAGCTGGACAACGAGGACTGAGGACAAAAGCGACACAAGTATGAATCGCGCCCCGCGTTCGCGGGGCGCTTGCTTTTAGGAGAGCCGCCGACCAAACGGCTAAAAGACTACATTCTTTCCGGCGCTTCGATGCCGATCAGGTACAGCGCGGTCTTCACGATGTCGCGGGTGGCGCGGGTCAGAAGCAGCCGCGCCGCGCGCGCGCCGGGGTCGTCGTCCAGAATCCGGCGCTCGAAGTAGAACTTGTTGTAGGCCTGCGCAAGGTCGACCGCAAAGCGCGTCACCTGCGACGGTTCGCTTCTGTCGATGGCGGCGGTGATGACGGAGGGGAACTGCTCGATCAACCGGATGACTTCCTGTGCTTCGGGGTCGGAGAGCGCTGTATAGTCCGGCTCGGTGGGGGAAAGCGCCGCTTCCTCGGCCTTCCGAAGTACCGAGCAGCAGCGGGCGTGGGTGTACTGCACGTAGGGGCCGGTCTCGCCCTCGAAGTTGAGCGCGCGATCCCACCAGAAGTCGATGTCCTTGATCCGATTGTTGTACAGGTCAAAGAACACCACCGCGCCGACGCCCACCTGCCGCGCGACCGCGTCCTTGTCCGGCAGGTTCGGGCTCTTCTCCTCGACGATCGCGCGGGCTTTGGCGATGGCGTTGTTCAGCAGGTCTTCGAGGTACACCACGTGCCCCTTGCGGGTGGACAGCGTCTGTCCCTCGTAGGACACCATGCCGAACGACACGTGCTCCATCCTCTTCGCCCAGTCGTAACCCATCAGCTCCAGCACCTTGAAGATCTGGCGGAAGTGCAGATCCTGCTGGTAGGCGACGACGTAGAGGCTGCGGTCAAAGTCGTAGGTGTCCTTGCGATAGAGCGCGGCGGCGAGGTCGCGCGTGGCGTACAGCGTCGCACCGTCCTTTTTCAGGATCAGGCAGGGCGGCATGGAGAATTCCTCAAGGTTCACGATCCACGCGCCGTCCGACTCCGTGAGCAGGTTCTTCGCTCGAAGTTCCTCGATGACGCGGTCCATCTTGTCGTTGTAGAAGCTCTCGCCGGCGTAGGAATCGAACGTGACGCCCAGCAGCTGATACACTTTCTTCGCGTCGTTCAGCGTGACTTCCTTGAACCAGTTGAAGATTTCGAGGGCCTCCGGGTCGCCGTCCTCGATTTTTTTAAACCAGGCGCGACCCTCGTCCTGAAGCGCTGGGTCGTGCTCGCTCTCCTGATCGAAGCGCACGTAGAGCTTGACCATCTCGTCCACGCCGCCCGACTCGACGGCGGCTTTATCGCCCCACTTTTTGTAGGCGCACACCATCTTGCCGAACTGGGTGCCCCAGTCGCCGAGGTGGTTGATGCCCACCGGCGTATAGCCGCGGAAGCGGTAAAGCCGGACCAGTGAATTTCCGATCATCGTGGTCGAAAGATGCCCGATGTGGAAGCGTTTGGCGATATTGATCGACGAATAGTCGACGCAGACGGTCTTGCCCGCGCCCTCGCGCCCACCGCCGTAGGCTGCGCCCTCGGCGGCAACCTGCGCAAGAACCTCCCGCGCGTAGACCGCGCGGTCGATGTAGAAGTTCAGGTAGCCCTTAACCGATTCAACACGCGCGAGAAACAGCGCAGACACTGCGTTTGCCAACTGATCCGCGATGGCGGGCGGCGCTTTCCGAAGCGCCTTCGCCAGACGGAAGCAGGGGAACGCGTAGTCGCCCAGCGCCGGATCCGGCGGTACTTCGAGCGCCTGCGCGATCGCTTCCCGATCCAGCGCGGCGCTTCCAAACACATTCTCAAGGCCTGATTCGATGAGCGCGGCAATGCTCGTACGAAAATCCATCCCTGCACCCCGTTTACATTTATTCGTAGGGCAATTATACCACGTTTCCGGCGCGGCATGTTGTTAAGGGTTATAAAATCCTATGTAGAAAACAAAAGCGGGCTGCATCCCGCATCCCGCATGCCATCCGTCCCCTGGGAGAGAGTGGAGAGAACCGCAGCCTTTTCCACATTCAATCAATTCTGGCGGCGTGTACGGCGGTATTGGCTTTCCCGCCGAGCCTGCCCGGCCGACGGGGAAAGCGTTCCCGATCCGGTTCCCACCCGGAAACGTCCGCAGGCGTTTCAGGGAACCGGCCTCGTTCCAAATGCAAAGGAAGACCGAATTCGCGGGTTTCCTTTGCCACCGTCAGGTGTTTTTCATCACGATTTCTTCGACCGCGTCGGCGACGTGCTCGCACTCGTCGCAGCACTTTTCGAGGAAGTTGTAGATGTCCTTCCATACGCCGATGGCGACGGCGTCCTTCTCGCCCATGTACAGGCGGTGCATCGCCTCCAGGTGCAGCTTGTCGCCGACTTCCTCCAGGCGGTTGACCTCGATGATGTGCGTTTTCATATCGTTGGCCTTGCGCAGGTGGTGGAAATTCTTTAGCAGCGAGACCAGTTCCGTGGTGCAGGTCGTGATGATCTGCGCCATGCCGACCGCGTCCTCGCGGCAGCTGGTCACGCCGTACATGTACATCGAGATCAGCACGTCCTCGATGGAGTCGATCAGGTCGTCCTGAATCGCGGCCAGGCGGTTGATGTCCTCCCGATCGATCGGGGGCAGGAACTCGGCGACCAGGTGCTCGGTCATTTTATGCTTTTTCATGTCGGCGGCATGCTCGATGTCGTGCATCTTCTCCATGACCGACTTGAGTTTCGCGGGATCAAAGCTCTCCAGCGTGCTCTCCAGCAGTTTTGCGCCTTCCTGCGCACACTCCATCATCTCATTAAAAAAATCAAAATAGCTGTATCCGCCGCGCTTGCCCATGAAGCCCACCCCTTTACACTTGCTTTAGAACATCAGCATGAACAGTTTTGCCATTAAAAAACCGAGGAGCCCGCAGCCGGGGAACGTCAGAAACCAGGTTAAGACCATTTCGCGCACGATGCTCCAGTTAACCTGCTTCAGGTTTTTCGCCGCGCCCACGCCCATGATCGCCGTGGTCTTGGTGTGGGTGGTGGACACCGGGATGCCGGTGACCGACGAGATCAGAAGGCAGCCCGCGGCGGCCAGATCCGCCGAGAAGCCCTGATAGGTGCTGAGCTTGACCATGTCCATGCCCACGGCCTTGATGATCCGATAGCCGCCGATGGACGTCCCAAGGCCCATCACCAGCGCGCACAGAACCATCAGCCACAACGGGATGATGACATTGATCGGGCCGGTCTGGCCTTTGGTCAGGAACATACCCAGCAGGAACACGCTCATGAATTTTTGGCCGTCCTGCGCGCCGTGCATGAAGGCCATCGCGGCCGCGCCGCCCACCTGCGCCTGTTTGAAAAATTTGTTTGTTTTCCGCCGGTCGGTGCGGCGGGAGAAGAGCTCCACCAGTTTGACCGTCACCCAGCCCATCACGAAGCCCAGGATGGACGAGAGTACCAGGCCGTAGATGACCTTGATCCACTCCGCTCCGTTGATGCCGCCCATGCCGCCCTGTAGCGCGATGGCCGCGCCGGACAGGCCCGCGATCAGCGCATGGCTCTCGCTGGTGGGGATACCAAAGCGCCACGCGGCGACCGCCCACGCGACGATGGCGACCAGCGCCGCGCACAGAGCGTACAGCGCGTCACTGGAATTGCCCTGAAAGTCTACCATATAGAAGACCGTCTCCGCGACCTTCTGGTTGACCATCGTCATCACCAGCACACCCAGCAGGTTGAAGATCGCGGCCATGATGATGGATGCGCCCGGACGCATCGCGCGCGTCGACACGCAGGTGGCGATGGCGTTGGGGGCATCGGTCCAGCCGTTGACCAGAATGACCGCCAGCGTCAGAGCTGTCGTGACGATCAGCGCCGGGGAAGCCGCAAGCTGGCCAATAAAGTCGGTGAGTGAAATGTGCATTCGATTCCATTCCCCCGCATTGTCAAATCCGATTGATTATACCACGCCAACTATCAAAATTGGATCAGATGTCTGTTAAAATTACAGCTTATGAGCCAAAACGAGTTGTTTCCTGGTGGAAAACCGCCGGATTTGTCGCAAAGAATCCTCGGAAACGGACATGCGCGAAAGAGCGGGAGGATGGTTTTTTTTCCTCCGTAGGAGTCGCGAAAACTTGGCTGAAAAACGCCGAAAATATGTTGTTGACATTCGGGGAGGACGGATTTATAATACGGCAGGATTTTCCTGAAATTCTTATTTTTGCATTCGGAAAGGCGCGGGACTTGGGGATATGGAAACACTTGACGTAGAGGTTCCTCTCGCCCGAAAACTAGGCTCCATCGCGCTCCTGTACAACCTGAAGAAGGGCGTTCGCGCCCTGACGCCTGACGCCGAAGCAGAGTACGACTCCATCGACACCGTTCACGCGATCCGGACTGAGCTTGAAAAAGCGGGGCTTTCTGTCGAATTGATCGAGGCCGACCGCGATCTCCCGGAGCGCCTCCGGGAATGCCGCGCCGACATTGCGTTCAACATCGCCGAAGGCCTGTCGGGTCGCGGCCGTGAAGCGCAGATTCCTGCTCTTCTCAACATGCTGGGCATGCCGTTCACCGGCTCGGATGAGACCGCACTGGCCGTCGCGCTGGACAAGGCGCTTTGCAAGAAACTGGCCGCGGCCAGCCGCGTGCGCACGCCCAGGTTCAAGGTGGTCGGGTCGGGCGAAAAAGCGCGGGGGCTTCGGTTTCCTGTCATCGTCAAGCCCAACGCGGAAGGTTCCAGCAAGGGCGTCGGCGAAGCGTGCGTGGTGGACGGCGTAAAAGCTCTGGATGCGCTCATCCAAAAGAATCTAAAGCTCTACGGCGGCGAGATGCTGGCGGAAGAGTATATCCCTGGCCGCGAATTCACGGTGGGTCTCCTTGGAAACGGGGAAACCTTACGCGTCTTCGAGCCGATGGAGATCGTCTATACCCGCGCGACGCAGGGGGATTACCACGTCTACAGCTATAAGGTCAAGCAGGAATACCAGAAATACGTACGCTACGACTGCCCTGCGGACATAACTCCGGACACCGCCCGCGAAATGAAGGACATGGCCGCGCGCGTGTTTCGCATGCTGGGCTGCCGAGACCTCGCGCGCGTGGACTTCCGCCTGGACAAAGAGGAAAGACCTTGGTTCATTGAGATCAATCCCCTGCCGGGGCTGGCGCCCGGGTACAGCGACTATCCCATGCTGACCCAGTTCCAGGGCGTCGCCTATGGCGACCTGATCCGCTCAGTTCTCGCGGCCGCGGCCAGGCGCTGCGGCTTTGCGTGCGGATGGGAGGGGAACCCGCGTGACCGCTACTGAACGACGAAACGACTGGAAATGGCAGTACGCCCACCGCATCACCACTTCCGACCAGCTTGCGAAGATCATCCCGCTGACGGAAACCGAAAAGACGGACATCGACCGGTGCCTTTCGTCCTTCCGCATGGCGATCACGCCCTACTACGCGTCGCTGATCGATCCGAACGATCCGCTCGACCCGATCCGCATGCAGGCGGTGCCCTCCGGTAAGGAACTGGAAGATTGTCCGGACGACCTGAGCGATCCTTTGAACGAGACCGGCGACAGCCCCGTTCCCCACATCGTCCATAGGTACCCCGACCGGGCGTTGCTCTTGGTCACTTACCAGTGCGCGATGTACTGCCGCCACTGTACGCGGCGGCGCATGGTGGGCGAGGAGGATCGGGTCATCTCCGACAAGGCGCTCGCCCGCGCGCTGGACTACGTCCGCGCGCACCCGGAGATTCGGGACATCCTGGTTTCGGGCGGCGACCCGCTCACGATGGCGACCGAGCGGCTTGAGCGCATCCTGTCGGCGATCCGGGCGATCCCTCACGTCGAGATCATCCGCATCGGTACCCGCGTGCCGGTGGTTCTGCCGATGCGCGTTACTGAGGAATTGACAGACATGCTTCGGAAGTACCACCCGATCTGGATCAACACCCACTTCAACCACCCCAGGGAGATCACGCCAGAGGCGAAGCGCGCCTGCGAGCAGATCGTCGACGCGGGCATCCCACTGGGCAATCAGAGCGTGCTTCTGAAGGGTGTCAACGACAGCGCGGATACGATGAAGGAACTGCTTCTGAAGCTGGTGAAGATGCGGGTCAGGCCCTACTACCTGTACCAGTGCGATCTGAGCCGCGGCATCGCCCACTTCCGAACCCGCGTGGAGACCGGCATCGACATCCTGCATAAGCTCACCGGCAATATCTCCGGCTACGCGCTGCCCCGGTATGTGATCGACGCGCCGGGCGGCGGCGGCAAGATCCCGCTGCAGTACGAGTATGTTTTGAAAAAGGACGATCAGGAGGTCATGCTGGAGAACTTTCAGGGCAGGTTGTTCCGATACCCACAACCCAAGACATGATCTGATAGAAAAATTAACCTTAGGGAGCGGGCGAATGCGCACTGCTCCTTATTGACTTGAAGTAAACTTTAAACTTTATAATATGGACAGGAATCCATTTCAACCAGGGAGTGAAGCGTTTTGGACAAGTCGAAGGTGTACTTCACGGATTTTCGGACGGTCGCGTCCGGCGACAGTCTGCCGACCAAGCTGAAGAAGCTGATCAGGAAGGCGGGCATCGGACAGATCGAGATGGATGGCAAATTTGCTGCCATAAAAATGCACTTCGGGGAGTTGGGCAACATCAGCTACCTGCGCCCCAACTACGCGAAAGCGGTGGCGGACGTCATAAAGGAACTGGGCGGAAAGCCGTTTCTGACCGACTGCAATACACTCTACCCCGGCAGCCGGAAAAACGCGCTGGAACACCTGTACTGCGCGTGGGAGAACGGGTTTACGCCGATGACGGTGGGGTGCCCGATCCTCATCGGCGACGGCCTAAAGGGCACCGACGACATCAAAGTACCGGTTGCGGGCGGAGAATTTGTAAAGGAAGCCAGGATCGGCCGCGCGATCATGGACGCGGATGTCTTCATCAGCCTGACCCATTTCAAGGGGCATGAGATGACCGGCTTCGGCGGTGCGATCAAGAACATCGGCATGGGCTGCGGCTCCCGCGCGGGCAAGAAGGATCAGCACAACAACGGGAAGCCGACGATCGACCCACAACTGTGCCGCGGCTGCCGCCGATGCCAACGCGAGTGTGCGAACGACGCGCTGGCGTTTGACGCGGCAACGAAAAAGATGCGCGTCAATGATGCAAATTGTGTCGGCTGCGGAAGGTGCATCGGCGCCTGCAACTTCGATGCCATCGAGTTTACGGAAGGCTCCGCGCTGACGGAACTGAACGGCAGGATGGCGGAGTACGCCAAGGCGGTTGTCGACGGTCGCCCGAATTTCCACATTTCGCTGGTAGTGGACGTGTCGCCCAACTGCGACTGCCACAGCGAGAACGACACGCCGATCCTGCCGAACCTGGGCATGTTCGCGTCGTTCGATCCGCTGGCGCTGGATCAGGCCTGCGTCGACGCGTGCCTTGCCGCTTCGCCGCTGCCGGGAAGCCAGCTTACGGACAACCTGAGAAGCCGCGGCTTTCATGACCACCACGATCATTTCATCAATTCCGCGCCCGATTCCGAGTGGCGCGCCTGCCTCGCGCACGCTGAAAAGATCGGACTTGGGACGCGCTCGTATGAACTGATCGTCATGAAATAGGTCAATCTTCCGATGTTGCCGCCGCGCTGGTTTTTCCGGTGTGGCGGCTTTTTGCATACTTATCGAACGGAAGGCAAACCCTACCGGTATCAAACGCCGGGAGATGATTGTATTGAACCCATTTGAACTCAAACCCAAGCGCGTGGAGGACGGCATTTCGGACTGGGCTGGCATCTATCCCAAACCCTACGACAAGAACTCAGTCGACCCGTACACCCGCATCCGCATCATCCTGATGAACGGGATCGAGGTGGAGCAGGTGATGTTCAAGCACCAGTTCCATCGCAACTGCGCGAACAACGACCTCAGGCGCGAACTGGCGCTGACCCGCCGCGTCGAACAGCAGCAGCAAAAGCGCATCAACTGGCTCAAGCCCATCGACGAGACGCAGATCGAGACCACCATCGGATACGAACACGTGGCGGTGGATCTGACCGCGTGGCTTGCCCAGAACGAGCCGGATTCTTACGCGAAGAAGGCGCTGGACTTCGCGCTGCTCGAAGATTTCGACCATCTGTACCGCTACTCGAACCTTCTGGATCTCGACCATCAGATCCCGTCGCAGCAGATCGTGAAGCGCTACGTGGACATCACGCCCGGCCGCCCGACCATCGCCGAGCACCGGCACCCATTCGACTCGGTCAAGAACGCGCTCAACTTCTCCACGGCGGAGCTGCGCACGAAGCTGAACGCGCTGATCATCACGTCCGGCGAGCAGCAAACGATGAACTTCTACATGAACTTGGGCAACACCTATCAGAATGACCTGGGGCGGCAGTTGTACCTTGAGATCGCGATGATCGAGGAGCAGCATGTGACCCACTACGGCTCGCTGCTCGACCCAAACGCCACCTGGCTTGAAAACCTGCTCTTGCACGAGTACATGGAGTGCTACCTTTATTATTCGTTTATGCAGGACGAGATGGACAAGAACGTGAAAGCCATCTGGGAGGCGCACTTTGAGATGGAGGTCGCGCACCTGCACAAGGCGGCGGAACTCTTGATGCGCTACGAGCGCAAGGAATGGCGGCAGGTGATCCCCGGCGGAAACTTCCCAAAGCTGCTCCAGTTCCACGACACGCGCGACTATGTGAGAAGGATCCTGGCCGAGCAGGTTCTCCTGACCGCCGACCGTGAGAACTACCTGAGCGTGCAGGAACTGCCGCCAGGCTACGACTTCTTCGCCTACCAGGCCCGCGTCAACCAGAACGTGGATCGCGTGGCCAGCCACGCGGCGGTTTTACAGCACCAGAACCGCTTCCAGGTGGATTACCGCGCGGAATCGAAGCCCAACCCCGTGCCCGCGCTTCAGAACCGAACCGTTGACAACACCGACATCGCGCGAAACCCCGCCGCCGTTCCGGTGAAGGCGCTGGTGTAGGTTCCAGCCTATCCTTATATCCGAAGACCCGGCGCGCGTCTCGGCGCAGCCGAGCTTCGCTGCGCCAGCAGCGGAAGCAACGCGTCAGTTCGACAGGGTTTATTGATCTTCATATTTATTCCCGACTGAGACATAAAATGCACGGTATGCGTGTGGATGTGATGAATCAGAGATCGGGAGGCGGCCACCCCGTGCCGGCTTAAATTTATGAAAGGCCTTCCGGAGGTCGGCGCGCAGGGGCTGGCAGTCAGCTGAAGGTATCCTCTCCGACTGTGAAGCGGGGTTGGGTCAATGTGCTACCACCGCGGTCTTGGGACAGGTGCGTTTTATCAGGATGCCCAGCGTCTCAGGGCCGCAGTGGGTGGAGATCGTGCAGCCGGCCTGGGTCTCAAGCACTTCCTCGAACGGGGCAAGGCTTTTTACGAGGTCGGTAACCAATCGGACGGTCTCCGGTGCGCATCCGGGGTGCGTAATGAATGCCCTGCGGCAATCGATGTCCCGGTGCTTGTACAGGCGGTCGCGGACGTAATGCTCCAGGCAGTGCGAAAAACTGCCGCGATATCTCGCGCCGACCTTCATCCCGCCGTTCACGACCTCGATGCAGGGCTTGATTTGAAGAAGCTTCGCGCCCACCGCCTCCAGCCCGGAGCAGCGCCCGCTTCGCTTCAGGTATTCAAGGCTGTCGACGACGAAACTTGCGTCCACCAGCGGGATGGCCGTTTGAAGCCGCCGGACGATCTCGCACGCGCGCAGGCCGTCCCGGGCCATCTCCGCGGCGTCCAACGCGATGTGCCCGCTGCCGGTAGACAAATTCCTGGAATCGACGACGAACACATTCTTGAAGCGCCGGGCGGCGGCCAGCGCGTTCTGATGGCATGTCGAAAACGCCGCGCCGATGGAAATGTGAATCACAGCGTCATGATCCCAGGCGAACCGATCGAACAGTTCCCCGTAGTCGTCCGGGTTAAACGCGGCGGTGCGCACGCTGCGCCCGGCTTCGGTGTGGCGGAAGACGTCGGCAGGCGCGATATCAACGCCGTCCCGGTAGGATTCGCCGTTCACCATCGTATAGATCGGCGCCAGCGCGATGCCGTTCTTCTGAAGAATTTCCGGGGAGAGGTCACAGGTGCTGTCTGCGGTGATCTTGATCATGAGGCACACCTCGCCCGATCATTGTGTGTAAAAACTGGGTTTTTTATTCCAGCGATCAGGCCGCCGGAGCGCGGTGAGCGTCCGGCGGCCTTGAAGAGTTTCGATGCGGTTCATGCGCCGAGCGACACGGGTTTGTCATGCGAGTCACAGGCCGTCGGGCAAGTTTTGCAGGCTTTGTGCTCCGCCCAGAGCCTGTCGGCGGTGACCGCCCACATTTCCGCCGCGCGGACGCACTTTCCGCACAATGTGTTCGCATCCTCCGGAGCGGCGAAGTCGGTCGAGATCGCCCCGGCGGCATCCACAAGTTCGGCGAGCGATCCGGGATTGTCCAGGAGCGGGCACGGCCTAAGCAGGTTCTCGTTGAACGGCTGGTTCAGGCGGTACTGCGTGAACAGCGGCGACTTCAGCGCCTCCAATAGCGTATGGGTATAGACGTTGGCGTCCGCGTAGTGGATGAACGCGCAGGGCTCGATGTCGCCGCCCGCGTTGATGTGCAGATACCTGCGCCCGCCTGCGATGCAGCCGCCGACGAATTCCCCGTCGTTCCAGAAGTCCAGCGTGAAGATCGGTTTGGTCTCGCGGAAACGGCGCACCTGATGATACATGAATTCCCGCTGTTCCGGCGACACCATGAGATCCGGTTTCGCGTCCACGCCCACCGGCATGTAGGTGAAAAACCAGAGGAACTTCGCGCCCCGTTCGATCAGGTCGTCGTAGAACGCCTCGCTCCCGACCTCTTCGGTATTCTGGCTGGTGTAGCAGCAGGACGCACCGAACAGGAGCTTTCTTTGCTTTAGAATCTCCATCGCCCGGATCACCGCGCGGTAGGTTCCCTCGCCGCGTCGCGCGTCGGTTGCCGATTCGAACCCCTCGATGCTGATGGCGGGCGCGAAGTTCCTGACGCGCAGCATCGCTTCTGCGAACTCCTCGTCGATCAGCGTACCGTTCGTAAAGGCGGTAAAGAAGCACTCTGGATGCCGCTCGCACAGCGCGAGTACCTCTTTTCTGCGCACGAGCGGCTCGCCGCCCGACAGCACATAGAAATACACGCCCAGTTCCGTGCCCTGCTCGACGATCCGGTCCATCGTCTCCAGGCTCATGTTCATCCGGTTCCCGTAGTCCGCCGCCCAGCAGCCCGCGCAGTGAAGGTTGCAGGCGGAGGTTGGATCCATCAGGATGGCCCAGGGCACGTTGCAGTCGTTGTCTTCCCGCGTCTTCTGCTGACGGTGCCAGCCCAATGCCGTGGCGTTGACGATGAAGTTCTGGAAGAGCGTCTTACGCACGCCGCTGTCGATGTCCGTCCATAGGCTGAAGAGCAGCCTGCGCCAATTGCCGTCCCGGTCTTCAAGCGCCTTGCGCACGGCATCCCGCTGACCTTTCATCGCGTTGTCCACGTCCAGCTTGTCCACAAGGGAGAGCAGCTTGACCGCGTTCTTATCCGGGTTTGAATCCAGATAGCCGTATGCCAGCTTCAGCGCGGCGGAACCGATTGCGTCTTTCATCCCATGACCTCCATCCTATCCACCGGTTCGTTGTTTCCGACAGACCACCGACGGCCAGGCGGGCGTTCGGTTTAGAGCCGGGCTTTCAGGAAACAATATGCCGGGGCAAAGCGTTTTACGCGCGCCAAATGGGGAGGACGGTATCATACCACGCAAGGACACAAAAATGCTGATAATGCGCGGGTTTGCACAAATCTAATTTACAGTGCTGTTGATTTTTTCCTGCGCATTGGGTATAATAAGTCCAAGCGCCAGGAGGCGTGAAAAATGTGAGCGGAAGGAGAGTGATTTTCATGGAGGAAGAACGTGATCTGGTCGTCTTCTCCGACGATGAGGGCAACGAGAAAACCATGGAAGTGCTCGATTATTTCTTCTATGAGGGTCAGGAGTACGCGGTTTTGACCGAAGCGGATGCGTGCGATTGCTGCGATGAGGAATGCGACTGCGGCGACGAAGCGGACGCTTATATTATGAAGGTCGTCCCCATCGGCGAGGATGAGGAAGAATTCCTGCCCGTTGAGGACGAACTGATGGATCGCCTGATCGAGTTCGTGCAGAATGAGCTCTATGCGGACGACGAAGAGGACGAGGAAACGGAAGACGGGGAAGACGACGAAGAAGAATAGGCGTTTGGTACATAAAGCCGCTGCGCAATGCGCAGCGGCTTTTGTGTCTGAGTATGGCGACGAGGTTACACGAATCCGATCAATTCGCCCCGTTGAACAAAATAAACATGGATTCTGCCTGTAACCTTGGAAGATATTTGATGATTTTCCACTTGTGTTGGCCATGAAAAGGCGGTATAATGAAGTTGATTCATCATACATGTCATAATCATCAGTGGGAGGGTGCGTTGCGTGTCAGCTCAGCCGTCAAACGTTTCTGCGGGTTCCATGGAAGAATGGCGCGCCCTGCTTCATCGGCTTCCCGGCGTTTTCGCCGCTGGCATCCGCACCAACGGGGATGGCGCGATCAACGAGATCCATGTGCTGGCCAGTAACAGCCGAAATCCCAAGCAAATGTCCAGGGACATCCAGTCCGCGCTGCTTGCGGCGTTCAATCTGGAAGTGGATCACCGCATCATAAGCATCGCGCAACTGTCGGGCGATCCGACCGATGCGGTCGGCGCTCAACCGTCCGAAGCCTTCAACGCGAGGTTGCGCTACAAAGGTTCTTCGTTTACGGCGGAAGAGGGCCGGTACACGGTTCGTGTTACGCTTGCGAACAACGGCAAGGAATATACCGGCACCGCGACCTGCCGTGACAGCGCGCCGCTTCGCCTCCGGGCGATTGCCGACGCGACGATTTCCGCCGTACATGGTTACGTGGGCGTCCATGATCTCTACACGCTGGTTGCGGTTCAGACGGTGGAGACGGCCGCGGCACCCGTCGCCATCTCCTTGGTTGAATTCAACGGGGAACAGGAAGGGTGTCTCTTGGTCGGCGCGGCAGAATCCGTGGTGAACGAGGTGGCGGTAGGCGTCGTCAAGGCGACGCTGGACGCTCTGAACCGATCCATCGGTCGATACACAGGGGAAGAAGGCTCCTGATCGGAATACAACCCCGGCCGGGTATGGGAATCTTCAGCGGAGCGGATACTTTCCATCGCGATCAGCGGTGGAAAAGCGTGCCTGTTAGCGGAAAGGCACAGCCTTTATCAAGGAGGCTGTATCCATGAAGAAGGCGAATATCGTCGCCGCCCTGATGGCCCTGGCATCGTTCGTGTTGTCGGCTGGCGCTTTCATTAGCTGGAGGTAATTGCTGGGTAATGAGGGATGCTCGGCCGGGGTTGTATTCTGATCGGTCTTGACTGATTACCGGAGAAGTGAGGGCCCATGAACCGCAAGGCCGAAAGATTCATACTTGCCGTCACCGTCTTAGGCGTTGCCCTCGCTGCGTTTTCCTGCGTCCGCTTCGTCAGTGCGTTTCGTACGACCGGGTTTGTAAGCGAAGCCTTCGAATGGATCTGTCTCATCTTTCTTAGCACGGTCAGCATCGCGCTTCCCATTCGGATGCGCTCCGATCAGTATCTGGATGTTTCCATCATCGCGATCCTTTCGGTATATCTGACGCGCGGGATGGACGCGGCGGTCGTCATCCGCCTCGTCAGCGGGACAATTCTCTATATTTACGATTTGATTGTCCGACCGAAGACCGCGGCGACGCGGCTCGGCCTGCGGAAGTTTTACATCAACAATTTTTCGGTCGTCATCGCGATTATCCTGGCGGCCAAGATCACCGAGTTGTTTCCGTGGCGGATAGGCGACATGGCGTTCCCGATTGTCTTCCTGCCCACGTTTGTGTTCTCGTTCGCCGCGTTCATGTCCAACGCGCTGATCATGCTTACGGCGTTTTGGTTCAACGGGGACGTTGCCGGGCGTGACATGCTGGGTACGATGCGCGGCCTCATTGTGAACGTGCTGGCCGCGATGCCGTTGGGACTTCTGATCGCGGAACTCTTGTCGCTGCAGTCGGGCACTTGGATCGCGATGATCATGCTGTTCCCGCTGATGCTTGCCAGGTACGCATGGCAACTGTATCTGGATTCCAAGCGGCAGCAGGAACGGTTGATCGCCGCGTTCATCTCCACAATGGAAGCCAAGGACACCTATACCCAGGGCCATTCCAAGCGCGTGGGCGAATACGCGGAGATGATCGCGCGGGAAATGGATATGGGGCCCAAGACGATCAGCATGCTTCGGGAGGCGGCAGTTCTTCACGATGTGGGCAAGATCGGCATCGAGGACTACATCCTGAGGAAACCCGGCCCGCTTAACCCTGAGGAACGCCGCAAGATGCAGGAACACCCTTCGATCGGCGTGAAGATCGTCGGACAGGTCGGTCTCTCGCGCGAGGTGGTGGAGATCATCCGTCAGCATCATGAACGTCCCGACGGCAAGGGATATCCTGACGGCCTGACCGCCGACAAGATCACACAGGGCGCGAAGATCCTGGGCGTCGCCGACGCGTACGATGCGATGACCAGCGATCGGCCCTACCGCAAGGGCATGCCCCGCGAGCGCGCCATCGAGATCCTGCTGGAGGAGAACGGCAAGCAGTTTGATCCTGCGGCGGTTGACGCGATCATCCGGGCGCTGAGGAAACTACCATGATTCTTGTGTATATGATGGCTGTGTCGGTGGTGATCGGCTATGCGCGAGGCGGACGGCTGAAACACTACCTGGAAAACCCGCTGAACGGCATCGTTTTCCCCATTGCGGCGTTCGCGATCGAAGCAGCGCTGCCGCTTCTGGGCGTGAAATTTCTGGCTCCCGCGGTCATCGCGGAGTACGCGCTCTTGTTTCTGTTCGTCTTACTCAACCGGAAGTTGAGGCCGGCCTGGCTGATGGCGGCGGGCGTCGTCATGAACGCGATGGTGATTTTTGCGAACGGTTTCAGGATGCCGGTCACCCCGGTCGTACAGGATCCCGCGTTCGCACGATTCGTGGAAATGGTCAGGTCGGGAGACCTGATCGAATACGTGCTGGTCGACTGGAACGCGCCGCTGTGGTTTCTTGGCGATACCATCCCGATTACGCGGGTCGTGCCCGGCATCGCGAGCATAGGTGATCTCGTGCTGGCCGCTGGCCTTTTCTGGCTGATCCAACTGTTCATGAAGTCGTCCCGAAAAAAGCCTGCGGACGTGGGGAATCCAGTTTGATGCATCACATCATCCGTTCCTTGTCCCCGCGCCGGTTTTCGCGCGCGGGCATTTTTTTACGCCGAAAGTCCGTATTGCGTCCTTCTTCGCTTGACAATCCTTCCATCCCGTGGCATAATACCTCAGTCTGCTTCCTTCGCCGGGTGGAATAGCGCGTTCGCAACCGCCTGAGATGACAACCGCATATGTTCCCGTAGCTCAGCAGGATAGAGCGGTCGCCTCCTAAGCGACAGGCCGTGGGTTCGAATCCCGCCGGGAACGCCAAATCAGAAACCATCTATTGATATTCTCAGTAGGTGGTTTTTCTTATGCCGGAAACCCAATGAATCCAGGCTTTTCGGGCATCGGCGGCTTGGATTTAATCAATCCTTGGCAGCGCTCCAAAGGCGTTACTGCAGCCGTCGGGATTCGAACCGGTACTGTCAAGAATCTTTCGCAAATTGGTTGGCCGTCTGGTAGGCTGTAGTTAGCCAGCGACAGGATTCGACCCTGAAACACCCGCATCACCCAGGTGTTTCATGCTCATGTAGCGCTTCGGGGCAAAACGCAGTTTCTGGTAGCTCGTCAGATAAGGCGGGAAGCTGGGTTCTGCATGCCCGCCCTGATTGCACGGTCGCATAACCCGGCCATCCAATCAAGGCAGGGGAACGGCCGCGATCGCGTCCCTGAGATTTTGCAATACCAGCAGCTTGCGATGCAATCACGAGTGTAGTATAATGAATGCAAGGGAAAGAAGGTCTCCCGTGGCGAAAGCCTAAACTGCTGGCAAGCTGATGACTTCTGCATCCAATGCAGGGCATCAGTTTTTTATATCCTGCGGAACTGGGGAGGCAACTATGTTTGTAAGCGTGTTGTATCCGGACGAAGCGGCCGCCGCCGTTTCGCTTGTAATGAAAGAACCGGCCTATTTTACCGATCTGAATCTCGATCAGATGGTCTCGCAGATTGTCAAAGGGCGCGAGCGTTACCGTCTGGAACCATACTTTTATACGACGCTTCAGGACCAAAGGGTGATATCCTACCGGCAAAATGTATTGCGGGATCTTGAGAATGAAGCGATGCTGCAGGCCGTTCGAGAGTTCTCTGAGCGGATTGTCGAGATAACAGACTCATTGAAAGAAATTACAAAAGCGCTGTCCGCTTCCGACGGTTATATGAACAACCTCTTGACGCGCGGAAAGCATCTGAATCTCGTCCGGCGCTATCTCCAAAGCGTCGATGGATTTCGCGGCGTACTTTCCGCCAGTCCCCTTCGGTCGGAGGGGCTGCTGGCGATGCGGCAGTACCTGAATGTGTTGGGCAAGCGCGAGGACTACCGCCGCATGTCGGACAGGGTTGACCGTCTGTATCGGAACCTTGGGACGGTCGATTACTGCATGCTCATCAAGGATGGCACGATCCGCGTTCGAAAATATGAAGGGCAATCGAACGAAAGCGAGCAGCTTCTGGCCTTGTTCACCAAATTCAAACAGAAGGACTCAAACGATTACCGGCATAAGCTCTCCGAGACGCCGCAGGCGGAGCATGTGGAGGCAGCCGTTCTCGATATGCTCGCGAAATGGTATCCGGACTATTTTTCGGACCTGGTGGACTTCAGCAAAGCGTATCTTCGTTTTATGGATACGTCTGTAGAACGTTTCGCGAACGAAGTTCAATTCTATATCGGGTATCTGGACTACCGCTCAATTACTTCGCATAATGCGCTTCATTTCTGTTACCCTGCCGTCACGCGCGACCGGGAGCAGGTATATGCGACGGACATATTCGACCTGGTCTTGGCACGGAATATGTCGGGCAAGGGCGTTCCGGTCGTCAACGACTTCACGCTGAATGCGCCGGAGAGAATCCTGGTCATCACGGGCCCCAACCAGGGCGGAAAGACCACCTATGCACGGACGGTTGGACAGATTCACCATCTGGCCCAACTCGGCTTGAGCATCCCGTGTTCCAGCGCCAGGTTGTTGCTTTGCGATCAGATTTTCACCCATTTCGGACGCGAGGAGGACCTTGCTTCGGGAAACGGTCAATTGATGGCGGACCTGAAGCGACTGAAACCCATTCTGGACTGCGCGACGACCGCGAGCCTGATTGTGATCAATGAAATCTTCGCGTCAACCACGGCGGCGGACGCCTCTAAGCTGGCCATGCGCATGATGCGCCGGATTATCGAAATTGGCGCGCTTGCGGTATGCGTGACATTTTTGGATGAGCTTTCGTCCATCGGGCCCGAGACCGTCAGCATGATGAGCACAGTCGATCCGGAAAATTCGTCTCAACGAACCTTCCGTATTGTCAGAAAGCCTGCGGATGGCCTGGCGTATGCGCTGCATATCGCGGGAAAGCATGATCTCACGTATGACCAACTCATGAGGAGGCTGAACGGATGAAAGCGCGTTTGATGTATCGGGATCTGGATTTTGATCCAAAGCAAGCCGAACCGTTTGGCGCAAAGGACCTCATAGATGACCTGGGGCTTGAAGCCGTTCTAAAAGCGATGGCAGGAGATGACAAGGTGATCCTGGAAACCTCCAGGGTCGCGCTGTTATCAAGCCTTACCAGAGAAGAAGATATCAAATACCGCCAGGCAGTTCTGCGGGACGCGCTTGAAAAGCCGGAGACAGTCCGGAAGATGTATGGCCTCGTGCTTGAGACACTTGAAAAAAAACGTCAAGATCACTGGTGGTATCGGACAGGGTATCTTGCTTCCACGTTTTCCAGTGCAGTCGATCTATTGGACATGATGACAAAGATGCTGGAGAAGCTTCGCATGACTGTGGAACGGGAAGGCCAGGGATTTGAGTCGGAGGGTTTCCGGACCCTTTTTCAGATTCTAAAGAAGGAACTGAGCGACACCTGGCTCGACGAGGTGAACGAGCATCTGACGGAATTGAAACGGTATAACGGCATTCTGATTCGTGCCAAACTGGGCGACTACTGTCAAGGCGTTCAGTATGTTTTTTTGCGCAGGGAAAAGCGCCGTTTCAAGAGCAACTGGCTGCTGGCGCCATCATTCTCGATTGCGCCGCGAGACGATAACGGTG
>CAZNPZ010000009.1:0-72535 GCA_964575255.1 uncultured Oscillospiraceae bacterium
AACATCACGGGGCAACTCCACATGGGGCACGCGCTGGACACGCTGCCGCAGGACGTGCTGACCCGCTACCACCGCATGAAGGGTGACCCGACGCTGTGGCTGCCGGGTACCGACCACGCGTCGATCGCCACGGAAGTCAAGATCGTCGACGCACTCAAAAAAGAGGGTGTCACCAAACAGGATCTTGGCCGCGAGGAGTTTTTGCGCCGCGCATGGGCGTGGCGAAACGAGTACGGGCGGCGCATCACGCAGCAGCAGCGCAGGCTTGGCGCCAGCTGCGACTGGACGCGCGAGCGGTTCACGATGGACGAGGGGCTCAACCGCGCGGTGGTCGAGGTGTTTGTGCGCCTCTACGAAAAAGGGCTGATCTACCGCGGCAACCGCATCATTAACTGGTGCCCGGTGTGCAAGACCGCGCTCTCCGACGCCGAGGTGGAGTACGAAGAGGTGACCGCGAGCCTCTGGTACATCCGCTACCCCGGCGAAGACGGCGGCGAAGGCGTAGTGGTCGCGACCACCCGACCCGAGACCATGCTGGGCGACACTGGCGTGGCCGTGAACCCGGAGGACGAACGCTACACGGGCATCGTGGGCAAGAACGTGATCCTGCCAATCGTCGGGCGCGCGCTGCCTGTGGTGGCGGACGACTACGTGGATCCGGCGTTCGGCACCGGCGCGGTCAAGATGACCCCGGCGCACGACCCGAACGACTTCGAGGTCGCGAAGCGGCACGACCTACCGGTACTGCGCGTATTGAACGACGACGGCACGATGAACGAGGCCGCCGGGCGCTTCCAGGGCATGACGCGGCAGGAATGCCGCAAGGCGGTGCTCGCAGAGTTGGAGGCGCTGGGTCTTCTGGTCAAGACCGAGCCGCTCACCCACAACGTGGGCGCGTGCTACCGCTGCCACGACACGGTGGAGCCACTGGTGTCCACCCAGTGGTTTGTGAAGATGAAGCCGCTGGCGGAGCCCGCCGTCAAGTACGCGCAAACCGGGGAACTCAAGTTCGTGCCGGAGCGGTTCACCAAGGTGTACCTCAACTGGATGGAGAACATCCGCGACTGGTGCGTCTCCCGCCAGCTCTGGTGGGGGCATCGCATTCCCGCCTACTACTGCGAGGACTGCGGCGAGATGGTGGTCGCGCGCACCGCGCCCGGCGCGTGCCCGAAGTGCGGAAGCGCGCACCTGCATCAGGACGAGGACGTGCTGGACACCTGGTTCTCCTCGGCGCTGTGGCCGTTCTCGACGCTGGGCTGGCCGGAGGAGACCGAAGACCTGAAATATTTCTACCCGACCTCGGTCATGCTGTCGGGCTACGACATCATCTTCTTCTGGGACGCGAGGATGATCTTCTCCGGCATTGAGCAGATGGGGAGTCTCCCGTTTGACACGGTGGCGCTGCATGGGCTGGTGCGGGACGCGCAGGGGCGGAAGATGTCGAAGTCCCTCGGAAACGGCATTGACCCGCTGGACGTGATCGACCAGTACGGCTGCGACGCGCTCCGCTTCTCGCTCGCGATGGGCGTCGCGCCCGGCGGCGACGTGCGCGTGTCCAATGAAAAATTTGAGGCGTTCCGGAACTTCGCGAACAAGGTGTGGAACGCGTCCCGGTTTGTTCTAATGAACCTGAACGGGGAAGCGCCCGCTGAATTATCCTCCATCGACCCGTCGCTCCTCGAAGCGCCCGACCGCTGGATTCTGACGAAGTTCCACGAGGCGATCAAGGGCGTGTCGAATGGCCTTGAAACCTACGACCTGGGGCTGTCGGCGCAGAAGATCTACGACTTCGCGTGGAGCGAGTTCTGCGACTGGTACATCGAGATGGCGAAGCCGCGCCTGTCGGACGAGGCGGGCGCGCCGGTCGCCCGCGCGGTGCTCTACCATGTGCTGATCGGGCTTCTGAAGCTTCTGCACCCGTTCATGCCGTTCATCACCGACGAGGTGTACCACCACCTGCCCGGCTGCGAAGGCTCGATCATGGTGAAGCGCTGGCCGGAAATCGACGCCGAGCGCGACTTCCCGGAGGACGCGCGCTTGATGGAGGGCGTGATGGACATCATCCGCGCGGTTCGGAACCTGCGCGCCGAGATGAACGTGGCCGCCGGGCGCAAGGCGCGCCTGATCGTCCGCCCGCGGGGCGGCGCGATCGACTGGCGCGGCGCGATCGCCTCCGCCGAAGTCTACTTCAAGCGGCTGGCTTCCGCGAGCGCGCTGGAGCTGATCTCAGACGCCGACCCCAATCCGGACAAGGCCGCGTCCGCCGTGACGGACGCCTGCCAGCTGTTCATGCCGCTGGGCGATCTGGTGGATGTGGACAAGGAAATCGCCCGGCTCGGCAAAGACCGCGACGCGATCCTCCGCGACATCGCGCGCGGCGAGGCGATGCTGAAAAACGAGGGCTTCCTCTCGAAAGCCCCCGCGCAGCTGGTCGAAACCGAAAAGGGCAAGCTGGAAACCGCCCGCAAGACCCTCGAAACCCTCGCCGCGCGCATCGCCGAACTGGACGCGCTGAGGTAAGGGAGGCGGGGGAGGCGATGGAACGCGGGGGCGCTGCCCCGCTCCCCCGCCAGGAGCAGTGCTCCTGGACCTCCACTTTAAAATTCTGTAAAAAGGGCTGTCATACTGGGTTCCTTCCAGTGTGGCAGCCCGTAGCGCTTCATCTCTGGGGAGGGTGTCGGGAGGGCCGAGGCCCTCTCGACGCTCCATCAAATCCAGCGACCTGCGCGGTGGATTTGGCTTTCCTCCAAAGGCCGAGCTTGCCCGGCCGACGGGGAAAGCAACCAAAGCCGGTTTCCGCTCGCAAATCCCCGCAGGGATTTGAGGAAACCGGCTCCGTTCCAAGTGCAAAGGAAAGATGCGTCAGCAGATTTCCTTTGCGGCTAAAACACCATGTCTCCCGGTTTGTAGCCGTCAGGCAATTCTTCTTCACTCAGGAATGAAAAGTCGTCGTCGCGCAGGATTGGCAAAAATGCCGCGTACGGCATTCTTGGAAACTCGCAGGCGTAATTGCTGGCGCCGAACCAACCGCCCTCTTTGCCGCGCAGATTCAGATCCCGCGCGAATTTTGTGCGGTTCGAGCAGTCGTGGACGACCAAATCCCAGTGTTCTTCATCGGCGATTTTCATCAGCCGCAGCGATAGTTCCCTGCTCCAGACCGGGGAGATGTACCCATGCCGGGAGATGTACATGTTCTCGCCGAAGTAGTTCCCGATGTTGTTGGGGTTCAAGTGCAGTTCCGCGCAGTTGATAAAATCAAGTCCGGTATTCAGGATCGCATCCTTCTTCTTCAATATGGCTTTGAAGAGTTCCGGCGTCATCGGCGATTCGACGCCCACGCGCTGAATATGCTTCTTTGCCGTTCTGATATGCTCGATGACCCTGTCGGAACAATTTGACGCGCCCAGGTTGAAGCGGATCTCGTCCAGCCCGGCCTCGCCCAGCGCTTTCAGATTCTCTTCGGTGGCCAGCGTTCCGTTGGTGTAAAGATGCTGATGCACCTGCGCGTCCCGGAATTTCCGGATGACGGAATAATACTTTTCGATCTCCATGAACGGTTCCAGGTACACATAGGCGATGCCGGTTGGCTTACTCTGGACGGAGAGCAGCAGATCAATGTCCTTTTCGTAGAACTTGGTGCCTCCGATCTGCCACATGCCCTCCCCGATCGGCGGGATGCAGTCCAGTACACCGTAGTCGTAACAGAATTTGCATTCCAGATTGCATTGGTTGGTTTTCCGGACGGCGCTGAGGCCGGTGCCGAGCAGGCAGGAACGGCATCCCTGCGGGAACTTCTCTTCGCTTCCGACAAAGTACGTCCTGTTCTGAAGCGTTTTCAGGTTTTTGATTTCGGACATGAGCAGATCGTTCCTGTGATCGACCGCCGCCTCGATCTGCGCGAACGCGGCGTAGACGATTTCCTGCTGACGCGTCAGGATCTCTTCCTCTTCCGGCAATGCCGCGAAGAATTCAAACCACGTCAGGGCATTTGCCTTGGAAATTTTCATGCGGGAACCTCCTAACGCCTTCGTCATTCCTCGGCCAGCCTGGTCACGAAATCAGTCATCTGATCGTACTTTTCCTCGATGTCCGTGAGCAGCTTCATCTGCGCGCGGGCTCGGACGAGGTTGTGCTCCGGCGACTTGACCTTGAAGTAGAGGTCTCCGTCGATGTAGTCGGTCAGAAAGCGCATCGCGAGCTCGCAGGTCATGACCTTCGCGCCGAGCGGCATCAAGAGCAGTTCTTCTTTTGTGAGGAAGCCTTTCGTCTCCTGAAAGAAGCCGCGGGTGAACTCGTAGAACTTGTCCATGTCCAGCGCGATTTTTGACGTGTCCGGCTCGTCCTCGGCGGCGGTGGACGCGCCGAAGCGGATCGCGTCGCCGTAGTCGTAGAGCGACGAACCCGGCATCACGGTGTCCAGGTCGATCACGCAGATGGCCTCGCCGGTGGCGTCGTCGATCATTACGTTGTTGACCTTGGTGTCGTTGTGGGTCACCCGCACCGGGAGCGACCCGTCCGCCAGCTTTTTCACAATCTGGCCCATCATCCTGCGGCGCTCGAAGAAGAACTCGATCTCGTCCTCCAGTTCCGCGACGCGCCCGGCGCGGTCGTCCGCAACCGACTGGACGAACGCGTAGAACCTGCGCGTCGTATGGTGGAAGCTGGGGATGGTCTCAAACAGTTCCTCGGCCGGGAAGTCGAAGAGACGCCGCTGGAACATGCCAAAGCCGCGCCCGGCCTCAAAGAACTGACCCGGCTTTTCCACCTGATCGTAGGCGGTGGCGTTTTCGATGAAATGGTACGCGCGCCAGAAGCCGCCCTCCGCGTCTTTATAAAGCGCCTTGCCGTCCCGCGCGGGCACCAGCTCCAGCACGTGCCGCTTGGGGTTCATGCCCTCGGCGACGAGCCTGTCGCGCAGGTGCCCGGTCACCCGCTCGATGTTGTGCATCACCTTCGCGGGTTCCTTGAAAACATAGTTGTTGATGTGCTGCAGCGTGTAGTGCAGCGCCCGCCCGCCCGACTGGTACACCAGATGGTAGGTAAAGTTGATGTTGCCGGAGTGAAGCTCCTCAACCGACTGGTACTTCCCCTCAAACCGGAACTCCGGCAGCACGTGCTTGATTTCATTATACAGCATGCGGCTACCCCTGCGATGCGGCAAGCGCGGCTTCGAGGTCTTCGATCAGGTCGTCCGCGTCTTCCAGACCCACCGACATGCGGATCAGGTCGGCGGGCACCCCTGCGTTGTTCAGTTCTTCTTCGCTGAGTTGCCCGTGGGTGGTGGACGCCGGGTGGATAATTAAGGATTTCGCGTCCGCGACGTTCGCGAGGTGGCTGAAGATGGTCAGCGCCTCGATGAACTTGATGCCCGCGTCATAGCCGCCACGGATGCCGAACGTCATGATGCTGCCCGCGCCCTTTGGCAGATACTGTTCTTTCCGGGCATGATACTTGTCGCCGGGCAGGCCCGGATAGTTGACCCAGGAGACCGCAGGATGATTTGCGAGGAAGGAAGCAACCTTTTCGGCGTTGCGGCAGTGGCGCTCGACGCGCAGCGACAGCGTCTCAAGCCCCAGAAGCAGCAAAAACGCGTTGAACGGGCTGAGGCACGCGCCCACGTCCCGAAGCCCCTGCGCGCGCGCCTTCATCGCGAACGGCGCGGCCTGATCCGCGTACACCATGCCGTGGTAGCTGTCGTCCGGCAGGTTGAAGTCGGCAAAACGCGGGTTGCCCTTCCACGGGAAGGTTCCAAGATCGACGATCGCGCCGCCCAGCGCCGCGCCGTGGCCGCCGACGTACTTGGTGAGCGAATGCACCGAAATGTCCACGCCGAAATCCTTCAATTGGATCAGGTAGGGCGATGCGAACGTGTTGTCCACGATTACCGGAAGGCCATGCTTATGGGCGAGGGCTGTCAACGCCAGGATATCGGGGATGTTCATGCCGGGGTTCCCGATCGTCTCAAAGTACAGCGCGCGGGTTTTTTCGTTGATCGCGCCCTCGATGCCACGAAGGTCGTCGATATCAAACAAACGCACCTTGATCCCATAGCGCTCCGGGAAGCGGCGGGTAAACAACGTGTACGTACCGCCGTAGAGCGACTGGGCGGAGATGATTTCGTCGCCCGCCACCGCGAGGTTCAGAATCGCCGCGGAGATCGCCGCCATACCCGACGAAAACGCCAGCGCCGCCGCGCCCCCCTCCAGCGCCGCAAGCCGCTTTTCAAGCACGTCCGTCGTGGGGTTCATGATGCGGGTGTAGATGTTACCTTCTTTCGTCAGCGCGAACACGTCGGCGGCATCCTGAACGCTGTCGAACGTGTAGGAAGTGGTCATGTAGATCGGCACCGCGCGGGATTTTGTCGCGGGGTCGGGTTTTTGCCCGGCGTGGGCCTGCAGCGTATCAAAGCGCGGGTTTTTCAGCGACATGGTCATGTCCCCTTTCGCATATACGGGCATCGCATCGAAATTGCATTAGGGGCATTATATCAGATTTGGGCGCGCTTGACAACGCGCGCGGACGGCCTTATAATCAATGCTATTTCTCCACAGGGGGGGTTCCTTTGGTCGATTTTCTCTTGAGGAAGTTCGTGAAAGGCTACGGCGGAGCGATGGACGAGGCCGTCCGGTCACGCGTCGGCATGCTGGCGGGCGGGCTTGGCATCGGGTTCAACCTGTTGCTGTTTTCGATGAAGCTCGCGATCGGCATCCTGTCCGGTTCGGTCGCGATCCTGTCCGACGCGTTCAACAACATCTCCGACACCGGTTCCTCGGTGGTGGCTTTGATCGGCATGCGCTTGGCCGCGCGGAGGCCCGACCGGGAGCACCCGTTCGGACACGGCCGTGCGGAATACGTGAGCGCGCTGATCGTCGCGATGATGATCCTGCTGGTCGCGGTGGAACTTCTGAAGGAATCGGTGACCAAGCTGATCAGCCCCGAACCGGTCTCGGTCAGCGTCCCGATGCTGATCGCGTTGGTCGCATCGATCCTTGTGAAACTCTTCATGTTCGGCTACAACCGCGCGCTGGGCAGGCGCATTGATTCGAGCGTTTTGATGGCAGCGGCGTCCGACAGCCGGAACGACGTGATCGTGACGACGATGATCATTTTAAGCGCGCTGGCCGGCACGTACCTGGGCTGGCGCGTCGACGCGCCAGCCGGTATCCTGGTATCGCTCTTCATCTTCTACGGGGGCGTGAAGATCGCGAAGGACGTGATCACCCAAATTCTGGGCGGCGAGCCCGACCCGGAACTGGTGAAAACGATCACCGCCATCGTATGCGCGGGCGAGGGCATCGTCGGCGTGCATGATCTGATCGTCCACGACTACGGCCCGGAGCGGCGCATGGCCTCGGTGCACGCGGAAGTGGACGAGCGCGCCGACATCCGCACCATCCACGAGTCCATCGACGCCGCGGAGCGGAAAATCCTGAAGGAACTGGGCGTGCCGGTGGTCATCCACATGGATCCGGTGGCGCTCCACTGCGACCGCACCAAGCGCCTGCGGCACGAGATTGAGTGCATTCTGGAGAAGGTGAATCCGGGCTTTTCGCTGCACGACTTCCAGATTGTCGAGGACGGCGATGAAGTCAACCTGGTCTTCGACCTCTCGGTGCCCGGCAAGATGCCGGAGGCGGCGCGCGAGACGGCGCTTCTTGAGATCCGGCGCGCGGCGGCGGAACTCGACCCGCGCTACCGCCTCGTGGTGCAGGTGGACAGCGACTACGGCGCTTGACACCAATCCAAACCATTCTTGCATCGCTCCGGCTCCTTGCCCTGCATCGAAGAATCCTCGCCTCGTTGGATGCAGTAAGATTTCGTATTGGTATCGCGCGGCGTCTTGTTGGTTGACATTCGGGCACCGGGGTGATACCCTTAAATTACATTGATGCACTTTATGGGAGGCATTCCAATATGAAACTGGGGATCAGCAGCTATTCTCTGGACTTGGACATCAAGCGGGGCGCGATGACGCTCTTTGACGTGATCGAGTGGGCGGCGCGGCAGGGCGCGGAGTGCCTTGAACTGGTTCCGTTCTCGTTTCGCTTTCAGGATGATTCCGGCAAGCTGGATATCGAATTCATCCAAAAAGTGAAGCGGCAGGCCGCCGATGCCGGACTGGAACTGATCAACTACTCGGTGCTGGCCGACCTCTGCAAGGAAGGCGACGCGTTCGAGGCGGAAGTCAAACGGCTTCAGCACGAGGTGGACATTGTCTCCGAACTGGGCATAAAACAGATGCGCCACGACGTCTGCGCGTTCCGCCGCCCGCTTAATCAAAACGGGCTTGCCGCGTTCGACGCGCAGCTCCCCGTCATGGCGGAAGGCGCCCGCCGCGTGACGGAATACGCGAAGGCGCGCGGCGTCCGCACGATGGTCGAGAACCACGGCTTCTTCGCCAACGGCTGCGACCGCGTGGAGCGCATCCTGAACGCCGTACACGACGACAACTACGGCCTCCTCTACGATACCGGCAACATCGCCTGCATGGATGAGGACGCCTCCGTGGCCGCTCTCCGGCTTTCAAAGATCGCGAGGATGGTTCACCTCAAGGATTTCTACATCCGCATGCGCGATCCGGGCGACGCCACCCAGTTCGACTGCGCCGGGCACTGGTTCAAGTCGATGGCCGGACGGTACCTGCGCGGTTCGATCCTGGCGCAGGGCGATCTGGATATGTGGACGATTCTCAAAGCGCTCAAGGATTCGGCATACGACGGCGGCATCGTGATCGAATTTGAAGGGCTGGAGGACGCGCGTTACGCCACCGCCGTTTCTCTCGCGAACGCGCGCAGGATCTGGAACGAAGTTTAATTCCGCGATCTGTTGCTGCATTGACAGGTATGCCATGCCGTAGTATAATGCGGTTGATCTTGTGAAAGGACGGTATACCGATCGAATGAAGATTCGCGGCTGATTTCGACAGCAACCAGCGCCAATGTTGGCGCGAGTTTGTGCTGCCGGAATGAGTCGCGTGGGATTTATTCCTGCTTTGCGACCCTTCCGGCGTGCCGGGAGGGTTTTTATATGGCGAAAATGGTATTGGAAGCCGAGGGAATCCGGCTGAATTTTGGATTGCGGACAATTCTTGACATCGACCGGCTGGAGCTTCGGGACGGCGACAGGATCGGCCTGGTCGGCGAGAACGGCGCGGGCAAAACCACGCTTCTGAACGTACTGTCCGGCGCGCTGGCGACCGACGCGGGGCGCGTTCGAAGGCTTACGCCGGTCGCGGTGATCCGGCAGGACCGGCGGGACGCGTCGGGCGACGCGAATCTGGAGCAAAAGAGCCGATTCCGCGCGCCGGAAGCGCACGGGAACCTGTCGGGCGGCGAGGAGACCCGGCGGCGGATTGCCGCCGCGCTGTCGGAGAACATGCGGGTTCTGATGGCGGACGAGCCGACCAGCGACCTTGACCAAGAAGGCGTTCGGGTGCTGACCGAGGCACTCAAGAAGTTTGACGGCGCGCTTCTCCTCGTAAGCCACGACCGCGCGCTCCTCGACGACGTGGTCACCCAAATCTGGGCGCTTGAGGACGGGAAACTGACCGTCTACCCCGGCAACTACACCGATTACCGGATGCAGCTGGTCCGGAAGCGCGATTTCGAGCGGTTCGAGTACGACCAGTACCGCGCCGAACAGGCCAGGATTCGCTCGTCCATGCAGAACATGGCGGAGCGCGCGTCGCAGGCTAAGCTGCCCAGCCGCATGGGCAACAGCGAGGCGCGGCTGCACAAGCGGGCGGTCAGCGCGTCCCAGTCCACCCACCATCAGGCGCGCAAGGCGCTGGAGACAAGGCTTGAAAAGCTGCCGGAAAAGCGGCGGCCCAGGGAAGACCCGGACGTCAGGATGGAGATCAACTCCGGCGGGATCACCAGCCGCGTCGCGGCGGAGGCGCGGAATCTGACGCTCCGCGCCGGAAACCGGGTGCTGCTTTCAGGCGCGGACTTCCGTGTGCCCACGTTCTCCCGCACCGCGCTGATCGGCCCAAACGGCTGCGGCAAGACCACGCTGATCCGCGCGATCCTGGAAGGAAACGGCATTACCGTCAGCCCCGGCATCAGGCCTGGGTTTCTGGATCAGGACATGCGCGCGCTGGATGACGCGTCAAGCGCGCTTGACAACGCGATGAAGCTGTCCGTGCAGCCGGAGAGCGCGGTGCGCACGGCGCTGGCGCGCCTGGGCATCCGCGGCGATGCGGCGTTGAAGCCCGTCGGCAGAATGTCTGGCGGCGAGCGGGTCAAGGTGATGCTGACGAGGCTGATGGCGTCGGACATCAACTTTTTGATCCTGGACGAACCCACAAACCACCTCGACGTGTTTTCGCTGGAGGCGCTGGGCGAGGTGCTGGGCGACTACGGCGGAACGCTTCTGTTCGTCAGCCACGACCTTAGGTTTACCGAGCAGGTCGCGACGCGGCTGATCGCGTTCGAGGACGGGCACCTTACGTCGTTTGAGGGCACGTTCACTGAGTGGCAGTCTCGGAAAGAACAGCCCAAAGCGCCCGCGCCTGACCGAATGATCCTTGAAATGCGGATGGCCGAGCTTGCCGCGCGCCTCTCAAAGCCCAAAAAAGGCGACAGCCCCGAATCGCTGAACGCCCAGTATCTGGAACTGGCCGCGCAGCTCAGGGCCATCCCCCGAACATAATCTCCTACTTGCTTCTCGTTGATCTCTGCCCCCGAAAATGGACGCGCCAGCGGACATTTTCCATAAGCGAGGGGTTCAGGGGAAATCATTTCCCCTGGCAGGGCGCGGGACAGCGTCCCGCCGTAACCAACCTGCCTCACCTGAACGGATTGTAGAACCGGCTTCCATCCACGAAGGTCAACACAATGGACAGCATTAGCAGAAGCGCAGACAGTACAATCGCGGCGTAGTCCCACCGGGTGAAGGGCCGCGCGCTGTACCAGCTGCGCTTCTTGTTTTTGCCGAAGCCGCGCAGTTCCATCGCGTTGGCGATCACTTCGATGCGATCCATGCTGGAAAGGATCAGCGGGAACAGGATCGAGGCGGCGTTTCTGATGCGCTTGAGCGGTGGAACACCCTTCCCCATCTCGATGCCGCGCGCCTGATGGCTGAGCGCGATGTCGTGGTACTCGCGCTCGACGTCCGGGATGTAGCGAAGCGCCAGCGAAACGGAATAGGACACCTTGTAGCTCAGGCCCAGCTTGTTCAGCGACGCCGCGAACTCGCTGGGCTGCGTGGTGCAGACGAAGAGGAGAACCACAGGAATGGTCGCGAAATACTTCAGGATCACGTTCAGCTGGTAGAACAACTGCTCCGCCGTCACCGCGTAATGAAGCGGCAGCTGAACGAGCACATGCCGGGAGCCGTACAGCCCCACGCCGTGCTCCGGCGCGAACAGAAAGATCAGGACGTTGTTGAGCACCATGAACCAGAACGTGATGCCCAGCATGAAGCGCACGTCCCGAAGGCGAATCCGGGACAGCCGAAAGAGTACCACAGACAGGACGGCCAGCAGCGCGAGCAGCCGCGGGTCGAACGAGCTCATCGCCGCGAACGACCAGAGGAGCAGGCACAGTAGCTTCGTCGCGCCGGTCAGCCGGTGCACGGGCGAGGGCCTGTCGATGTAGTTGAACAGATTGATCATGCGCGCACCCCCCGGTCGTGGTCGATGAAGCGCTGCGCAAACGCGCGCGCGTCCGGGATGCCGCACATCTGCGACAGCGCGTAGAGCGATGTCTCGCGCAGGCTCGCCGCCCGCGCGATCTCCGGGCTGGTCAAAACCGCCGCGCCCGACGCGTCCGCGATCAGCTTGCCGCCGGAGAACACCGCCGCGCGCGGGCAGTACTCCAGCATCAGGTGCATGTCGTGGGTGATCATCACAATCGCGATGCCGCGCGCGTTGAGTTCCAGCAGGAACTCCATGATGCGCGTGTAGTTGCGGAAGTCCTGCCCGGCGGTCGGCTCGTCCAGAATCAGAATTTCCGGCTCCAGGGTCAGGATGGACGCGATGGTCAGCCGCTTTTTCTGCCCGTAGGAGAGCGCCGAGACCGGCCACTTGCGAAATGGCCTGAGGCCGCACACGGTGAGCGCGTCGTCCACCCGCCGCGTGATCTCGTCCGCGGGCATGCCGCGGGCGACGAGCCCGGCGGCGGCCTCGTCCCAGATCATCGCGCGGGAAATCATCTGGTTGGGGTTCTGCATCACGTAGCCGATGTGGTCGGCGCGCGCCTTTACGCTGTCGGGCGCGATGTCCCGCCCGCGCAGACGGATGATCCCCCTGTCCGGCTTTTCAAACCCGCACAGGATCTTCGCGAACGTGGACTTGCCCGCGCCGTTTTTGCCGACGATCGCCATCATCTCGCCGGAACCCACGGTCAGGCTGATGTCCGAGAGCGCCTTGCAAGCGTTCGCGTACTGAAAATGGATCGCCTCGGCGGAAAGGAGTGGCGCGGGCGCGGGCTTCACCGGAGCTTCCGGTTCCGACTGAAACCAGCGCCGGACGGATTCCTTTTCTTCTTCCGTCAGCGTCAATGTATCAGCCGACCCTGCGCGCATCGCGGGCGTGATCGCCCGCCCCGCGTATTTGAGCGCGGTCACATACAGCGGCTCGCGCAGACCGATCTTGTGAAGCAGATCGCCGCACATCAGTTCGTCCGGCGGGAGGTCGCAGATGACGCGGCCCTCGTCGATCAAAATCACCCGATCCACCGGGCGAAAAAGCGCGTCCTCCAACCGATGCTCAATCATGACCACCGCCGCGCCGGTGCGCTTTTGGATGTCGTCGATCAGTTCCACCGCCTGCCGCCCGGCCGCGGGGTCGAGGTTCGCGAGCGGCTCGTCAAACAGCAATATGTCCACGTCGTCCACCATCACGCCCGCCAGCGAGACCCGCTGCTTCTGCCCACCGGACAATTCGTGCGGCGCGTGGGACAGGTGATCGGCAACATCCACAAGCGAGGCCGCGTCCCGTACGCGCCGGACCATCTCCGGCTGCGGCGTCACGTCGTTTTCGAGCGCGAACGCGATGTCCTCGGCCACCGTGAGGCCGATGAACTGGCCGTCGGAGTCCTGCAGCACTGTGCCGATGATCTTGGATAGCTCGAAGATGCCCATGTCACGGGTCTCGCGGCCCATGATTTTCAGCGAGCCTGTGATCTTCCCCGGATACGCGAACGGGATCAGCCCGTTCAGGCAGTGGGCGAGCGTGGATTTGCCGCAGCCGGACGGCCCGGCAATCAGCACCTTTTCACCCTCGTAGAGGGTCAGGGTGATGTCCCGAAGCGTCGGCTCCGCCTGCGCGTCGTATTGAAAGCTGAAATGGTCAAATTCGATGACCGGACGGCTCACTTGGCTTCCTCCGTACATCTGGAATCCATTGTGTCAACAAAAACCGGGGCCGAAGGGAATGCCCGGCCCCGGCGAGAATCTCAAACCCCGTCGTCCCTTCAAATCGTTCCCGGCGACATGCGCGCCGGGAATGAAGTTTCCATAACCAGTGCGCACACTGGTGGAGGAAACAAATCCGTAGGTCAACGGGCCGCCCGGAAATCCGTGAGGATTTCAGGCCCGCGCAGACTTCCAAATGCTAATGAAAGCCGCGAAGCGGATTTCATTTGCCCTATGTTACTGTTCCTTGGTTAAGCTGCCCTTGGCCGGGCGCGCCGCGGCATAGCCCAGAAGAAGCAGCGTGCCCAGAATGCCGGTGGTGACGATGTTCACCGCCCCGGCCACCGCGCCCTGCAGGAACACCTTGCTGGCCGGCTCCGCGTAGATCAGGATGTCGAGGAGCGGCGCGACCACAACCCACGAGGCCACGTGCGCGATCACCTGCCACAGGTTGAACTTCAGGATCGCGGCCTTGCCGAACGAATCCTTGGTCAGGTCGGCCTTCTGCCCGGCGAAGCCCATCAGGAACCCCGCGACGCCGGAGGCGAGAACCCAGCTCCACCAGATGCCCCAGCCGAACGACATGTCGCTGAGCATGTGGCCAATGAGGCCGATGGCAAGGCCCGCGACCGGTCCGAACAGCACCGCCATGAAGCCTAAGAGCGCGTATTGGATCGAGATGTTGGTGTTGGGCACAGGGCTGGGTATCGCGACGAAACGCGCCAGCACAAAGAACAGTGCCGCGCCAATGCCGATGGCGACAATGGTGACGACGGGTGACTTCCGAAACATGGAGAGCGCCCCTTCCCTTTCATGATTCCCCCGCATCAGTGTAATCATTTTCCTTCTTATTGTCAATCCCCGCAGACGCGTACTGGCAAAATCGGCCGGTTGACGCCACGCGCCGCCGGTTTGTATAATGAACCTTGTTGATTCATAATCATCTACATTTTGAAGGGAGAAACTGCATAATGCGATCTATAAAGCGCTGCGCGCTGGGTTTGACCCTGGTTATGTGCCTTGTGCTGACCGGCTCGGTCGCGGCGTTCGCGAAGACGAACACCGCGCCGATGGCCGCGAAGAAAACAAAGACCGACGTGGTGGAGAAAACACTGAAGGGGATGACCCTGAAGGAGAAGATCGGGCAGATGTTCCTCGTGGACTGCCCGGCGGACGGCGCGAAATGGGCGGAAAGCTACCATCCCGGCGGCTATGTGCTGTTCGCGAAGGATTTTGAGGGCAAAACACCGTCCGACGTAAAAAAGACCATTCAGGGCTACCAGAACGCGAGCAGGATTCCGATGCTGATCGCCGTCGACGAGGAGGGCGGCAGCGTCACCCGCGTCAGCCGGTTCAAGGCGTTTCGCAAAAAGAGCTTCCCGTCGCCGCAGGCGGTGTACAAATCGGGCGGATGGGACGCGATCAAAAAGGACGTGCGGGACAAGGCGGCGCTTTTAAAGCCGCTCGGCGTCAACGTAAACCTTGCGCCGGTCGCCGACCTGCCGACCAGCAGTAAGTCCTTCATCTACGGGCGTTCGTTCGGAACCAATCCGTCGCTTACGTCGAAGTTCGTTTCGACCGTCGTCACCGAGAGCCGCAAGGCGGGCCTGGGGGCAGTGCTCAAGCACTTCCCCGGCTACGGCGACAATTCGGACACGCATACCGGCGTGGCGGTGGACGGGCGGCCGCTGAAAACCTTTGAGCAGCGGGACTTCCTGCCTTTCAAAGCGGGGATCGGGGCGGGCGCGCAGGCGGTAGTGGTCAGCCACAACATCGTGACCAGCCTCGACCCGAAAGCCCCGGCGTCGCTATCCAAAAAGGCGCACGCGGCGCTGCGCAAGCTGGGCTTTGACGGCGTCACGATGACCGACGACCTCAACATGGGCGCGATCACCGAAGCCTACGGACAGGCGGAGGCGGCGGTCATGGCCGTCGAGGCGGGCAATGACATGCTGATCACCGCCGACTTCAAAACCGGCGAGATGGCGGTTTTGAAGGCGGTCGAGAGCGGGCGCATCAAGGAGTCGCGGCTGGACGAGTCCGTCCGGCGCATCCTGAAGTGGAAACACAGTTTGGGTCTTATTTAGGCAAAGGAAATCTGCTGGCGCATCTTTCCTTTGCATTTGGAAGGGGTTTTTTCGCAGGTCTGCAATCCTACGGATTGCGGTCGGCCCGCTGACTCAAGCGTTGAAAATCTGCTTCGCATCTTTTCAACGCAATGGGCTCTTCGCGGGCCTGCAATCCTACGGATTGCGGCCGGCCCGCTGACTTATGGAAATGTTGCCCCCTCCAATGTGCGCACTGGAGGGGGCAACGCGTTCCCGGCGCGCATGTCGCCGGGAACGATTAAAGAAGTACGAGAGTGACGCACCGCCGGAGGCGACGGGAGCGGGGACGGCACGTAGTTATAATTCCCCAATCGTATCACGTCCGATCGCAGAATATATAAAGGGAGTTGCAATGAAAGCGGCCAATCCACGCATCATAGAAGCCGGTTTTTCTGCCCTGAAGTGCATTGGGGCGTTTGACAGCGTCGCGAAGGATGGCTATAATGAGCGAAGCCTTTTGGGGCGGATCGGAGGAACTTCATGATCAGAATTTTACGAGCCGTTTTGTCGGTGATTCTTATGGCAGCGGTGTCTGCCGCGGGGCTGGGTGCGGCGGCGGACAGTGTGAAAAACGCACAGGCAGCGCCCGCAATCGGCGCTTCCAGCGCCGATCCGGTGGAGCAGATCCTTCAAACGATGACGCTGGAAGAAAAAGTCGGCCAGATGTTCTTCGCCACCTGCCCGTCCAAAGTTTCCACCGCGGTCAACGCCGTCGAAAACTACCAGCCGGGCGGCTTTGTGATGTACGCCTACCACTTCAAAGGCGAGACGCCGGACAGCATCCGCAAAAGCATTCAAAAATATCAGGACGCAAGCAAAGTTCCAATGCTGATCGCCGTCGACGAGGAAGGCGGCACCGTCACCCGCGTCAGCAGCTTCAAGGCGTTCCGAAGCAGCCGGTTTCAGTCGCCGATGAAACTCTACCAGAAGGGCGGCATGGATCTGATCCGCTCGGACGCCCGCGAAAAGGCGGAACTGCTTCTGTCCCTTGGGATCAACGTGAACCTCGCGCCGATTGCGGACGTGCCTGAAAAGAAGGGCGACTTCATCTACAGCCGGTCGATGGGCACCGATCCGGTCCTGACCAGCGAATTCATCACCGCCGTCGTCGAAGAGAGCAACAAGGCCGGACTCGGCCTCATGCTCAAACACTTCCCCGGCTACGGCAACAACAAGGACACCCACGCGGGCGAGGTCATCGATAAACGCCCGCTGGAAACCTTTGAGAAGCGCGACTTCCTGCCGTTTGAGGCGGGCGCGAAAGCGGGCGTCGGCGCGGTGATGGTCAGCCACAACATCGTCGAGTGCTTCGACGCGCAGTACCCGGCGTCGCTGACGCCACTGACGCTGCAGGCGCTGCGGGGGCTGGGCTTTGACGGCGTCGCCGCCACCGACGGCCTCGACATGAAGGCGGTCAAGAAATACTTTTCGACCAAACAGGCCGTGGTGTTGGCGGTGCAGGCGGGCAACGACATGATGATGATGAGCAAGTACCAGGAGGGCATCAAGGGCATTCTGGAAGCGGTCGGGGACGGCGAGATACTGGAGTCGCGCATCGACGAGTCCGTCCGGCGGATCCTGAAGTGGAAGCAGGCGCTGGGGCTGATCCCGGCGGCAGATTCCAAAACAACGCCGTAAATCCCAAACGACCCCTGAAATTGATCGCTTGCAAACCTTTTTTTCTGGCGGTATAATGATCCATAACGCGCCTGTCAGAAAATACATAAAAAGGCGGTCATGCGCGATGGATCAGAAAACGCTTGCCTATGTCAACCTGTACGGCGTGCTGGGCGCGCTGCCAAGGCTTTGTGAATTGGATCCTGCGGCGGCAAACCACGTCCGCCTAAAAAAGCCGTTCAAGCTGGGCTTCCGTGTGAAAGGCGGCCCGGAGGCGACGCTCGTGTTTGAAAACGGCGGCTGCCGCATGGCGGATGGTGCTACTGAATGCGACATGCGGCTGTCGTTCGCGACGCCTGAGAAGTTCAACGGCATGATCAATGGAACCGTCACGCCCTTCCCGCTGAAGGGTCTGCACCACGTGTTCTTCCTGCTCAAGCGCTTCACAAAGCTGACCGACCTCCTTGGCAAATACCTGAAGGCCTCGCCCGACGCGCTGAAGGACGAAACGTTCTTCACGGTCAGCACGGAGCTGATGTTCCGCGTGATCGCGCAGTCGGTCGCGCAGATCGGAAACCACGACAGGATCGGGATGTTCAGCGCCTCCAACATCGTCGACGGCGACGTCGAGCTGTCCATCGAGGGCGGCCCCGCCGCGACGCTCCGGGTGAAGGATCACGCCCTGACCGCCGTTTTTGAAAAGCCGGAGAACCCGCGCGCAATCATGCACTTCACGAGCCTGCGCCTCGCCCGGCAGCTCTTTGACGGCCAGGTCAACGCCGTCGCGTGCATTGGCCGCGGCGAAATCGAGATGCGCGGCATGATTTCGATGATCGACAACATCAACCGCATTTTGGACCGCGTCGCGGTCTATCTTTCGTAGGAGGCGCCGCATGAAGCATCCTGTGTACAGCTACGAAAAGACGCGCGCGATGTTCGAGCGCGCCGTGAACGTGATCCCATCCGGCCTCTACGGCCATCAGGGCCCGGCGGAGGGCTGCCACATTCCGCCATCCGCGTTCCCGCAGTTTTCCAGCCGCGCCAAGGGCACGTATTTCTGGGATCTCGACGATAACCGGTTCATCGACTACATGTGCGCCTACGGTCCGAACGTGCTCGGCTACGGCGACCCGGATGTGGACGAGGCCGCGCGGCGGCAGATGGGGATCGCTGACTGCGTGACCGCGCCGCCGTCCCTGATCGTGGACTTCGCGGAGCTGATGGTGGACACCGTCGCCTCTGCAGACTGGGCGTTCTTCGCCAAGAACGGCGGCGACGTGACCACCGCGGCCATCATGACCGCGCGCGCCCACACGCGAAGGAAAAAGATCGTGTTCTTCAAGGGCTACTACCACGGCGTCGCGCCCTGGACGCAGAAGATGGACTACCCCGGCATCCTGGAAGAGGACGTCGCGAACAACCTGTACGTGAAGTGGAACGACCTGGACGGCCTCAAGGAAACCTTCGAGAAGAACAAAGGCGAGATCGCGGCGGTCATCTCCCAGCCCTACATGCACGGCAACTTCGTGGACAACGAGATGCCCGCGGAGGGCTTCTGGGCGGGCGTCCGGAAACTGTGCGACGAGGCGGGAACGCTGCTCGTGATTGACGACGTGCGCGCGGGCTTCCGGCTGGACATGCGCGGCAGCGACCACTATTTCGGCTTTGAGGCCGACCTCATCTGCTTCTGCAAGGCGATCGCCAACGGATACAACGTGTCGGCGCTGTGCGGCAAGAACGCGTTCAAAAACGCGGTATCGTCCCTCTCCTACACCGGCAGCTACTGGATGAGCGCCGTGCCGTTCGCGGCGGGCATCGCGTGTATCAACAAGATGAAGGCGCTGGATCTGCCCAAGGTGCTCAACGAAAAGGGCAAAAAACTGACCGATGGCCTGGTCGCCCAGGCCGAAAAGCACGGCCATAAATTGATCGCATCCGGCGCGCCATCGCTGTTCTACCTGCGCCTCGCAGACGACGATTCGCTGATCCTGCACCAGCGCTGGATCGCCGAAATGGTCAAACGCGGCGCATTCCTTACCAACCACCACAACCACTTCATCAACTACGCGCTTTCCGACGAGGATATCGCCGAGACCATCGAGATCGCCGGCGAGGCGTTCGAAGCGCTGTAATAAAGGAGCAATTCCTTGCCCGAACAGGTCAGCGGCTTTCTTTCGGCTTCCATCGGAGCCGTCACCGTCGGCCGCCTGCTTCAAGCGGCGGCCGCGCTGATTGTATGCGTGATTTTGGCGCGGATGTCGGTCAAATACGCGGATCACGCGCTGAGCCGCATCCGCGTGGAGAAGTCGCTGCACACCTTCGTCAAGTCCGCGCTGAAGATCGTCCTATATACGGTCGCCGCGCTGATCGCGGCGGACGCGCTGGGGATTCCCGTCACGTCGCTGGTGGCACTTTTGGGGGTCGTGGGTCTTGCGGTGTCGCTGTCGGTACAGAACACGCTGATGAACCTGCTGGGCGGACTGATGATTCTAACGACCAAGCCCTTCATCGTCGGCGACTACATCGCCTCCGGCGGCGCGGAGGGCACGGTGCTGGACATCGGCCTGATCTACACCCAGATCGCCACCGCCGACGACAAGATCGTGTTTCTCACCAACGGCTCGCTTTCTTCCGGACAGATTACGAACTACACCAGAAGCCGTAAGCGCAGGCTTGACATGCATTTTTCCGCCACCTTTGACGCGGACCCGGAGGCCGTGAAAGGGCTGATCCTTTCGGCGCTCGACGATCCGCGGGTTCTCCCAGAGCCCGCCCCGCTGGTTCGGGTCGGCGGCTACACCGACCTTGGGATCAGCTACGCCGTGCGCGCGTGGGTGGCCACCGCCGACTACTGGGCGGTCTTTTACGACGTCAACGAGCGCGTCGGCCGCGCGTTCCGGGACGGCGGCGTCCGCATGCCCGTCCGGCAGTATGGATCCAATTTCCAGGAAAGCAGTTCAAAACCTTGACGGTTTGTGCAGAACGGCTTATAATAGCAATCGATATTAACGTTATCATTTATAGAGAGGGGACGTATTGATGGACAGACTGGTGTTCGCGCTGTACTTCGCCAACCGGGGGTTTTTTCCGGAGTCACTGATCGCGGGCGCGCGGGAGGAAATGATCCGGGCCATCGAAAAGGCGGGTCACGGCTACCTCGCGATGGACGCGTCGCTGACCCGGAACGGCGCAATCGAAACCGCGGAGGAGGGCCGCATGTACGCGAAGTTCCTCCGCGAGCACGAAGGGCAGTTTGACGGCGTGATCCTGTGCCTGCCCAACTTCGGCGACGAGAACGGCGCGGTTCCGGCGCTGCGCGACGCGAACGTGCCGATCTTCATCCAGGCGTACCCGGACGAGATCGGCAAAATGGACTTCGACCACCGGCGGGACGCCTTCTGCGGCAAGTTCTCCATCGAGGACATGTTCAACCAGTACGGCATCCGCTATACGGTGTTTGCGCCCCACGTCGTCCACCCGCTGTCGGACGCGTTCCAGGAGAACCTGCGCGATTTTGCCGCGGTGTGCAACGTGGTCAGGCGCTGCCGAAGGTATGTGATCGGCGGCATCGGCGCGCGCACCACCGCGTTTAAAACCGTCCGGTGCGACGAGATGGCGCTGGAAAAGTACGGCATCACCGTCGAGTCCCACGACCTGTCGGAACTGTTCGCCCGCATCAAGGGCATGAAGCCGGGCCGCGACGCGCTGGCCGAAAAGAAAAACGAGCTGCGCGCCTACGCCGATTTTTCAAAGGCGCCCGACGAGCGGTTTGACACCATCGCCCGCATGGCGGTCGCCATCGAGGACATGATTTCGGAATACCATTTTGACACCGTGTCCATCCGCTGCTGGAACGAGATGCACCAGCAGCTGGGTGTCGCGCCCTGCGCGCTGCTGGGTATGCTCAACGACAAAGGGATCGCCGCCTCCTGCGAGATGGACGTCGCCAACATCATCCCGATGCGGGCGCTGGAGTCCGCATCCGGCGCGCCCGCCGCGCTGCTCGACTGGAACAACAACTACGGCGACGACCCGGACAAGTGCATTCTGTTCCACTGCGGCCCGGTGGCGCGCGCGCTGATGACCGAGCCGGGCACCATCGCGGTGCACAAGATGTTCGCGAAAAACACCGACCCGGACGAGGGCTGGGGCGTCAACGAGGGCCGCATCAAACCCATGCCCATCACCTACGCCTCCGCCGCCACGATGGACGGCAAGATCTGGACGTACGCGGGCATCGGCGAAATCACCGCCGACCCGATCGAAAAGGAATTCTTCGGCTGCGCGGGCGTCGCGAAGATTGAGGGGCTCCAAAAGAAGATGATCTACATGGGGAAAAACGGCTTCCGCCACCACACGTCGCTGACCGAGGGCCACGTGCTGACCGCCATCGAGGAAGCGTTCAAGACCTACCTCCGCTACGAGACGGCGATCCTCTGACGAGCCTCCTGCGGGCGACCCAAAATGCGGCGGCATGCCCATCGATGCCGCCGCTGTATTTTTTAACCCCTGTTTCGGCTGCGCAATCCCGGTTGAAACTATAATTTGGTTTTGTTATGCTACTGTGGAAAAAGATGCGAAGGGGTGTTGGGCATGGGCCAGGCGCTTCTGTGGGCCGCGGGCGGCACCGGTTTTACATTTCTGATGACAGCGCTGGGCGCGGCGATGGTGTTTTTGTTCCGCAAGGAAATGAGCGGCGGCATCCAGAAGATCTTCCTGGGCTTCGCGGCGGGCGTGATGATCGCCGCCTCGGTGTGGAGCCTTCTGATCCCGGCCATCGAGGAGGCCGAAGCCGCGGGCGCGGTCGGCTGGATCCCGGCGGCGGGTGGCTTCATCATCGGCATCGCGTTCCTGTACGGCCTGGATCGCCTGATCCCGCACCTGCACATCGGCTCTACCGAGTCGGAGGGCATGTCCTCTTCGATGAAGCGCACGTCGCTCCTCGTGATGGCAGTCACGCTGCACAACATCCCGGAGGGCATGGCGGTCGGGCTTTCCTTCGCGCGGGCCGCGCAGCACGGCGGCGATGTGGCGATCTACGCCTCGGCGATGGCGCTGGCGCTGGGCATCGGCATCCAGAACTTCCCGGAAGGCGCCGCGGTTTCGCTGCCGCTTCGGCAGGAGGGGCTGAGCCTGAAACGGGCGTTCCTCATGGGCAGCATGTCGGGCATCGTGGAGCCGGTGTTTGGCATCCTGACGGTCGTGGCCGCCGCGCTGATCGCGCCCTATATGCCGTGGCTACTGTCCTTTGCCGCGGGCGCGATGATGTATGTGGTGGTGGAGGAATTGATCCCGGAGGCGCACCTTGGCGAACACTCCAACGTGGGCACGATGGGCGTGATGGCGGGCTTCCTGATCATGATGATATTGGACGTTTCCTTAGGATAACGCGCCGCGAAGAAACCCTTCCAGGATAAAACGCAGGTTCCCGCGCCGGAAACGGCAGGGAACCTGTTCTCATGACTACAAAGTGATTTCAAATTCTAGCTCGTGCTCAATGGGAATGCCATCCTCGCCTGTGACGGGGATGGAAGGCTTGAGCTTGCGCGCCTCGTTCACCGCATTGATGTGGACGGCCTTGAGGCGGAAACCGTAGCGCTGGTAGAATCGGATGGCCTTGGTATTGTCGTTGGTGGTGATCAGCCACACGCGCTTGAATCCCCGGCGGCGGGCTTCATGAACCGCTGCATCCAAGAGCTTCCTGCCGACGCCCTGCCCTTCGATGAGCGAGAACAGCGCGCTGATCTCCAAGCCAGCTTCTGTCTCCCGGTACAACAACGCGCCCAATAATGCGCCCTCCTCCACCGCGACGAAGCCCGGAAGATCGCGGGTGTCGTAGACCGTGCCCATCACAGCGCACATCGGCCCGCCCCACAGGCAGCGCACATAGCCGTCCACCGTAGCCCTGTGGTTACTGTGCAGCGCGTGTATCTCCATAATTGCCCTCCGGTTGTGATCCTTCAAATCCCATGATCATTGTACCGGAAATCATTCCCGAATACAATCCGCTTTGCGTTCGGTTGACAATCCGGTTTGTGATTCCTATAATGGGCGATAGTCGTCGTTTATAGAGGGGGCGCCCCATGCGGATGTACCTGCGCGCACTGGCCGCGGCGCTTATGATGCTCGTTTCACTTTCGGCTTTCACTGTCCATGCTGCGCAAGCCGATCCCGTCGAGGCGATCCTTTCTGGCATGAGCCTCGAACAGAAGGTCGGCCAGATGTTCTTCGTCACCTGCCCGCTGAACAAGAAGACCGCGCTGAACGCCGTTCGGGACTATCAGCCGGGCGGTCTTGTGATGTACGCGGTGAATTTTTCCGGCAAAAATCCCGACAGCTTCAAAGCGTTCGCCGACGATCTGCAGGCGGAGTGCGCGGTTCCGATGCTGATCGCGACCGACGAGGAGGGCGGCACCACCGCCCGCGTCAGCAGCTACAAAGCCTACCGGAAGAAAAAATTCCCGTCGCCCCGGACATTGAAAGAGCAGGGCGGCCTGGACGCGGTGCGCGCGGACGCTCGCGAGAAGGCGGAACTGCTTCTCTCAATCGGGGTCAACGTGAACCTCGCGCCGATCGCGGACGTCCCGGTCAAAAAGGGCGATTTCATCTATGCCCGCGCCTACGACACCGACCCGGCGGAGGTTGCCAGGTTCATCGCGACGGTCTCTTCGGAGAGTACGGACGCAGGGTTGGGCGTGGTGCTCAAGCACTTTCCGGGCTACGGCGGAAACCGGGATACCCACGCAGGCATTGTGGTGGACAAAAGGCCACTTGAAACGTTCGAGGCGCGCGACTTCCTGCCGTTCGAGGCGGGGTTCGAGGCAGGCGCGGGCGCGGTGATGATGGAACACAGCATCGTCAACTGCTTTGATAAAAAACTGCCCGCGTCGCTGTCGCCCGCTGTCAACGAGGCATTGCGCGGCCTGGGCTTTGACGGCGTCGCAATGACCGACAACCTCTCGATGCGGGCGGTTTCCAAAAAATACAGCCTCCGGGAGGCCGTGGTGCTGGCCGTTCAGGCGGGCAACGACATGTTGGATCTGAACGACTATCGGACCGGCATTCGGGCGCTCTTGAAGGCGGTGAAGGACGGCAGGATCAGCGAGGATCGCATCGACCAGTCGGTGCGAAGGATTCTGCGCTGGAAGCAGTCGCTGGGGCTTTTCGATCCGAAGCCGTCGCCGACGCCCAAGCCGACGAAGACGCCCAAGCCGACGAAGACGCCCAAGCCGACGAAGACGCCCAAGCCCACCAGAACGCCCAGGCCGACGCCCACACCCACGCCGAAACCCACACCCACGCCGTCGCCGACACCCACACCCACGCCGAAGCCCACGCCGACGCCAAAGCCCTCCCCCACGCCGAAGCCCACGCCGACGCCAAAGCCCTCCCCCACGCCCCAGCCAACGCCCCGTCCGACCAAATGGATCGCGCCCCCGCCGCCTATGAGGATGGGATAAGGTTCAGCATGCTGTCCACATCCGGCACGTTGACGTAGGAATCGGGCACCTGGCCGACGATGATCGCGTCCGCAACCGGCACCTGTGTTTTGATCGACACGGTGGACGCGCCGGTCGGGATCACGATGCGCATCTCCGTGGACGTTTCCAGCGAGATCTCATGCCGCGTCTGGTTGATGCCGGCCGACTCGAAGGCCGTCACGAACCGGGTGGTGATCGAGCCCACCGGCACCACGCCGACGCGGATCCTGGGGCCGGTACCTGCCAGAATCTTGACGCCGAAGGCTGCGCCGAGCGGCAGCGTCACGCCCTCGTCCTCCAGTTCCGCCAAATTTTTCTGAACCGTGAGCGCGGTCTTCGAAGCGAGTTCGTTCATCAGCTGCGTATTGGCCTTGATCAAAGTGACCCGGCCGTTTCCGTCCGTGGATACCTGGATCAGGTCGGAGTAGCTGACGGACGACTTCATCACCTCCGCGACCGCCTGGTTGATCGCCGCCACCGCGAGCTGCCGCGCCCGCGCCTCCGCCATCGAAATCACGACCGGGTTCAGGTTGCCAAACACATAGGCGAGCAGCGCCGCGGCGATCACCAGTACCGCCGCCAGCGCGACCAGAATGCGCCTGCCTTTTTTTGCAACCATCTGGCGATCCACTCCGTCCAAAGGGGCGTAGGCAAACCCCGCCAAGGCAAATCTATGCCGCGGCCGCGCTAAACTGAACGGCAACCCGGTTTCAGCGTGCAATCGGGCGGGCCGTGTGCTATAATACTACGTACCTGTCAAACGGCGGAGCATCGATTTTCGGGAGGATACCAACCAAATGAGCGCTTTCAAACCACGCACGAGGGACGGCAATTTCCTGTTCTCGGTCATTCTGACGACCGCGAAAATGCTGTTTATCGTGGTGTTGATCCTGGGCGTCACCGGCACGGGCCTGCTGGTGGGCGTGGCCAAAGCCTGGATTGAGACGGCGCCGGCGCTGGATCTGACCTCTTTTAACGAGCAGGCAAAGACGTCTTTCATCTACGACAAGTACGGCGCGCTGATCACCGATTTCAAGGGCACCGAGAACCGCATTGACGCCGGTTGGGACGAAATCCCGGAAAACCTGAAAAACGCGGTCATCGCGGTTGAGGATCAGCGGTTTCGCACCCACAACGGCGTGGACATCAAGCGCATCATGGGCGCGCTCGTCACGAACCTTTTGAACGACAACGTGCAGGGCGGCTCGACGATCACACAGCAGCTGGTCAAACTGACCATGCTCACCTCCGACCAGAACTATAAGCGCAAGCTCCAGGAAGCGTACCTGGCGCTGCAGCTGGAAAAGCAGATTTCAAAAGACGACATCCTGCACGAGTACCTGAACATCATCTTTTTGGGCGGCTCGGACTACGGCGTCAAGGTGGCCGCAATGGACTACTTCGGCAAGGACGTATCCCAGCTTTCGCTTCGCGAATGCGCGGCGCTGGCCCGCACCATCCGAAACCCCTACCGCTACAACCCGCGTCGCAACTACTACGTCACCAACACGCCAGAACAGATCGAAAACGGCACCGACTATGTGCTGGGTCAGATGCTGGAGCAGAACCTGATCACCCAGGCGGAATACGACGAGGCCAAGTCTCAGAAACTTCAGGTCAAACAGCAGTCGGCCTATGCCAGCAAGATGTACGACAACGCCTATTACGTCGAATACGCGGTCTACGACGTGGTCACCAAAATGCTGCGCGTCGAAAAGCTGGACGACACCACCGCCAACCGCAGCGCGATGGAGGCGAAACTCAGAACCGGCGGCTACAGCATCTACACCTCGCTTGACCCCAACATTCAAAATGCCGTACAGGATGTGGTGACCAACTGGGGCAAGTACCCCGACACCCGCTACGCGTCCGACCGGACGTTCAAGGCGTCGCTGGGCGACGGGCAGTACATTCAGCTCGTTCAGCCGCAGGTGGCCGCCGCGGTCATGGACTGGCATACGGGCGAACTGATCGCGATCATCGGCGGGCGCTCCGCCGCGACGCAGCGAAAGCAGCTCAACCGCGCCTACCAGAACCGGATGCCGGTGGGCTCGTCGATCAAACCCCTGTCCGTGTACGGCCCGGCGTTTGACCTGGGGTATTCCCCCGGCAGCCCGGTGATCAACGCGCCGCTCAAGATCGACGGCTGGGACACCGACAAGGGCTACCCGTCCAACTTCTCCGGCGAGAGCTTCACCGGCGTCGAGACGCTCCGAAAGGCCATCAACAAGTCCCACAACACCGCCGCCGCGCAAACGCTGTTCACCTATGTGGGCATCGAGAACTCCGTCAATTACCTCCTGAAACTGGGGATTTCACGGGATCACATCTCCGCAACCGGCGCAGGCCTCGCGCTGGGCGCGTCGGGCATCTCCACCATTGAGATGGCCGCGGCCTTCGGCGCGATCGCAAACAAGGGCGAATACCAGGAACCCTACGCGTTCACCCGCGTGGTGGATTCCCAGGGCCAGGTGTACCTGAACGCCCGGAACCTGCAGATCAAGCGGCAGGCGTTCAAGGAGACGACCGCGTGGCTGCTCGTCAGCGTCCTCAAGGGCTGCGTCGGTGAAAACGGCACCGGCCAGAAGGCCAAGTTCGGCAACTTCACCGTGGCGGGCAAGACCGGAACCAACTCCGACTTCCGCGGTGTGTTCTTCGCGGGTATGACCGGCTACTACTCCGGCGCGGTGTGGATCGGCCACGACAACTACAAACCGCTGGTCTCCAACGCACAGGGCGGCGTGTACGCAGCGCCGCTGTGGGCCGCGATCATGAAAACGGTGCATTCGATGGAAGGCATCACCAAGGATCACAAGATCAACACCAAGACCGCCGAACAGCTGGGCATCGTCAAAGCGCAGGCCTGCGCGGTGTCGGGCATGAAGCCGACCGCCGCCTGCAAGAACGACGTCAACGGCTACGGCGTGACCACCGACTTCTACGTCAAGGGCACCGAACCTACCGAACCCTGCAACATGCACCGGACGATCCGCCTGTGCAACAAGTCCAAGATGCTGCCCGGCCCCTACTGTACCTCCGTGGGCACCTACGGCACCATCTACCTGCCGGAAGGCCATCCGCTCCGGTTCTGCAACATCAAGGACGTGCGCAAGTACTTCAAGGGCGCGTCCACCGACAAGGGCAGCGCGTCGTTCGGAACCTGCAACAAGTGCCGGAAGTCCGGTTCAAGTTCCGGAAGCGGCGACGAGGCCAAGCTGCAGAGCGCCATCAACAAGGCGTCCGGCCTGATTGAAACGGCGCAGACCCTGATCGATTCGGGCAACCTGTCCAACGCCCAGGCCACCAAGCTCCAGAAGTCGATGAACAACACCCAGCGCGGAATCGACAACGCCAACTACGCCAACATCGTTAAATATGGGAAGCAGCTTCAGGAACTGATCGCAAAATACTCATAAACCTGTTGCGCGCGGCCGGAGTCCCAATGAGGGTTCCGGCTGCGCTGTTTTTGAATATATCCGGCTGAACCGGATCACATTGATCTTGAATCGGAAACGTTTTCGAGGTATAATGTCCCTGATATGAATTCATACGATCGGGAGGTTCTTCAGAATGGATAAGGTGCGCATCGGGATCATCGGCTGCGGCGGCATCGCCAACGGCAAGCATATGCCCGCGCTTTCCCGGCTCAAGGATGCGGAAATGGTCGCGTTCTGCGACATCGTGGAGGAGCGCGCCCAGAAAGCCGCGAAGGAATTCGGAACCGCCGACGCGAAGGTGTTTACCGATTACAACGATCTTTTGAAGCTGGATCTGGATGTGGTGCACGTCCTGACACCCAACAAATCCCACTCGCCGATCACCGTGGCGGCGCTGGAATCGGGCAAGCACGTCATGTGCGAAAAACCGATGGCCATCAATACCGAGGAAGCCCGGAAAATGGTGGACGCGGCGAAGCGCACCGGCAGGAAGCTGACCATCGGCTACCAGAGCCGCTTCCGCCCCGACAGCATGTACCTGAAGAAGTGCATCGAGGCGGGCGACCTGGGCGACATCTACTACGCCCGCGCGCTGGCGATCCGCCGCCGGGCCGTGCCCACCTGGGGCGTGTTCCTGGACGCGGAGCAGCAGGGCGGCGGCCCGCTGATCGACATCGGCACCCACGCGCTGGATCTGACCTTGTGGGAGATGGACAACTACGAGCCGGAGATGGTCGTGGGCAGCGTATTCAGGAAACTCGCAGACAACGAGAATTCCGCGAACGCCTGGGGCCCTTGGGATCCCAAGAAGTACACGGTCGAGGACAGCGCCTTCGGCTTTGTCAAGATGAAGAACGGCGCGACGATCGTACTGGAGAGCTCCTGGGCGCTCAACATGATCGACGTCAACGAAGCCAAGACCATCCTGTGCGGCGACAAGGCCGGTGCGGACATGCTGGGGAAAGATGGCGGCCTTCGCATCAACGGCGAGCGCTTCTCCAAGATGTACATCACTGAGCCCGCGCTGACGGCCGGCAGCGTGGCCTTCTACGAGGGCGACGGCGGCGGCAAGGCGGAAGATGTCGAAGCCCGCATGTGGATCGACCACGTCAAGGATGATTCCAAGCCGCTCGTCGTGAAGCCGGAGCAGGCGCTGGTCGTCACCCAGATCCTGGAGGCCATCTACGAGTCCGGCAAGACCGGGAAGCCCGTCTACTTCAACTGATACTTCTACGCTCAGGCTGTCGCGCCCCCGCGCGGCAGCCTTTCTTATCATCAGATGTGACAGGCGGTGTAACGAATGCAGCTGGATCGCCTGATGGGCATTCTGGTCGCGCTGATGCGGCATGACCGTGTGACCGCGCCGGTTCTGGCGGAGAAGTTCGAGGTCACGCGCCGCACCATCGGGCGGGACATCGACACATTGTGCCGGGCGGGCATCCCCGTCGTCACCAGGCAGGGGGCGGGCGGCGGCATCTCGCTCGCCGACGGCTACCGGCTTGACCGGAGCGTACTGACCGCTGACGAGCTTTCAGGCATCGTCGCGGCCATCCGGGGGATCGCAAGCGTCACGGAAAAGACGCAGACGGAGCGCACGCTTGAAAAACTGGGCGCGGGGAAGGACGCGGTCGTGTCGCTTCGGGAACCAGTCGTCATCGACCTCGCGTCCCACGCGCGGGGGAGCCTGACAGATAAGATCACGCGGATCAAGCGGGCGATCCTGGAAAACCGGCTGATTGAATTTGATTACTACTCCGAGAAGGGGCGGACGCGCCGCCGGATCGAACCCTGCCTCGTGGTCTTTCAGTGGACGGCGTGGTACGTGTTTGGTTATTGTCGGACGCGGCGGGACTTCCGCCTGTTCAAGCTGGCGCGATTGTGGGAACTGTCGACCCTTGAGGAGACGTTCATACCGCGCGAGATTCCGCCCGAACGCAGCGATTTCGGCGCGTATTTTACGGACGGCGAGCGGCTGGTCGCGCTGTTTGACCCGTCGGTCCGCCATCAGTTGATCGAGGTGTACGGTCTCGACTGCTATCAGGAAACCGGGGAAGGGCTTTTAAGGCTGGAGGTCGGCTTCACCAACCGGGATTTCATCAAGGGCTGGCTTCTGGGCTTTGGCGAGAAGGCGCGGGTGCTTGCGCCGCGCGATCTGGCTGAGGACATTCAAAGAACCGCGCAAAAAATATACGAGTCCTATTCCAAACAAGACATATAGATGTCTTGTTTCGTTTGATATCCTAGGCGCATCCAAACGCAGGAGGCGAAGAACATGGACAGGGAACTGATTGAAAAGGCGGGCGCGATCATCGCGCGCAACACCGCCTGCGGCGCGAAGGAGGGCGCGGAACCCTACTGCGCGCTGGCGCTGATCGACGAGGATGGCACACCCACCGCGTCGGCCATCACCCCGGCGAAGGCGGAGGGCATCGCGTGGATCGCGTTCTGCACCGGTCTTCAAAGCAACAAAGCCAAGCGCATCGAAAAGTGTGATCGGGCTGGCGTCCTGTTCGCGGGCGCGGACTACAATGTCTCGCTGACCGGCAGGATCGAGGTCGTGACGGACGGCGCGGTCAAACAGGAAATGTGGTACGACGGCCTGAAGCACCACTTCTCCGGCCCGGACGATCCCAACTACTGTGTCCTGAAGTTCATCACCGAGCGGTACAACCTGCTGATCGACTGGCGGGAGGCGCGGGGAACCTATGAAGATTGAAATCGGGAACCGGAAACCGGAGAGCTTCGCCGAACACTGGCCGGGGCAGTACGAGGTGTTTTCCCATTTTGAATACGCTTGCGGCATTCCAAGCGTATTGCACGCCGTGACCACGCTGAAGGAAAACGGCCTGCCCAACGTGAACTTCAACTTCTCCGGCAGCTTCACCGGGGACGGCGACGGCTTTTTCGCGGTTCTTCCGCTCTACCGGCACAGCCATACCTACCGGAGCATTGTAAGAACCGGCGAATTCGCCGTGAATTTTCTTGGGAAGCAGTATTTTGACGCCTGTATGGCCACGATCCGTCTCAATGGCGACGAGGACGACGAATTCGCGGCTGGCGAATTTCACGCCGAGCGCGCGGCAACCATCTCCTGCCCCCGGATTGCGGAGGCGTTTCTCTCGCTTGAGTGCAGCCTGGAGCGGGAACTGGACCTGTCAGGCAGCGGGCGCGCAAGCCTCGTCATCGGCCGCGTCAACCACATCGCCGCCGAGGAGCGGTACGCGACCGGGATTGACGGAAAATACAGCGATGGCGGCTTCATGTTCAACATCCACGCGCCCAAGAACCTGATCACCGGGGAAGGGAAAGCCAGCGCGGTCGCGGTACTCAAGGTAGCGCGGGTGAACGAGGAAGAGTAGCGCCACCCGCAGAAAAGGATTTTGACAAGAAGAATGCTCCCCCGCGGATCAGTGGGTGTCCACTGGTCGCGCCGGGGAGCGTTTGTGTAAAACGTTATTCGTTGGGTTTGGTGCCCTCGGACAGGTCTTCCGCGTCCTCGCGGGTGACCGTGGCATCCGCGGCCTTCTCCATGTCCGCCTGGGATTCTTCCGTCTTGTCGCCGGATTCGGGGTGCGCGCCCGTTCCTTCGCAGCAGCCCTCATCCTTGTGCGCGGCGCGCCAGCGTTTGACTTCAGCGATCGCGCGCTCCAGATCGTCCAGCGCGTCGTCCGCGAAATCAGAAAGCCTCGCCTTGATGTCGTCGGCCTCCAGATTCTTGAGGCCGGAGAACGCGTCGCCGATCTTGCCGATCAACTCGCCGCCCGCGGTCTTGCCTTTCTCAAAGGCGCTCTCGCCCTTCCGGGCCAGGTCGTCCACCGTCGCCTTCACGCGCTCGCGGTTCTCGCCCTTGGTGGCCTCGCTGATCGCGTCCGCCGTCCTCTCCACCGCGGACGCCACAGCGCCGACACCCGCCATAAAAATCTTGCGCAGTTCTTCCGCCATGCTTTTCACTCCTTTACGCGCGACCCTTATCGGCCGCGGATCAACCTTATTATACCAGATATGAGACGAAAATAACCCCATTTCGTTCAAATTGTCCGAAACCGCGCACGAAAGGCGCGCGTCGACCTGCGAACGGTCGGCATGTATGTGAAATTTGCATGGTGGATTTCATGCGTGGGCGGTGCGCAATTGAATTTATCACCATTCTGATGTATACTATATCCGTGAACTGATGACTTTTTGGAGGGCTTGATGGCGGGAAAATCGGGTTCCGGAAAAAAGAGCGGGTCAAAGGCGGCCGCGCCGCGCGGGGAAAAGCCCCGCGTGCCCGCGCAGTCGGCGCAGGTTCCGGAGGATAAAAGTTTCTTACGCGAGGTGCTCGGCGTACTCACGATGGGCGCGGGGCTGATGCTCGCGTATTTTCCGTTTTCAAAAGGCGAAACTGCGGCGGCGGTGACCCATGTGCTTCGCGGCCTCGCGGGGTCTATGTTTCTTCTGGTTCCGGCGCTCGTGATCTGGATCGGCGCGATCGTCACCTTCTCAAACCGCGAGCGCAGGGTGAAGCCAGGACGGCTGATCCTGACGTTCCTTATCCCCCTCTTCGTGATGACGATCTGGCACATCCGGTATTACGAGGTCATCTCCGCGCTGATGAACCAGAACTTTTTTCTGAACTTCCTAAGCTATTCCTATAATTATCAGAAAGCGGGCGCGGGCGCGCTGGGCGCGATCCTGACCTGGCCGATCCACCGCGTTTTGATGAGCGAGAACATGTTCGGCTCGGTGATGCTGCTCGTGATTTTCACGGTGGCCGACCTGATCCTGCTCCGGAAAATCTCGCTTCGGCGGCTGGGCAGCAGGGTAAAAAGCTCCTACGACCAGTACGTGGATCACGCGCGCCAGCGCGCGGATGAAAAGCGCCTTGCCGCCGAGCAGCGTCAGCAGGCGATGGTGGTGCCGACGGTCGTCGCCGCCGCACCGGGCGCGGGCGCCGCGCCTCAGCCCTCCAAGAGCAAGCCCGCGAAGCCTGACCGCGCGGTGCGCGCAAAACTCCCCGACAGCGACGACCTTGCGAACTGGGACATGCCGGCGACCCCGGCGCGGGGACCGCATAACGGGCGCGAAATGGTGATCGAGCGCATCCGGCCGGACGACCCGCTCCCCGGCGAACCGCGCGTAAAGCCCGCCCCACCGGAGGATGCCGAGCCGGACATCCCGCATTTCCTCGCGCGAAAACGCCCCTCGGGGCCAAGACCCGGCGCGCTCAACGTGAAGGAACCCAAACCGCTGTACCGGCCTGAGCCGGAGCCGCTCCCGCCGCAGCCGGACGGCCGCGAGGTGGCGGAAAAAGCGCCGCGCGAACGGCGCGGGCAGGCGGAGTTCATCGGCGGCGATTGGCAGGAGGTCAAACTGGGCGACGACGCGCTGACCGTCGGCGCAGCCCGTCCGGCATCGCAGCCGCCGTTGGAGGAGGCCCCCGAACCGCAGATCGAGGCCGAGCCGGAGCCGCCGTTCGAGCCGACCGTGACCCAGAAGAAGGAGAAGCGGCCGGTGATCATCGCGACCTCGGTCAAAAAGCCCAAGAAGCCGGAGCCGCAACCTCCGCGCGCCGCCGACCCGGACGCCTACAATTACCCGCCGATTGACCTGCTCGCCGCCGCGCAGCCGTCCATTGTCAAAAACCGCGAGCAGTCGGACGACATCAAGGCGCGGAAGCTGGTCGAGACGCTTTCCTACTTCGGGATCGACGCGAAGCTGATCGGCATCGCGCACGGCCCGACGGTCACCCGCTTTGAGCTCTCCCCCGCGCCGGGCATCAAGGTCAGCCGCATCACCGCGCTGGCCGACGACATCGCGCTGGGCCTCGCGGCCATCAGCGTGCGCATCGAAGCCCCGATCCCCGGAAAAGCCGCGGTGGGCGTCGAGGTACCCAACGATTCCATCGAAGTCGTGCCGCTTAGGGACGTGCTGGAATCGAGCGAGGCCAGAAAGCACCCGTCGCGCCTCGCGGTGGCGCTGGGACGCGACAACGCGGGCCGATACATCGTCTCCGACCTCGCGAAGATGCCCCACGTATTGATCGCGGGCGCGACCGGATCGGGCAAGTCCGTCTGCATCAACTGCATCGTGTGCTCGATCCTGTACCGCGCGACACCCGATGAAGTCAAGCTGATCATGATCGACCCGAAGGTCGTCGAGCTGTCCAGCTATAACGGCATCCCCCACCTGCTGGTGCCGGTCGTGACCGACCCCAAGAAGGCGGCGAGCGCGCTGGACTGGGCAGTCGCCGAGATGAGCGGGCGGTACAAGAAGTTCGCGGAGCTGGGCGTCCGCGACATGAAGAGTTACAACCTGCACAGGCCCGACGACGAGCCGCCGATGCCGCAGATCGTCATCATCATCGACGAACTTGCCGACCTCATGATGGTCGCGCCCGGCGAGGTAGAGGACTCCATCTGCCGCCTTGCGCAGCTGGCCCGCGCGGCGGGCATCCACCTCGTCATCGCGACGCAGCGCCCGTCGGTCAACGTGATCACCGGCGTCATCAAGGCCAACATCCCCTCCCGCATCGCGTTCACCGTAGCTTCGCAGGTGGACAGCCGCACGATTCTGGACATGGGCGGCGCGGAGAAACTGCTGGGCCGGGGCGACATGCTGTTCGCGCCCGCGGGCACCAACAAGCCCGCGCGCGTGCAGGGCGCGTGGGTGTCGGACGACGAGGTCAACGACATCGTGTCCTACATCAAGGTGCGGCACGAGACGACCTATGATGCGGACGTCATCGAGCACCTCGCGAACGCCGCACTGTCCGACGCCGAGAAGGACGAAGCCCGCGAAGCCTATGACGACCTTCTGCCGCAGGCGGTCGAGATGGTGATCGAGGCGGGACAGGCCTCCACCAGCATGATCCAGCGGCGGCTTAGGGTCGGCTACGCCCGCGCGGGTCGGCTGATCGACGAAATGGAAAAGCGCGGCATCGTCGGCCCCGCCGACGGCGCAAAACCAAGGAACGTATTGATCTCGCGCGAACAGTTTAAACTGCTGTTCGGCGACGCGTGAGGAGTTTATGGAAAGAACGGTTGGTCTCGTATCGCTGGGCTGCTCGAAAAACCGGGTGGACAGCGAAGTCATGCTGGGCATCCTGACCCAAAACGGATACAAGGTTGTCAATGACCCCGCGCAGGCGGACGTGATTCTGGTCAACACCTGCGGGTTCATCCAGTCCGCGAAGGAAGAGTCCATCGACGCGATCCTGGACATGGCGCGCTACAAAAAGGGCGGCAGGCTGAAAAAGCTGGTCGTCACAGGCTGCCTCTCGCAGCGCTACGGCCGCGAGATCCGGGATGACATGCCGGAGGTGGACGCGGTGCTGGGCGTCGCGGAATACCAGAACCTGCCGGAAATCCTGGAAGAAGCGTTTCGCGGCGAACGGCCGCTGCGCACCGGCGAGTGCGGGCGTTTTCTGGATGCGCCGAGGCTGCTCACAACGCCGCCCCATTCGGCGTACGTGAAAATCTCCGACGGCTGCGACAACCGCTGCGCCTACTGCGCGATCCCCTTGATCCGGGGCTCCTACCAGTCCCGCCCGGCGGATTCGATCCTGAACGAGTGCCGGACGCTCGCCGCAAACGGCGCGACGGAACTGACGCTGATCGCGCAGGATACCTCCCGCTACGGCACCGACCTCCCCGGCGCGCCCGACCTTTCGGGGCTATTGGAACAAATTCATGAAATCGACGGCGTCCGCTGGCTTCGGGCGCTCTACTGCTACCCGGACACCGTGAACGTGCGGCTCTTGGACACGATCGCCCGCCTGCCCAAGGTATGCAAGTACCTCGACCTGCCGCTCCAGCATATCAACGCAGAGCTTCTCAAAAGGATGAACCGGCGCGGTTCGCCGGAACTGATCCGGGGCTTGATCGAAGCCTGCCGCGCGCGCGGCATCCTCGTGCGCACCACGTTCATCGTCGGCTTCCCCGGCGAGACCGAGGCGCAGTTTGAGGAGCTTCTTACCTTTGTGCGCTGGGCGCGCTTTGATCGGCTGGGCGCGTTTTCCTACTCGCCGGAGGAGGGCACCGCCGCGGCGTACATGCCCGATCAGATCGAGGAAGAGGTCAAGAAGGACCGCCTCGACCGGCTGATGACGCTGCAGCAGGGCATCTCAAAGGAATTGAACGAAGCGCGCGTCGGCGAGACAACGGAAGTCCTGATTGAGTCGTTTGAAAATGGACGCTATACCGGCCGTTCCAGGCTCGAAGCGCCGGAAGTGGACGGCGTGATCCGCGTCAAATCCCGCCGGACGCTGAAGCCGGGCGATTATGTGCATGTGAAAATCACCGGCGCGTCCGAATACGACCTCATCGGGGAGGAAGTTCCATGAACCTTCCCAACCGGCTGACCATCCTGCGCATTCTCCTGATCCCGGCGTTTATTTGGCTGCTCACCGTCAAAACACCGCTCATGCAGGTGCTGGCGGCGCTCACGTTTGTGGTCGCCTCGCTGACCGACCTCATGGACGGCTGGTACGCGCGCAGGCACGGCCAGGTGACCGACTTCGGAAAACTGATGGATCCGATGGCGGACAAGCTCCTGGTCATGTCTGCGCTCGTCCTTTTGGTGGCGCAGGGGCGCGCGCCATGGCTGGCCGCGATGGTGATCCTGGCGCGCGAATTTGTGATCTCCGGCGTCCGGATGGTCGCGACCGCGAACGGCCGCGTAATCGCCGCCGACAGGCTGGGCAAGTACAAGACCGCGCTTCAAATGCTCGCGATCCCGATGCTGGTGCTCTCCCCCGCGCTGGGCGCGTGGTGCGCGCAGGGCGGCGAGCTGCTCTTGTGGGTCTCCGTGGCGCTCTCGGTGGCGTCGTGCGCGCAATACATCGCAAAAAACAAAGAGGTGTTCACCAAATGATCTGCGAAATCCTGTCGGTCGGAACGGAACTTCTCATGGGCCAGGTGGCCAATACCGACGCGCAGTACCTCTCGCGGAGGCTCTCGGAACTGGGCGTTCAGGTGTTCCGCCACGTAACGGTGGGCGACAACCCGTCGCGCGTCAAGGAGGCGCTCCAGACCGCGCTGTCCCGCAGCGACCTCGTCATCACCACCGGCGGCCTGGGTCCCACAGAGGACGACCTGACCAAGGAAATGGTCGCGGAGTATTTCGATCTTGAAATGGAACTGCACCAGCCCAGCATGGACGCACTTTTGGATCGCATGCGGCGCATCCACCCGGACCGGGCGCTGACCCCCAACAATCTGAAGCAGGCCTATTTCCCGAAAGGCTCCATCGTCATGCCCAACCGCCGCGGCACCGCGCCCGGCTGCATCGTGGAGCAGAACGGCAAGGCAGTCGCCGTGCTGCCTGGGCCGCCGAGGGAATTAAAAGACATGTTCGAACAGCAGCTGGAGCCGTACCTTCTGAAGCGGCGGGAGATGAACCTCGTCTCCCGGTTTTACCGCGTGTTTGGCGTAGGCGAGTCCAACGTGGAAACGATTTTGATCGACCTGTTCCACAGCGAGAACCCGACGCTCGCACTGTACTGCGGCGCGGGCGAGGTGACGGCCAGGCTCACCGCGTCCGGCGCGCCGGGCGAAGATCTGTCTCCCCTTCTTGACCCGGTGGAAGCCGAGATCAAGGCGCGGCTGGGTGACGCCATCTACGCCGAGGGGCGCGATGAGACGATGGAGCGCGCGGTCGTCGGCATGCTGCTCGCCCGCGGGGAGACCCTCGCGCTCGCCGAAAGCTGCACCGGCGGCAGGCTGTCCGCGATGATCACCGACATCCCCGGCGCGTCGAAGGCGTTCGTTGAAGGCTTCGTCACCTATTCCAACGAGGCGAAACAGCGCGCGCTGGGTGTGACGGAGGACGTTTTGAGCGCCCACGGCGCGGTCAGCGAGGAATGCGCCGTCCAGATGGCGGAGGGCGCGAAGAAGGCCTCCGGCGCGACATGGGCGCTGTCGGTCACCGGCATCGCGGGGCCGGACGGCGGCACCGAGGAAAAGCCGGTTGGAACGGTGTTCATCGGCCTCGCGGGGCCGCGCGGCGCGTTCGCAAGGCGCTTTCAGTTTGTCGGCGACCGCTCCTGGAACCGGACGCTCAGCTGCCAGAGCGCGCTCAACATGCTCCGGCTTGAATTGAAAAAAATAAACTGATTTACGAAGGAGAACTTGCATGCAGATTTTCGTATTCCGCGACGCGGAGGAAACCGCGGCCGCCGCTTCGATGGTGTTCGCCGCGCAGCTCTACCAGAAGCCGGACAGCGTATTGGGCCTTGCCACGGGTTCGACGCCCATCCCCACCTATCAGGCGCTGATCAGCCTTTCCCAGCGCGGCCTCGTAGACTTCTCACGCGCCCGAACGTTCAACCTGGACGAGTACGTCGGCCTCGCGCCGGATCACCCGTGCGCGTACCGCCATTTCATGAACGAGCAGCTTTTTAACCACATCCCGATCCCCCCGGCCAACACCCACGTGCCGTCCGGCCTCGGCGACGCTCAAGAGAACGCGCGCGAGTACGACCGCCTGATCGAGGCGGCGGGCGGCATCGACCTGCAACTTCTGGGCATCGGCCTCAACGGGCACATCGGCTTCAACGAACCTGCGGACGACTACACCTGGGGCACCCATGTGGTGAAACTCACCGAGTCGACGCTCGCGGCCAACGCGCGCTGGTTTGAAGACCCGGCGCGGATGCCGAGAGAGGCGATTTCGCTGGGCATCGGCGGCATCATGGAGGCGAAGCGCGTGCTCCTGATCGCGACCGGGGCGGACAAGGCGCAGGCGGTGGCGCGCGCGGCGCGGGGGCCGGTGTCTCCGGACAGCCCGGCGTCCATCCTGCGCTTTCACCCCAACGCGCAATTGATGCTGGATCGGGAAGCCGCCGCGCTGTTGAGAAATCCGTAATCAAGATTTAATGTTCGGAAGGAGTTTTTTCGGTCCATATAGAATATACTCTCCATTACACCCGAAGGAGGCGGTGCCCATGGGCGGTTCCTCTCCCCCCACCCCCATCCGAAAAGCAATAAAACGGGAGGTTTGAGCCATGCGCATTACGATAACCGGAAGAAACCTGGAGATATCGGACGGATGGCGCGCCAAGATTGAAAAAAAGGTCGGCAAACTGGACAAGTACCTGCGCGACGATTCCGAGGTTCAGGTTCGCCTGACCCAGGAGCACGGAACCCGCAACACCGCGGAACTCACAATCCTTCTGGCCGGAACGATCCTTCGCGCCGAGGAGACCGGATCTGAAATGAACGCCTGCCTCGACAAGGTGATGGACAAGATCGTCCGCCAACTCCACCGCTACCGCACCCGGATCGAAAAGCGGCTGCGCACCGGCGCGTTCGAGGTGGAAGCGCCGGAATCTGCCGCCGAGCCGGTGGAGGAAGTCGAAACCCACAAGGTTGTTCGCGTCAAGCGGTTCAGTGTGAAGCCGGTCAGCGTCGAGGAAGCCATCACCCAGATGGAGATGCTGGGCCACAGCTTCCATCTGTTCCTGAACGAGGATACCGACACCTACAGCGTCGTCTACCGCCGCGAGAACGGCGATTATGGTCTGCTGGAGCCGACCAACAAATAGTTAAATACACAACATCGCCCCCGTCATTTGGCGGGGGCGATGTTATACATTCCGATTCTATTGCGCAGCGCGGAAGCCCAGCGGTTCCAGGAACCGGAGAAGCCCCGCCTGCCCCGCCGCGTCCGCTTTGTAGACCCCGGCGTCCGCGAGCACGCGCGCGCACTTGACGGAAAGACCCTGGCGGATCGCGGCCACCGCCTCGTCCGGCGAAAGCTTGGCGCCGCGCTCCGCAGCCATCTGTTGAACCCACTCGTAGTGCTTCACAAGCGGCGAATCCGCCTCCGGCGCGCGCTCCAGCGGATTTTCGCCGGTCAGGTACTTTTTCAGGCCGTCCAATTCCGAAAGAAGACGCCCCGGCAGGATGAAAAGACCCATCGTCTCGATCAGGCCGATGTTCTCTTTCTTGATGTGGTGGAGATCCGCGTGCGGGTGGAAGATGCCCAGCGGATGCTCCGCGCTGGTTCGGTTGTTGCGTAAAAGCAAACTTAGCACCCACTCGTCGCCAACCCGGCGAAGGATCGGCGTTATGGTATTGTGCGGCTGGTCGGTCTCGGCAAGAATGCCGCAATCCGGGTCGGAGTGACCGCGCCACGCGGAAAGAATCCTTTCGGCCAGGTCGATCAGCGGCGCGGATTCCCGGCCCGTCAGCCGGATGCAGGTCATCGGCCAGTCGACGACGGCGGCGCGCACGCCATCGATGGGGCAGATGAGTTCCGTCCGCGCCTTCGCCCTGTCCATCGGGAAGGTGTACTGGCCGCCCTGGAAGTGGTCGTGGCTCAAAATCGAGCCGCCGACGATCGGAAGATCCGCGTTCGCGCCCAGAAAGTAATGCGGGAACTGGGACACGAACTCAAACAGGCGAATGAACGTCCCCCGCGAGATTGTCATCGGCGTATGTTTTTCCGACAACACGATGCAGTGCTCGTTGTAGTAGAGGTAGGGCGAGTATTGCAAATGCCACGGCTCGCCCGCGAGCGTCAGCGGGATCATGCGGTGGTTCTGGCGCGCGGGGAACCCGGCGCGGCCCGCGTAGCCGGGGTTTTCCACGCACAGCATACAGCGGGGGTAGCTCACCTTATGCGCTTTGCGCTCGGCGGCGATGTCCCTGGGGTCCTTTTCCGGCTTGGACAGGTTGATTGTGATCTCCAGTTCGCCCGCCGGAGACGGCGCGAAAAAGCGTACGTTGCGCGCGATCTGGTCGACGCGGATGTAATCCGAGGCGCGGCATAGCTGGTAGAACCAGTTGGTGGCGGCGCGGGGGCCGGCCTCGCGGTATAATGCGGAAAATTTTGTCCGTACCTCCCACGGGGACGGCGTGATCAGGCCGCACAGCCTCGTCTCAAACCGCTCCCGCGCGCCGGGCGTGTCTTCGATCACGCCGCGCGAAGCGGCGATCCCGCTGAGCGCATTGACAAGCGGCGTGACGGTTTCAAAATGCGCCTCCGGCGCTTCGGCGTCCCGTTCGGGCGCGTCCATCTTCATGGCGTCAAGGAGCAGGTTGAACACATAGGGGCGATCGTACGAGGCGACAAGCCCCGCGTTTTCGGCGAAATTCAGGAGGCCCATCAGGACGCAAGTCGCGTTTCTTTCCAAAAAAATCCCCGCTTTCGGGTTGATGCAGTCGATTTTACCACAGATCGCGCCTTGCCACAAGCAAATTCACGGTGCATTCCGGCAATACCTGCCGGATGAACGCGGTTCGCGGACGGGGCGCTGTGGTATAATGTTTCCAAACGAAAGGGGCGTATGAAGATGTTGTACAGGGACTGGCCGGCACTGGGCCGAAAGGTGAGCGCCTTTGCGCTGGGCACGGTGGATTTCGGCACCGGCATGCCGGAGGAAGTATCGTTTCAGGTTATGGACGCCTACCGGGCGATGGGCGGGAATGTACTCGACTCCGCGCGGATCTACGGCGACTTTGACAACCACATCCAGGGCACGAGTGAAAAGACGGTCGGAAAATGGATCGCGTCCCGGAAGGCGCGATCACAGGTGATCGTCAGCACCAAGGGCGCGCACCCGCCGTGGGACGACATGACGCATCATCGGCTGGACAGGGCGAGCATTGAAAGCGACATGGACGAAAGCCTCGAGGCGTTGGGGCTCGATTCCGTCGACCTGTATTTTCTGCACCGGGACGAGGCCGCGCGACCGGTGGGCGACATACTGGAAACCTTAAACGGTCTGGTGGCATCGGGCAAGGCGAAACTGCTCGGCGCGTCCAACTGGTCAGCCGCGCGCATCGAGGAGGCCAACGCCTACGCCGCGTCCCATAACATGCAGGGCTTCGCGGTCAACCAGCCGCAGTGGAGCCTCGCGTTCCAGCACCACGTCTCGGATACAACGCTGATCCAGATGGACCGGGATACCTACGAAATGCACAAGAGGTCGAAACTCCCCTGCATGCCCTATTCCTCGCAGGCGAAGGGCTTCTTCACCAAGATCTTTGAGCTGGGTGAAGAGAAACTCCCAGACGCCTTGAAGCGCGATTTCGTCAGCGAGGACAACGCCCGGCGCTACGAGGCGGTCCTGAAGGTTCGCGAGGCGACCGGGCTCTCGGTCGGCGCCATCTCGCTTTCATACCTGACCGGACAGCCGGATTTTCTGACGCTGCCGATCGTCGGCGTCAGCAGGCTCGGCCAGGTCGAGGCGCTCCGGGAGGCCGCGGACGCTTTGCTTCCGCCCGAACACCTTCGAGCGCTTCTTGAGGCCGCGCATCTCGCGTAATGGACGGCGCGGGCCGATTTTCACGGGCGTAGACGGCGTTCGCGGCCTGCCGTCCGCGCTCTTTGGCGGCTAAAAACCGCCGCGCCGGGCAGTTTATGGCGAATGAATGGATATTTTCTTTACCGATTCTGTCATATCCCCGCCTTTTCGGGCATAATCTCATGGGGAAAGGGCGGTTGATGGTTTATGGAGAAAATCAAGCTGTTGATGGCAGACGACAACCATGCGGTGCTCTCCCAGCTCTCCGACTTTTTCAGCAGGAAAGCAGATATCGAGATCGCCGGCTGCGCCCACGACGGCGTGGAGGCGCTGGCCCTGATTGAGAAAACGGCGCCCGACATCTTGCTCCTGGACATCATCATGCCGCGGCTGGACGGCTTCGCGGTGCTTGAGGCGCTGGCAGGCGCAGGGCCCAGGGCAATCATGGTGACCGGCCTCGCCGGGGATGAGTTCATCGGCCGCGCGATGCGGCTGGGCGCGAGCTATTACATGGTGAAGCCGGTGGATACGCAGGTACTCTACGCCCGCGTCAAGGAAGTCGCCGGGATGAAGGGCGACAGCGCCGCCGAGCCCCGCGCGACGCCCATGCGCTCCCGCGACGAGCAGGTGACCGGGCTCTTCCTCTCCATCGGCATCCCGGCGCACATCAAGGGCTACCAGTACCTCCGGGAGGCCGTGAGGATGGTGCTTGAGGATCGGGACCTTCTGGGTCGGATCACGAAGGAACTGTACCCCGGCATCGCGCGGCATTTCGGCACCTCGGCCAGCAAGGTGGAGCGTGCGATGCGCCACGCGATCGAGGTCGCCTGGAGCCGCGGGCGGCTTGAGAGCGTCAACCGGCTGTACGGTTACAAGGTGTTCTCCGCCGAGGATAAGCCCACCAACGGCGAATTCATCGCGCTGGTGGCCGACAAGGTGGGCGCGCCCAAGAGTGAAACGATATCGGCCTAGCGGCCGGGCAATGAAAATCTGCTTCGCAGCTTTTCATTGCGGACGTGGAAAAGTAAACTTCGTGAGCCTGAAATTCTTACGAATTTCCGGGCGGCTCACTGACACAAGGAATTGCTTCCTTCATCAGTGTTCGCACTGATTCCGGAAACACGTTTCCGGCGCGCATGTCGCCGGAAACGATTAAAGCCCTGCCGCACTCCATGATCTATCTGGCCGTCCGCGACGCGGGCGGCTTAATTATGACTGTGTCTTCCTTGATTTCATGTGTTTTCTCGTGCTATAATCCTCGTAGAGACAAAACCCAATGCAGCATGGAAATGCTTCCAAAGCAGGGAGGGATTTTCGACGGATGACCAGGAGCCTTCGCTGCGGCGTAGCGGCGCTACGTCAAGCGGAGAGCGACAACGTCATACTCGAAAAGCACCCCTGCGACGAAGCATTTGTATGCGGAATTGGGGTTAAGAAGGAGCGATAAGCATGCGGCTGGGCGCGCTGGAGGCCGGGGGCACGAAAATGGTGTGCTCCATCGGTGATGAAACCGGGAAAATTCTGGATCGGGCGAAATTTCCGACGCTCTCCCCGGCGGAGACGATCCCCCCGATGATTGAATACTTCAAGGCGGCGGGCGTCGAGGCGCTGGGCATCTCCGGCTTCGGGCCGCTCGACCTGAACCCGGCCTCGCCCACGTACGGCTATGTGACCACCACGCCCAAGCCCGGCTGGGGCAACTGCCCGCTGATGCCGGAATTCCGGGATGCGCTGAATGTGCCAGTGGGCATCGATACCGACGTCGGCGGCGCGGCGCTGGCCGAATACCGCATGGGCGCGGCAAAAGGTCTTGCCAACTGCGTGTACGTGACGGTCGGAACGGGGATCGGCGCGGGCGTCATCGCGGAGGGGAAACTGCTGCACGGCATGGTGCACCCGGAGTGGGGCCACATGCTGCTCAGGCCGCACCCGGAAGATCCGATGCCCCACGGCGTCTGTCCCTATCACGACGGCTGCCTGGAGGGGCTGGCCTGCGGCCCGGCCATCGACAAGCGCTGGGGCATGCCTTCCAGAGACCTGCCCAAAGACCACATCGGCTGGGAGATCGAGGCGTACTACCTCGCGCAATTCTGCGTGACAGCGCTGGTCGCGATCTCCACCGAGAAGATCATCCTGGGCGGCGGCATCATGTCCGAGGAGTTCCTGTTTCCGATGATCCGGGAAAAGACCCTTTCGATGCTCAACGGCTACGTGGCCGCCGATCAGGTGCTCCACCACATCGACGACCTGATTGTTCCGCCGGGGCTTGGCATCCACAGCGGCGTCACCGGCGCGCTGATGCTCGCCGCAGAAGCCTTGCGGCGAGAAGCGTAACCCCCCGGCATCCTCCTCCAATCCTTTGAGGGCAGAAGCCCCTTCAGACCGTCGCTCCATGAGAGGGTGGAGAGGGCCGAAGCCCTCTCCACATTCCAACATGTCCGGCGAGTGGAAGCGGCGGATTCGCAATACCATGATGCGAAGCGGATTCACCCCTGCGTGTGTCGATTTTACCACCCGCAGTGATATGGCCTCCAGCCTGCGCCGTATCTTTCCATGATGGGTGCGCGCGGCCGAGACGCCGGACGCGGGCATCGGCAGGGAAATGTCTCCCCCATCCGGTCATTTTCATCACGAAAGGAGCCTGTCGGTGAATACGGTTCGCGAACTGACCATGGTTGCCGTTCTGGTGCGATGCCTTTTGTCCACGGTGCTTGGAGGGTTGATCGGCCTGGAACGGGGGATGAAAAACCGTCCGGCGGGGCTGAGAACTTACATGCTGGTCAGCCTGGGATCCGCTTTGGTCATGATGACCAATCAATACATCTGCCAGGCCTTCGGCTCAGGCGACCCGGCGCGCATGGCGGCGCAGGTGGTCAGCGGCATCGGCTTTCTGGGCGCTGGCACCATCATCGTAACCAGCCGAAGCCAGATCAAGGGGCTCACCACGGCCGCCGGGCTCTGGGCTGCCGCCGCGATGGGGCTGGCGGTCGGCATCGGCTTTTACGAGGCCGCGCTGGTCGGCGCCATTTTGATCTACTTCATCCTGTCCATACTGCACGAGTTCGACGACCGCATGCGCAAGCACACCCGCCAGTTGGAAGCCTACATCGAGCTCAAGGAAAACGTGCCGCTTGGCACATTCATTCGCTACGCGCGAGAACAAAAAATTGAAACGAGCAACATGCAAATACAAAGCGACCTTGCCCAGGGAGAGGGCAACGTCGCCTTTGTGGTCACCATCAAAGGGACGGGCAAACAAACCCACGAAGATGTCCTGCGCGTCCTACGGATGATGGATGGCCTGGCCTATATGGAAGAACTCTGACGCTTCGTCACTCGCGCGAAAGCGCCGCCCGATACATGGCGATCAGGAACGTCGGGAGGGTTTCGGCCCTCCCGACGCCCTCTCCGGAGTTTGTTGATGGTCTGAGCCGCCGTCCCTTGCGAACGGCGGCTTTTTCATTTGCAGGAAGCGGTTCATCGGACAAGGAGCAACTTTAACAGTGATAGATCCTTGAGAACCGAAAATGGTCTGAGCCGCATGGCCTCAATCAGCGCGCGCCGCGCGCTGTCCCGCCGACCCGCTTTAAGGTAGTGCGGCGCGAGCTTTACAAGCCGCGCGCTCCGGGCGGCGGGGTGCGCCTTGAGGTAGCCCGCGTAAATCTCGCCCAGGCGTTCCAGACCCTGGATCCGGTTCGCCTCATTGACCGAGATGCGCGCGTCGCCGTTCACATGGTAGAGGACGAGCGGCTGATCCACCGTGTCCACCCTGTAGCGCGCGGCGAGGCGCAGCCACATCTCGTAGTCCTGCGCGGACTTCATCAAAACGTCGAACGGGCCGACCGCGTCCAGGCAGCGCCTTCGGATCAGCGGGAAGGAGGTCGACCCGATGAAGTTTTCGAGGATCAGTTTGTCAAACACCATGCCGCGCGAGGGCCATGACTTTCTCGCGCGCCTGTCTCCAGTCGCGTCGTCCACGGTCAGGGAACCGCACCCGATCAGCGCGTACTCCTCCCCCAGCTCGCGCATCCGCGCAAGCTGGGTTTCCAGCTTGTCCGGAAGCCACTCGTCGTCGTCGTCAAGAAACGCCAGGTATTCGCCGGACGCAAGCGCGATGCCGGTGTTACGCGCCGCGCACGCGCCTTGATTGACCTCGTGGCGGACATACCGCACCCGGTCGTCCTGAAGCGCGCCAAGCATCTCCGCCACCGCGTCCCGGCCGGGAAAGGAATCCGGGCTGTCGTCCACGACGATCAGTTCGATGTCCCGATGCGTCTGATTCAGCGCGCTCAATGCCGCACGCCGGACGATCCCTTCGTCCCTCCGACAGGTGGGAATGACCACGCTGACCCGTTCCGTTTGTTCCATCATGACCCTCTCGACCGCCCGGACAGCCAGGCGATTCCGTCGCATGTTCTACATCTGAAATCATAACAGAATCGAACCGTGATTTCAAGGCACGGCGCAAGCGGGACGACCGCCGCGGGCGCGAGGAGCAGTTCCCGATTATTTCCATCTCCATCGCCTGCGTGCGCAAGGCGGCGGACCGCTTTCAAGACATCTGCGCGCTGACCTCGGAGACCGGCCGCCAAGCGCATGCCCGGCGCGTACCGGATCGCCGGATCTTTGGTCTTTTCACGCCTTCCCCGCGATACGCTGGAGGGAGGTGATGCCCATGCGGATCGACATGACCAGCGGCAGCCCGCTGAAAAAGATGCTGGTATTCTGCGCGCCCATGCTGCTGGGCAGCCTCATCATGCAGTGTTCCAACCTCCTGGACAGCCTGATCGTGAGCCGCGCCGCGGGCGTGGGCGCGTTCGCCTCGATCGCGGCGGCCGCGCCGGTGGCTTTCCTGGGCACGGGCTTTCTGATGGGTTTCTGCAACGGGTTTCTGATCCCAATCGCGCTGGCGGTCGGCGCGGGCGACCGGGACGGCGCGGACCGCCTGTCCTGCGCGGCGCTTTGGATGACGGCGATCATGGCCGTCGCGGTGGCCGTACCCGCCGTGCTGCTATCCGCTTCTTTGGTGCGACTGGCTGGCACGCCCGCGGACATCGCGCCGGAGGCCGAACGTTACCTGCGCGTCGCGCTGTCCGGCCTTCCGGTTCCGCTGATCTCAATGACACTGTGGGGGATCCTGCGCGCCGACGGCGATACCAAAACGCCATTCCTTTTTCAGATGCTGGGGACGGGGCTGCACCTCGTGTTCGACCTGGTTTTGATCGCGTGGCTACGCCTGGGCGTCTCCGGCGCGGCGCTCGCGTCGCTCGCCGCGCACTCGATCGCCTGCGCGCTGCTCCTTCGCCGCGTGCTGCGCGCGAAGCCGGGCATGATGAGGCTCTTAAAGTTCGGCCTCCGCCCTGAAATCGCGCGGCGGCTGTTCTCGCTGGGCATGCCGATCGCGCTCACCAACCTGTTAACCTCCGCCGGTTCCACCGCGTTCCAGTTTTCGATCAATTCGTTGGGCAGCACCGCCGTGGCCGCCGTCGCCGCGGGCGACAGGCTGTTGTCTCTGCCGCTGATGCCCGCGATGATGCTGGGCGGCGTGGTCGAGGTGTTCAGCGGCCAGAACCTGGGCGCGAAAAAGCCGGAGCGGATCAGGACAGGCGTCGTCCATCTGTTCCTTCTGATGATCGGATTCCTCGTGCCGACGACGCTTCTGATGACGGCGGGCAGCGGTCTGTTTGTGCCGATTCTGACCGGCAGCATGGCCCTCTCCGCCCCCGCCGGGCAGTACATGCTGTGGTGCGCGCTGTTCATGCCGTTCTTGTGCGTCAACAGTCTGCTGAAAAACGTGCTGCAGGGCGTGGGGCTTCCGGAGAAGGCGGTGCTCGCGTCGGTGTTCGACCTTTTCGTCCGCCTCGCCTGCGCGCTCCTGGGCGCGGCGCGGCTGGGTTACGCCGCAATCCTTCTGACCAACCCTGTCGGGTGGACGATCTCCGCCGCCGCGCTGATCGTCTCTTGCCGGGCGGTGTATCCGCGCGTCATGCGCCATGGCCCGAATCCTGTCGCGCCCGGCACAACCGCGCGCGCCACCACTCACTCCAGGATAGTATCTTCCAACCGTTAAAATTTAACATTTCCTCATGTTTTTAACCGATGCGCTATAAGGTATCAACTGATTAACGATTTAATGAGGAGTGAACGCAATGAAAAACAAGCTGTTGCTCAAAGTTTATGTCGCAATCGCTTTTGTTGGGATGGTGGTTGTGAACTACCTGGCGCAATTGCTTCCGATCAACGGCGTTACGCCGGGTCAGGTGTCCGATTCCATGCCCAACCTTTTTGCCCCCGCCGGGCTGACCTTTTCAATTTGGGGGTTGATCTATCTGACCCTTGCGGGCTTTACGGTCTATCAGTTCGGGTTTGGCAGGAAGACGGAGGAACCCGCCGCGCTTGATCGTGTGCGTTGGGTGTTTATCATCTCCTCGCTTGCCAACATTGCCTGGATTTTCTCGTGGCACTATGGAAACATTGTACTGTCGCTAATCATGATGCTGGCAATCCTCGTCAGTCTGATTGTGATCAATCGCACCCTTGACAGAGAGCATCTGGGCAGCACAGAAAAAATCCTCTATCGGCTTCCGTTCAGCCTGTATTTCGGTTGGATCACGGTCGCGACTGTGGCGAACGTCACGGCGCTGTTGGTCCGTCTGGGTTGGGACCGTTTCGGCTGGTCGGAACAGGCATGGATGATCGTAATCCTCCTGGTCGCGATGGCCATTGGAACCATCACGATGATCACCCGACGCGACATCGCCTACGGCCTGGTGCTCATCTGGGCGTACACGGGGATACTGATCAAACATGTTTCCCCAGGCGCCTTCAATGGGGCATATCCCGCGGTGATCGGCACGGTGATCGCGTGCCTTGTGGTCTACGCCGCCTCGGAAGTCTACACGATTGCCCGGATGCGGAAGGCCAAAGTGGTTTCTGAAACCTGATCTCACAAGGTTGATGTCTGGTTAACCACATGGCGGCGGGGTGTACAAATACCCCGCCGCATGGTATATTGGGACGGGTGATGCTTGATGAAGCCCGGATTGATTGAAAAGAAACTCCTGAAGGCCATCCTGTGGGTGTATATCGCGCTGTGCATTGTGATCGCGGGGCTCAACTATGGTTACGCGCCCCGCACCGACGCCCGAACCGCGCAGTTTTTGACCTGGTTCTGGCACTTCTACGAAAACTGGGTCAAAACCGCCTTCATCATCGCCGCAAGCATTCTGACGATCCGAATTGCGGGCCGTTCCCAAGAAATGGGGCTGAAGCGCAAGAACCTGATCGGGTTCACCGCGGCGGCGCTGATGGTGCATGTGGCGCTGCCGCTCGTCAGCGGCAATTATGAGTGGTACTTTTTTACCATGCCGCTTCCCTGGACGACCACACCGCTGCAGCTTTTGGACGCAGGCTCAGCCTTCCATCTGAGCCGTTTCCCCATATGGGGCGCGGCTGGCGTGACGGGCGTACTGGGATTCTACGCGGCCGTGACGGTTCTTGTATTTGTTGGCACGGTGCTCTTTGGCCGCAGGATGCAGTGCTCGATGCTCTGCCTGTTCAACGGTTTTGCCGCCGAAGTGTTCGACCCTGCGATGCCGCTGGTCGGCAAACGGCGGAAGCCCGGCAAAGCGCAAAGAACCGCGCTGACCATAGCACGGTTTGCGCTTCTGTCCGTTGCAATCCTCTTCACGCTGTGGTGGCTTGGCTCGCTGATGGGTTTGACCCCCGCTTCCGCGCGGGCGGTTTTCGCGAAGGCGGAAACCTATGTCTACCTCGCCGGGGAACTCTTGATGGCGATGTTCTTCTGGGTAGCGTTCATCGGCCGGGGGTATTGCTATTATTGCCCGCTGGGTACGGTGCTGTCGGTTCTTTCCCGGCTGGGAGGCCAGCGCATTGAGACCAATCGAACCCGCTGCGTTCAGTGCGGCCGGTGTACGGACGTCTGCCCGATGGCCATTGATGTAAAAAAAGCTGCTGCGGAGGGATTGCCCCTACGTCACAGCCGCTGTGTGGGCTGCGGCGGCTGCGTGGACGCCTGCCCGACCCAAACGCTTCGCTACACCACTCGATTCCTGGATACAATGCGGAGAAAATTGCGCCCGGATGCCGATTCTCTCATCGTCACCACAAATCAATCCACACAGTCTGCGGACTGCCCGGAACCGAGTGAACGTTTCAGGCGCGTGCGGTTCTATCCAAATGGCGATAAAAGCCGCGCGGCAGAACTCAGATTCCAGATTTCTGGACGCCCCAGATTCCTAGAAGGATCACTGCGAGCGCGGCGGCCATGCCCAGCGAAAAAGGCTCCTTCAGGATCACGACGCCCGCAACGACAGACAGTACAGTCGTGAGATTGCTCAGCGAGATGACGCTCGGCATCGGCGCCTTTGCGACCGCGTAATTGAACAACAGATACCCCGCCACCGAAGCGCCCAGGCTCAGGTACAGTACCGCGAAGACAAAGCCGATGTCCGCAACGGGCGCGATCAGCATTTGGGGGCTGTTCCAGTTTTCCATAACGGCGAGCGCGGTGAAGAAGATCGCGCCCATCAACTGCATGACGAGGCTGCGCTCGTAGGTGGAAAAATCGCCGGAGATGCCGCGGCTGATCACGCCGTAGGCTGATCCGCTGACCACCGCAAGGCTTAAGAGCAATACGCCCAGCGGTTTCACCTGACCTCCGCCCCCCGCCAGAACCGCGATCGCCACCACGCCCGCGATGGACAGGAGGCTGAAAAACCACTGCGGCTTCGTCGGCCATTCCTTGAGGAAGACCGCCGTCATAAGCAGCGTAACGACCGGGATCACGGCGATCATCACGCCGGAAAACGCGGAATTCGCGAATTTTAGCCCGTACTGCTCGCCGATGAAGTAGATGACCGGCTCGCACAGTCCCAGCGCCAGAAGCCCCTTCAGGCTCCGGCCCTTCAGATGGAGTTTTTGATGACCTGTTAGCAGCGGCAGCGCCATCACAAGCGTCGCGATGTCAAAGCGGTACATCAGCAGCACCAGCGGCGAAGCGGCCTGCTGGCCTACTTTGGAGAAAAGAAATGTGAATCCCCAGATGGCAAAGACGCCCAGAGCCGCCAGCATCGGTTTCGCGTTTTTCACCTGAACGGCCTCTCCCTTTTGTGCATTATGGAATGAGAAGTTCCCCAATATCAGCAATGATCCGATCCGGTCGCCTGGTTTCGCCCGGTTGCAGCCCTTTTCTGCGCCAGTCGTGCCACACGGCAAAAATGCCCAGCGTCATCGGCGGCCAGATGTCCCAGGCCAGGTTGTCGCCGACCATCCAGACGTCACGGGCTTCGAGGGCAAGGAGGCTCAGCGCGTATTCGTAGACGCGCACGTCCGGCTTCCCAAAGCCGAGCTCCTGATCGATCAGGATGTGTTCAAAGAAATCCGTCAGGTCAAAGCGCTGAAGCTTCGCGCGCTGGCCGACGGAACTGCCGTTGGTGATCAGCGAAAGCCTGACGCCCGCCGCCCTGAACGCTTCCAGAACGGGCAGCGTTTCCGGAAAAAGGTGGATGCGCTCGTCCTGAAGATGCGTGTACCGGTCGGCCAGATCGTCGCCCGTGCGGGGATCGGTTACGCCCAGCTTTGAAAGCGCCAGAGAGACGACTTCGCGCCTGGCCGCGGGCAGGTTCTCCCGCCCGGTCTTGTGCCGCGCAGGGTCGCCCCAGTACCAGCGGGAGGCAGCGTAAATTGCAGCAAGAAGCGCCTCGCGGGAAAAGCCCCGCGGGCGCTCACGCAAAAACTCTTCGCAGCTTTCCTCCCACGCGCCGCGCGACACGCCGTCAAAAGCGATCAGCGTGTCGTCCAGGTCGAAGAGGACGGCCTTGGGCAGCTTCATTTAGAGGCTCATCTTGTTTTCCAGCAGCCACGCGCTGAGCCAGAACGACGCGGCCATGACCACGAGGTACACCGCGTACTGCGGCCACGCGGCCACCATCGCGTCCAGCATTTCCCGGTGGTTCAGCCCCGCCGACGGGAGCAGCGACACAATCCACTGCAGCAGCGTCATGATCCCGATGAACAGAAGGAAACTGACCAGCCCTTTGAACTTCTTGTTCTGAAGCGCGGTGGCGCTGAGCGTGATCGCGAGGTAGGCGACGACAACCACGGTGAAGAAGTTGATCAAGAACTGCACGCCCGCCGCAAGCACGGTGGTGATCAGCGTGGCGAGGTCGGTGGCGGCCATGTTCTTTAAAACCTGCTCCAGCATGATGTGCCCCAGCTGAATCTCCGGGAACGTGCGGGACAGGATCGAGATGTCCCACGCGCCGAAAGCGGTGAGGATCGAAGCGAAGAACAGACCCAGCACCAGCGCGGCGATCAGCTTGGATGCAAGGATTTTCACGGCGCTGTTGGGCGTCATGAACGTCAGGTAGCTGGTTTTCTGGCCAAGCTCCCTGGAGTAGAGCGCCACGCTGTAGATCAGCATACCGAGGACGCAGATCGACGCCGCGAAGATGAGCAGCATCGACGCGGGGATCACCAGGTTCACGTCCTTTTTATAGATTGAGAACAGGAAAAAGCCCTGCAGCAGCAGGATCGCGCCCAGCATGATGGCGATGCCGTTCAGGTTCCTTCGGTATTCGTATTTGATCAGCTTGAACACGCCTTCGTCCTCCCCGCGCGTTTACGCGTAGACCTCTTTGTACATCTCCACCAGGTTTTTGCCGCGTTCGGCGCGGAGCGTCTCGGCTTCGCCCTCCAGCACCACCGTGCCGGCCTTCATGAACACCGCGTAGTCCACGATGCGCTCCAGTTCGTCCACAAGATGGCTGGACAGGAGGAACGTGCGGGTGGGGGCAATGCGGGCCTTGATCGCCTCGATCACCTGGTCGCGCGCGATGAGGTCGATGCCGTTGAGCGGCTCATCCAGCATCACAAGCTCGCTGTTCCTGGCGAGCGTCGCCGTGAGTTTGAGCTTCGCGAGCATGCCGCTGGAGAGCTTGCTCACCTTGACCTTCTCCGGAAGCTGCATCCGGGAGAGCATTGCAATGTATTCGGCGCGGTCGAAGTCGGGGAAGAAGTCCCGGTAGTATTCGCCGACATCCAGCGCGTTCATGTAACCGAAGAAATAGCCCTCGGTGGGCATATAGGCGACGCGGGCCTTGCTTACAACGCCAACCGGCGCGCCGTCAAACTGAAGCACGCCCGACGTAGGCTTGACGAGCCCGGCGACCATCTTCATGAACGTCGTCTTGCCGCTTCCGTTGGGGCCGAGCATCGCGTATACGCGCCCGCTGGGGACTTCAAGGGTCAGGTCACTGACCGCGGTGGTGGTCATGTATTTCTTGGTCAGATGTTCGCACGTCAGCATGGCGCTTCCTCCAGGTTCATTCTTCGGCTATTGTACCATAACAATCTTTGCCTTGAAGTGAAGCTTGTGTCAAATCCCCGCATCGCCCGCCAACCTGTCGTTTTTCGCGCTTTCGACAGGTGTTGCGAGGCTGGAACCGGCGGTGGTATGATGATAGCGGTCGAGGGCTGAATGGTTTTCGGGCGAAGAGGCGACCAAGATGGGTTTTCACGGCATTCTGGTGTACACGCTGCGGGCGGTGGTCTTCGCGTCGGTCGGCACTTTCCTGTATGTGCTGAGCATGAAAAACCGCGGCGTGCGGCCGACCGCACGGCAAATCGCACGCTTAGGTCGCCTGATCGCAGCGCTTTTTCCGGCGCGCCCGCGCCAAGACACAGATGGACAAGCGGCGTCGAAAAAAACCGTTCCCGGCTCATGATGTGCGCCGGGAACGGTATGTGTCATTCGTTCAGTAGTTTTCCTTGCGAAGCTCGAAGTAGCTCTGCGCGTGCAGGCAGACCGGGCAAACCTCCGGCGCCTTCCTGCCCATCACCAGATGGCCGCAGACGCGGCACTCCCAGATGGACTCCTCGCCCTTCTCGAACACCTGCCGCATCTCCACGTTTTTGAGCAGCGCGCGGTAGCGCTCCTCGTGGGTCTTTTCGATGGCGGCGACGCGGCGGAACCGGACGGCCAGCTCCGGGAAGCCCTCCGCCTCGGCGTCCCTCGCGAATCCCTCGTACATCTCGGTCCACTCGTAGTGCTCGCCCTCCGCCGCGGCGAGCAGGTTCTGGGCGGTCTTCCCAAGATGGCCCAGTTCCTTGAACCAGATCTCGGCGTGTTCCTTCTCGTTGCCCGCGGTCTTCAGAAAGATCTCCGAAAGCTGCTCGAAGCCTTCCTTCTTGGCGACGCTGGCGAAGTAGGTGTACTTATTGCGGGCCTGGCTCTCGCCCGCGAACGCGGCTTCCAGATTCTTCTCGGTCTTTGTCCCCGCGTATCTGTTGACCGGCTCAGGCGCGTCCTCCATCCGAACGAACTTTTCAGCGCTCTGACGGCAGCGCGGACACTTGAAATCGGGCGTCATCGGCCCCTCGTGTACATAACCGCAGACGCTGCACTTCCACTTCTCCATCGGTTTCTCCTCCGTTTCGCTTCTGTGTGACCGGATGATTCATGTTCGGCGCGCCCCGAAGGGCTTCCTCATGAGAATCCGCATGGCAATGCGCGCCGGGCGTTCACTGCCCCGCGGAACCCTTCATTTCACCGCATTGGTACCTCGCAGGCCGGAACGAATGGCTATTCTTCAGAAAACTCGCTCTTGGACGCGCCGCACAGCGGGCAGACCCAATCCTCCGGGAGGCTTTCCCACTTGGTGCCCGGCGCGATGCCGTTGTCCGGATCGCCTTCAGCCTCGTCGTAAACGTATCCGCAGACGGAGCAAACATACTTCTTCATGGACGAAACCTTCCTTTCAAAATGACGGATTGCCGAAAACCAAAGGCCGCTCCCGGCATCCGTGTATAGTTTACCACATTTTTTCCATGAATAACATCCGTCAAAAAAAAAGACCGCATGAGGTTTTCTACCCATACGGCAGTCTTTTTCACAGGTGCCCGCGCCTGGGGGTATCGGGGGCCGCCGCCCCCCGATTGCGCGGGAAGCCGTGAAACGGCCTTCCCGCGGATCAAAGCCGCCGCAGAGCGACATGTGCGGTCGTAGGCCGCTTCCGCTTCATGCGCAGACCCGGCCACAAGCCGAAGGCTTGTAGGGTCTGCGCCGTTCCCAATGCAAATGAAAGACGAAAAACGGATTTCATTTGCAGCAAAGAAAGATCGCGCAGCGAGATTTCTCTACTATACGTTGTAGGAATTCCTTTGAATGATCTGATCCTGATAGCCCTTGTCCAGCTGCACGAAGTGGCCGCTCCATCCCCATACGCGGACGATCAGGTTCCGGTGCGCGTCGGGGTTATTCTGCGCGTCCAGCATCTGCTCGCGGGAAACGGCGTTCAATTGCAACTGATGCCCGCCCATCGCGATGTAGGTCTTGACCAACTGGGCCACCTTGGTGACGCCCTCCGGATGCCTGAATACGGTATCGTGCAGTTCCAGCGTCACCGGCCCGCCGTTCATCACGCGGGAAAGGCCGGGCCGTGCCATTGCGCTGAGTACCGAAAGCGGACCCGCGTCCCGGAGCGTCAGGGACGGCGAGAAATTCGCGGACAGAGGCTCCCCGGCTTTGCGTCCGTCGGCGGTCGCGCCGAGCTGCCCGGAGTGCCACAGGTAGTACATCGCGGAGCCGGTACCCGCGCGCACGCGCCCGCCGCGCTCGTTCCGAAGCGGCGAAAGCGCGTCGGCAAAGTGATTCAGCAGGCGGTCGGCGATCGCCTCGTTTTCCTCGTCACGCCCCAGCTTTGGCGCGTCCTCCCGCAGCATCCGACCCAAACCGGGGTTTGATTCAAAATTGCTCGTAAGCGCGTCCAGCAGCGTCGCGGGAGTGATGGTCTTCTCGTCGTACACGTACCGTTTGACGGCGGCAAGCTGGTCGACGGCGGTCGCGAAGCCGGTGCCGTGGAAACCGTAATGATTGTACTTCGCGCCCTCGCTCACGTCATGGGTCACGTCGCTCATCAGCACCGTCTGGTACGGGGCGGGCTCCATGAAGAGCGGCGAAAGCCCGGCGAGGATCGCCTTCGCGTCGGACGCGATCGCCTCGCGAACCTTCCCTTCAAGTTCATTGTACGTCTTACAAGCAGCCAGATTCTCCCGGATCACGCCCGAAACCACGCCCGCAAGCGACACCGCGCCGATGTTCGGGATGTCCATCGCGACGCCGGGAATGATGAACTCCCAGCAGGCGGCGACCACGTAATTCCGGGCGTCCTCCAGCGCGTAGCCCATGTCGACGAGCGCCGGAATCACCACGTCATCGTTCGCGTACTGCGGGAAACCAAGCCCCTGCCGCGTGAGCTGGGTACCCAGCTCATAAAGCTCCAGCGGCGTGTTCTTGTTCACGCGCAGGTTGATCTTGGGATCGATCCGGCGGTTGATGAGGCTCGCCTTCAGGCAGATGGACGTCAGCGGGTTGACGGCGTCGTGCCCGTCCTTGTCGCAGCCGCCCAGCATCAGGCTCTGGCCGTTGTCGCCCTGCTGCATGCCGATGTACAGGTCGCTGTCTCGGTTGAACGACAGGAAGAACTCGGCGGTGAGCGAAAGCGCCTCTTCCTCGGTCATCCCCTTCTCCATGTCAGACTTGAGGAACGGCCACATGTACTGGTCGAACCGTCCGACGGTGTTGTGGTAGACGTTGGACGCCCATAGCGAAAAGTGCAGGATCCGGAAAACGTTGAGCGCCTCCAGATACCCCCTCGCGCCGGTCCGGATCGCGCGGGAGAGGGCTTCATCCTCATAGCGGTCCGCGTAGGCGAGCACCGCGTCAATGGCCAATTGCCCCTCCGGCGTGGTAAGCGTACGCCGGGGCAACAGGCCGCCGTTCAGCACCCCCTCCCAGTCGGAAGAGATGTTGCACACCCGCCCCTGTTCGTGCACGTACTTGCCCGCCTGCAGCGTTTCGCGCTCGCCGGGCGCGTAGATGTCGGGGAACGATGGGATCGTGCGCCACGCGTAAATGCGCTCGCCGGGGTTTTTCACGATCCGCTCGTGCTCCAAAAAGAGCTTGAGCCGGAGCGCCGCGCGCTGGGCGAGCGTCAGTTCCGGGTTTTGAATTTCCGCTTCGATGGCCTTTACGGTTTCCGGGGCGAGTTCTTTCAGGTGTTCGTTCATAGCGTAACGACCTCCATGCCTCGTTCGACGAAAGGTTTTGTGTACATGTTGGACGGCTGGTCTTCCGGGAAACCCGGTTCATAGGCTAAACCCAACTGCGCGTATTTCGCGCCCGCGGCGCGGTTGTAGCCCATCAGTTCCACCCGGTCGAGCGATCCCGCCCCAGTAAGCAGCCGCGCCACGGCGGTCAGGTTTTCCTCGGTGTCCGTGACGGACGGGATCAGCGGGACCCGCGCGCGGAACGGAACTTCCATCGCGATCAAACGCTTCAGGTTTTGAAGAATTCTCGCGTTGTCGACGCCCGTCCACTTCTTATGGGCGGCGGGGTCAACGAGTTTTACGTCCATCAGAACCAGATCCATGTTTTGTATAACGCGCTCGAAGGTTTCCAAATCGGCATAACCGGAAGTTTCAACGGCTGCATGTAAACCGGCCAGCAGCGCGCGGGTCTCGATCACAAAATCCGGCTGCATCATCGCCTCGCCGCCGGAGAACGTCACGCCGCCGCCGCTCATTTGCAGCGCCTTCGCGTTTTTCCCGATCCGCCGCGCGGCCTCTTCGGGCGTCATCTCCCGCCCGGCGATCCGGAGCGCGCCGCGCGGGCAAACGTTGACGCACGCGCCGCAGGCGGCACATCCATCCTTATGCGCGCAGATCGCCTCGCACGCGCCGCAATGGACACACAGATCGCGGCTTTTGAGCCTCTGCGGCTTAATGACGAACCCCTCCGGGTTGTGGCACCATTTGCAGCGCAGCGGACAGCCCTTTAAAAAGATCACGCTGCGGATGCCCGGCCCGTCGTAGACCGCAAATTCCTCAATATCAAACACGATGCCCCTGGTCATGAAGTCCCTTTCGCTGCCTTTTTTGAAGTTTCCCGTCATTTTAGCATGTTTTCGCTTCGGATGAAAGCCCCAATGAGGTCAGACGGCATTCTTCCCGATGGTGTACTTCAGAATATGCTCCTGACGCATGTCCGCCTTTTCGGTGATCTCCGCCGCGATGCCGCCGTCCCGCATCACATAGATCCGGTCGGACATGCCAATGAGTTCGGGCATGTCGGAGGAGATCATCAGGATGCCGACGCCGCTCGCGGCGATCTCGTCCATCATCCGGTAGATCGCAAGCTTCGCGCCCACGTCGATGCCGCGCGTCGGTTCGTCCAGAATGAGCAGCTTCGGCTCCGCGATCAGGCATTTGCCCAGAACCACCTTCTGCTGGTTGCCGCCCGACAGCGTGCGGGTCTTCTGCGCGACCGAGGAACACACGATGTCCAGTTTCTCACCCATTGAGCACGCGAGTTTTCGTTCGGACTGACCGAACATGAAAAATCCGCGGAACAGCTTGTCAAGCGAATCAAGCGTCAGGTTCTCCGCGATGTTCATGTCCAGGATCAGCCCTTCGCTCTTCCGATCCTCGGTCAGGTACACAAGACCTTCCCGGACGAGCGCGGTCGGGTCAGGGCGCGCGATCCGCTTGCCCAGGTAGGTGATCTCTCCGCCGAAGAAGCGCCGGTAGCCGAACACCGACTTCGCCAGTTCCGTGCGCCCCGCGCCGACGAGACCCCCCAACCCCACGATCTCGCCCGCGCGCACGTTCAGCGAGATCGGGGTTGTGCCCGGTTCCAGCCGGAGATTTTTGACGTCCAGGACCACGTTCTTCCCCGGCGCGTGACGGTTTTCGTACATCTGCCCCAGCGCTCGGCCCACCATCATCTTTACGATCTCCTCGGTTGCGAACGCCTCGCGTTCCAGGGTGCCGATGTATTTCCCGTCGCGCAGCACGCTCAGCCGGTCGCCGATCTCATTGAACTCCTCCAGCCGGTGCGAGATGTAGATGATCGCAACGCCGCTGTCCTTCAGTTTGCGGATCAACGTAAACAGGATGTCGATCTCGCTGCGGGTCAGCGACGAAGTCGGCTCGTCCATGATGATGATGCGGCAGTTTTTGGAGAGCACCTTGACGATCTCCACCAGTTGCTGTTGCGCGGTGGACAGGCTTCTGACCAGCGCGTCCGGGTCGATGTCGATGCCCATGCCACGCAAAAGTTCTTTCGCGCCCGCGCGCTGCGCCGCCGCGTCCTTCAGCGCGCCCTTTTTCAGCTCGCGCCCCATGTAAATATTGTCCGCCACCGACAGGTTGTCGCAAAGATTCAGTTCCTGATGAATAAAGCCGATGCCAAGCGCCTGCGCGTCGCGCGGATTTTTGGGGCTGACGGGCTTCCCGTCCAGCAGCATCTGCCCCTCGTCGGGCGGGATGATGCCGCCCAGCACCTTCATCAGCGTCGATTTCCCCGCGCCGTTTTCGCCCACCAGGATGTGCACCTCGCCGCGCCTGAGGTCAAAGTCCACCCTGTCCAGGATCTTCACGGTCGTCCCGCGCAGCGCGACGCCGTAGCTGTCGAAGATGTACTTGGAGATGCCCTTCATTTCAAGGATCGTGTCGTTCATCAGAGCGCCTCCTTTTAAAGTTTGCGGTTTTTGATCGCTTCCAGGATGATCGCAAGCAATATGACCACGCCCATCGCCGGCTGGTACAGGTAGAAGTTGACGCCGAGCAGGTTGATGCCGTTCTCCAGCGTCTTCGTGATCAACACGCCGAACACGCAGTTGATTACGCTGGAAACGCCGCCAAACAGGCTCGTCCCGCCCACCACGGCGGAGGTGACGATCTCAAAGGTGTAGTTGGAGCCGCCGAGGTTGGACTGCGCGCAGTTGACGCGGATGGTCAGGAGCACCGCCGCCAGCGCCACCAGCATCGAGCAGATCACATAGGTCATCACATGGATTTGGGCGGTGTCGATGCCGCTCAGCCGCGCCGTCGCCTTGTTGAAACCGAACGCGCTGAGCTTTCGCCCGTAGGTCGTGTGGTGGCGCAGGAGCCACATCAGTATCAGCACGATCACCGCGATGAACAGGTACGACGGCAGCTTGAGAATTTGCGTCAGCGCGTCGTTTTGCTGAAGCGAAGCAGGCAGGCGGTCGATAATCCCCGCGAACGGGCGGGACGTTCCGAACGCCAGTAAATCCTCCGGAAGCTGGTAGTACGCGTCGCCCTTGCCGACGATCTGCGCCACGCCGTAGAGCATGTATCCGGAGCCCAGCGTCGCGATGAACGGCGGCACCTTCATGTACTGGATGATCGATCCGTTGACGAGGCCGACCGCCGCGCCGATCAGGATCGTCAGCGGGATCGCCTGCCACGCGGGCATGCCCAGCTTCTTCGCCATGATGCCCAGCATCACCGAGCACAGCCCCAGCGTGTATCCCAGCGACAGGTCGATGCCGCCGGTCGTCAAGACCAGCATCATGCCCATCACGGCCACCAGCGGCACCGCCGCCTGTTTGACCACGGTCAGAATGTTTCGTACGACAAAGAAGTTGCCGATGGAAAACGCCGCGGCAAGGAAGATGATCAGGAAGATCAGGATGCTGCCGTGCTCTCTGGCGAATTCGGAGAATCCGCCCCTTTTTGCTGCTTTCTGCATGCCGGCCCCCCTTAGCAAGTCTCTCCGGCATGATCAGCCGGGGAGAACTGCGCGGTTCTGCGCTCGCGCCGCGCCTTCATCATCATCGAGAACGCCACGACCAGAATGATGATGACGCCAACCAGCACGTTCTGATAGAACGAGTTGACGCTGAGGAGATTCAAGATGTTTCGGATCGAACCGATGATCAGCGCGCCGACCATACTCATGCCAATCTTGCCCTCTCCGCCCATCATGTTGACGCCGCCGATGATGCAGGCGGCGATCGCGTCCAGCTGGTAGGGCTCGCCCTGGGTCGGGTGCGCGGTGTCAAGCTGCGATGCGAGCAGGATGCCCGCCGCGGCGGAACAGAACCCGGACGCGGTGAACACGAACATCTTGATCTTTGAGGTATCGACGCCCACATTTTTTAAAACCTGTTCGTTGCCGCCCAGCGCGTAGATGCGGGTGCCTATCGGGAGTTTCGCCATCACGAACGCGCCCGCCAATACGAACAGCACCATCAAAAAGTCGGAATACGGGATGCCCAGGAGTGTCGCGTTGCCAATCGCCACAAACCCCTTCGGGAACCCGCCGAACGAACGGCCGTTATTGAAAAGGAACGCCGCGCCCTGGGTGATCTGCCCGACCACGAGCGTCGCGATGAACGCGGGAACCTCCAGAAACGCGTTCAGCGCGCCGGACACCGAGCCAATCACAAGGCCTGATGCGAGCGCGGCGAGAATCGCGAGCGGGATTGGCGCGCCGTTCACCAGCAGAAGCCCTGCGATCATGCCGCAGAACGTCACGTTGCCGCCCACCGAAAGGTCAATGCCCTTGATCACGATCACCATCGTCACACCCACCGCGCAGATGGCAATGATCGAGCATTGACGGATCATGTTCAGGAGGTTCGCGGGCTTCAGAAAGTTTGGCACAAAAGAAACCGCGATCAAAAACGCCGCGGCGTACAGCGCCGCGAACACCCATTTTCGGTACTTTCCGGGGATCTTCAACTTAGAAGACACCTCACTTTTCGGCTTTGCCCAAGCAAACAAAATCTGCTTCGCATCTCTTGTTTGCGGCGGATGAAATCTGCTTGCGCATCTTTACATCCGCTGGGAACGGCGCAAGCCCTGTTCACTTCGTTCACGGTCGGGCTTGCGCATTAATCGGTGGCAGCCTGCGGCTTTCGACATGGTCGCCTCGTTCGCTGCCGCTCCTGCGGCTCCCTGTCTCAAAGAACCTCCGCCTCGCTGGAGCCGCCACTGGCGGCGCTCGGCTCTGGTTCCTCCGGCGGCTTTGATCCGCGGATCGGATGCTGCGCATCCGCCCGCGCAATCGGGGCTTCGGCCCCAATGCCCCAAGGGGGAAGGGAAACGAGGTATTGCATCTTCTCTTCCTCACCCGAAAATGCCCGCGTGCGGGCATTTTCAAGCGAGGAGTCCAGAGGGCATCATGCCCTCTGGCGGGGGGTGCCGGGGGCAGCGCCCCCGGCACGCGCTTTCTGCGTTTTAGCCTACATTGGTTGCATCGAAGATCTGGGTGCCCGCGTCGATGAACTTCGCGACGCCGTCGGTCTTGCCGTCGATGGCCGCCATTAGGTTCTCAACGCCCATTGCGCCGATCTTGTCCGGGAACTGGGCGACGGTGCCCAGCACGGAGCCGTCCTTGATCATGCCCTTGCCGGCGTCGGAGCCGTCAAAGGAGATGATCTTGACGCCCGTCAGGTCGTTGTTCGCAAGCGCCTGCAGGATGCCCGGCAGCATGTTGTCCGAGCAGCAGAAGATGCCCTGGATGTCCGCGTTGGCCTGAATCATGTTCTCGGTGACCTGCATCGCCTTGTCGACGACCCAGTCGCCCGGCTGCTCGGCGATCAGCGTAAGGCCGCTGCCCTCGATGCCCTTCTTGAAGCCGTCGGCGCGGTCGTCACCCGCCTGAGAGCCGTTCGCGCCGCGGACGATGATCACATTGCCGGCGTTATTCAGCTCTTTCACCATGCGCTCGCCGGCGGATTTGCCGCCCGCCAGGTTGTCGGTGGAGATGAAGGTGACGTACAGGTCTTCATGGCCGGCTTCGATGCCCTGATCGACAAGCACCACCGGGATGCCCGCGGTCTTGGCCTTCTCAAGCACCTGGATGTCGGCGTTGGAGTCCATCGGGTTCACGATCAGGCCGTCCACGCCTTGGTTGATCAGGTCTTCAATCTGGCTGACCTGGGTGGCCACGGCGGTCTGGGACTCAGCCAGCACGCCCTGGAAGGTGTCGCCGTTGGCTTCAACGGCAGCCTTGATCGCGTTAAAGAGGCTCAGCTGGAACGCGTCGTTGGTGATGGTCTTGGTGCTGTAGCCGATCTTCTTGCCTTCCGCCGACGCGGTGAGGAACAGGGTCAACGCGAGCATGAGCGCCAGAGTCAGAACCAGAATCCGTTTCATGGGCAATTCCTCCTTGTGATAATGGGTTCCTCATGCGCGTTTGTCCGCGCAAAACCATCGTCCGTCCGCCCCGCCAATGTTAATCTTCGCATCGCAGAGTATAGCACAATATTATCGTTAATTCAATAGGATTCACAAAATAATTCTGTGTACATCATATTCCATATGAATACAGGCAGAGATAATTTGTGCCGAATCACCATACCAGCCTTGTAAAACCTGGAATCCAAGGCGAGTGCCATGGGGATTTTGCACAAATATCCGCGATTGCTCATAAACTTGGGAAATTATCGTTAATCAGGAACGTTAATACAGACTCCGCATGGTGGAATTTCCATCATCAGACGGTTTGTCCACAGGAGAGGGGGCTTCTATGGTCTGAAGTTAGGTGGTGTTTGACAAATCGCAAAATCCGGTTATAATCAGTACGAAGCATCATCGCGCAACGCAGAAGGAGCTGCCGACAGCACACATGGCACGACTGAAAAACGCAGAAGGCATGCCCACGCTGAAGAGCATCGCGGAGCGCACTGGCTATACGGCCAATACGGTCTCACAGGCGCTGCGCAACTCTCCCTCCGTCGCGCAGGAGACGCGCGACCAGATTCGCGCCGTCGCCCGCGAAATGGGTTATGTGCACAACGTCGTCGCAAGCTCGCTGCGCTCCGGCCGGACGCACACGGTGGCGCTGGTGTTTGGCGATGTCTCAAACATGCTGTTCGCCATCAAGATCCGGGAACTGGAGGAGGCGCTAAGAAAACGCGGCTATCAGGTGCTGATCCTGAACACCGACGAAGATCCGGAATTGGAACGCCGCGCGATCCACACCGCCATCAGCAGGAAAGTGGACGGCGTGGTGCTCTGCCCCTGCCAGAAAGGGCGGGAAAGCCTGAAGCTGATGGCGCAGCACAATGTGCCTTACGTGCTGTCCGGACGCTATTTTGACGATGTGGACTGCGACTGCGTGGTGTGGGCGGATTACGAAGGCGGTCTGATCGCCACACGCCATCTGATTTCACGCGGCTGCCGGAACATCCTGTTTTTGAACGGCCCGGAGATCATCTCCTCGGCGAAAGAACGCGGGCGCGGCTACCTGGACGCGATCGACGAGGCGGGCCTCACGCCGGTGGAACGGCACGTTTCCTCCATGTCGGGCGGCGTCCGCAGCGCGCTGGACGAACTGGACGCCCAGGGTCTTCGCTACGACGGCATCTTCGCCTTCAGCGACCTGATGGCGCTGGAGGCCGCCTGCTGGCTGCAGGAGCACGGCCTGCGCATACCCGAAGACGTGCGCATGGCAGGGTTTGACGACATCCTGTCCCACATGTGCATCCCGTTCGGCCTCACGTCGATCGCCGCGGACAAGCGGCAGGAGACCATGCAGGCGGTGGAGCTGTTGCTGCGCCGCATTGAGGGGAACAAGGACCTGACGAGCGAGCGCCGCACGATGGACGTGCGGCTGGTCTCCCGCGCCAGCAGCTGAAACGTTTTGTACCAGGACGCATCAGGCGTAATAGACGCCCTCGATGCGAACCGTCGCGCTGCCTCCGAACAGCACCGCCCCATTCGAAAGGGAAAGCCTGACTTCGTTGAACACCCTGTCCTCGCCGCCCTGCTCGACGCGCGCGTCCGACCCATCCCACAGCCCTTTTTTCAAAAGATAATATCCGAAGGCGCTGTTGCCCGACCCGGTGGCGGGATCCTCCAGATACCCGAATCTGGGCGCGAACACCCGCGTGTGCGCGATGCGACCCTTCCGCGCGGTCTCCATGCAATACGCAAGCACGATGTCGATCCCGTTTGCCTCGCAGAAGACCTTGAGGGCTTGCTGATCCGGGAAGATGGAAACCTCGGTCGTGAGGTCGGCGATCGGGACGATCAGCGTCTTCAGCCCCGCGTCGATCCGGTCGACCGGAAGCGAGGGGTGGATTTTTGCGCCGCCAAGCGCCGCTTCGATGGCGTCCGGGCACAGCGCCGTTCCCAGGTACGCTGGGTTTGGCGCGGTGATGTAGACCGCGTCCTGCGACCCGATCCGGTTATAGACCATGATGCGCCCTTTCCGGCGGGTCGTAACCTCGATTTCGCCGCGCACAAGTAGTGCCGGGCGGCTTTTAATCAGTCCGACCATGCAGGCGATCGTGCCGTGGCCGCAGAAGTCCACCTCACGCTCCGAAGAATAGTACGTTAGGCGAATGCCCGAATCATCCTCCTGGCAATAGACCACTTCGGAGACGAATCCCTTATGCTGTTTCGCGATCGAGAGCATTTCGTCGTCGGTCAGGTGCTGGTCTTCCGAAAGAAACAGGCAGGCGGCGGGGTTTCCCAGCGAGCCGCCCGCGGTGAACGCGTCGATTTTCTGATAGCGGTAGGCGGTAGCCATTTTCTTTCTCCTTTCATATTGCTCACTTTTTATATGTCACCGTGACACGCGCGCCCGCGAGCATGCCAATGCCGTAGAACAGGTTCCCAAATATGCGTTTATGGATGGGCACGGGGACGGCGCTGTCATAGACGCCGCGCCGCCTTTTCGGCTCCAGCCAATATACGCCGTCCTGCGTCGGATACTGAGAACCCTGCGCATAATGGATGGACATGCCGCGGAACAGGTTGTACGGAATCAGCGTGAGGACGGATGGGCTTTTAAGCTTCATCGAAGCGACGTCCCGCCGGAACGCGGAAACGGTCTTTGCCAGCCGCTTCGCGGTCTTCGCGGGAACCACGTAGTCGTTCCAGCTGAGGGCTGCCGTACTGAAGCGATGGCAACGGTTGAAGCCGATCCCCGTCAGGAACGACTGGATGCTCTTTGCCGCGGATCTTGCGCCCACGCCGCCGGTGGTGGTGAGCACCAATGCCTTACTTTTAAAAAAGTGGGGCCGATGCAAAAGGAAGCAGAGGTGGTCGACCAGGTTTTTGAGAAGCGCGGTCTCCCGCATCATGTAGGCGGGTGAGGCGACGATCACGCCGTCCGCGTCCTCCACGGCCTCAAGAATCCCCATCACCGCCGCGCTGTGCGGGCATTTTTCATGCCCCAGCCGGAAGCAGGCGCTGCAGCCCCGGCAGAACGGGAGATCGACGTCGATCAGATGAATTAGCCGAAACACGGCGAGGGAATCCTCCGAGAGGATTGCCGCCTGCGCCGCCTGAACCAGCTTCCATGTGTTTCCGTCTTTATTGGGGCTCGCGTTTAGAATCAGGTATTTCATGCCAATCCATCCCTTCGATCAGTCGGTCGATATAGCCGTCCCGCTGCGCCTTGTCGTATAGGTCGACGCCCAACGATTCCTTCAGCGTGTCCTTTCGAAGAAACGCCGCCTGCAGCGTGGCGGTGAGCACAAACGCCCTTTCCATGCATGCCCGCGCCGCCCGCCCGCCGGACAGCACATGGCCAAAACCCAGAACCGTCCGCATGGTATTGTCCATGACCTTCGGCGACAGGCAATCGCCCAGGATGGATACGCGGGAAATCTCCCGGTTGTCCATTAGAAAATCCATCACCTGCTTTGCGACGCGCTTCAGGTTCTCCTCCGGCTGCCCTGCGCTAAGGATCTCTGGCCGGAACGAGGCGATGACGCCGGTGATGATACGCTCGACGCACACCTCGATCAGGTGATCCTTCGATCCAAAATAATGGTTGATCAGCCCGATCCCCACGCCGGAGCGCTCCGCGATTTTGCGGATCGAAATGTTTTGCGCCTCGCCGCCCGCCTCCCGGATCAGCGCGGTCGTCTGAAGGATGATTCGATCCTTCGTGACTTCTGATTTCATGGCCGCCCTTTCATGAATTGAACAGTGTTCAATTATAGGATACACACCCACCCGGCTTTTATCAAGCGCCGGATATGAAATCTATTTAGAAAAAAAGCTGCCGTCGGCTCAACCGGCGGCAGATACACTACAAGATGTGTTCTCTCAGTAGACGAGCGCCCTGGGCAGCTTTTTCGCCTGCTCGACCCAGCCCTCAACCTGGCCGAGGCTTGGCAGCCGCCTGACCAGCGCCTTGGCCTCGTTGACTTCTTTCAGCTTCGCGTAGAGGTTCGCGCCACTACGCTGCGCGAGTTCGGGCACCGTGTCGACGCCCGCCTCCTCCAGAAGGTCGGCGTATTCCGAGCCGACGCCGTCAATGCGGAACAGATCCGCGTGGTTGGCCCACTCCAGAATCAGCTTGCCGGATATGCCGGTCTTTTCAGCCAGCGCGTCCCGCTCCTTGGGCGTGGCGCAGAACTCCAGCAGCGATTCCACGGAGTCAATGCCGGCTTCCTTCAGTTTGCCCTCGTACACATCCCCAATTCCCTCGATCTCCGACAGCCTTGCCACCAGAACCCCTCCCATCAGCACTTGTAGAATTCTGACACGCTTTATCCCATATGATAACATGATTTTCAGCGGTTGAAACATGTAGGCCGCAAGGAGATGCACCCCCACGCGTGTTCCTTTCAGGATAACAAATCGGCCCGCGTACGAACGTACGCGGGCCGGGTTGTCTTATGCAACCTTGATCTTGCGGGTGCGCTTCTTGATGACATCCACGTAGACGGCCAGCAGGATCACCGTGCCCTTGACCACGTACTGCCAGAAGCTGTTGATGCCCAGGAGGTTCAGGCCGTTAGAGAGCACGCCCATGATCAGTACGCCGATCACCGTGCCGCCCATCGCGCCCTGTCCGCCCAGCATACTGGTGCCGCCCAGCACGGTGGCGGCGATGGCCTCCATCTCCTGGCCGTCGCCCGCGGTGGGCTGGCCGGAGAACATGCGGCTCGCGAGCACAACGCCGGAGATGCCCGCCATCAGGCCGGAATACGTGTACGCGAAGAACAGGATGCGCCGGGTGTTGATGCCCGCGAAGCGCGCGGCCTCGCGGTTGCCGCCGACCGCGTAGATGTGGCGGCCAAGTTTTGTGCGGTTCAGGATGTACGCGGTGACCGCGATGAATACAACGGAGTAGATGACCGGCATCGGGATCGAGCCGAGGTAGCCGGAGCCGATGAAGTTGAATTCGTCGCTCATCACGCGGATCGGGGAGCCCCCGGTGTATACGTAGGCGATGCCGCGCGCAATGTTCATCGTGGACAGGGTGACGATGAACGGCGGAAGCGGCGTGGTGGAGATCAGAAAGCCGTTGAACGCGCCGAACAGCACACCCACCAGCACGCCCATAAGCACCGCGGGCGTGACCCCCCAGCCGTTGAATGCGATCAGGCCGCCGGTCACGACGCCAGACAGCGCGATCACCGAGCCGACCGAGATGTCGATGCCGCCCAGAATGATCACCAGCGTCATCGCGCAGGCGAGGTTGGCGTTGATCGACACCTGCCGGAGCACGTTCAGGATGTTCTTCTGCTTGAAGAACAGGCCTGTGGTGATGTTGAACTGGTCGGCGGTAAAGAGCTGGAGCAGCAGCATGATCGCCGCGAGGCCGATCAGGATCGCGCCGTTGTCCTTGAAATACTTCGCGAAAAACCGGCTGACCGGATCCTTCTGAAGCGATCTGATGTACGTTTTCTGCGTGTTCATTACATTCCCTCCGTCGCCAGGAACATGATTTTTTCCTGTGAGAGCGCCTCGCGGGGCAGCGTGCCCTTGACGTGCCCGTCGCCCATGACCACCACGCGGTCGGACATGTTGATGATCTCCGGCAGTTCCGAAGAGATCATGATGATCGCGACGCCCCGCGCGGCCAGTTCATTCATGATCGCGTAAATCTCGGCCTTCGCGCCCACGTCGACGCCGCGTGTGGGTTCGTCCAGGATCAGGACGCTTGGCTCGGTGGCCAGCCAACGGGCGATGATGACCTTCTGCTGATTGCCGCCGGAGAGGTTCCCGACCAGTTGTTCAGGGCTTGGGGTCTTGATCGAAAGCTCCCGGATGTATTGATCCACGATGGCGGCTTCCTTGGCTTTGGAAACCCGAAGCGCGTTCATGAACCGTTTCATCACCTTGATGGTCAGGTTGAAGCGCACTTCCTTGACCGGGAACAGCCCTTCCTTTTTCCGGTCTTCGGGCACGAGGCCGATGCCCATCTCCATCGCCTCGTCCGGGCGGGTGATACGCACCTTCTTGCCGCGCACGTAGATGTCGCCGGCGGCGATGGGGTCAAGCCCGAAGATCACGCGCACGATCTCGCTGCGCCCCGCGCCTACCAGCCCCGCGAGGCCCAGGATCTCACCCTCGTGCAGCGTGAAGCTGACATCCCGGATCAGCTTCCCGGCCGAGACGTTTTCCAGGCGCAGCACTTCTTTTCCGGGTTCGTGGTAGGTGCGGGTGTAGTAGTTGGTCAGTTCGCGACCGACCATCATCGCAATCAGCGCGGGCGGGTCGGTCTCGCTCGTCACGCGGGTGCCGATCACCTGCCCGTCCCGAAGCACCGTGACCCGGTCAGAGACTTCGAACAATTCACTGAGGCGGTGGGAGATGTATACGATGCCCACGCCCTGCGCCTTCAGCTTCTTGATCGTGGAAAACAGGAACTCCACCTCTTTTTCAGAAAGCGACGAGGTGGGTTCGTCCATGACCAGAATGCGGGCGTTGAACGAGACGGCCTTGATGATCTCGATCATCTGGCGCTGCGCAATGGTCAGGCTGTCCAGCACGCTGTCGGCGCGGATGTCCAGCTCGAAGCTGTCCAGCAGTTTTTGCGCCTCGGCGATCATCTGACCCCGGCGGACGGTGCCGAGCGGCCCAGGCAACTCCTTGCCAAGGAATATGTTCTCCGCTACCGTCATGTAGGGTACCTGGGCCAGTTCCTGATGGATGATGGAGATGCGGTTTGCTTTTGCGTCGTTGACCGAATGGATTTCGACTTTACGGCCGTCGATGAAGATATCCCCCTCATCGATCAGATAGATGCCGCCCAGTATCTTGATCAGGGTGGATTTGCCCGCGCCGTTTTCACCCAAAAGGGCGTGCACCTCGCCTTCGCGCAGGTCAAAATTGACGTCGCGCAGCGCGTATACGCCTGGGAAGCGTTTGTGCACCCCCGCCATTTTCAGAAGGGTTCCCTCGGTTGCCAATTGCATCACCCCGGTAGTTTCATTCGCATAATGCCCAGCGGGCGCTGATCTTTGGTTCGACGCGTCTGATGGAAGGATTCTGCGTGAGATTCAATTTGGCGGGGCTTCCTCCCGGAAGCCCCGCCGCAACGGTTATCGGATGGGCTTATTGCCAGCCGTCGGTGCCGTACTGGGCCACGTTGTCCTTGTTGATCAGGAAGGTTTCGACCGGGGTGCGGAAGTCGAAGGCTTCCTTGTTCAAGATCTTGTTCATCAGCTTGACGGACTCATAGCCGATGGACTTGGGGCTCTGCGCGCCGGAAGCGATGAACTGGCCGCCCTCGGCGATGGCCGCTTTGGCTTCGGGGGAGCCGTCCACGCCGTAGATCTCGATCTCGGTGCGGCCAGCGGACTTGCAGGAAGCGAGCACGCCCAGCGCGGTGGGATCGTTGCCGCCCATGACGGCCACGATGTTCTGTTCCTTCTGGAGGATGTCATCCATCAGGCCCATGGCGGTCTGCAGGTCGCCCCTGGCATCCTGCTGCGCGACCACGGTGAAGCCCTTGCCTTCGATGGCCTCGGTGAAGCCCTTGATGCGGTCGTTGACCGAGTTCATCGTGGGCGAGTCGAGGATGACGATGTTGCCGCCTTCGGGATGGCGCTTCACAAGCTCGTCGCCGCAGACCTTGCCGGCGTTGTAGTTGTTAGAGCCCGCGTAGGCGGTGACGAACTCTTCCAGGTCCTTGACTTCGGTGTCAAAGTTGACGATCGGCACGCCCGCTTCCTTCAGCGAGACCAGCGCCGGACGGATGCCTTCCCAGTCCACCGGGTTGACGAAGATGCCGTCGATGTCGCGGACCAACAGGTCCTCGATCTGGCTGATCTGCAGCGCGACGTCCATGTGCGGGTCCAGCGTAACCAGTTCGTCGCCCTGGGCTTCAACCTTCTCGCGGATGGCGGCTTCCAGTACGATGAAGAAGGGGTTGTTCATGGTCATGCAGGTGTAGCCAAACACCTTGCCTTCCGCAGACGCGACCGTGAACACCGAGAGAACCAGCATAAGCGCGAGAACGAGGGATGCAGCTTTCTTCATTCCAGGTGCCTCCTTAAAATTTCAAATTGAACCAAAAATTATCTTAGGGCAACACCGCATAAAGGAAGAGCGAGAAATTGGGGGCAGGATATGGTATAATGGAAGCATGAATAAACAGATCACACTGTCGGTACTCACCGACGAACTTATGCAAGCTAAGACGGGGAAGAAAGAATTTCTGCGACAGATTGATCGGATCGTACCGTGGGTCGACTGGGAAGGGATCATCAAGCCGTACTACTATAAGGGAGAGCGCGGCAATAAGCCCCACGACCTCGAACTGATGATGCGGATCCATCTTGTGCAGAATTTATATAGCTTATCGGACATGGCAACGATGACGGAGGTTATCGACAGCCGCGCGTTTTCGGAGTTCTGCGGAGTGGATTCGAGCAACCAGGTGCCGGACGGGGACACGATCGGTCGGTTCCGTGCGCTATTGGTCGAACACGGTTTGCAGGAGAAGCTGTTCAAGCAGGTGGTGGACTTGCTATGCGCACAAGGCTTGATTTTGAAGAAGGGAACGATTGTGGACTCCACGATCATCGCGGCGCCATCGTCAACGAAGAACCGCGAAGGGAAGCGCGATCCGGAGGCCTGTCAAACCAAGAAAGGCAACGAATGGCACTTTGGATACAAGGCGCACATTGGCGTGGACAAGGAGACTGGGCTGGTTCACCATGTGGAAGTGACGAGCGCCAATGTGCATGATGTGACGGTGACACCTCGCCTGCTCACCGGGGAGGAGTCGGAAGTCTACGGGGACAGCGGGTTTCTGGGCGCGGAGAAGCGCGAGGATGCCGTCAGACGGAACCGACAGGGAAAGCGGATCAAGTACAAGATCAACCGCAGGCGGACGCAGGCGCAAAAACATCAGGGACGTTCAGGGGCACAAATCAAACGCAGAGAACATGAGAAATCATCGGTTCGGGCGAAGGTGGAGCACGTCTTCGGAGTCGTCAAAGGGTTGTTTCATTACCGGAAGACACGATATCGAGGTTTACGAAAACAGGTCGCCAAACTGAATATCATGTTCGCGCTGGCAAACCTGTATCTGGCCGACAAGCGAGGCTTGTTGGCCTGATCGGGTTCCCATCGCGGCGGAAAATCGCTCATGGTTATGCCGCTTCACTTATATTCATCGCTGCAAAACTCGTTATCCCTGCATTATGCGGTGTTGCCTTAGCACAACTCACGGATTTGTGCAATACTTTTTGTGTCCGAAACATGCATGTT
>CAZNPZ010000010.1:0-61488 GCA_964575255.1 uncultured Oscillospiraceae bacterium
CGTAGGCGATGCCGCCGCACATGCCCGCCGCGAAGTTGCGGCCCGTTTCGCCCAGCACGACCGCGAGGCCGCCGGTCATGTATTCGCAGCCGTGGTCACCCACGCCCTCGACGACCGCCGACGCGCCGGAATTCCGCACGCAGAACCGTTCGCCCGCGACGCCCGCGATGTAGGCCTCGCCGGAGGTTGCGCCGTACAGCGCGACGTTTCCGATGATGATGTTCTCCGACGCCACAAACTTGCTGGACTTGGGCGGGAACACCGCGAGCCGCCCACCGGAGAGGCCTTTTCCGAACGAGTCGTTGCTGTCGCCCTCCAGGATCATGGTCAGCCCCTTGGGCGCGAACGCGCCGAACGACTGACCGCCGCCGCCGGTACACTCGATGGTGAACGTATCGTCTGGCAGGTTGTTCCCGTGAACGCGCGTGATCTCCGAGCCGAAGATCGTGCCCATTGCGCGGTTGGTGCTGGAGACGGTCAGCTTCACCGTGGACTTCTTGCCCTTTTCGAGCGCCGCGCCCAGCTTGGTCAGAAGCGCCTTCTCGTCCAGCGAATCGCCGAGCTTAAAGTCGAACTCATCCGCCTTCTCGCAGTGGGTCGGGCCGGAATAGGGGTTACTCAGGATCGCGGACAGATCCACCTTCATCGCGCGGCCCGCCGGGCGCTTCGCGCGCATGCGGATCAGGTCGGTGCGGCCCACCAGTTCGTCAACGGTCCTGACGCCCATCTTCGCCATCAGTTCGCGCAGTTCCTCGGCGACGAAACGCATGAAGTTTTCGACGTGTTCGGGCTTGCCGCAGAACCGCTTGCGGAGTTCCGGGTTCTGAGTGGCGATGCCCATCGGGCAGGTGTCGAGGTTACACACCCGCATCATCACGCAGCCGATTGATACCAGCGGCGCGGTCGCGAAGCCGAATTCCTCCGCGCCCAGAATGCACGCAATGGCCACGTCCCGGCCGCTCATCAGCTTTCCGTCCGTCTCGATGCGCACGCGGGTTCTCAGGCCGTTTCGCATCAGCGTCTGGTGCGTCTCCGCGACGCCCAGCTCCCACGGAAGCCCCGCGTCGTGGATGGACGTCCTCGGCGCCGCGCCAGTGCCGCCGTCGTAGCCGGAGATCAGGATGACCTGCGCGCCCGCCTTGGCGACGCCAGACGCAATCGTGCCGACGCCCGCTTCCGACACCAGTTTCACCGTGATGCGCGCCCTGCGGTTGGCGTTCTTCAGGTCGTAGATCAGCTGCGCAAGGTCTTCAATCGAGTAGATGTCGTGGTGCGGCGGCGGGGAGATCAGGCTGACACCGGGGGTTGAGTGGCGCGTCTTCGCGATCCACGGGTAGACCTTTTTGCCGGGCAGGTGACCGCCCTCGCCGGGCTTCGCGCCCTGCGCCATCTTGATCTGAATCTCATCGGCGCTCATCAGGTAGCCGCTGGTCACGCCGAAGCGGCCGGACGCCACCTGCTTGATGCGGGATACGCGATCGGTATTGAACCGCTCCGGATCCTCGCCGCCCTCGCCGGAATTCGACCTCCCGCCCAAGTGGTTCATCGCCTGAGCGAGGCACTCGTGCGCTTCCTGCGAGATGGAGCCGTAGCTCATTGCGCCGGTCTTGAAGCGTTTCACGATCTCGGAGACCGGCTCTACCTCAGAAAGCGGCACGCCGCCGTTTTCGTCGAACACGAACTCGGTCAACCCGCGCAGCGTGTGCGGGCGACCCTCGTCGTCCACCATACGGGAGTATTCCTTGAACAGCTCGTAGCTTCCGGCGCGCACCGCCTTTTGCAGCGCGCAGATGGTCTCCGGGTCGTAGAGGTGGTCCTCCTTGCGCGCGCCGCTCCGAAGCCGGTGGTCGCCGGTCGATTCCGGGGTGGTATCCATCGGAAGCCCCATCGGGTCGAACGCGCGGTTGTGGCGGTACTCCACGTCCTCGGTGATCTCGGTCAGCCCGACGCCGCCGACGCGGCTGACGGTGTTTGTGAAATACTGGTCGACCACATCGCGCGCCAGACCCACGGCCTCGAAAATCTGCGCGCTCTGGTAGGACTGGATCGTCGAGATGCCCATCTTGGAGGCGATCTTCACGATGCCGGATGCGACGGCCTTGTTGTAGTCGGAGATGGCGGCGGAGACGTCCTTGTCCAAGAGGCCCTCGTCGATCATCTCTTTGATACACTCATGCGCGAGATACGGGCACACCGCCCGCGCGCCGTAACCCAGGAGCAGCGCGAAATGGTGGACGCTCCTGGGTTCGGCGGTCTCCAGGATCACCGAGATCCGCGTGCGCTTCTTGGTGCGCACCAGATGCTGTTCCAGCGCCGAGGTCGCCAGAAGCGACGGGATCGCCACGTGGTTCTCGTCCACGCCGCGGTCGGAGAGGATAAGGACGTTCGCGCCGCGCCCCTCGGCCCGGTCGCAGGCGAGCAGCATCTGCTCCACCGCGCGGCCGATGGGCGTATTTTTATAGCACAGCATCGAGATGGTCTCGACCTTCAAATTCGCCTTCATCATACCGCGGATGCGCATCAGCTCCGCGGCGGTCAGGATCGGGTTGTCGATCTTGAGCACCGCGCAGTTCTCCGGCTTTTCAACCAGCAGATTCCCGTCCGCGCCCACGTACACCGAGGTATCGGTGACCAACGCCTCGCGGATCGCGTCGATCGGCGGGTTGGTGACCTGCGCGAACAGCTGCTTGAAATACTGGAACAGCGACGGATGCGCGCTGGACAGAACCGCCAGCGGGATGTCCGTTCCCATCGACGCGGTGGGCTCGCTGCCCGCCAGCGCCATCGGCATGATGACCTCGCGCATGTCCTCCCAGGTGTAATCAAAGAACCGGTACAGCCGCGCGCGCTCCTCTTTGGAGGCGGAGGGGACGCGCTCGTTGGGCAGCGGCAGGTCCTTCATCTCCAGGAGGTTCTGGTACAGCCACTCGCCGTAGGGCTGACGGCGGGCGTAATCTTCTTTGAGGTCAGCGTCCTCGTAGACGCGCCCGGCCACGGTGTCCACGACGAGGAGCGCACCCGGCTTCAGCCGCGCTTTGCGCACGACCTTTTCCGGCTCAATGTCAAGCACGCCGACTTCCGAGGCCAGGATCAGGTGGTCGTCGTCGGTCAAGAGGTAGCGCGACGGGCGAAGGCCGTTCCGATCCAGCGATGCGCCGACGATATCGCCGTCGGAGAAGATCAGGGCCGCCGGGCCGTCCCACGGCTCCATCATCGTCGCGTAATAGCGGTACAGGTCGCGCCGTTCGCGGCCGATTTCCTGATTGTTCTGCCACGGTTCCGGCACGGTGACCATCACGGCCTTGGGCAGCTCCATGCCGTACATCATCAGAAATTCCAGCGTGTTGTCCAGCATTGCGGAGTCGGAGCCGGACTGATCCACGATGGGCATGATTTTGTCGCGGTCGAGCGCGAGCAAGTCGCTCTCCACGCTGCCCTCGCGGGCAATCATGCGGTCAACGTTGCCGCGGATGGTGTTGATCTCGCCGTTGTGCAGGATCAGCCGGTTGGGGTGCGCCCGCTCCCAGCTGGGGTTGGTGTTGGTGGAGAAGCGGGAGTGTACCGTCGCGAGCGCGCTCTTACATAGCGGGCTTTCGAGGTCTTTGAAGAACGTTCGCAGCTGATCCACCAGCATCATGCCCTTGTAAACGATGGTGCGGCTGGAGAATGAGCAAACATATGTGCCGCTTGAGGACTGCTCAAACACGCGGCGGGCAACGTAGAGCTTCCGGTCAAACGCAAGGCCGCGCGCGGTGTTCGCCGGGCGCCTGACAAAAGCCTGCCAGATCGAAGGCATCTTGGCGTGCGCTTGGACGCCCAGCACTTCCTCCCGGATCGGCGCTTTGCGCCAGCCCAGGAACTTCATGCCTTCCTTCTCGACGATGACCTCCATCAGCCGCATCAGCTGGCCGCGCTTCACCACGTCCCGCGGGAAAAAAATCATCCCCACCCCGTAATCGCGCGCCTCGCCCAGCTCAAAGCCAAGCTTCTCCGCGCGATACAGGTCGTGGGGAATCTGCAACAATATGCCAACCCCATCGCCGGTGTCGCCGATGGCGTCACGGCCGGCCCGGTGGGATAATCTTTCCACGATTTTCAGCGCATTGTCCACAATTTCATGGGTCTTGACGCCGTGAATGCTGACCACCGCGCCGATGCCGCAGGAATCGTGCTCAAACCGCTCGTCGTACAATTCAAACCGTTGCTGTCGATCCTTCTGGCCTTCGTGGCCCAGCTGTTCTTGCTGCTCCATGCCATTCATCCTTTATGCAAGTAATCGTCAACTCCGGGCGCGAGGGTTAAAAAATGGAGCGCAGGCGTTGCCCGCTCCCCCCACCCTTGGACGGTTCCGTGATTATAGCATGCCTATGCCCCCCTGTCAACTCGAAAATGAAAAACGAAAGCGAAATAACTGCAAATTTACGTTCTTTCGCGGCCCACTTCCATCCAATATGCAGGATTGTTTTTGAAAGTGTCAAATTTCCGCCGAATCAACCGAAAAAATGACGCCGCAGGCCGTCCGTGCGCATTCCGCGGACGCGCGGGGTCACTACGCCTGTATATTCATAAGTCGACTTGTATCAAGAATAGTTGCCTGAGGGCGCACCGCCGCCTGAAAGGGCGCATACAGTGGAGCATGCGTTTTGTTGGGGAGGCGGCAGCATGTGCGGAATTGCGGGTGTCATTGGCCGAAACGACGAGCGGGCCTTCGGGCCGATGCTTCGCACGATGGAGCGGCGCGGGCCGGATCAGGAGGGCGTGTGGCGGGGCGGCGGGGCGGCGCTACTGCATCGGCGGCTGTCGGTGGTGGACCTTGAACACGGGCGTCAGCCGATGACGCTCAACTGGAAGGGCAATCGATACATTCTCGTGTACAACGGCGAGCTCTACAATACGGAAGAAATCAGGCGCGATCTCGCACGGCTGGGTCATGCGTTTGAGAGCCATTCTGACACCGAGGTTCTTTTGCACGCCTACGCCGAGTGGGGGGCGTCCTCCGTCGACCGCTTCAACGGCATCTTTGCGTTCGGCGTGTATGAAGAGAACACGGGGCGGCTGTTCCTCGCCCGCGACCGCATCGGCGTCAAGCCGCTTTTTTATGGGCAGGCGGGGGATGCGTTCCTGTTCGCTTCGGAGATCAAGACGCTTCTGACCTATCCGGGCGCGGAGGCGCGCATCTCGGCGGACGGCGTTTGCGAAGTGATGCTGCTGGGGCCGGGGCGAACGCCGGGGTGCGGCGTGTTTGACGGCATTTCAGAAGTCCGCCCCGGCTGGCGCGGCTTCTATCAGGACGGAAAGCTGACGCTTGCGCCCTATTGGAGACTGACCGATGGCCTCCATGAAGATGACCTCCCCACCACCATCTTCACCGTCCGGGAACTGGTGACCGATTCAATCCGGCGGCAGCTGGTGTCCGACGTACCGGTGGGCTGCTTTCTGTCGGGTGGGCTGGACTCCAGCATCCTCGCTTCAGTGGCGTCCAGGTATTTAAAGGAACGCGGCCAGACGCTGGAAACATTCAATGTCACCTACAAGGACAACGACCGCTACTTCAAGGCAAACAAATTCCAGCCCAACAGCGACGACGAATACATCGGCCTGATGACCGAGGCGCTTCAAAGTCGCCACCACCGGATCGAGCTGGACACGGAGGAACTGGCGGACGCGCTGTACGAGGCGGTGGACGCGCGGGATCTCCCCGGCATGGCGGACGTGGACAGTTCGCTACTGCTCTTCTGCCGCGCGGTAAAGCGCGAGATCACCGTCGCGCTTTCCGGCGAGTGCGCCGACGAGATCTTCGGCGGCTATCCCTGGTACCGCGACCCGGACATCCTCGCCCGCCACGGCTTCCCATGGGCGCAGTCCACGGCGTTCCGGGCGTCGCTTTTGCGGGACGACGCGCTTCACGGCCGCGACCCGTTCCGGTACGTGGACGAACGCTACCGCGCGACGCTCGCCGAGACCGACATCCTGCCGGAGACCGGCGCGGCCGAAAAACGCATGCGGGAGATGACGCGCCTCAACTTCGACTGGTTCATGCAAACCCTTTTGGATCGCAAAGACAGGATGGGCATGTACTCCGGCCTAGAAGTGCGCGTGCCCTACTGCGACCACCGGATCGCCGAGTACCTGTACCGGGTGCCCTGGCAGATCAAGGAACTGGGCGGTTACGAGAAAGGGCTGCTTCGAAAAGCCATGTCGGACAGCCTGCCGGAGAAAGTTCTGTGGCGAAAGAAAAGCCCCTACCCCAAGACCCACAACCCAGCCTACGCGCGGCTGGTACAGGATCGCCTGAAAGACCTGCTCTTAAGTCCCAACGCGCCGATCTGGAACATCGTGAAGCCCAAAGAGGCCGAACGCCTGCTGCGAGAGGAGCCCGCGCAGAACTGGTACGGGCAGCTGATGACCGGGCCGCAGACGATCGCGTACCTTTTGCAGGTGGATTACTGGCTGAGGAAGTACCGCGTAAGGGTCTCGTAGCAGATTCATTCGCCGCGCCTGGTGTCATATACCGGACAGAAAACCGGTCTTCCATGGAAGACCGGTTTTGACTTTGGGATTCACGAAGCAGTCGGGTTCTACGGTTTGGGCGCGTCGCACACGGTGCAGCGGGTATACTTGCGGGCCAGCGCGGTCTTCAGCGTGATCTTAACGGTGTTGTGGATGCCGCCGCAGTTCACCTTGCTGTGATACTTGAGGCCCGCCGGCGTCACGTAAACATAGGTGACCCTGCTCTTGAAGCACACCGGACAGGCCGCTTTGCCATACTTCTTGGCGGTCGTGAGCGCGACCTTCTTCGCGCCTTCGGCGTCCTGGGTGTTGCAGCCCTTCTTGTGGTAGTACTTGCCCTTCAGCGTCGAGTACACGTAGGTTCCGTTGGACGCGGCAGTCTTGGCCTTCATGCACACCGGGCACGCGGTCTTTCCGGCCGACTTCGCCGCCGCCAGCGTCACCTTGCGGGCGTTCTTCATGCCGGAGCAGTTGGATTTGGCGTGGTAATACTTACCCGCGGTGGTCGCGTAGACGTAGGACTTGGCTTCCGCGGCGGCCTGCGCCTTTTTCGTCAGGCAGACCGGGCAGGGCGTCTGCTTGCGCTTGAGCGCCGTCGCCAGCGTCACCTTGGTCGCGTTCTTCATGCCGGAGCAGGTCTGCTTCGCATGGTAGTATTTGCCGCCCACCGTCGAGTAGTAGTAGGTGGTCGAAGTCGACTTCATGCAGATCGGGCACGCAGTCTTCCCGGCCTTCTTGGCCGTGGCCAGCGTCACCTTGCGGGCGTCCTTCATGCCGGAGCAGTTGGACTTAGAATGATAATACTTGCCGGCAGAGGTCGCGTAGACGTAGGTGGTCTTCGCGGCCTTCACGCACACCGGGCAGGGCTGCTTGCCTTTGGCCTTGGCGGTCGCCAGCGTAATCTTTCGGGCGTTCTTCATGCCCGAACAATTGGCCTTGCTGTGGTAGTACTTGCCCGCGGTGGTCGCGTAGTAAACGGTCGAGGACGCGGTCGCCTTCTTGGCGAGGCAGACCGGGCAGGGCTTCTGGCCGCGCTTTTTGGCGGTGGCCAGCGTGATCTTCTGCGCGTTCTTCATCCCCGAACAGGTGGGGTTGGCATGGTAGTACTTCCCCAATGCCGTACTGTAATATGCCGTGGCTTTGGTCGTAGACTTGCTGGAAGTCTTCTTGACGCACTTCGGGCAGGGGAGTTTCCCCGCCTTGACCGCCGCGGCTTTCGTAACGCGCTGCGCGCTCTTCATCCCAGAGCAGTTCGAATCGGTGTGGTAATACTTGCCGGTCTTGGTGGCGAAATACGTTCCCACGCAGACCGGGCATGGCTTGTAGCCCTTCTTGACCGCCGCGGCTACCGTTGTCGCCTGCGCGTTCTTCATGCCGGAGCAGTTCTTGTCCTTGTGGTAGTACTTACCGCCCTTAGAGATGTAATAATTCGCGGCGTTGTTCTGCGCGCCGTAGCAAACCGGGCAGGCCGACTGGCCGTGGTTGCGCGCGACGTCCAGCGAGATCTTGGACGGCGTGCCGGTGATTTTTTCGCAGGTGTTGATCTTGTGGTAGTAGCTGTCGGTGTTGGACGCCCAGACGTAGGTCGTGTCGGCGTCCTCCGCCTCGTCGCCGGTATCCAGCGTATCGGTGTTCTCCCCGGAATTGTCAATGATGTCGGTGCCGTTGTTGACGGTTCCGCCGCCCGGCCTGGGGGTCACCAACGCCGCGGGCGCGAGGGTCGCGCCGCCCGCGTTCAGGTCTCCCGTTTCGACATTCGCGGGCGCGGGGGTCGCGGTCGCGCCGATGACAATGGTGTCCGGCACCTGAATGTTGCCGACGCCGACCGTCTGATCCGCGCCGCGGCCGAACATCGCGGAGAAGAGCCAGACGATAAGCACGATAAACCAGACCGCCGACACGCCGGAGACGATCATGCGCGCTTTGGGCTCAAGACGCTCGCGGCGCCACAAAAGCCAAATGCCCAGCGGCGGCAGCACGACAAGCAAAAGCCATGTCAGCCAGTCGCTCCTGTACAGAACATCGTAGCGGCTGGCGGGCGCGTCTTCTTCTGGGTAGTACCCGCCCTGGTCGTATCCGCCCTGCGGCGAATAGGGCTCGCCCTGGTCGTATCCGCGACCGTACGACCCATACTCCGGGCCGTCGGGCTCATATCCGCCCTGATGCCTTTGGCCGCCCTGACCGTCGTCCTGATTGCCAAAGTTGAGGCGGTGAATCTCCCCATCGCCCCACTTGTATGCGATACCGCTCTTCGACCAGTGCAGCTTCAGCTTGCCGAATTGCTTTGTTGCCATTCTTCAACCACCTTTTCTCGCGTGCCCACCGTATGAAGGCGCGTCAGCTGTCGGGACGGAACCTGCCAACCGAGCGCGAAACTGCGCCTGATCACGAAAAGTGTACATCAAAACATACCTCCAGTCAATATCGGTTGGACGCAAAAGCGCTGTATATTGTTTCATAAAAGCCAAGTTGGCATTAATTGAAGGGGATTCCCCCTGCGGCGCGCCCGGAAACCGGCTTTCCCATTGCTGAAATGTGCTCGGTGGCGCTTCCAGATTTGCGCGGTATATACAGAATCATCCGTTTATGGTATAATACGGTTATCCGATGCGTGGAGGGATCCGATGCGTTCAAACTGGCTGCGCAGGTATGAGGCGCTGCCCCGGCGGGTCCGGCTGGCGGTCTTCCTCGCGGTGATCGTGCTGATTGCCGTGCTTTGCGTTTCGCTGTTTTTCCTGTCCCGGCCCGACAAGGCCGTGACGACCGGCGCCAAGGCGCCCGGCGCGACGGATGCGGCGCCATCCCAAACGCCCGAAGCGAAAGCGGCCGGCAACGCCGATGTGGACGAGGGCGAAGTGGGCGAGGACGCCTCGACGGACGCGCAGCCCGAAGACGTGAACGTCGAGGCCGACGCCGCGGACGAAACCGTGGCCACCGGTGCGAAGCGCAAGGCGGTCATCCGCTCCTTCGGCGACATCATCATCCATCAGCCGCTGTTTGACACGGCCTACGACGCCAAAGAGAAAACCTTTGATTTCTCGCCCTATTTCGCGCTGATCGCCGATTCGCTGTCCAAGGCGGATTACACCGTCGGCAACGTGGATGGCCCGATGGGCGGCAAGGGCAGCCGAGGCTACCGGTTCTACCCGCAGTTCAACACGCCGCCGCACCTGATGTACGCGCTGAAATCGAGTGGCGTCGATATGCTGACCCTCGCCAACAACCACGCGCTGGACACCTTCTTCGACGGTCTAAAGCGTGAGATCAACAACGTGGAGAAGGTTGGGCTCGACCACGTCGGCGCGTACCGCACCCAGGCGGAATACGACACGCCAAAAGTGGTCACCATCAATGGCATCAAGGTGGGCATCACCAACTACACCGTCTCCACCAACAATCTGGAGCGGAGTTCTGACCCGGAGGCCACCATTTACGGCCTGCGCACCACGAGAAATTCCAGCCCCAGAAAGGACATCGCGGCGCTCCGCGGCGCGGGCGCGGAGTTCGTCGTGGTCTACATGCACTGGGGCGAGGAGTACCAGCGCACCGTCAACAGCTCTCAGAAGGATCTGGCGAAGAAACTGGTCGCCGCCGGGGCGGACATGATCATCGGCGGGCATCCGCACGTGGTGCAGTCCATCGAGACCGTGAAGGCCAAGGGTTTGGACGGCAAAGAGCGCAGCGCGTTGGTCGTGTATTCGATGGGCAACTTCCTGTGCGACCAGCGGACGCGCTACCGCGACAGCGGCATCATCTTTGAGTTCACGCTGGTGGACGACGGTTCCGGCGTCATTCAGGCGGTCTCGCCGCGCTACGTACCGGTGTACGTGTGGCGCATCAGCACGGATTCCGGATACGATTACCGGGTGGTCGCCTGCGGCAGCGTCATCGAAGACCGGCCCAAGTCGATGACCGATTCGGTGTTCAACCGCGTCAAGCAGGTGTGGAACGAACAGAAGAAGCTGATCGGGGACGCCGCCGGAATGGCGAAGCGCTGAACAGGCCGCCTTCCTTCGGAAAATAAGCCCTCACATACCTTTCGCGTATCGTCTTTGTCGATACGCACCAGCCCACAAATGGGCTATTTCCGGGGTGAAAAGCATACCTTCCATTCGGGGGGTGTGTGTGTTGAAAGAGGATGTCGTCCGGGAGGGCGAGGGGCTGGACGCGCTGTCGGCGCGTCTTCATGTGCCCGGCTGCATGCTTCTGCGCGCGAACCGGTTGTTCAGCCCCGCGTGGCTGCTGCCCGGCCGCGTGATCTACGTACCGGAGGGCGATTTCTGCCGGGCGGACGAATTCCCCTGTCCGGCGCAGGCGCTCGATCTGAAAGCGCGGGAGGAACCTTCTTGACCGAATTTACCCGGGCGCTTCTATTTTGGCATGACCTGAACGCGCGCGAACTGCCGTGGCGGCACGAGCGCGATCCATATAAAATCTGGCTGTCAGAGATCATGCTGCAGCAGACCCGCGCGGAGACCGTCGTCCGATACTACCGCGCGTACCTCAGTCGCTTCCCGACGGTCACTTCGCTCGCCGAGGCCGACGAGGTCGATGTGCTCAAACTGTGGGAAGGCCTGGGGTACTATTCCAGGGCGCGGAACCTGATGAAGGCCGCGAAGCAGGTGGCCGCCTCGGGCGCGTTCCCACGGGACATACAGGGGCTTCGCCAACTCCCCGGCATCGGTGAGTACACGGCGGGCGCGATCGCGTCGATCGCCTTCGGCTTCCCGGAACCCGCGATTGACGGCAACCAGATTCGCGTCCTGAGCCGCGCGTTCGGCGTGCGCGTGAGCGTCGCATCCCCGGAGGGAAAACGCGCGCTGCGCGAGGCTTCTCTGCGAAACATCCCGCCGGAGCGGCCCGGCGACTTCAACCAGGCGATGATGGGACTGGGCGCGCTCGTCTGTACGCCCCGGCCCGATTGTGAGAACTGCCCGGTCGCGGCGCACTGCGACGCGCGCCGCGTCGGGGACATACGCTCCTTGCCCGTCCTGCCGCCCAAAGCGGACAAGCGGTCGGAGCAGCGCGCGGTGGCGCTGGTAATCCACGGCGGCCAGGTGCTGGTGCGCAGGCGGCCGGACGCCGGGTTATTGGCGGGGCTGTATGAATTCCCCAACTTCCCGGACGCGAGGAGCGAGGCCGAAGTCATCGAGGCGCTTCGGGAGATCGGCGTCGAGCCTTTGAACCTTCGCCGGGCTGGGAGCGCACGGCACGTGTTCACCCACCTCGTCTGGAAGATGGATGGCTGGCGGTGCGAGGCGGACGCCGCGGCGGAAGGAGCCTTCGTGGACGCGGACGCGCTCCGGGCGCTGCCCTTCCCCACCGCGTTCCGCGCTTTCCGCGAGATGGCGCTTACCGCGCTTCACGATATAGATTCCAAACGGCCCTGAGGCGCCGGAACGCATTATGTTACTCAGGGTTATTCATACATCCAAAACAGGAGGGCTTGTGTATAGCGGGACAAGAAGCCGAAGCGAGGCGACCCTTCGGGATACGCCTTCGGCGTGAAATGCAGCGCTACGCTAACGCTGAGAGCGAAACGGTGGCGCACAATCGAAGGATTTGATCGTACGGTCGCGAAGCGACTTGGTTTGAACCCCTGCGACGATAATAGCATTACAGAAAGGAAGGATCGTATGCCATTCATTGGCGGCAATGATAACGAAAAGGCGCGCAAGGCAAACCTGAAGGAACTGGAGGACAAACGCGTCGCCTTTGCCGAGGCGCACAAGGGGCTTTCGCTCGACACCGCGCTGTTCGTGCAATTCGGCGGCGGCTTCAAGGGCTTGGGCATCCGGCAGGACGATCTCTACCTGTTCACCGGCCCCGGCCCCGGCGACGCCGAAGATTTCACCGTCACCAGGGTTAACTGCTGCGGGGCACGGCTCCGGGACGAGAAGATCGCCTCCGAAGGCGCGGCGGGCATCCTGGGCTTTGGCAAGAAGGGCGGTCAGGGCTATACGCTGACAGTCGAGCTTCCTGATCAAAGTTTTGAGCTTACGTTCATCTCCGGCTACAACTTCCTTCTGGAAGTCACGCCGGGCATGAAAAACCCGCTGCTGGACACCAAACGGCGTCCCGGCAACGCCAACCTCGTCTGGGACATGCGCTCGATTTCCTACGCTGACTGCCAGACTGTGTTCGCCCGCTGGCACAAGATGCTGAGCGATTGCGGCGACCAAAAGGGACACGCTGCCGATAAAGCGCCGATGGAACCGCTGCCGTAATGGATCGGATACACCCCGCGGCGCTCTGCCTGCGGAAAACCTCCATCATATCAATAGAAAACGTTCCCAGCGTCATGTGCGCGGGAACGTTTTTCTGTAACGGCCAAAGCCCGAGAGGGGAAAGCGCCCTGCGCGCCGATACGCTGATCACTGCTCAAAGGCATTCCTTTACTCTGAACCTTCTAGCCCGGTCAACCGACGGGCGGCATCTATGACAAATCGCATGTCTTTGAGGCCAAGCCGAGCCTGATACCATCCATACGCCTCGTTTGCCGCCGTAACCCGCTGTAAAAGCGCCCCGGCATCCGCGTCGGCTACCGAGCGCGAGCACCGGAAGCCCGCCGCGAACAGCGCCGTCGCGGTCGCCGCGCCAACGCCGTTGATGCGCGCAAGGTCGCAGAGGGCGTCAAGTCCCGCCGCCGCTTCCCCGCCGATCCCCCATGATCCGAAGTCTTGCGCACCCGAAACCTGCTCAAAGTAATCCTTTGTCGTCCGGATGCCCCGCGAAGCGAGGGCCTCTACAGGTTCAGAAGGAATCCCCGGGAAGGCGGAAAGGGGCAATGGCTTCGGGATCAGCGCGCCGATCTCGCGCGGAGCACCGTCAGGGATTCGATGGGTACGCCCGACCGTTCCAACAACGCCCGGAGGCGCTTCGGCGTGGACAGCGCGTCCGAAAGCGCCTGAAGGCTTCCGATGCCCGCCTGTTCCAGCCGCGTAATGTGCGCCTCCAACTGATCCAGAAGCAACCTCCGCCCCGGCAGCAGGTTGCTATGCTTCAGAATATCCCCGTATGCCCGAATGGAAACAGCACCGAGGTTCGGCTCGTACCGCAACCCGTCCGCCCCCTTCCGGTTTTCCATCATTATACCGCATCAGTCCGGAAAGTTAAACTCCGCGCTCCAGTCGAATTCGCCGCTCTCCTCCAGCCAGGCCGGCCAGTGCGCGCACCAGGCGGGCATCCTCACATCCCGCACACGGTCGACGGACGGCTGATAGGGCTTGATGTCGAGAACCGGCGTCCCATCCTCCGCGTCGATCCAGCCAAGTTCCAGCCGCCGGTTTGCCGTGTCGACGTTTATCAGCGCGCAGGCGGTCACCATGATCGGGTTGGGGCGGACCGGCGACCTGGTCGCCAGCACGCCGACCTTCTCCGGGCCATTCTTATAGGGCTTGTCCAGCACTGAGAGGTCCCGGCACTCGCCGGTGTCCAGCAGGTGCGCCCACCAGATCACCTGGACGTGGCCGTACTCACTCAGCCCCAGCGCCGCGTCAATGGTTTTCTCCCCCAGTTCGATGAAATACCTGCCGCCTTCCGAGACGACCCTTCCGATGGGCGCGACGGTGATTTCCATGACCATCCCTCCAATTCGTTTGATGCGGATATGATACCGGATCGCAGCCCCGGCGCGCGTGATGAATCCTGCTTCAAATCCACCGCGCATTGTGGTAAAATCCGGGGAGAACCGATGAATCCTGCGGATGGAGGGTTGTATGAAGACGGAACTTGCGCGCTTCGGCCCGATGCTTCTGGGCGGCATGGGCTTTTATGGCGATCCCTTCAGCGCGAAAGCGGGATGGGATTCCGAGAACGAGATTGGAAAGACCTGGCAGCGGTTTACCGATTGGCTGGCGGCCAATCCCGGCGATCCCCGCTTCACCGAGAAGAGCGTCCTGTACGAGCTGCACGTCTACAGCCCGGAGACCCCGGTCAAAGGGGTTTTCGAGGTGTTCGTGGGTGGCGCGGTTTCAACCCACGAGCTGGATGAAGCGCTGATCGCCAAGTGGATCCCCGCCGGGGAATATTTGAAGGTGACGCTGACCGGCACGGAGATCACCGGCGACTGGGGGATGTTGCTTGATGCTGAGATGCTGCCCCAAATGGGTCTCGAACGGCGCGGCGCGCACCTGATTCAGGCCTACGACGCGCGCTTCAAGGGCACGGGCAGCGTTTCGGAATCGGAGATGGACGCCTACATCCCCGTTCAGCGGGTCAGGCGATGAACGCCGAAGCGACGGTCGCGAAGGCGATCCGCTATATTGAGGACAATCTGCGCGGCGACATCGGCGTCGCGGACGTCGCGAACGCCGTCCATTATTCGCAGTTCTACTTCTCAAGGCTCTTCTCGCAGTGCGTCCGTGTGTCGGTCTACGATTACATTTTGAAGCGTAAACTCACCGAGTCCAGAAAAGCGCTGCTTTAAGGCGGCGGACGGATCATCGATCTGGCGCTCGAATACGGCTTCCAGTCGGGCGAGGGGTACGCCAGAGCGTTTCGCAAGATGTTCGGCGAGAATCCAAGCGAGGTCGCGCGCCTGAGGCCGTTCCTGATGTATGAACCGATCGACAAAGCGTATCTGTCTTTCCTGATGGGGCTGAAGATTGAGATCGCCGACAAACCGGCGTCACCCTGCCGCTTTGAGCTTGACCCGGACGGCGGCGACGAACTGACGATCCTGACCGACGACCTGATGGGCGTAAAGACCCAGTTCAGAGGCTATGCCGGAATCCCGGACGATCGCCGCCTAGCCTACCGGCTTGAACCGATCCGGCACGCCGCGCGCGTATACCAGGCCGACCCGCGCCACGCCTTCCGCTTTTTCACCGACAACATGTATGACCCATCCAGGATGGGCATGAACTACATCCTGATCCGTCGCGAAGAGGGCTGGCTCGACTTTATCATCCCAGAAAAAGAACCGTCGCGCGCCGTGAGATAAGGATTCGGCCAGACGAAAATACGCCCCGGAAACGCGCGTTTCCGGGGCGTATGGTTGCCTATGTCACTATTGGTCGGGAACGATGACCAGCGTACCCGGGTCGTAGGGCTCGTTCCAGACGGCGGCGGCGTCATCTTTGACCAGCTTCGTCACGTCGCCCCATGTGTCGGACTTGTAGCCGTCAAACTGCGCGCCGTCCGAAGACGACAGAACCAGCGTCTCCACGTCGCGGCTGGACGGTTCCTCCACCGGGATCGCCAGGTACAGCTTCTTGCCCTTGTGGTAGGCGACGGCCACGTCGGTCTGCACCGCCTGGGTCAGCGCCGCGTCCAGTTCGAAGCACACGAAGTCCTCAAAATCCGCCTCGCTGGGCGGGTTCACGAAGTCCAGCTTGTCCAGCGCTTTCTGGTATTCGCCGTAGCTGATGAGCGTCAGCGCTTCCTTGGCGTTGTCAAACAGCGCCTCGTCCAGCGTTTTCGCGCTGACCAGAAGCGGCGTCGCCGCGAGCAGCGCCGCGCTCAGAAGCAGCGCCGTCCATCGTTTCGCATCAAAGCGCATGGCCTCACGTCCTTTACATTGGTACTCGTTTGACGGACGGGGCGGTGTAATGGTTGCATCAATCTGTCAAATTGGGCGATCCAGCGAAAAAATACGGCAAGCGCCCAACATTTCCAGATCCTCCGGGTCGTGGGAGATCAGAAGCACGGCCGCGTCGCCCCTGTTCTTTTGCACGTAGTCCGCCGCCAGCCGCTTTGTCTCCGCGTCGAGGCCGGTCATCGGCTCGTCAAGAACGATCAGTTCCGCCCCGGCCATCATCGCTCGGGCCAGCGCAAGACGCCTGCGCATGCCGCCGCTGAGCTTCGACGCGCGGCGCAGCGCGTCCGCCGCAAGCCCCAGTTCCGCGAGGTGACCGCGCGCCGCTTCCGGATCGGCCCCGACCAGCCGCAGGTTGTCCACGGCGCTCCAGTGCTCGATCAGCCGGTCTTCCTGAAATACCGCCGCCTTTTTAAGCCCCGCCGCGCCTGCGACACGGCCGCCGTCCGGGGATTCCAGCCCCAGCAGAATCCGGGACAGCGTGGTCTTTCCGCTGCCGGAGCGCCCGGTCAGCGCGGTTACGCCCGCCGGGAGCAAAAGGCTCACCCCGTCCAGCACCCGCCTGCCGCCGTAGGATTTTTGAATGTCCTTAAGTTCGATCATCCCGCCGCTCCCGTCAGCCGCTTTTCCAGCGCGCCGATCAGCTTTACCGCCAGTTTTTCAAACGCGAGGCTCAAAAGAACCACCGCCGCCGTCCACGCAAACAGCTCGTCGGTGGCCAGAAACAGCTTCGCGCGGTACAGCGCGTCGCCAATGGACTTCGCGGGTTGGCCGATCACCTCGGCGGCGACGCCCGCCTTCCAGCAAATGCCCATCGCGCTGCGGCACGCGGCGAGCAGGTACGGCAGCGCCGCGGGCGCGTAAATCGCGCGCGCGCGCCGCCCCGCGCCCAGATCGAACACATCCGCCATCTCAAGCAGCTTCACGTCCGCGCCATCAAGGCCCGAAAGCGTGCTCTCGTAAATCAGCGGCAGCGCCATCAGGAACGAAATGAACACCGAAAGATCGCGCGCGCTGACCCAGATCAGCATCAGAATCACGAAAGACGCGATCGGCGTCGCCTTGACTGCGGCCATCGGCGGGGCGAGCAGCGCCCGCGCGCCGCGAAAGAAGCGGGACACCACGCCCAGCGCCGCACCGACAAAAAGCGCCATCAAAAACCCCAGCGCGATCCGCCCGAACGTGTTGCCGACCGACTGGTAGAAATCCGCGGTGCCCATCAGACGCACGAGTGTCACAAACGTCGAGACAGGAGATACCATCAGGATCTCCTGTCCGATTGAAACGCTGATTAGCTGCCACGCGGCGAGCCAGAACGCGGCGACCGCAAGGCCAGTAAGCCAACGCTTCATACGTCAGCCCGCGAGGTAGTATGCATCGTCCGGCAGCGCGCCGCCGACGGAAGCCGGCTCGGCGTCGAAGAGCGCCTGTAAATAGCCGGACACCGCGGCCTTCATGTCGTCCCCGGTAATGCACACGATGTTGCACGCGGGGATGGCCTTCGCGGCGATCGCCGCCTTGGGCACGATGCCGAGCGCCTCAATCCACGCGCCCGCCTCGTCCGGGTGCAGGTTGACGTACTCCGCGGACGCTGCGTACTGTTCCATGAATGCCTTCAACTGGTCGGGATGCTCTTCGGCGAACGCCTTTCGCACCGCCACGACGCCGGTGATCATCCGGCTGTTGGGGTCCGCCTTCGCCCACTCGTCGGACAAACTCAGCGCGACGCGCAAATTGGGGTTCTGCGCCATGACGATCGTGACGTAGGGCTGCGGCAGCACGGCGAGCGTCGCCGTGCCCGCCGACAGTGCCGCCGCCACCTCGGTGGCCTCGGACTTGTACTCAACCGCCAGATCCTTCGCCGGGTCAAGCCCGTTCAGCTTCAAAACGTGGTTCAGCGCGTATTCCGGCGTTGTGCCCTTGCCGGTGGAATAGAGCGTCTTCCCGTTGAGGTCGGAAACGGTTTTCACCGTGTCCCCCGCTTCCACGACGTATAGAACGCCCAGCGTGTTGACCGCGGCGACTGAAAGGCCGCCCTTCGTCTTGTTCCAGAGGACGCTCGAAAGGTTGCAGGGGATCAGCGCGATGTCCACTTCGCCCTTCGCGATCATGGGCACGATCTCGTCCGCCGCGCCCGCGACGGTAAAACTGTACGCGCCCTTCGCCTTGTCGTCCTCCATCAGCTTCACAAGCCCCATCGTGGTCGGACCTTTGAGGGACGCCACGCGCACCGGTACATCCACGGCCAGCGCCGCCTGCATGGAAAAAACGATCAGGACAGCCGCGGCCAGCAGCGAAGTAAATTTCTTCATCGTGCAAATCCGCCTCATTTCTATGTTTCAGACATGTTCATCTTATACCCTTTCGGCCCGGCTGTCAAACCGGATCGGCGCGTTTCTGCGGGCTGCCATCCAGAAACACCCCTGCCGCGCGCTGAAAGAATTTGCATTATACGGCACTTCCCTATTCACGGTTCATCTGGTATAATGTATACAACCCCAAGCCCGCAGTGCGGGCAACATACATTTCAGGAGGTCAGCCGCTATGAAGAAACTCGTATCCCTGATTTTGGCGCTGGTTCTCAGCCTTGGTCTGTGCGCGGCCGCGCTTGCCGAGTCCTATGAGATCGGCATGATCACCGACATCGGCACCATCGACGACAAGTCCTTCAACCAGGGCACCTGGGAGGCCATCAAGGCCTACGCGGAAGCCAACGGTAAGACCTACAACTACTATCAGCCTTCTGCCCAGTCCACGGATATCTACGTGGAGCGCATTGACCAGGCCGTCGCCGACGGCGCGAAGGTCATCGTGACGCCGGGCTACCTGTTTGAAGAGCCGATCTTCATCGCGCAGGACAAGTATCCGGACGTCCACTTCATCCTGATCGACGGCAACCCGCACAACGCGGATTACACCGAGTACCGCACCGAAAAGAACGCGGTGGGCATCGTGTTCGCCGAGGAGCAGTCGGGCTTCCTGGCCGGCTACGCGGCGGTCAAGGACGGCTACACCAAACTGGGCTTCATGGGCGGCATGGCGGTTCCGGCGGTCGTGCGTTTCGGCTACGGCTTCGTGCAGGGCGCCGACTACGCGGCCAAGGAAATGGGCCTGACCGACGTCACCATCAACTACAACTACACCGGCGGTTTCGCGGCCACGCCGGAGGCGCAGGCGATGGCGTCCTCCTGGTACAATGACGGCATCCAGGTGATCTTTGGCTGCGGCGGCGCGGTGGGCAACTCCGTTATGGCGGCTGCGGAAGCGGCCGGCGGCAAGGTCATCGGCGTCGACGTCGATCAGAGCAGCGAATCCGACACGGTCATCACCTCGGCCATGAAGGGCCTGGGCTCAGCCGTCACGAAGGCGTTGACCGCCTACTACGCGGACAGCTTCCCCGCCGGCGAAGCCTGGGTGCTTGGCGCGGACAAGGACGGCGTGGCGCTGCCGATGGCGACCTCCAAGTTCAAGACTTTCACGCAGGCCGACTATGACGCGATCTTCGCGAAGCTGGCTTCCGGCGAAGTCGCGCCCAAGAAGGACACGGTGGATGGCGCCGCCATCGCGAGCGCTGCGGAACTTGGCACCGAAATCGTCAAGGTCAACCTGATCGGGTAATTCCAATCCAGTAACAGAGCAGGGGCAGATTCACGAATCTGCCCCTGCCGTTGAATCTATGGCGCGGCGTACGCCGCGCGGGGAGTGATGGGTTTGGACTATGTCATTGAGATGATCGGCATCACCAAGGACTTCCCCGGCATTCGCGCCAACGATGATATCACGCTCCGGCTGATCCGGGGCGAGATTCACGCACTCCTGGGCGAGAACGGCGCGGGCAAGTCAACTTTGATGAGCGTACTCTTCGGCCTGTATCAGCCGGATGCCGGAGAGATCCGAAAAAACGGCCAGCCCATCCAGATCAAGAACCCCAACGACGCCAACCTCGCGGGCATCGGCATGGTGCACCAGCACTTTAAACTGGTACACAACATGACGGTGCTGGAGAACATCATCCTGGGCGTCGAAACGGTGCAGCGCGGCGTCCTCAAGATGGACGAGGCGCGCAAGAAGGTCGTGGCGCTGTCCGAACGGTATGGCCTTCGGATCGACCCGGACGCGAGAATCGAGGACACCACCGTCGGCATGCAGCAGCGCGTCGAAATTCTGAAGATGCTCTACCGCGAGAACGAGGTGCTGATCTTCGACGAGCCGACGGCGGTTCTGACGCCGCAGGAGATCGAGGAACTGATTGGCATCATTCGCGGCCTCGCGGCGGAAGGGAAATCGATCCTGTTCATCTCCCACAAGCTCAGCGAGATCAAGGAACTGGCCGGGCGGTGCACGGTGCTCCGGAAGGGCCGGTACATCGGCACGGTGGACGTGGCCTCGGTCACGAAAGAAGACCTCTCCGAGATGATGGTGGGTCGCAAGGTCAACTTCTCGATTGAAAAGGAAAAGGCCGCGCCGGGTGAGGCGGTTCTGACGCTCGAACATGTTTCGATGCGCGCGCGCCACCACCACAAGCTGCTCCTGGACGACGTCAGCTTCTCCGTGCGCCGGGGCGAGATCGTGACCATCGCCGGCATCGACGGCAACGGCCAGAGCGAACTGGTCTACGCGATCTCCGGCCTCGCGGGCATCGACGGCGGGCGCATCCTTCTGAATGGCGAGGACATCTCGAAGGCCCCGATCCGCCGGAGGAACGACCTGAAAATCTCGCACATCCCGGAGGATCGGCACAAGCACGGCCTGGTGCTGGACTTCTCGCTTTCGGAAAACCTCGTGCTCAAGAGCTACCATACGGACGAGTACCAGAAGCGCGGGTTCATCCGTTTCGACGCGGTGGAAAAGCACGCGAAGGAACTGATCGAGCGCTTTGACATCCGCTCCGGTCAGGGTTCGCAGACCGTCGCTCGCAGCATGTCCGGCGGCAACCAGCAGAAGGCGATCGTCGCCAGGGAGATCAGCCTGACGCCCGACCTTCTGATCGCGGTTCAGCCGACGCGCGGCCTTGACGTGGGCGCGATTGAGTACATCCACAAACAACTTGTGGCCGCGCGCGACAGGGGCTGTGCGGTGCTCTTGATCTCTTTGGAACTGGATGAGGTCAAGTCGCTGTCCGATCAGATTTACGTGATCTTTGAGGGCCGGATTGTGGCCGGGCTGGACCCGGAGGCCGCGTCCATCCAGGAAATCGGCCTGTACATGGCCGGTTCGAAAAGGGGGAGCGCCTCATGAAGAAACAGGGCCTGAGAAACGCTTCGGCCTCGCTGATCGCGATCCTGGCGGGGCTTCTGGCCGGGTTTGTGATCCTTTTGATCACGAAGCCGGAGAGCGCCTTCGCGGGGCTGATCATCATTTTGAAGGGCGGCTTCAACAACGGCATGAAGGGGCTGGGCCAGGTACTGTACCTGGCGACGCCGCTGATCATGACCGGCCTGTCGGTGGGCTTCGCGTTCCGGACGGGTCTTTTCAACATCGGCGCGCCGGGGCAGCTGATGGTGGGTGGCGCAATGTCGGTGTGGGTGGGCTGTACGTGGACATTCCTGCCCGGCGGCCTCCACTGGATCGTGGCGCTTCTGATGGGCATGCTGGCGGGCGGCATCTGGGGCTTCGTACCCGGCTTCTTCAAGGCGCTGCTCAACGTCAACGAGGTCATCGCGTCGATCATGATGAACTACATCGGCATGTACGGCATGAACTTCCTGATCCGCGGCTCGGTGATCTTCGACTCCACCAAAAACCAGACCCACAACGTCGCGACGACCGCCATCCTCCCCAAGGCCGGGCTGGACAGGATTTTTTACAACCTCACCGGCAAGTATGTGGACGTATCGAGCGTCAACGCGGGGATCCTGGTCGCGATCGTGCTCGCGGTCGTGATGTATGTGCTGCTGAACAAGACCACCTTCGGCTATGAGCTGCGCGCCTGCGGGTTCAACAAGAACGCCGCGCGGTACGCGGGCATCAGCGAAAAGCGCACGATCATCCTTTCGATGGTGCTGGCGGGCGCGCTGGCGGGCACGGCAGGGGCGCTGATGTACCTCGCGCCGTCCAGCGGCATGCACATCCATGTGGAGGAAGTCCTGTCCGCGCAGGGGTTCAACGGCATCCCGGTGGCGCTATTGGGCCTTTCCAACCCGATTGGCATCATCTTCTCGGCGCTGTTCGTCGCCTACATTTCGGTGGGCGGGTCGTACCTGCAGAGCCTCAAGTTCATGCAGGAAGTCATCGACATCATCATTGCGATGGTCATCTACTTCAGCGCGTTTTCACTGCTGGTGCGCGACCTGATCGGGCGCGCGGGGCAGAAGCGGGCGCGTCGCGGCGCGGGCGCCGGGAGGGAGGGCGCGTAATGGATACGATCTTCTTTCTGTTCCAGCAGATGATGTTCTTCTCGATCCCGCTTCTGATCGTGGCGCTGGGCGGCATGTTCTCCGAGCGCAGCGGCGTGGTCAACATCGCGCTCGAAGGCATCATGGTGATGGGCGCGTTCGCGTCGATCTTCTTTCTGAACCTCACCCAGTCGTTCATGAGCGGGCAGGGGCAGCTTTTGCTCGCGATCCTGATCGCTGCCGCGGCGGGGATGGCCTTCTCGTTCCTCCACGCCTACGCGGCGGTTTCGCTTCGGTCTGACCAGACGATCTCCGGCACCGCGCTCAACATGTTCGCGCCCGCGTTCGCGATCTACATGGCGCGCTCGCTGCAATCGAACGGCGTCCAGCAGATCCAGTTCACCAACACCTTCTACATCCAGAAGGTGCCTGGTCTCGGCGACATCCCGGTTCTGGGGCCGCTCCTGTTCCAGAACTGTTACATCACGACCTACGTGGGGCTGATCATTCTCGCGGCGGCGGCATTTGTCCTCTACAAGACCAAGTTTGGCCTCCGGCTCCGCGCGTGCGGCGAGCACCCGCAGGCGGCGGACAGCGTCGGCGTCAACGTGTACAGGATCCGCTACGCGGGCGTTCTGATCTCCGGCGCGCTGGCGGGGCTGGGCGGACTGGTGTTCGTCGTGCCGACTTCCACCAACTTCAACGCGACGGTGGCCGGTTATGGCTTCCTGGCGCTGGCGGTTCTGATCTTCGGGCAGTGGAAGCCGCTGCGCATCCTTTGGTCGGCGCTGTTCTTTGGGCTGATGAAGACCATCGCCGCCGCGTATTCGGGCATCCCGATCCTCCAGAGTCTCAAGATTTCCTCCGACATCTACAAGATGATCCCCTACATCGCGACCCTGATCGTGCTGGCATTCACCAGCGCCAAGTCTCAGGCGCCGCGCGCGAGCGGCGTCCCCTATGATAAGAGTACGCGCTGACGCGTGGCAAAGAAAATCCACTTCGCGGCTTTTCTTTGCGGGCATTTGAAATCCGCTGACGCGGCTTTCAAATGCGTAGGTGGCGCAGCCGGTTTCCTAAAACGCTTGCGGGCGTTTCCGTGCTGAAACCGGATCGGGCATGCTTTCCCCGTCGGCCGGGCAAGCTCGGCCTTTGGGGGAAAGCCAAATCCGCCGCGCAGGTCGCCGGATTTGGTTGAATGTCGAAAGGGCTTCGGCCCTCTCGACGCTCTCCCATAATTGTGGGATGATCCCCCTTGACCCCGCACAAAATGAGAAAAGGTGATTGAAATGAAAATCGCGCTCGCATCCGACCACGCGGCGGCGGAACTCCGGGAAATCACGAAAAAACATCTGGAAGACCGCGGGTTTGAGCCGGTGGTCTACGACACGCTGGAACCCCGGCCCACCGACGATTACCCGGTCTACGCCGACCTCGCAACCCAGGCCGTCGCGCGCGGGGACTGCGAACTGGGTATCCTGATCTGTGGTACCGGCATCGGCATGAGCCTCGCCGCCAACAAAGTAAAGGGCATCCGCGCGGCGGTGTGCTCCGAGCCCTACAGCGCCAAGATGGCACGCACTCACAACAACTGCAACATCCTCTGTTTCGGGGCGCGGGTGGTGGGCAGTGAACTGGCCAAGATGATCGTAGACACGTTCCTCGACGCCTCGTTTGAGGGCGGGCGGCACCAGCGCCGGGTCGACATGATCATGAAGATCGAAAAGGACGGCCAACTGGAGTAACACGACGCGCCGCGGGCATTTTGCCCGCGGCGCATCTCTATAATCACTATAGCACATTGCCCCAGCGAACCTGTTCCTGATTTAAAATGTGCCGGAGACTTTCCTGCAAAAGCGCCATCGACTTGTAGAAATCGTCCAGCTGATCGCGCTCCAGGTTGACGCCCGCCTCCACATAGCGGTCGACCACCGTATGCATCTCGTCGTGGGAGATCAGCATTTCCATGAAAGGCCGGAATTGTTCCCAGACCGTGGCCAACTGCGTCATTTTCTCCTTCGCGGGATCGGTTTTGCCCTGATCGACCAGTGCCTGCGCCTCCATGGAGAACGTTTCCATCTCCCCCACCACGTGGCTGACCAGAATCAGGCTTGTAATCCCGAACGCGATGGATACCGCCGCCACCACGAGAACCCCAATCAGCTTTTTGCGCATTACCAGACGACCTCCGCGTCGGTCAGCGCCTTGATGTGCAGGATGCTGCCGCGCATGTCCTGCACGTGCATGCCTCCCTCAGTGTCCAGGCTCGCGATCAGCACATCGGAGAACGCAAGCGCGTAGTGACTCAGCAATTCTTTCAGCCAGGCCTCGTCTTTCCCGGACATCGACAGATTGTGTTTCTGCAGCCTTCCGTTTTCAATCAGAACCAGCGGCAGACCCTCGTAGCCCGGTTTCAGGTTCAGGTCTTCCGGCGTCACGTTGCGCTTGACCGAGTGTGGAAAGGCGGTGATGTTGCCGTCCGTCTCAACGATGGCGGTGCCGCAGCTGGATGGGTCGAGGAGCCCCGCTTCCCGAAGACCCTCCTGAAGATCCGAAAGGCTCATGCACAGCCGGTTCAATTCCGCGCGGTCGATGATCCCGCGGTTTACGATCACCGAGGGTTTACCGGAGATAAACGCGCGAACGCGATCGCTTTTCATGCAGACGAGGGTCAGCGCGCCGTTCACCACGTACAGTGCGAGGATTGGCAAGACGCCGCTGAACAGCGGGGTGGAGATTTCCGCCATCGGCACCGCCAGGAGGTCCGCCACCATGATCGCCAGCGCGAACTCATAGGGTTGAAACTGCCCCAGCTGGTGTTTTCCGGTCGCGCGCATGGTCGCGACCATAACCAGATACAGGATGATTGCGCGGATAAAAACGGTCAGCAAGCGCATCCCCCTCCTTGGTACATTCTGCGCCGGATGCGGCAGAATCCATACAATTTTCGGAACTTTTGGCGCTGCGCTTGCTTTTTGCATGGAAATGGGGCAAACTGTCGTTGGGCGGCAAGAATACCGTTTGACCGTCATACACTTGAATGCGAAGGAAATGAGGTGTATCGCATGCCATTATTTCAGGATTTCGGGAAGCGCGTGTCCGAAGTGGCCAAGAACGTCGGTCAGAAGACCGCCGAGGCCACGGAGGTCGCCCGGCTGAACAATCGGATCGCCGGTAAAGAAGCCGAGATCGAGCAGCTGCTTTTGCAGATCGGCAAGGCGTACTACTCGATGCGGGGCGCAGGCGGCGCGTTTGAGGCGGCCGACATGTTCTGCCAGAAGGTCAAGTCCCTGGAGGAAGAATGCGCCGCGATGCGCAATGAGATCGACGCGCTGCGCCACCAGAGTCGCTGCCCCAACTGCGGCGGCGTTCAGCCCGTCGAGGCCAGCTTCTGCGCCAGCTGCGGCACCAAACTTCCCAAGCCCGTCAAGCCCGAACCCACGCCGGAGCCAGAGCCCGCGCCGGAACCCGAAACCGCGCCGGAATCCGAACCGGAGCCGGATGTGACCACCGAGCCGGAACTGCCCAGCTCCATGACCGCCGGCAGCGCGGAGATCATCTGGCCCGCGCCCGCGCACGTCGCGGAAGCCCCGGCGGAGACCGCGCCAGCGGATGAAGCCCCGACGGAAACCGCGCCCGCGGATGAAGCCCCGACGGAGACAGCGCCCGCGCCGGAGGAAACCAAGGAGTAGGCGCGTCGAATCTCCGCGCAGGGAAAGGCGCGGCTTCAGGATGCTCCTGTTTCATCATCAGAAGGACGCCCGCGCGGGCGTCTTTTTGTGCGATAAAATTTACATTTGCTCCGGTCGCCACATTTGCTTTCGCATACGCTTTCGTCTATAATGGAAAATGTATAATCATGCTCATCGAGAATACGCTTTTTGCGCGGATTCTCATGGCGCGCGGTCGGGTTGATCGCGCGGTTGTAGCACGGAAGAACGGTAAGGGAGGGAATGCCATGATCTGGAACCCAGCGGCGGAGACGATGGATCGCGCGGGCATCGAGGCCGTACAGCTCGATCGCCTGAAGCGGATCGTCGCCCATGCCTACGCCAACGTGCCCTTCTACAAAAAGAGCATGGATTCGCGGGGCGTCCGCCCGGAGCACATCAAGCGACTCAAGGACATCGAGCTACTGGATTTCACCGTCAAGAACGACCTTCGGGACAACTACCCGTACGGCCTTTTCGCCGTACCGATGGACGACGTCCTGCGCATCCACGCCTCCAGCGGCACCACCGGCCGCCCGATCGTCGCGGGGTACACCCGCGAGGATCTGGACAACTGGACGGAGTGCGTGGCGCGGCTCGCGACCGCTGGCGGCGCGAGGAGGAGCGACATCGCACAGATCTCCTTCGGATACGGTCTTTTTACCGGCGCCTTCGGCCTGCATCAGGGTCTTGAAAAGATCGGCGCCACCATCGTGCCCATTTCCAGCGGCAACACCGAGCGCCAGATCACGCTGATGCGCGACTTCGGCGCGACCATCCTGATCGCCACCCCGTCCTACGCGATGTACATGGCGGAGGTCGCCGAGAAGATGGACGCGATCAAGGACATCAAGCTGCGCGTCGGGCTCTTTGGCGCGGAGGCGTCCACCCTCGCGATGCGCAGGGAACTGGAAAAGCGCTGGGGCATCCTCGCCACCGAGAACTACGGCCTGACCGAGATCGTCGGCCCCGGCGTCAGCGGCGAGTGCGAAGAGAAGTGCGGCATGCACATCAATGAGGATTACTTCCTGTGCGAGGTCATCGACCCGGACACCGGCCGCGCGCTGCCGCCGGGCGAACCGGGCGAGATGGTCATCACCACGCTCACCAAGTGGGCGATGCCCATTCTCCGGTACCGCACGAGGGACATCACACGGCTCATCCAAGAGAAGTGCGCCTGCGGCCGCACGACGATGCGCATGGAGCAGTGCAAAGGCCGGACCGACGACATGTTGATCATCCGGGGCGTAAACCTGTTCCCCAGCACCATCGAAAGCGTGCTGGTCGGCTCCGAGGGCGTCAGCCCCAACTATGAGATCCACGTCAGCAGGGAAAACTACCTCGACAAGATCGAGGTTCGCGTCGAGATCGGCGACCGATACAACATCGACGATTTCCAGGAGATCGAGCGGCTCCGAAAGAGCGTCATGGCGAAGCTCCGCTCCGTCTGCCAGTTGGAGATCCCGGTCAGGTTCGTTTCTCCCGGCTCGCTGAAACGGTTCGAGGGCAAGGCGCGCCGCGTGACCGACCTCAGGGATCAATCTAACTGACGAGGAATGATTTGATGAACAAGGCGCTGATGCTTGGAAACGAGGCGATCGCGCGCGGCGCATGGGAAGCGGGCGTACGCGTGGTCAGTTCGTATCCTGGAACCCCTTCGACCGAAATCACCGAGGCCGCGTCGGCCTACCCCGAAATCTACACCGAATGGGCTGTCAACGAAAAGGTGTCGCTGGAAGTGACCGCAGGCGCGTCAGCAGCGGGCGCGCGCTCGATGAACTGCATGAAGCACGTGGGCTTAAACGTCGCGGCTGACCCGCTGTTTACCTTGAGCTACACCGGCGTGAACGGCGGCCTGGTGATCGTCGTGGCCGACGATCCGGGCATGAACTCCTCGCAGAACGAGCAGGACAGCCGCTTCTACGCGCGCGCGGCGCTCGTCCCAATGCTGGAGCCCGCCGACAGCGAGGAATGCAGGGCTTTCGTGAAGGAAGCGTTCGACCTCAGCGAGCGGTTTGACACCCCGTTTCTGATCCGAACCACCACAGCCATCGCCCACGCTCGCTCGATGGTTACACTCGAACCGCGCGCCGGGGTTGAAGTGAAACCCTACGCGAAGGACGCGGCCAAGTACGTGATGATGCCCGCGATGGCGCGCGGACGCCACGTGAAGGTGGAGGAGCGCTCAATAGCGCTCGCCGCATGGTCGGACGCCACCCCGCTCAACCGGGTTGAGATGCGCGACACACAGATCGGCATCATCTGCTCCGGCGTGGTCTACCAGTACGTGCGGGAGGCGCTGCCGGAGGCTTCCACCCTGAAGCTGGGCGTCGTCAACCCGCTGCCAAGAACACTGATCGAGGATTTCGCGGCGAAAGTCGATAAGCTCTACGTCATCGAATCGCTGGAACCCATCTTTGAAGAGCAGATCGCGTCCTGGGGCGTCAGGGTCACCGGCGGCAAGGCGCTGACCGGCCTTCAGGGCGACCTGTCCGCCCGCCGCGTCCGGGAGGCGCTGGGCTTCACGGTACCGGAGGTTCTCCCTGCGGAAAAGCTGCCCGGCCGTCCGCCGGTCATGTGCGCCGGATGCCCGCACCGGGGGCCGTTCTATGTACTGAATAAGCTCAGGCTCCATGTCACCGGCGACATCGGCTGCTACACGCTGGGCACGCTCGCGCCGCTAAACGCCATCGACACGGTGCTTTGCATGGGCGCGTCGGTCGGCATGGCGCAGGGCTTCGCGAGGGCGCGGGGCGACGAATTCGCGGCGAGAACCGTCGCGGTGATCGGCGACAGCACGTTCCTGCATTCGGGCGTGACCTCGCTGATCAATGCCGCCTACAACAAGGCGAACGCGGCGGTGCTGATCCTGGATAACCGCACCACCGGCATGACCGGCCACCAGCCCAACCCTTCGACCGGCTACAATATCCACCGTGAACCCACCACCGAGATCGACCTTGCCGCGCTTTGCCGCGCCTGCGGCGTTGAATCCGTCGCAACCGTCGATGCGTTCGACCTTCAAGGCCTTGAGGCCGCGCTGAAGGACGCGCTCTCCTTCCCCGGCCCGGCGGTCGTCATCGCCCGCAAGGCCTGCGCGCTGCTTGACAAAAAGCGTGCGTTCACCCCCTACCGTGTGATTCCCGACCGCTGCACCGGCTGCATGACCTGCATGAAGCTGGGCTGCCCCGCCATCGAGAAGGACGGCAAAAAGGCCCGCGTGAACCCAGACCTCTGCGTCGGCTGCGGGCTGTGCGCGGGCGTGTGCCGGTTTTCGGCCTTCGGGAAGGGGGACGCGAAATGAACGCGAGCATTGTCATCGTCGGCGTCGGCGGACAGGGGACGCTGCTCGCCAGCCGCATCCTGGGCACGCTGGCGGGCGAAATGGGGCTGGACGTCAAGGTCAGCGAAGTGCACGGCATGGCGCAGCGGGGCGGCAACGTGATTACCCACGTTCGCATCGGGGACGGCGTCCATTCGCCGCTTGTCGAGCCGGGCGGCGCCGACTACCTGCTGGCGTTTGAAGAGCTGGAGGCGCTGCGCGCGCTCCCCTACCTCAAAGCGGGCGGCACGCTGATCGCAAATACCCAAATAATCGCGCCGATGCCGGTCATCACCGGCGCGGCGGCATACCCGGACGACATACAACAAAAGCTGTCCGCCGCCTGCCGCGCTTATACGCTGGACGCGTTGGCGCTCGCCCACAGGGCGGGCGACGCGCGCGCGGTCAATCTGGTGCTGCTCGGCGCGCTGTGCCGCCTGACGGATACCGACCGCGCTCTATGGCAGAAGGCAATCACGAAGAGCGTGCCGGAAAAATTCCTTTCCGCCAACCTGACTGCCTTTCAACTGGGCTACGAGGAGGTTTTGAACGGATGAGATCCCGTGAGATGAAGATATGGAACCCGGAAATGGAAACGATGGATCGCGAGCAGCTGCGCGCGCTTCAGAGCGAGCGACTGAAGGCCACCGTGAAGCGCGTGTACGACAACGTGCCGATGTACCGTCAGCGCATGATCGACAAGGGTGTGGAACCCGGCGACATCCGCTCCATCGACGACCTGAAACTGCTCCCGTTCACCGATAAGCCCGACCTCCGCGATCAGTTCCCCTACGGCCTGTTCGCGGAACCGCTGAAAAACATCGTGCGCATTCACGGCTCGTCCGGCACCACCGGCATGCCCATCGTCGCGGGCTACACCAAGCGCGACATCGAGATCTGGACCGAGGGCATGGCCCGTACGATGACCGCCGCGGGCGGCGGCGAGGACGACATCATCCAGATCGCCTACGGTTATGGCCTCTTCACCGGCGGTCTGGGCGCGCACCAGGGCGCGAGCGCGGTCGGCGCGACCGTCATCCCGATGTCCAGCGGCAACACCCCCCGCCAGATCGCGATGATGCGCGCGATGGGCACGACGATGCTGTGCTGCACGCCCTCCTACGCGCTGCACCTGGCCGAGACGATCCGCGAGATGGGCATCCCGCTGTCGGAATTCAAACTCAAGGCGGGTACGTTCGGCGCGGAGCCGTGGAGCGAGAACATCCGCGTCCGGATCGAGGAACTGCTGGATATCGACGCGCTGGACATCTACGGCCTGACCGAGATCACCGGCCCCGGCGTATCGTACGAGTGCCTCGCCAAGCACGGCATGCACGTCAACGAGGATCATTTCGTGCCGGAGATCATCGATCCCGACACGCTGGAACCGCTTCCCTACGGAAAACGCGGCGAACTGGTCTTCTCCACGATCACCAAGGAAGGCATGCCGATGCTGCGCTACCGCACCCATGACCTGTGCCGCCTGCACGCGGAAAAGTGCGAGTGCGGAAGGACGCTGGTTCGCATGGAGCGCATCCTCGGCCGCACCGACGACATGCTGATCATCCGCGGCGTCAACGTGTTCCCCAGCCAGGTGGAGACCGTGCTGACCTCCATCTCCGGCGCCACGCCCCACTTCCTGATGGTCGTCGAGCGCGCGGGTTCCACCGATCAACTGGAAATTCAGGTAGAAGTATCCGAGGAAATGTTCGGCGACACCGTCGGCCAGATGCAGCACCTGCAGAAGAAGATCAGCGAGAGCATGAAGTCCACGCTGGGTCTCACCGCCGCGATCAAGCTGGTCGCCCCCAAGACCATCCCGCGCTTTGAGGGCAAGGCGCGCCGGGTGGTCGACAACCGCAAGCTGTAAGCACGATCAGGGTCAAAATGTGATTGGAGGGAACGGACATGTACGTCAAGCAGGTTTCGGTGTTCCTCGAAAACAAGAAGGGCAGCCTGACCGACCTGACCGGGATCTTATCGAACAGTGGCATCGACCTGATCGCGCTTTCCATCGCGGATACCGAGCAATACGGCATCCTGCGCTGCATCATGACCGACATGGACAAGGGCGTTCAGGCGCTGAAAGACGCGGGCTACGTGGTTCGTCTCACGGACGTGCTGGCCGTCTGCGTGCCGGATCGCCCCGGCGGACTCAACGAGGTTTTGGAACTTCTGACCGCGAACGACATCTCCGTGGAGTACGTGTATTCCTTCGTGCGCTCCACAGGCAGCCACGCGCTGGTGATCTTCCACCTGTCCGACCTCCAGAAGGGCCAGAAAGTGCTGACCGACCGCGGCGTAAAACTTTTGGACAATGACGAGGTACGTTCGCTGTGACTGCTTACCGTAAAACCGAACTGATCATCTCCGGTGCGGCGCTCACCGAAAACGCCGTGCTGATCCGCCGCCATCTCGCGGGCAAGGCCCGCATGATGGCGGTGGTCAAGGCCGACGCCTACGGCCATGACCTGATTCGCACCGCCAAACTGGAGCTCGCCGCCGGCGCGTACGCGCTGGCGGTGGCGTTGGTTGAGGAAGGCGTCGCGCTCCGCGAGGCGGGCGTGAAAGCCCCGATCCTGGTGCTGGGCGGTTCCTCGCCGGAAGGTCTCAAAGCCGCTGTGCAACACCATCTGGCGCAGTCGGTGTACGAGCCGTGGGTACTCCCAGTCCTTCATAAGGAAGCCGAGCGGCTGGATACCGTCGCGCACGCGCACCTCAAAATCGATACCGGCATGACACGCATCGGCCTCCGCGGCGAGGAATCGCTCAAGGAGATGCTTTCCCGTTTCAAGGACTGCCCCCGCGTCAAGCTGGAGGGCGTGTTCACCCATTTCGCGTCGGCGGATTCCGACCCGGAGTTCACCCGCGCGCAGAATGCGCTGTTTACGCGCTCGGTCAGGCGCGTTCAGTTGGAAGGCTACAGGCCCATCGCTCACGCCGCCGCGAGCGAGGCGCTATTGCGCGATCCCACGCTCTGGCACGACATGGTGCGGCCCGGCATCGCGCTGTACGGCGGATCGGTGAGGCACCTCTTGCCAGGCCTCACGCCCGCGCAGACGCTTGTCAGCCACCCGGTGCGCCTAATGCGCGTCCCGGCGGGCGAGACGATCGGCTATGGCCGCACGTTCAAGACCGAGCGGGACAGCCTGATCCTGACGCTGCCGGTCGGTTATGGCGACGGCTATCCCAGGTTATTGTCCAACCGCGCCCACGCGCTGGTCAGGGGCAGGCGCGCGCCGATCGCTGGGCGTGTGTGCATGGACATGATCATGGTGGACGTCACCGACATCCCCGGCGTTACGCCGGACGACCCGGTGGTGCTTCTGGGCGAACAGGGGGCGGAGCGCATCACGCCGGACGAACTGGCAATGCTGACCGGCACCATCCCCTACGAAATCATGCTGGGCTTCACCCAGCGCCTGGCGCGCGCGTTCGATGGCATGTGACAAAGCCGCCTTACGCGCGAAAATGCGCGGACTGAGGGCATCCGCCCTCGTGCCGGAATGGTCCGAAGCGGCCTGCGCGCGGATTTTGGCGCTCGACGCGTATAAAACTGCGAAAATTGTGTTCTGCTATTACTCGGTGGGCGGCGAAGCGGACACGCTTGCGCTGATCGAGCGGATGCGCGCGGACGGAAAAACCGTGTGCCTGCCCGCGATCACCGGGCGGGGCGTCATGGAGGCGCGGCGGATGGATCGCCTCGTCCCCGGCCGCTACGGGATCCCGGCGCCGGATGGGCCGGCGATCCCGCCGGAGGACATTGATCTCATCGTCGTGCCCGGCCTCGCGTTCGACCGATCGTGCCACAGGCTCGGTCAGGGCGGCGGCTATTATGACAGGTATCTCTCCGGCTGCCGCGCCGTCACCATCGGCCTAGCCTTCGAGCTTCAGATGGTGGACGAGCTCCCGCGGGAGGCACACGACATACCGCTTGACTTTGTGGCGACCGACGCGGCGCTCTACCAGTGTCCAGGAAAAGGCGAACCCAACCAATAAAACCCGATCACAAACGGCGGCCCCGCGAGGGGCAAACGGAGGAACCATGCGCGAGGGAATCATATTCGGTCTGCGTACGCTGGGAAAGTATATCGTGCTGTTTTTGCTCAGTCTGATGTTTCTGGGGATGATCCCCCCAACGCAGCTTTGGCTGCAGGCGCTCTTAAACGCGGTGTTTCTGGCGGGATTCGCGCTGCTCACGCTGAATGAGGCGGGCGCTGTCGGCGAGCGCGCCGAGACGCTGCGCGTGACACTGGAAAGCCGCTGCGCCGAAGGCCTGAAGGTGGATCCTCTGGCGGAGGCGAGAGCGTACCGCCCCGCCACCGCCGTCGTTGGCTTCTTCGTCGCCGTGCTGCCACTTCTCGTCATCTCGCTTCTCAACCTCGCGTCGCTGCCCGCGCATCCGGAGTCCTTGGATCCGGCCAACTTCACGGTCTCCATAGAAGAGCAGCAGGCGGCGGAAAGCACGACGCTGCCGGAGGCGACCCCGGCGGCGGGCGCGACACCCGCGCCCGTATCGGCGGCAGACACCACCCAGGCGGCGGGCGCGGCATCCGCGGAAGCCGCGTTGCCGGTCAACCCGTTCAACACTGTCGCGCGGCTCGCGTTCTCGCCGTTCATCGCGCTATACGGGCTGCTTGCAAACAATCTGATGCTGTTGTACGTCCTGATGGTGCCGCTGTCCTTCTTCCTGCCCGCGTTCGCGCTGGCGGGGTACCTCAGAGGCCCCAAACTGCGCGAAAAGAAGCTGGAAGCCATCAAAAAGGGCATCCGAGCCAAGAAGCGCAAGGAGAAGCGCGAGCGCAAGAACATGGGACCAAAACCAGAAGTATAGAGACGTTGATAGCGCTGCGCAGGCGTTTTGACACAAAGTTAGAATCGACCGTTTTGGCCATCGCCGCATGCTTTGTATAAACCTTGTCAGTAGGTAAAAACTGTGCTATAATGCGCTGTATGGGTGGTGTTGGGATGCGCATTATCGCAGGTACGGACAGGGGACGCAAGCTGTTCGCGCCGGAGGGAGTCGAAACCCGGCCCACCGCCGACCGCGTGCGGGAATCGCTGTATAATATCCTGGGAACAAGGGTCATGGACGCGAACGTCCTCGACCTGTTCGCCGGTTCCGGCGCGCTGGCGTTGGAGGCGTTAAGCCGTGGCGCTTTGTTCGCGGCGTTCGCGGACATCGACCCCAAGGCGATCCGCGTGATCGAGCGGAACATTCAGCTCATGCGAGTTGAAGGCAGAACGCATCTGGTGCGCGCCGACTGGCGCGACGCGCTGAGGCGTTTTCAAGGGCGGCGCTTCTCGCTGGTATTCCTTGATCCGCCCTACCGCATGCTGGATGTGTACGCGTCGGCGGCGGACGAAATGCGCAGAATAAACCTGCTCGCGGAAGGCGCAGTTCTCGTGATGGAACACGCGGCAAAAACGCCGCTTGCCCTTCCCACCGGGTTTGAAATTTTCGATGAGCGGCGATACGGCGATACCGCCGTCGCGCTGGTACGGGAGAACGACCCATGATCGCAGTCTACCCCGGCAGCTTTGACCCGCCCACCGTCGGGCATCTGGACATCATCCGGCGCTCTTCGGCGCTGTTTGAGAAGGTCTACGTGGCGGTCTTGATCAACCCTGCCAAGAAGCCGCTGTTCCCCGCCGAGACGAGGCAAACGCTGCTCGCGCGCTGCGCACGCCCGCTCGACAACGTGGAAGTCCTGTCGGACACGGGATTGCTCGCGGATGTCACGCGCAGGCTGGGCGCGGACTGCGTGGTCAAAGGCCTCCGGAGCGAGGCGGACTACGCGTCGGAGCGCACCGCCGCCGCTGCGATGCAGGCGATGTTCGGGGTGGAGACGCTGTTCCTGCCGTCCGACCCCGCGATCGACTACGTATCCGCTTCCATCGCGCGCGAAATGATGCGGTTCGGCCGCGAGCCGCGCGGGCTGGTTCCCGACGAGATTCTGGACGAGGTCATGGCCGCCTTCAAGGCGATTTGATTGCATGAAAACTTTCGATTCGTAAAGGGGATGGAACCGATGGAACGCGATCAGGACAAGTTCTTTGAAGACGAGCGCAAACCGCAAAAGCAGGGGGAACAACGCCCGGAGCCGCAGGGTGACGGCGCTCCGTATGAGAACGACGACGACCACACGTATCTGATGAACCTTCTGGATTTCCTGCAGGACGCCATCGAGGGCGGGAGTTCCATGCCGCTGACTTCCAAAAAGCTGGTGGACGCGACGATGTGCCTTGACATCATCAAGGACATCCGCGGCAACCTGCCGCTGGCAATCCAGTATGCCGAACAGGTGATGCGCGACAGGGAGCGCATCCTGGCGACCGCGGAGCGTACGGCGGCCAGCAAGATCCAGTCCGCGGACGTCCGCGCCAACGCCGCGCTGGACGACGCCGCCGCCCGCTCGCAGGAGATCCTGGAGCAGGCGGAGAGCCACGCCGACAAAATCGTCAAGGACGCCGAGATTCGCGCCCGCGCGATGATCGACCAGCATCAGGTGACGGCCACCGCGCAGAATGAGGCGCGCGAGATCGTCAACGACGCCCGCGCCGAGGCCAACGAACGCCGCCTTGCGGCCAGCGCCTACAGCGAGGAACTGATGATCAACGTGGAGAAGGAATTGCAGCGCGCCTGCGACATGATCCGCCAGCGCAGGCAACAGCTTCTGAATGAGCAGTAGTACCCCGGTATCTATCATCAATCCCCCGGCCGCTTTCCTGCGACCGGGGGATTTGTTGTTACTTGGAGAACTAAGGGATAGATCATTACGGCGCGATGTTCGTCACCGCGACATATTTGTTGTACATATACCCGGTCTTGCCCGCGTAGGTCACCTTGCTCCACTTGGAGCCGATCTTCAGGATCACGATGTCGGCGCCCGCCGGCGCGGATTTCAGTATCGTGCCGGACGAGGAGCCGGTCTTCCGCAGGTTCACAGCCGCGGTGGTCACGCCGTACGCGCCGTTGGTGATATATTCCTTGTACACATAGCCGGTATCGAGGCTGGGCACCAGCTGCACCTCATACCAGTTGCCATACTTCCCCAGAACCGCCAGCGCGTTCGCCGGGGTCAGGTAGCGGTCTACGTCGTAGGAAGTGCCGGGGCCGGTGCGCAGGCACACTTTGCTGGTGGCGTATTTCGTCTTGATGCGCGCCATCGCGCCCCAGTCGGAGAGCGTGGTCACGTTCACCATCTGGACAATATAGCGGTTGTACACGTAGCCGGTCAGCCCTGTCTTGACGACGCGGATGTTGTCCCAGGATTTCCCCGCCGACAGAATGATCACGCGGTCCCCGTGGAAAGCCCAACCGCGAATGGCCTTCGCGGTGCTGGGGCCGGAGCGCACGTTGACCGAACCGTTCCCAGAGGGCATTCGGATGACACCCATCTTGACGGCGGCGGTTGCGGCACTGGATAGCGCCAGCAAAAGAACAAGCGACAGGGCAAGGACGCGAGGCGCGGTTTGGTGTTTCATTCTCATTTCCTCCCAATTTGGGCGCTGCGGTTATTGGATGCTGAGAGATCGGGAAATGTTCCAGCTTTGCCATATTTTCTTTTTTAGCGCGATTTGACAAGCGCAACAGGGAATGCTATGATACGTGGGGATTTTTGTTGGGAGCGTGGGCATGGGATGAATACGACCACGGCGGTGTTGATTCCCGCATACAAACCAAACGAGCGGATGATCACACTGATCGGGGCACTGAAGGAACTGGGGCTTACGCGCCTGATCGTCGTGGACGACGGCAGCGGCGATGAATACGCGCCAATTTTTGATAAAGCAACCGCCGCGGGCGCGGAGGTGCTTACCCACCCGCTCAACCGCGGCAAAGGCGCTGCGCTGAAAACGGGGCTGAAGCATCTTCTGAAAACCGGGCCGTGCCCGGTGGTCACCGCCGACGCGGACGGCCAGCACGCGCCGGAGGACGTACTGCGCATCGCGAAAAAACTTCAGGAAGCGCCGGACGCGCTGGTGCTGGGCGTCCGCGACAAGTCCAAAATGCCGCCCCGCTCCAAATTTGGAAACACCATGACCTGCTGGACGCTGGGCCTTGTCAGCGGGCTGTGGGTCGAGGACACGCAGACGGGCCTAAGAGGCCTGCCCGCGTACGTGCTGGACGCGATGTCCAAGCTGGACGGCGACCGCTACGAGTACGAGATGAGCATGCTGCTGTACGCGCGAAAGGAGCGCATGCGGGTCGAACAGGTGGTCATTGACACCATCTACATCGACAACAACCGGGGTTCCAGCTTCCACGTGCTTCGGGACAGCCTGCTCGTCTATGGAACGCTGGTACGCCAGCTGATCGCGTTTCTGGGCTCCTCGGCGGTCGCGGCGGTGATTGACCTCTCGATCTTCACAATCCTGAACCTGATTTATCCGGGGCTCCTCATGGTGGCGGTGGTGGCCGCGCGCGCGGTCAGTTCCACGGTCAACTACCTGATCAACCGGAACGTGGTTTTCAAGGCGGACGGCGGGATCCGCTCGGTCATCCGGTACTACACGCTGGTGTGCGTGATGGTGATCCTGAGCTACGTAATCATCCGGCTGCTCGGCCTCGTCCACATCCCGGCGCTGCCCGCGAAGATTCTGGGGGACGCGATGCTGCTCGCGTTCAACTACCACGTCCAGCGGCGTCTTGTATTCCTCAACAAGAAGAAGCGATCATAACAATACGGGATGCATCTTGGACTCATACTTCAATGGACTCCGTTCTGCTTCACTCGTATCCGGCGACATGCGCGCCGACTTCAGTAGCTTCCGTTCTGCTTCATTCTTTCCGGCGCCGCCAGAAACGCGTTTGGCCCACCAGTTGCGAACACTGGTGGGCCAAACATTACCTTCAGTCAGCGGGCCGCCCGAAATCCGTCAGGATTTCAGGCCCGCGCAGTAACCCCTCGCAATGAAAATCTGCGAAGCAGCGTTTTATTGCTCAAAACTGCATTTCCACGCCGCGACGCCAGTGCCGGGGAACGCGTCCGAGAGGCGGCGATTGAGCGCGTCCAGCGTCACGCCTTCCTTCATCACGACCTGCAGGTAGCCGCCGCCGCCCGCGCCGCAGATCATGCGCCCATCCAGAAGATCGTCGATGGCGACGAAGATCAGGTCGATACAGGTGTTGGTGCCGCCCGCGTCCAGCCGCTTCGAGAGCTCCCAGTGCGCGCTGAGCATCCGCGAAAAGCTGTCAATGTCGCCCGCCTCCAGCGAGCGCGCCATGTCGCGCGCGAGGCCCTGAATCTCCTTCAGGATCATGACCGCCTCCGGTTCCCCGGCGATGTAGCGGCCCATGACCTCCCGGAGAAGGCCGCGCGCGAGGCGGCGCTGGCCGGTATAGATCAGGCAGAACCGTTCTTCCAGCCTCTCCAGCGTTTCGGGCGGGATCTCAAGCTGACGGGCGGAGACTTCCTGCCACGCGCCGGGCGCGCTGGTCAAGAGCTTGATCCCAGGGATCATGCCGCCCGCCTGATCCTGCCAGCCGCCGCCGGTCGACATCAGCTGCTCCGCGCAGAGAACGCGGCCGATCTTATCAAGAAGCGGCATTTCGATCCCGAAGAAGTCGCAGATGGCCGTCACGCACGCACCGGCCAGGATGCTGCTGGTACCCAGACCCGACCCGCGCGGAATACCCCTGACCTGCGTGGACAGCTTGAACCCGCCGCCGAGCCGGTCGAGAATCTCGTTCAGCGGCGCTTCGGCGCGCGGCGGCAAAATGCCTGAGGCCACCAGCGTCGCCTTGTGCAGCGCGAACGAATCAAACGGGTTGGAACAGTCCAGCGCTTCGCGGATGTCGGTGAACTCGCCGTACGCGCCGGAGTCGCCGCTTGCGAATACCAGCATCTTTTCGGGAATGCGCTCGATCCTGGCCTCCACCGGCATCTTCCCGCCGACGCGGATCGCGGCGTTCAAAACCGTGCCGCCGTTTTCGTTGCAGTAGGGCGGCGTGTCCGACCAGCCGCCGCCGAAGTTGACGCGAAGCGGCAGCCGCGCGATGGACTTTTCCTTTTTGATGGAAACCCCGGTGTCAAACCGGAGATGCTTCACGCTCTCGGAATAAATCGCCTCCCGGATCAGCCGGAATGCCTCGCCCTCATAGAGCGCCTTCCGGGACGGCACGAGCCGGGACAGGTAATAGTGCATCCGCACCGCGTCGGACGGCATGCCGTCCGCTTCGGCAGTCAGCGCCTCCGCCTTCTTCTGAAGGCGCGCAATCTGTTTCTCGGTTGGCTCGCGCCCGGCAAACACACTCGAAGCTTCGGCGGCGGGGCGGCGGGACTCGATCATCGCCATGAATTTTTCAAAGCGCACGCGCTCATCCAGTTCGTCCTGCCAGTCCAGGATCGCCTGCCCATCCGCCTGTTCAAAGCCGTCACGCAGGCTGATCCGCTCGCCCTCCGGCAACGAGGACGTAAGTTTCAAATCATGAACCGGCCTCAATTCCGCGGTCAGGCGGGGCTTGGCGACGAGCTCCAGCGCGGCGCGCGCCGCGTCGATCGCGGTATCCCGAACCGGAAACAGCTTCGCCGTCCATAATGTGCGCTCTTGCCCGTCCCAAACCGCCTCCGGCGGAAGACAGGCCGCCGTAAGGAACCGCGAAATGGGTCTCCCCAGAAACACCGCGTCCTTCGGGTTGTCTGAGACGCCGTAGAGCCGGGCCGAAAAGCGCCCGTCCCGGAGCTTCACCACATGCAGCGCGGTGAAATCGGGCACGCGTTCTCCGGAAAGCGTCGCGCAGGAGACCACCGCGCCCCGCCCAATGACCGTTTCCGGGCCGATCAGGCTGTCCTCGATATAACTGCCCGTGCCAATCCGCGCGGACGGGTGGATGGAACTGCCGGAGGCCGCGAAGTCGCCGCCCTCCCGGTTCGTGCCCACCATGCGCCGCCAACCAAGCGCTTTGTAGGCTTCCGCCTCTTCCACCATGAAGTGCGCAAGCTCGACCGTGGTGCCGAAGTGGATGAACGCGGCGGGCGACAGGTGCATCAGGTTCAGGCGGTAGCGGTGCAGAAGCGGCCACAGTTTTTCGCGCATCGCGCGGAGTTCCGGCGTAAAGTCGCCCTCCGGCTTCTCCCGGTGGTACTGTTCCAGCGTCGCCTCGGCGGCCAGCGGGTATAGAAAGTCCGCGTAGAAGCTGAGCCGCGCCCTGGGCGACAGGCAGGCGGCGAGCTTTACGGGATCAATCTCGCCGTCCGTCTCGATGAGCGTCAGAAGGTCGCGGCACAGTTCGCTGTCCATCAAGACCGCGCCGGTGTCCAGCGCGACGCGCCCCCGGTCGTCCACCGCGCCCGCGGCGCGAAGCTCTTCTTCCGGCAGCTTGTGCAGAAACCGCGCGACATCGCCGTTTTCGTCCGCGAGGAACACGCCGTGCTGCACGCCGTGCGCGAGGCTCTCGCGGGTGGAAAGCGCCGCCGCGCCCGCGAAGTGAAAATCGATCTGCAGCGGGTTGAATAAAAGCAGCACGTCGCCGGAAGCCACCAGCACGCCGTCCTTCATGCGACCGGGCACGGCGCTCATGCCGATGATGAACTCATCAAACAGCGTGGAACGGCGGCCTGAAGGCAGCATCCGCGGCACCGGCGAAAACAGTTTGCCGCAGGCGGAGTATTGCGGCGCGCGGCGGCTGTCGCCGCCGGAATGGATGATCAGCGCCCGGCGGCCTTTCAAGGGATCCCGTCCCTCTCGTTCGCGGATCAGGTGCAGCGCCGCGATCGTCGCGCCGCCGGAGCCGATGCGTGCGCCGTCCGGATCGGGCAGCACCATGTACTTCGTGTCTTTGGGCAGCATGCCCCGCTCCAGCCGGTAGTCGATCTGGCGGCGATAGGATGCGGCCTGCGCCTCGTTGGACGCCGTCAGGATCACATAGTCCCAACCGGGCAGGTTTCCCGCACCGTCCAGCGACTGGCGATAATAGCCGTATGCGTCCTGGTAGGACTGTTCGAGAAACATCTGGTGCAGGTCGTTCATGTCACAAGTCCTTTCAACCTCATTGCCTCAATGGGCACATCCATCTGTCCCACGCGGGAGTGTCCAAAGCTGCCATGGCAGTCCGACCCGGCCGTGACGATCAAATCCCGATCGAGGCACAGGGCGAGTAGCGCTTTTGTAAGCTCCGGCGCGTGCAGCGGGTAGTAGCACTCGACGCCGTCCAAGCCACGGTCAAGGAGCGCATGGAGATTCTGGAAAAAGGCGTCCTCGTCCGGATGCGGCACGGTCGCCCACGGGTGCGCCAGCACCGCACGGCCTCCGGCCTTATGAACCAGGCGGATCGTCTCCTCCATCGCCGGGAAGCCCGCTTCCTCGTAGGTCACGCCGTACTGCCGGTAGAGCGCGAGCCCGTCCCGGATCGCCTGCGTCACACCGCGCCGGTAGAGGTACTCCAACCCCTTCCAACCGCCAAGCGAAGCGTCGCGCTCATAGGCGTCATAGTCCGCGAGCGAGAGTCCGGGGTATTCCTCCGCCATCCTTCTTACCAGCTCGACGCTCATGTCGTCCAGCTTTTTCCGGTTGTCCGCGAGCAGCGCGGAAAAATCAAGATCGGAAAAATCCGCGCCGTAGGCCAGAATGTGATGGAATCGGCCGTCCGCGATGCACTCGGTCTCCACGCCGCGAAGAAACCTTATCCCCGCCGCGCGGGCAAGGGGTTCGGTCTCAAGGCTTCCGGCGGTCAGTTCATGGTCGGTTACTGCGATCAGGCCCACGCCGTACATGACCGCTTCGCGCACGATTTCAACGGGCGTCAGCGCGCTGTCGGAGTGGGTCGAATGGATGTGCAGGTCTGCGTACATGCGATACTTTCCAATCTTCAATACTCAACCTGTTGGTTGGAATGGGTGCTCCATATTCTCAGAGATGAACGTACTCATCCTTTGTAATCCCGGAGAGGGTCGATAGGGCGTGAGCCCTTTCCACATTCAGGAATTCCATCGTTCCACGCTCTTGGGGGCATCGGGGGCAGAAGCCCCCGATTTCGCGGGAAGACGCGAAGCGGCTTTCCAGCGGATCAAAGCTGCCGGAGGGCGGCGTGTACGGCCGCAGGCTGCTACCGCTTTAAAGCGCAAGCCCAACCGTGAACGAAGTGAACAGGGCTTGCGCCGTCCCCAAAGCAAACGAAAGATGCGCAAGCAGATTTCGTTTGCCTGCTAGTGGGCTTCTCCTTGGCCATAATAGGCGTTCGCGCCGTGCTTGCGGAAGTAGTGCTTGTCCATGACCGACTGCGGCGCGGGCTCGGCATTGACGTTGAGCCGGTACGCGATCGCCGCCATGTGCGCGACCTCCTCCAGTACCGCCGCGTTCTCGACCGCCTTCATCGGGTTCTTGCCCCACGCGAACGGGCCGTGCTTTCGGACGATCACCGCGGGCGTCGCCAGCGGGTCTAGGTTCATCCCCTCAAACGTCTCCACGATCACGCGGCCGGTGTTCAGCTCGTAATCATCCTGGATCTCTTCCGGCGTCAGCATGCGGGTCAGCGGCACGCTGCCGTAGAAGTAGTCGGCGTGGGTGGTGCCCAGGCAGGGCAGGTCACGCTCCGCCTGCGCGAAGGACGTTGCATAGCGGGAGTGGGTGTGCACGATGCCGCCCAGCCCGCCAAAGCGCCGGTAGAGTTCGAGATGGGTGGGCGTGTCGCTGGACGGGTTCAGGTCGCCCTCGACGCGGTTGCCTTCCAGATCCACCACCACCATGTGCTCCGGCTTCATTTCCTCATAGGCGACGCCGCTGGGCTTGATGACCACGAGACCCTTCTCCCGGTCGATCGCGGAGACGTTGCCCCAGGTGAAGGTGACGAGGCCGTACTTGGGCAGAAGCAGGTTGGCGTCGCACACCAGTTTTTTCAGTTTCGACATCATATAGAATTCCTCCTTTGTCCGATCCAATGCGCTCATTATAGCATATTTTCGGGGAGTATGGTATACTGCTAACGCCGGATTTACAGGCTTCTGGAGGGCGAAAGCATGCGCAGGCGGCACATCGATCTGAATAAAACGACCGGTTTCGCCATTTTCACCAACGCCTTGCAGATCGTGGCCGCGTTGGCGGTGGCGGTTCTCGCGCTGGTCATGGGCGATCAGGCGTTTTCGGGGCAACTGGAGCAGGTGGCGCTGTCGGGCATGGCGCTGGTGGTGATCTGGGGCGCGGCGCTGGACATCCGCGACGCCTTCGCCGCACGCAAACTGAGCCAGCAGAGCGACATGCTGGAGGACGCGTTATCAAGCGTCAACGAACTGAACGGCACGCTGCGCGCGCAGCGGCACGACTTCATGAACCACCTGCAGGTTGTGTTCGGGCTGATCGATCTGGGCGCGAACGACGACGCACGGGAATACATCGAGCGGGTGTACGGCGACATACAGCGGGTGGGTCAGGCGCTGAAGACGTCGATCCCGGCGGTCAACGCGCTGCTGGCGGCGAAACTCAACGAGTGCAAGGCCCGGAACATCGAGGCGAAGCTGGAAAGCGCGTCCGCCTGGCGCGGCGTCCCGGCGGCGGACTGGGAACTCTGCAGGGTGCTAGGCAACCTCATCGACAACGCGCTGGACGCGCTGAAAGCGGTGGGCGCGCCGCGCCTGACCATCAACATCGGCGAAACGCTCCGAGAATACACCTTTTCGGTCGAAAACAACGGCCCCGCCATCCTGGAAGAGATCAGGGAATCCCTGTTCGAGGCGGGCGTCACCACCCACGGAGAAGGCCGCGGAATGGGGCTTTCGATTGTCAAGGAGATCATGGAATCCTACGGCGGAAGGATTGATGTTGACTCCAGCGAGGAACTGACCCGGTTCTCCGGCTGTATCCCGAAGGTGGCTCAAAGCGCCTGACGCTTGGATGCTCCAATACCAAAGGCGCAATCGTACGGCCCCGCGTAAGCGGGGTCTAATATTTTCGTTTGACCAGGATCGCCCAGCGGATCACAATCATCAGGCAGGCGTAGGAAAACAGCGCGCCGCAGCACCGAGCGGTGTCTGGCAAGGTGAGGATGGTCTTCCCGGAGAGGCGCAGCGCGACGAACGACAGCGGCGGGAACAGGACGCCCACGATGTTCAGCGGCGGCCACAGCGCGGCAAGACCGGGCTTTACAAGCCCCAGGATGGAAAGAAGCAGCGCGGCGAGTGCCGACAGTTTCCGATCGCCCACCACGCGCGGGTGAAAGAACCAGCCGGTCACGCCGCCGAGAAATGAAGCACCGGTTAAAAGCGCGAACGCGAACAGCGCGGTTTGTGCCTTCAATGGGGTCTTGTAGAGGCCGCCGTTCATGGCGAGGTTCACCGCCACCGGGTAAACCACCGCCACCGCGCCGAACAGCGCGCCGATTGTCAGCAGGAACATTCCGTCCCCCAGATGGCGCTTTCCCTCACTCCCGGCCTTGATCCGGATCAGCTGCTCCAGCCCCGGGTCGTCCGCCATGTCGAATCCCGCCCAGACCATCACAAAGTACAGCACCATCGCCGACAGCGTGAAATCCCCCACCGCTTCCGCAGGCGCGGTAGAATACAGTACCGCCACGAACAGCACCGCCGCCGTCAGCTGCATCACGAAGCGGCTGGCGCTAAGATACAGCGCCAACTGGAAACGCGTCAGTTTATAGGCTGTCTTCATCGCGCATCTCCCGGATCGAACAGCCCGCCTGGATCATCTTGACGATCAGGCGGTCCGCGTCTTTTTGGAGGACGGACAGAATCATCCGCCCGTCCCGCCTTAGGCAGGCCACGCCTTCCGGCAGTTCAACTTCCCTGTCCGGCTCAAACGTCAAAAGTAGCCGCTGCGCGAGCGCCTCTCCAGCCTCCACCCGGATCAAGCCATGCGCGCCTACCCGGTACGCCTCGTCCGCAAGCCGCCCGACCAGAAACGGCTCGTGGCAGGATAACAGCACCGCCGTCCCTGCCCGCTTCATCGCGAGCACTTTCTCGACGAATACCCGCTGGGACGGCTCGTCCTGCCCGGACAGTGGCTCATCCAGCAGTAATAAGTCGCGCGGGCGCATCAACGCCTGCACCACCGCCACCTTCTGAAGCGTGCCCTTGGAGAGTTTACTCATCGGCTGATCGCAGAGGTCGTCCATGAAGAAGTCGGCGAACAGCGTGAATCCCGCCTCGGCCTCGTCGCGGCGCATCCCCTCGATGGCCGCGAGGTGGCGCGCAAACTGCCGCGCGGTCATGTTGAGCCTTGGAAACTGCTCCGGCACGTAGCCGATGGACAGTTGCTTGGCCCGCCGGACTTCGCCCGCCGTGGCGGACACAAGGCCGCCCGCGATCTTCAGGAGCGTCGTCTTCCCCGCGCCGTTTCGCCCGGTCAGCGCGCAGCACGCGCCGCGCCGCACGACGAGGCTGACGTTTTCAAACAGCGCGCCGCGCCCATAGGACTTGGCCACGCCAGTAATCTCCAAAACCGCCGCTTCCATACGCGCTCCTTACTGTTTTTTCCATATCATATCTTTTATCAGGATTCACATCAATGTGAATTTTGTGGCAATTGCTTGACATTCCGCGTACACCGAGTATAATTAGTTATACAAATCATACTTTTCTAACGAGGTGAACTCCATGAAACAACCGGAAGGCAAATACGCGTGGACGGTGACGGTGGGCGAAAAGGGGCAGATCGTCATTCCCAAGAAGGCGCGGGAGCTGTTTGGCATCAAGCCCGGCGACACGCTGATGCTGCTGGCGGACGTGCAGCAGGGCATCGCAATCCCGCCGAGGGCGCTGTTTGCCACACTGATGGAGAACATGTTCCGCACGGGCGGACTGGAGAAAGGCGAGGAAGAACCGTGAACGCGATTGAGATGCAGGGCCTTACCAAGGTCTACAAGAGCCGCACGGCGGTTGACCATTTGAACCTCACAATCGGCGAGGGCGAATTGTTTGCGCTTCTGGGGCCCAACGGCGCGGGCAAGACCACGACGATCCGCATGCTGTCCTGTCTGGCCGCGCCGACGGAGGGCGACGCGATTCTGTGCGGCGAAAGTATCGTGAAAAACCCGGAAGCCGTGCGCGCAAAAATCAACGTGTCCCCGCAGGAGACCGCGGTGGCGCAGAAACTGAGCGTCCGGGAAAATTTGGAACTGATCGCGGAAATCTACGGCATGAAGCGCGGCGAGGCGCGGGATAAGGCGGAAGAGATGATGCGGGATTTCGCGCTGACCGAGCGCGCGCGCGACCGCGCGAAGGGGCTGTCCGGCGGGCTTCAGCGGCGGTTGAGCATCGCGATGGCGCTGATCTCCAATCCCAAAATTCTATTTCTGGACGAGCCGACGCTGGGACTGGACGTGCGCGCGCGCCGCGACCTGTGGAAGCACGTTTTTGCGCTCAAAGGGAAAATGACCATCATCCTGACCACCCATTACCTGGAGGAAGCGGAAGCGCTGTCCGACCGGATCGGCATCATGAACCGCGGGCGGCTTCAGATCGTCGGCACCGCTTCAGACATCGTGCGCGAGGCCGGCAAGCCGAACTTTGAGGAAGCGTTCCTATCCCTGACCGACGAGGAGGCGCTCGCATGAGGACAATGGCCTTTTCTTCCCGGAACGCCAAGGAGATCGTCCGCGATCCGCTGACATTCGTGTTCGGCATCCTGCTCCCGGTGCTTCTGATCGCGATGATCAACGCGCTGACCAGTAAGGCCGGCGCGGTCAATCCCGCGTTCGCGATGGACAATTTCGCGCCGGGCATGGCGGTGTTCAGTCTGACGTTCGTGATGCTGTTTTCGTCGATGCTGGTTTCGGGCGACCGGGCGAGCGCATTCCTTGCAAGGCTGTTCTCGTCGCCGCTGCGCGCTTCCGACTACATCCTCGGCTATTCGCTGCCGGTGTTCGCGATTGGCCTCATCCAGGCGCTGATCTGCTTGCTGGCGGCGCTGCCGTTCGGCCTCGCGCCAACGAATCTTCCATTGACGATGCTCGCGCTGCTCCCCACCGTCGCGCTGATGACCGGGATGGGGCTATTCCTGGGCACGGCGCTGACTGACAGGCAGTCGGGCGGCATCTTCCCCATCGTGATTAACGCCGCGACGCTGCTGTCCGGCACCTGGTTCAGCCTGAGCCTGATCGGAGGCTGGTTTGAAAAGATCGGCTATGCGCTGCCGTTTGCCCACGCGGTGGACGCCGCCAAGCTGACGCTTCTGGGGGACTTCCGCGCCGCGCTGCCCCACATGGGCTGGGTGCTTCTGTACGCCGTCGCGCTGTACGCGCTGGCCATCCGGCTGTTCCGGCGCAAGATGCGCACTTAGTGCTCCGCCCACCACAGAAGTTTCTATCCCGACGGATCTTTTTGCCCTTGTCTGTGTCGCTCTCCGATTGACGTAGCGCTGCATTTCACGCCGGAGGCGTATCCCGAAGGGTCGCCTGTGCTTCGGCTCCTTGACAAGAACAAAAATCTCTCGTCGGTCTTGCGCAACTTCTGTAGTTGCCGGAGCACATCATCAAAAGTAAATCTGATGCAGGAATTTCAAACCTGTCGCAGTCCGAAAGATCCTCTCCCGGACGGACGCGACCGCGTCGGGGCCGATTTCGTCCTCGTAAATGTTGACGAGGAAGTCCGCCTCCACCAGAATCCGGTAGTCAAGCCCCTGAATGTCGGTATAGGTGTGATGGTGCGCGATGAGCCAGCATACGCGTTCGGCATCCTCCGCGCCGCATCCGGCGTTCAGCAGCAGCTCCCTCGCCGGGGCGGGGCCTTCAAGTTCCTGGTAATGCCCGGCGCTGGAGCCGTACTTTCCCTCGCTCGGCTTGATGCCGATGTCGTGGGTCAGCGCGGCCAACTCGATCACGCGCATCAGGCCCTCATCCACGCCCTCGCCCAGCGCGATCGCCCGCGCGAAGCCGTACACCTTCAGAAAATGGTGGATGCGCCGCGCGTCCTGCCCGAAGAACTCGATCATCGCGGCCATGACCTTCCCAACCATTTGAAAACCTCCAATCATAAAGAAGAGGCGCGAACCAGTCGGTTCGCGCCTCCTGACGTTACGACTCCGCTTTTGGTTTCTTGATGAGAACGATGAACGCCAGCGCGATCAGGCAGCACACCGCCGCCATCACGAACGAGCCGGTGTGCGACGCGTCCTGCGGGAACAGCCCCGCCAGTTTGGGCGCGCCCAGCGCCGCGATGCCAAAGCCCACCATCACGCAGCCGTAGTTGAGGCCCATGAATTTGGTGCCGAAGTTGTCCGCCGTCAGCGCCGGGAACACGCTGGCGCAGCCGCCGAACGCGAACGCGATCAGCGCGACACACACCATGAACAGGAAGCCCTGCGCCACAATCAGCGCCAGGATGCCCACCAGCGTCACGCCGATGATGCAATAGATCGCGTTCTTGCGGCCGATCCGGTCGGACGCCCAGGAGAACAGAAGCCGCCCCGCCGCGCTCGCGATGCCGGTGGTCATGACCAGTACATTCTGGAACGCGTCGGTCAGCCCGCGCTCCGCGCCCAGCGCCTTAAACTGCGGGTTCAGGATGAAGTAGGCCGGCAGGATCAGCATCATGCCGAAGAAAATCTTGTAGAACTGGGAAGTCCTCAGCATCTCTCCGGTCTCATAGTGCTTCTGCGCGGGCTTCGCGCCCGGCCCCTTTGCGGCCCCGGCGGGCAGGTAGTCCGCAGGCGGGTTCACGACCGGGAGCGACGAAAGCGTGCAGACCACGAGGAACAATATGCCGATCGCGGTGAACGTGAACGGTACGCCTTTTGACGCCAGGAGCGCCGACGCGAGCGGCGTAAAGATGACCAGCGAGAATCCGAACGCGCTCACCATCATGCCGGTGGCAAAGCCGCGCCGGTCGGGGAACCACTTCTGAACGACCGAGACGGTCGTGGTGTACACCATGCCGACGCCGAGACCCGCGATCACGCCGTAGGTCAGGTAGATCATCTTGGGGTTCGCGGCGGTGACCAGCGAGGTCAGGATCATGCCCAGGCTGAACACAAAGCTCGCGCCGATCAGAACCACCCGCGGCCCCAGCTTGTCCTGCAATTTGCCGCCACCGACGATGCCCACCACGAACGCGGCCAGCATGATCGACGAAGTAAACGCGGCGTCCGCCGGATCCCAGTTCAGATACGCGGCGACGGGGCCTCTGAATACGCTCCACATGTACACGATGCCAGCGCAGAGCTGGAGCAGCATGCCCGCGCCCAATACCACGCTACGGTTTGTCTTGCCCATCTTACCATACTTCCTTTCTACACGCGGGAATCGCGCGCTCCCCGCGGGTATAAAATACCATACGTAAAATATGTTGTCAATTTGAATGTTGTCCATCATCCCGGAAGCAGAAAACCGCGGATTGTTCACGGGCTGTTCAATTACCGAAAGACCCGATGCCGAGGTCTTCGAGAACAGGTCGCCAAACTGAATATCCAGTTCGCGCTGGCGAACCAGTATCTGTCTGACAGGCTGGGCCTGCTGGTCTGATTTGGTTCCCAGCGCGACAGGAAAGCAGCGTAAGTTATGCGGTTTCTTGGATACCTTTGGGCGTTGCCGTGTTTGCTCCGGTATTGCGCGTTGTTGCCTTAATAATCTTGACAGATATCGACCATAACCGTATAATCATGCATTAGTATGATTGTGCGTTTGCACAGTGTGCCAATTCAAATCGTCAGGAGATGTTGGGGTGTATATCAAAGAGGTACTGGCCGACCTGATCCGTAATAATCCGGGCGAGAAGGAATTCCATCAAGCTGCAACCGAGGTGCTCGAAGCGCTGTCTCCGGTGGTGGAATCCGATCCCAAGTATCGTGAAAACGGAATTCTTGAACGCCTTACGGAGCCGGATCGAGTGATTGCGTTTCGCGTTGCGTGGCGGGATGATGCCGGGAAGGTTCGGGTCAACAAGGGATACCGGGTGCAGTTCTGCAATGCCATCGGTCCTTACAAGGGGGGCCTGCGCTTCCATCCCTCGGTCAATCTGAGCATCTTGAAATTTCTTGGGTTTGAACAGATCCTGAAAAACTCGCTGACGGGCCTGCCAATCGGCGGCGGCAAAGGCGGAAGCGACTTCGATCCCAGGGGCAAAAGCGACACGGAAGTCATGTCCTTCTGCCAGAGCTTCATGACGGAACTAAGCAAGTACGTCGGCAAGGATATCGATGTCCCGGCGGGCGACATCGGCGTCGGTGGCCGCGAGATCGGCTACCTGTACGGCCAGTACAAGCGGTTGACCGGGCTGTATGAAGGCGTTCTGACCGGAAAGGGCCTGGCATACGGCGGATCGCTGGCCCGGAAAGAAGCCACGGGGTATGGCCTTGTCTATCTGATGGACGAAATGCTTCGCAAACACGGCAAGGGGTTTGACGGCGCGACCGTCGTCATATCCGGCGCGGGCAACGTGGCGATCTATGCCTGTGAAAAGGCGCAGCAACTTGGCGCAAAAGTGGTCACGCTCAGCGATTCCACCGGATGGGTCTACGATCCCGATGGAATCAAGCTGGATGAGGTAAAGCGCATCAAGGAAGTGGAGCGGAAGCGTCTGAGCGAATACGTGAAGTACGCGTCCAAAGCGGTTTACCATGAGAACGGAACCGTATGGGATGTACCGTGCGACATCGCGCTGCCCTGCGCAACGCAGAATGAACTGAGCCTAGAAAGCGCCCAGGCGCTGATCAAAAACGGTTGCTTCGCCGTTGGCGAAGGCGCGAACATGCCCACCGTTCCCGAAGCTGCCCACGCGTTCCTGAAGGCAGGCGTTCTGTTCGCCCCCGGCAAGGCGGCCAACGCGGGCGGCGTGGCCACCTCCGCGCTGGAAATGTCTCAGAACAGCTTGCGCCTTTCCTGGTCGTTTGATGAGGTGGATCAGCGGCTGAAACAGGTCATGAGCAGTATCTACCGTCAGATGGATGAAGCCGCCACAACGTATGGCCAGAAGGACAACTTTATTACGGGCGCCAACATCGCTGGCTTTATCAAGGTCGCGGACGCTATGATCGCGCAGGGAATCGGCTGAGCCCTGAAAAAGATCTGAACAGATGTGGCGCGAGTGTCACCGGCATCCCGCGCCACATGGACGATTGCGAGAGTAAGGCTTTGGATGTCCTGTACGGCTGACTTCTCTTTACGGGCTGGCGCGGTATCGCCGATCATGGCGATGGCTGCGCATCATCGTTCAGTCCTTCTCCGCCCCGAATACAACCGCCGCACACGTCTCCTGACAGTCAACTGATTCATATCAGCCCGCCGCTGACGATCGTCTGCGGTGGGTTTTTACTTCTTCACAAGCGGGCAAAGTTCATAATTTATTCAATCGCGACGCATAGGATTGCCAAAAAACGGGCGTATGCTGGATGGCAAAGCCACATGAGAGAAGGGACGGATTGCCATGAAAATCCCGCACGCCGCCCGCTTCGCGCTCGCGCTCGTGATAATCGCCGCGATGGCCGTCCTTCCGCTGATGGCCGGGCTCGTCCAGGGCGACCGCGGCGCGCGGGCTGCGTTTGTGCAGGCCGAAGCCGAAGCGGCGGTTCCGCCGAAGAACCCCAAAGCCTCCCCCGGCACGGCAACCGTCGGCGTCGCGAGCGGCGGCGCGCAGCCATCCGCATCGGCTGCGCCCGGCGGCCTGCCCATCGGCAAGACCCCGCCTTCCGAATCCGCATTGACCGGCGCGCGAATCGTGGACGGTACGAGCGAGGCGCTGTCCGGTGTGACGCTCTCCTCCGGGATCGCGGGACAAAGCGCGGTTCTGGTGAAAAACGGCGGTACCCTGTCGCTGAGAGACGCCGTCGTGTCCAAAACCGGGGACGCGCAGGATCCCGACCGGGATGGCGCGCGCGGCGATGCCGGGCATGGCGATCCGGACGCCGATGCCGCGATGATGGTCACATCCGGTGGCGCGTTGACCGCCTCCGGCGGTTCGGTTTCCTCCGCCTCACAGGGCGCGGACGCCGTGATCGCGACCGGCAGCGGCACCACCGCCCAAATTCTCGACATGACCATCACCACCGCCGGGGAATCCGCCTGCGGGATAAACGCCTCGCGCGGCGGCGTTGTCAGCGCAACGAACGTCGGCGTCACGACCGCCGGAAACCACAGCGCGGCCATCGCCGCATCAGACGGCGGGCAGGTCAGAATCAATCGGACGACGCTGTCCACCGCGGGCGAGGACAGCCCGCTCATCTACGCGGGCGGCAGCGTCACCGGCGCGAATCTGACCGGCTCTGCCACCGCAAGCCCCATGATCGCGGTTGACGGCGGCGCGGTTTCCGTTGCGGACAGCGACCTGACCGGCACGGGACCATGCGGTGTCGCGCTCTACAGAAGCGGCGATCTTGGCCCATCGGGCGGAACGGTTACATTTTCCGCCGAAAACAGCAAGCTGTCCTCGATGTCGGAGGGGCCGCTCTTCTTCGTGACCAATACAAAGGCGGAGGCGACGCTCACCAGCAGCGAACTGACCTTCGAAAGCGGGCTGCTCGCGCAGGTTTCCGGGAATCTCACAAACGGTTGGGGCGCGCCCGGCCAGAACGGCGGCGACTTTAGGCTGTCCACGACGGGTCAGGTGCTGGCCGGCGACGTGACGGTGGACGCCATCAGCGCCTTCTCGCTTTCGCTGACCCGCGGTTCGATCTATACCGGCGCTGTGGACTCTTCCAATGTTGGGGGATCCGTTTCGCTGTCGCTGGACGCGGATTCCTCGTGGACGTTGACGGCGGATTCTCACCTGGACGCGCTGACGGACGCGAAACCGGGGCTTGAAAACATCCAGTCGGGCGGGTTCATGCTGTACTATGACGCGGAAAACCCCGCGTGCGCGTGGCTGCGGGGCGCGACCGTCCCGCTGCCCGGCGGCGGCCTTCTGACCCCCGAACCGTAATACCCCGTTTCGGCCGCCGCATACCGCGCGGGCGGCGGCCTATTCCAATGCGAAATACTGAGTCAACACCGCCCAATGCAGGAATCACACTTCGGGCGACCAAAACAACCACGAGACCGCATAACCGTGTTTCGTTTTCCGCCGCACCGGGAACCCGATCAAGCCAGCAAACCCCGCTTATGGTATGGGCGTTACCCGGAATATGCAGATCAGGACTACCTTCCGATTGTGTCTTCGTTCTTTTACACTGCCTTTGCCGCTTTGGCTGTGTCTGATGGTCTCGCGCTTTGTATCGTCAAAAGGGTTAGAGCAATGTCGGTGATCCTGCTGCCAACATTGTTTTGACTGCTTGGCTGCCTATTGGGTCCGGCAACGATTTCACGCTATATCCTATGTTCGCCTGCTATCCGCTTTACGCCGCCTTCCGGGACATTGGTGGAGTGCTGGCATAGAAAGCATGCCCTCGTGACAGGGTAAACCGATCTGCACCGGCACAACAACGCAGCCTGAAAATCGAGGCTGCATTTTGACTCGGTTTTTGCCCGATTCCACAGGCGCCGGGCCATTTCTTGACAGATTATCCATCATCCATTATAATTGATGCGATCATTCAGGCGGGGGTTCTTTGATGCTGTACGTGGAACCGCTGGGCGGGCTTTGCAACCGGATGCGCACCATCGCTTCGTACCATGCGCTGGCGCGGGAAACAGGCGGGGGGCTGACGGTCGTCTGGCTGCGCGACGCGGGGATGAACTGCCCGTGCGCGCGGCTTTTTTCACTGCCGGAGGATATCCGGGTGGTGGAGGGGCCGTATGTGTCCAAGGCGCGGATGCGGCTTCGAAGTATCGCGCGGAAGCTGACCCGCCGCGCAGAAGGGCGGCGCTTCGACCGGACGGTCGAGAATTGGGAGGCCAAAAAGGCGCTGACCCGCGAGACGGTGCTTCAGATGAAATCATCCAGCCTCTACGCTTCCAGCTGCTACAGCCTGGAGAGCGAATACGAGAAGTACGACTATTCCATCTTCCAGCCCGCGCCCGACATCCGGAAAAAGGCGGACGCAGTGACGGAGCGCTTCCCTGCGAACTGCGTCGGCGTGCACATCCGTCGCACCGACAACGTCCAGTCCATCGAGACCAGCCGCACGCAGGACTTCATCGACCGCATGCGGCGGGAGGTGGATCAGGATCCCGCCGCAGGCTTCTTCCTCGCCACCGATTCCCCGGAGGAGGAGCGCGCGCTGAAAGCGGAATTCCCCGGACGCATCCTGACCTATGAAAAGCGGTCGCTCGCCAGGGACAGTGAAGAGGGCATCGTGGACGCGTACGTGGACTACCTGTGCCTCACGCGTACCCGAAAAATCTATGGCAGCTTTTACAGTTCATTTTCACGCTGCGCCGCGGCGCTCAACGGAATTGAACTGGAAATCATATCAAAAGATGGCGAATTTAACAGGAAAACTCTATGAAATCCCAACCTTGGCGGTATAATAAAGTTTGCGACTGAAAAAAAGAGCAATGTAAGGTAAGGGGGAGTATCATGGCGCACAAGTATGTCTATCTCTTCAAGGAAGGCAACGCCGGGATGAAGAACCTTCTGGGCGGCAAGGGCGCGAACCTCGCGGAGATGTCCACGCTCGGCCTTCCGGTACCCCAGGGCTTCACTGTTACGACCGAAGCCTGTACCGCGTATTATAGGGACGGCAAGGTGATCTCCGATGAGATCATGGCCCAGATCGAAGCCGCGCTGGCCGAGACCGAAGTGGTCTGCGGCAAGAAGTTCGGCGACCTGGAAAACCCGTTCCTGGTCTCCGTCCGCTCCGGCGCGCGCGTGTCGATGCCCGGCATGATGGACACCATCCTGAACCTGGGGTTGAATGACGTGGCCGTCCAGGGCCTCGCCAACCTCACCCAGAACGAGCGATTCGCCTATGACTCCTACCGCCGCTTCATTCAGATGTTCTCCGACGTCGTCATGGAAGTGCCCAAGTCCAAATTTGAGCGCATCCTGGACGAAATGAAGGAAGAAAAGAATGTCCAGTTCGACACCGGCCTGACCGCGGACGACCTCAAGGAAATCGTCAAGAAGTTTAAGGCGCTGTACAAGGCCGAGAAGGGCGAAGACTTTCCGCAGGATCCCAAGGTGCAGCTGGTCGAGGCCATCAAGGCCGTGTTCCGCTCCTGGGACAACCCCCGCGCCATCTATTACCGCCGCATGAACGACATCCCCGGCGACTGGGGCACCGCCGTCAACGTACAGGCGATGGTGTTCGGCAACATGGGCGATACCTCCGGCACCGGCGTCGCCTTCACCCGCAACCCCTCCACCGGCGAGAACAAGCTCTACGGCGAGTACCTGATCAACGCGCAGGGCGAGGATGTCGTGGCCGGCGTCCGCACCCCGCAGGAGATTTCGACGCTGAAGCAGGTCATGCCGGAAGTATACGACGAGTTCGTCAAGGTCGCCGAGACGCTGGAAAAGCATTTCCGCGACATGCAGGACATGGAATACACCATCGAGCGCGGCAAGCTCTACATGCTGCAGACCCGCAACGGCAAGCGCACCGCCGCCGCGGCGCTCAAGATCGCGGTGGATCTGGTCGCCGAAGGCATGCGCACCCAGGAAGAGGCCGTCATGATGGTCGAGCCGCGCATCCTGGACGCGCTTTTGCACCCGCAGTTTGACCCTAAGGCGCTCAAGGCCGCCAAACCCATCGCGAAGGGTCTGCCCGCGTCGCCCGGCGCCGCCTGCGGCCAGATTTATTTCACCGCCGACGAAGCCGTCGCGGCTTCCAAGAACGGCCAGAAGGTGCTGCTCGTCCGGCTTGAAACCTCGCCCGAGGACATCGAGGGCATGAACCACGCGCAGGGCATCCTGACCGGGCGCGGCGGCATGACCTCGCACGCGGCGGTCGTCGCGCGCGGCATGGGCACCTGCTGTGTCGCAGGCTGCTCCGACCTGCGCATCATCGAAGAGGTCAAGACGCTCGTCGTCGCCGGCCAGACCTTTAAAGAGGGCGATTTCCTGTCCATCGACGGCTCCACCGGCAATGTGTACGCCGGCGCGATCCCGACCATCGACGCCGAAGTGTCCGGCGATTTCGCGACTTTGATGGGCTGGGCCGACCAGGTTCGCCGCCTCAAGGTGCGCACCAACGCCGACACGCCGCACGACGCGGAGGTCGCCGTCCGGTTTGGCGCGGAAGGCATTGGCCTCACCCGCACCGAGCACATGTTCTTCGCGGCCGATCGCATCGCGGCCGTGCGCGAGATGATCCTGGCCGACACCGAAGCGCAGCGCCGCGCAGCGCTTGACAAGATCCTGCCGATGCAGAAGGGCGACTTCAAGGGCATTTACGAGGTCATGGGCGAGCGCCCGGTGACCATCCGCTACCTCGATCCGCCGCTGCACGAGTTCCTCCCGGCCAAGTCCATGAAGGAAGAGATCGCCGCCATCGCGCGCGAACTGGGCACGACCGCCGACGCCGTCGTCGCAAAGATTGACCAACTGCATGAAATGAACCCGATGCTGGGTCACCGCGGCTGCCGCCTTGCGGTCACCTTCCCGGAGATCGCCGAGATGCAGACCCGCGCCGTCATCGAGGCCGCCATCGAAGTGCGCGCCGAGAAGGGCTATGACATCCATCCGGAGATCATGATCCCGCTGGTGGGCGACGCGAAGGAACTGGGCTACGTCCGCAGAATCGTCGTCGAAACCGCCGAGAAGGTCATGGCCGAGAAGAACGTCAAGATCGACTACAAGGTGGGCACGATGATCGAGATCCCGCGCGCGGCCGTCACCGCCGACGAGATCGCCACCGAGGCCGAGTTCTTCTCCTTCGGCACCAACGACCTGACCCAGATGACCTACGGCTTCTCCCGCGACGACGCCGGCAAGTTCCTGGACGCGTACTACGCCAAGAAGATCTTCGAGACCGACCCGTTCCAGCACCTGGATCAGCACGGCGTCGGCAAACTGGTCAAGATGGCCGCGGAACTGGGCCGCAAGACTCGCCCCGGCCTCAAACTGGGCATCTGCGGCGAGCACGGCGGCGACCAGTCCTCCGTCATTTTCTGCCACAACGCAGGCCTTGACTACGTGAGCTGCTCCCCGTTCCGCGTGCCGATCGCGCGCCTCGCGGCGGCGCACGCGGCCATCATGGAGAAGCGCGCCAAGGCGTAAACCAATCGGACATGCCCCCGCTGATGGTTCGGCGGGGGTTTTTTACGTGCGATGCGCAGCCGAACCAGTGTTATGCGCTTGTAAATTTGACATTTTTGCGACCGTAGTCCGGCGTTCTTGGCTCAAAACTTGTGCGCCTTACGTCTATCTGATATAATGTTTCCACCAATTTCGGAGGTTGAACCATGCGCACCACCGGCGTTACCCCAATGTTTCAGGTGCCCAAGCGGAGTCATCCCAGCGCGCGCGTGTGGGTGACGATCCTGCTCTGCGCGCTTTTGCCGCCGCTGGGCCTCATCGTCTTGTGGCGCGGCCTGCGCTGCCCCATCCGGGGGAAGATTCTGGTTTCGGCGCTGGCGCTTCTGTCGATGACGCTGATGCTGACCACGTACATCAGCTTCCGCGAAAACAGCGGCATCCTGATCCCCAAACAGGCCGCCGGGCAGTTCGCGATGAATGATTATTCATCCTCGGCGGGCGCGTCTGTCAGCGTGGTGAGGTCCGACGCGGCAGCGTCGCCGCAGCCGACAGCCGCTCCCGAACAGGCGGAAGCGACCCCCGCGCCGGCAAATCCGTTTGAATAACCCCTTTCAGACGCCTTTTTTGGGCCAAAATGCCCCTAATATGGCGTATTTTGAGGGTTTTGCTTGACGAAACGTGGCGTTAAGGTTACAATCACTCTGTATTGTCATGCGCCCAAACGACTTTAGCCTGCGCGGGGCAGCCATATGCGCCGCGCGAAACCAGGGCAACCCTGAACGGGAGGGCAAGATATGTTCTGCAACAAGTGCGGCAAGACCCTGAACCCTGAGGCGAAGACTTGCCCAAGCTGCGGTCAGACGGTCGGCGACAGCCGGTTCGACGGCAGCGGGTACACCTCGTCCCAGATTCGCTTTGTGCCGGAAGGCGCTGAGCAGCCGGGGTATGCGCCATACACCAAAACGACCTACTCCTCTCAGCCGGACGAGGGCGGAGACGTCTACTCGCGCACCAGCTACCGCCCGGCGCTGGCGGAAGACGAGGGCGGACAGACCACAGGCCTGGCGGAGGAAGCCTCCGAAGCGCCCGCGGAAGCGCCGGAGACGGCGGGAGAAGCGCCTATGGACGATGCCGCGCCGGAAGCCCCGGCCAGGCAGCCCGAAGCGCCGGAACCCGCGCCTGTGTACTACGCCGAGGGTGAGCGGGACGCGCTGGGCATTGAGATCAAACCCATGACGCCGATCCGCAAGACCGGCATCAGCCCGGAAGTCCAGCGGTACATCCAGCAGATGAACCAGAAAAAAAACCGCGCGCAGCGCAAGGCGCAGCCCACGCGTCGGGCCGCGGAGCCTGAGGACGTCGCCGCGCCGGAGGATGAGGCGGACGGCGCGCACGAAACCGAGCCGGATGGCGCTATGGTTTCCGCAGACAGGCCGAACCTCGTCAAGTGGCTGATCCGCATCGGCGGCGTGGCAGCAGTCGTGGTGCTTCTGGTGCTGGGCGTTCTCTTCATTGCCGACAAGACGGCCAACCGTGCCAAGATCCCCGGCGTCACATACACGCTGTACACCGAGGGTCTCGCGCTGATCAAGCAGCACGCCACCGACGAGTACCGCACCGAGATCATCAAACTCTATCGCGCCGACCAAACCGGTGCCGCCGCGATGAAGCAGCAGGAGGAGGAAAGCGCCCAGATTTCCGCGCTGCTCCCCGAAAAGCCGCTGGAAAATGATCCGGGCTTCGTCGACGCGCTGCTCGCAATCCAGAAGTCGATCGAAGCGGCCACCACCAACGACGCCGTCGCCGTGCTGAACCCCGCGCTGAGCTCACTGTCCGAGGCGTCCGAGGAGAACTGGGCGCTGATCAACAACGCCATCGCCCGGCTTGAGGCGACCAGCGACGCCGCCGAACTAAACGCGATCATCAAGGGTGTGGATTTGTCCACCATCCCGACACCACAGCCGGAGGCGACGCCGACGCCCTCGCCCTACAAGACCTTGAAAAAGGGCATGAAGAACAACAAGGCGGTCAAGAACCTGCAGGATCGGCTGTACAAGCTGGGTTGGTTCAACGGTGTCCGGGACGGCGACTTCGGCCCCGCCACGCAGACCGCGGTCAAGAAGTTCCAGAAAGCCGCCGGCATGGAGCAGGATGGCATCGCGACCGCAGAGGTGCAGGTGCGCATCTACGCCGAAGACGCGCCGCGCGGCGGCAGCAAGGCGGTCGCGCCCGCCGCGACCGAGGCAGCCGGGGCCGACACCGCTGCGACACCCGAGCCCAACTCGTAATCAGGCTTTGAGCCATCCATTTTTTCGGAACCGGCGATAAAACGCAGGTTAGCGCATCACCCTAGGGAGGGGGTCGGGAGGGCCGACACCCTCCTGACGTTCAATCAAATCCAGCGACCTGCGCGCTGGATTTGGCTTTCCCCCAAAGGCCGAGCCTGCCCGGCCGACGGGGAAAGCGTTCCCGAACCGGCTCCCGCACGGAAACGCCCGCAGGCGTTTCAGGGAACCGGCCACGCTCCAAATGCAAAGAAAAGATGCGAAGCATTTTCTTTGCGCGTGTCGGCTTTGTCGACACGCGGAACCGGCGACAAAACGCCGGTTCCGGGTTTCTGCCGACGGGATAGATGGTTTGCCGCATAGAATTTCCCATCGCCCGTATTTCGGCGCGGGGGGGAGGAGGATCGCCATGCAGAAGCCCATCGTCGCGCTTATCTACGACTTCGACAAGACGCTCTCGCCCAAGGACATGCAGGAGTACGGCTTTTTGCCGGGCCTTCAGATCGACCCGGACGCGTTCTGGGCCGACTGCCGCCGCTTCGCCGTCCGCAACCTGACCGACGGCGTGCTGGCGTACATGTACATGATGCGCTACGCCGCCGAGCGCGCCGGAAAGCCCCTGACCCGCGCGGCGCTTATGGCGCTGGGCAGCACGGTCGAGTTCTATCCGGGCGTCGAGAGCTGGTTTTCGCGCGTTAACGCGCTGGGCGAAGCCGTGGGCGTCCAGATCGAGCACTACATCATCTCCTCCGGCCTGAAAGAGATCATTGACGGCTCCCGCATCGCGGGGGCGTTCAAGGCGGTGTTCGCCGCCTCCTATGTGTATGATGCGTCGGGCGTCGCCATCTGGCCCGCGACCGACGTCAACTACACCGCGAAAACCCAGTACCTGTTCCGCATCAACAAGGGCATTCTGGACGTGACGAACGACTACGACCTGAACGCCCACACGCCGGAATACCTCCGCCGCGTGCCGTTCGCCAACATGATCTACTTTGGCGACGGCCTGACTGACGTGCCCTGCATGAAGATGACCAGGCTCAAGGGCGGCTGCTCCATCGTGGTGCATGCACCAAACGGCGGCGCGCTGGCGGACGAGATGCTGCTGCAGCGCCGGGCGGACTTCGCGCTGCCCGCCGATTACCAGGAGGGCGGCGAGCTGGAGGAGACGGTCGGCCTGATCCTGAAAAAGATCCGCGCCCGGCACGACCTGGACGCCGTCCACAACGCGCAGACCCGCGCCGCACGCGGGAAACGCTGACCAGGCGGCTGGAACCTTTCCGACCGGACGGTCGTCATAGGAAACAGTACATTTTACGCGCGGTCTCCCGCGCGAACCATCTCGACTGAAGGGTGACGTATGCCGAAAAAGTATTCCAGAAGCCACGAGCGCGCGGAGAACGCGAAGATTTCGCGCGGCCTGTGGGAATCCCTGTTCGGCCTGATCTTCAGCTGGCTGCCCGGCGTCGGCCTGATATTGTCGGTGGCCGGTTTCTGCCGCCAGGCGGTGCGGATGACCGAGGCCTACAAGATTCGCAGGGCGGTAGCGCTGGTGTTTGCCAGCGTCGTGCTGATCACCGCCATCGGCGTTTTCGTGGGTGAGGCGTATCTGTACTCGCGGAACCCCAACATCGTGGGGGATACCGGGTTATGGCTTTGGCAGAAGGTGACCGGACAGGAAGCGCTGCCGGGAAGTGACATGGGCGATGTGCCGCCCGCGGAAGGCGACCTCCAGCCGGAAGAGGGCGACGTGCCCGACGAGTACCATACGGATGACGGCCAGATGGAGGAGGGCGATGTGCCCACCGACGGCCAGATGGAGGAGGGCG
>CAZNPZ010000010.1:61588-72399 GCA_964575255.1 uncultured Oscillospiraceae bacterium
ACGGCCAGATGGAGGAGGGCGATGTGCCCACCGACGGCCAGATGGAGGAGGGCGATGTGCCCACCGACGGCCAGATGGAGGAGGGCGACGTGACGCCCGCCGAAGGGGACTTCCAGGACAACATCGATTTTAGCGAGGACAATTCTGACGAAACGACCGGCGGCGCGGCGGCCGATACGACTCTTCCGCCGCTGAGCGATCTTCTGAAATCCCACGGCGTGGCGGTTGGGTAGAAAAGCGTGTCGGCGGTGTCGACACGCGCAATGAAAATCCGCTTCGCATCTTTTCTTTGTATTTGGAACGGAACCGGTTCCCTGAAATGCTTGTGGCGGGCGGGAACCGGTTTGGGAACGCTTTCCCTGTCGGCCGGGCAAGCTCGGCCTTTGAGGAAAAGCCAAATCCGGCGTGCACGCCGCCGGATTTGAGAAAAATCAAGAGGGCTGCGGCCCTCTCGAAACCCTCCCAAAGTGATGAGGGCTGTCCCATAAGCGGACAGCCCTTTTCATATCGGTCTATTGGATTCTTCCGTTGACTACGTTGAAGTTGTACGCTTCGCCCAGCGGGTAATAGGCCTTTTCCTCGACGTGCTTGCCGTTCATCACCTGAATCAGAAGACCCAGCTTGTACGTGCCGTCGATGTAGGTGTCCACGCCGAACGCGGCGGCGAAATCCGCCTGATCCAGATTGCGTCCGGTCGCGGGGTCGTGCTGGATGCCGGTGGAGCCCGACTGGCGGATCACCCGGTAAAACCGATGATCGTCGCCGTTCTTGGTGGAGACCGCGAGGTAGATGACGCTCTGGGCGGCATCGGTATCTTTGATGTAGCCCCAGCCGCGCACCATCATGACCTTGTTCTGGTCGGCGGCCGAGGGCTGGCAGCTGGTCAGCGCGCACAGACCCAGCTTGTCGGTTCCGGTCATCAAGACTTTGGTATCGCGGGGCGCGTACAGATCCAGCGGGATGCGCGTGGGCTGAAGTGTCGGGCCGGGCGTCATCGTCGGCTCCACATACTCCTCCACGTCGAAGGGCTGAGGCGTGGCGCTTACCTTGAAGCCGCCGTCCGGGATGAACGGGCGCGCCGTCGCGTCCAGCGGCAGGTAGCCGGAATAGTCAAAGGACAATGCCTGGTAGCCCAGGTACGAAGCGCCGCCAATCAGCGCGATGCAAAGGAGAAATACCAGAACCGAAGTGACTCTGCTTCGGAACTGTGCGGGGCTCCGCCTTGTGGCCATAGGATCCTCCTGACGCGCGCGTTGATGCCATATCAAGCGCCACTCGCCCTCGCGGGCGGGACGGCGCGTCCATGTTTCGCTCAATCATCATACACGCTTTTGCCGCGATTGTCAATTTACATGACTTGGCGAGGGGGCTGGCCCGCTGCCGCATCCGCGACTGGCCCGCCGACGGGGCCGCGCTTGACAATAAAGCCGGGAGCGTGTACACTGAAAATCAGCCAGATCAAGAGGGGATTGAGTTCGTGGGAACCAGCAATTACGCGGTCTTCGTAGACCTTGAAAACGCCGGGGCCAAGGAATCGATGCTGATGAGCATCATCGAAAAGGTCAAGATCCGGGGTGACATCCTGCTGGGCAAGGTGTACGGCTATACCGACCGCTACACCGAGCTGAAGGAATGTCTTTTGTCAAACACCTTCTACGTGGTGCCCTCGATCCGGTACGGCAAGAATCAGAAGAACAATCTGGACATCCAGCTGGTCATCGACGCGCTGGAGGTTGCTTACGTAAACCCGCTGATCGACAGCTTCTGCATCGTTTCCGGCGACAGCGATTACACGCCGCTGGTGGGGAAGCTCAAGTCGATGGGCAAGAAGGTGCTGGGCATCTCCCGAAGCGAGGTGGCCTCCGGCATCTTCATCAAAGCGTGCAGCGAGTTCATCTTCCTGGAGTCGGTGGCCGTCACCACAAAGCCGCCGGCCAAGCCTTCCACCAAGGGCGAGAAGGAAGAGGAATCGCCCGACCTCAATGATCTCATCGTACAGATCGAGACGATTCTGGCCGATCAGGACGAGGACATGATGTACGCCAGCGAGCTCAAGGACACGCTGACCCGGCTTCGCCCCGACTTCGACGAGCGCACCTACGGCTGCGCCACGTTCGGAAAGCTGATGGCGATGGTCGCCGCCCGCAGCGCGCGCATCAAGGCGTGGACGGAGGAGTCCTCGCTGAAGATCGGCCTCAACGGAAACGACGCGCCCACGCCGCAGCTGAACAAAGAGAACTGGTTGCCCGCGTTCCGCGAGTACCTGCGGCAGTACAAAGCGGACGGTTTCGAGCGCATCAATCCGTCCATCCTCAAGGCCGCGATCCAGGCGGACTACCCGGATTTCGACGAGAAGGCCATCGGCTTCAAGCGCTTCAGCGACGTGATGAAGCGGCTGGAGAAGGAGAAACTCCTGACCGTCGAGATGGACGGCGCGCACACGATGCTGCTGAAGATCACCTGATTACTGATTCAAGGCTGGAGGCATTACGCCCCCGGCCTTTATTGTACGGCTTTCTTCAACGCGTCGGCGATCGCCCGCGCGTTTTTGTCCATTGTATCAATATAGTCGTCCAGTCCGCCCGGCAAATGGGTGGACAGCGTGTCGATCAGCGCCAGATGATAGCCCGCGTTCGTCAGCGCGTCGCGGAGCGACTGAGGCGACTGGCTTTCGATCAGTACGACCCTGACGTTCGCGGCCTTTAAAGATTCCAGCGCCGCCTTCAGTTCGTTATCGGACAGTTCGCTGCCCGGCTCCCGTTTGATCACCGCGCCGACCGCGAGACCCAGCTCGTCCGTCAGGTAGAATAGCCCCTCGTGCGCGACCGCGACGCCCATTTCCGGCGCGGCGATCAGCGCTTCCTCCATGCGGGCCTCAAGCGCCTCCAGCTTCCCGTCGAAATCCTCTTCGTTTTCTTCATACCTGGATTCGTAGTCAGGGTCGAGCTGGATCATGCCCGCGGCGATGACTGAGATCATCTCCCGCGCCTGCGCGACCGACAGGTACGCCCACGGGTTTTCATCCTCGAAGTGGTCGGGCTCGTCGCCCTCCGGCGCAGTCGAGCCGTTGTTCAGAAGCGTCAAACCGTCCATCGCGCTGACGATGGCGACATTCCCATTGGGCGTCCAGTTCTCAAAGGATTCAAAGCCCCGCCCCGCGAGGATCACCGCGTCGGCAGTCGCTAGCATCGCCTCGTCCCAGTCGCTGAGTTCATACGAACGCAGGCAGCCGTCCTGCGGCTGCACCAGGCACTTCAGCGTGATGCCCGGAACGCCCGAGACAATCGGACTGGCCAGCGCGTAAACCGGCGCAAACGAAGCGTATAAAGTTCTTTCCGGGTTTTCCTCGTCGGGCACGATCTTTCCGCAGCCCGCAAGCGAAATAGAAAGTGCCGCCGCGACCAAAACCAACAAAAACTTCTTCCGCATGGTTTTCTCCTTGGTAGCGCTAGGCATCCAACCAAAACGCGTTATTGTTCAGACCTCTATTTGACTTCAATCGTTCCCTGGGACTGTAATACTGCATTCACTGACACTGGTCTAACTACGTCGTTCCTTCAACTCGTTCCCGGCGACATGCGCGCCGGGAACCAAGTTTCCTCCACCAGTGCGAACACTGGCGGAGGAAACATCTCCTTCAGTCAGCGGGCCGCCCGGAAATCCGTGAGGATTTCAGACCCGTGCAGTTCTCCAAACGCAGATGAAAGACGCGCCGCGGATTTCATCTGCCGCGCTGAAGTTCCCGAAAGGGCGTTTCAGCGCGGCGTTTATTGCCACAATGTGACCAGCTCCACGTTGCGGAAGTAATGCATCACGATGTCCTGCGCCTTCGCGCCCTGCTCGGCCATGCCGTAAGCGCCCCACTGGGACATGCCCACGCCGTGCCCGAACCCTTTGCCTGTGAAAGTCACCTTGCCGCCGTCCACCGACACCTCGCTGACCAGCGTCGACTTCAGCTTCTCAGGGTTCAGCGCGATACGAAGCGCCGGGCCGGGCACGTCGTTTCCGTTGATCTTGAAGGTCACCGCGCGGCCGGACTCGCCCTTCTCGCCGATCTCCATCGTTTTCACCGCGCCAGTCTTGACGCCCGCCTTCTCGGCGGCCGCGCCGACTTCCTCTGCGGTGAAACTGACCGTCCAGTTCTTCACGGCGTCGGGCGCGCGGTCAGAATCGGGCGACTGAACCGATTCCGTGTAACCCGGCTCCTTGCCTTTGAAGTCCAGCGCCTTGGTCGCGAGCTCTGTCTGCCCGCCTGCGTGGGCGTGGAACCAGGCGTAGGGGAGTTCGCCGTTAAAGCTGAGTACCTGGCCGCGGGTCTCGTCCACTGCCTTGATGATGCGGTCGTTGATGCTGGGCTCGTCGTAGGCCTGTGCCTCGGTGATGTCGGTCGAGATGTCCGCGCCCTTGTATTTCGAGTCCTTATCGTTGATGAACTTCAAAACGAACGTCCGGGCCAGGATCGCCTGCGCCTTGAGCGCCTCCATCGGCCAGTCGTTACGCATCTCGCCCGCGAGTACGCCCTGCACGTAGCTCTCAATGTCCATGGACTGGACGGTCTTCGTGTCCACGTTGTACACGTCCAGCTGCGGTACGCCGTTCTCAACCTTCAGCTTGGACGGGATCGGCGGCTTCGCGCCGGTTGCCGTGGCTTCGGCCGTCGGTTCCGGGTTGCCCGCGGAGCGCATACAGCCGGTCAGCGTTGTGATCAGCATCATGAAAACCATAACCAACGCGGCGAGTTTTCTCCATTTCATAACCATTCCTCCCATTCGCGCCCTAGTGTGCGCGGCGTCGAATGCGGGTATGAAAGGAGTTTTTTGGAAGATTACTTTTTCATGATGACGCTGAGCGCCTCCTGAAGCGTTTCGACGCCGTAAAGAAACGCGCCCTCCGGCGTTTTGATGCCGCGCAGGTTCGCCTTGGGCAGCACGATTCTCGTAAAGCCCAGGCGCGCGCACTCAATCAGCCGCCGCTCCGCCTGCGGCACCGCGCGCACTTCGCCGGCGAGGCCGACCTCGCCCATCACCGCGAGGCTGCCGTCCAGCGGAAGATTCCTGGCGGACGACGCCACCGCCGCGCACAGCGCGAGGTCCGCCGCCGGTTCCGAAAGATCCAGCCCGCCCGCGACGTTCAGGTACACATCCTGGCTGTACAAAGGAAGCCCCGCCCGTTTCTCAAGCACCGCGAGCAGCAGCGACAGCCTGGCCTGATCCACGCCCGACGCCATCCGCCGTGGCGTGCCCAGAACCGTCGAGGCCACCAGCGCCTGCACATCCACGAGGAGCGGCCTCGAACCTTCCATCGCGCACAAAACCACCGAGCCGCTCTGGTCGTGTGCCCGCTCGCTGAGTAACGCCTCGGACGGGTTCGCGATCTCCCGCATGCCCGTGCCGGTCATCTCGAACATGCCAAGCTCATTGACAGAGCCGAAGCGGTTCTTGACCGCGCGCAAAAGCCGGTACTGCCGCTGGTGGTCGCCCTCAAAGTACAGAACCGCGTCCACCATGTGCTCCAATACCCGCGGCCCCGCGATCGCGCCCTCCTTGGTCACGTGGCCGACCAGGAACACCGCGCAGCCGCTGACCTTCGCGTAGCGCATCAGGGCCGCCGCGGCCTCCCGCACCTGGGACACGCTGCCCGGCGCGGAGACCATGTCGGCGCGGTACATCGTCTGGATCGAGTCCACCACCATCACATCAGGGCTGATATTGGCCAGCTTTTCCTCGATCTTCTCCATGTCATTTTCCGGCAGCACGAAAAACCGGTTGGACAGCGCGCCCAGCCGCCCCGCGCGCAGCTTGATCTGCCGCGCGGATTCCTCGCCCGAAACGTACAGGACAGTCAGAGCGGCTTCCGCCATCTTCGCCGACACCTGCGTCAGCAGCGTGGACTTCCCGATGCCCGGCTCGCCGCCGATCAGGGTCATCGACCCTTCCACCGCGCCGCCGCCCAGCACGCGGTCCAGTTCGCCGATGCCGGTTGAATGCCTTAGCATCCCCTCGTCGGGGATCTCGCCGATGGGGAGGGCCTCCTGCCCCGCGCCGGGCTTGCGCTTTTGCTTGCGATCCGGGGTGGGCGCTTCCTCCGGCGCTTCGGTGAGCGTATTCCAGCTGTCGCACTCCGGGCACTTTCCAAGCCATCGGGCGGTCTCATATCCGCACGCCGAGCAGACGAAGCGGGTCTTCATTTTTGCCATACGATTCCTCCGTTCAAGGGTCGCCCCATTATACCACACAAGGCGGGTACTTGCCATCGGCGGACAAGTCGCATATAATAGTAGCGAGTTCGGTCGGAGGGGTTTCATGCAAAAAGACGATCAGAAGAAGCCGGAAGCAGAAAAGGCGGGGGCGGCGCACGAAGCCGCGGGCGCAAAAGCCGCGGACGGCGCGAAGACCGCCGGGGGCGATCCGGGTGCGAAAACCCAACCTGCGGACGACGCGGCGGGCGAAAAGGCCGCGCCCGAACGGCGCGCCGCAAAGCGGATGAAAGCCGCCGACGCGAAGCGGAAGTCGGTCTCCGGGCGGCCGGTGATGAAGCTTTCCAAAGGTTCGCGGTTCAGCGGCAAACGCTACATCGATTACGGCAAAAAGGCGATCACGCGCTTCAACCTGTTCACGCAGAGCCAGCAGTCCAAGCGGCTTTCCAAATTGCGCGGCGTCAACATGACGTTCCCGCTGTTCATCTTCCTGAGTTTCCTGATCCTTCTGTTTGCGCTGATGGCGCTGGACAACAGCTCTGTGCAGGTGGAACGGCAGACGATTTCGCTGGTAGGTCTGCCGGAAGATCTGGAGGGTTACAAAATCTTGCAGGTCTCCGACCTTCATGGCCGGGATTTCGGCGCGCATCAGGCGGCGCTTCTGCGCACGATCAACGCAGAAACCTACAACCTGATCGTGTTCACCGGCGACATGGTGGGTTCATCCGGCAACACCCAGCCGTTCTACGATCTATTGGACGGCCTCAGCGCCAAGCGGCCCCGGTATTTCATCGCGGGCGACTCCGACCCGGACATCCTAGCGGGCTCGCCGCGCGAGTCCGGCGGCACACTGGAGCAGGTGGTGCTCAGCGACTGGGTGCTGGGCGCGAAGAGCCGCGGCGCGGAGTTCCTGTCGGCTGCGACGCAGATCGACGTGGGACAGTCAAAGCTGTGGCTGACGCCCGCGGCGATGCTGAACCTCAACATCACCGATTCGGTCAAGCTGCTTTCGGATCAGATGACGCAGGAAACCGAGGGCACGCTGGGCGGCCTGACCGGCGACCACGACAACCTGCCCTTTACCACCTGGCGGTTCAACCAGTTCAAGGCCACGCTGGACGCGATCCCCAAGATGAGCGCCGAGGATGTGCAGATTGCGCTGTCGCACATCCCGCCCACCGCGCAGTACATCACCGTCTCGCAGGAACTGGGCGCGAAGGGCACTCGCTCCTACCTGTACACGCCGGATCTGGTGCTGGCGGGGCACTACTGCGGCGGCGGCTGGAAGCTGCCGGGGCTTGGCGCATTCTACATCCCGTCCCCGTTCTCGCCGCGCCACGGCTGGTTCCCCGCGCACGAGGACGTGGAGGGCATGAAGCAGCTGGGCAGCACGCTGGTCTATACCTCGCCGGGTCTGGGCATGACCGACCGCATCTACCTGCCCAAATTCCGCCTGATGAACTCCCCGAGAATCTCCATCCTGACACTGACCAGTGCCATCAGCGACATGCTTGCCCCATAACCAATGAAATCGTCAATCCAGGCGTCGTGAAGGACAGCACCCTTCAGGACGCCCTTTTTTTACAGACTGAAGCGCACTGCCGACGACCGGTGCGAATCTCCGTACTGCTTCAATCATTCCCGGCGACATGCGCGCCGGGAATGGTTTCCGGAATCAGTCCGCAGACTGATGGAGGAAACCATTCCGCAAGTCAGCGGGCCGCCCGGAAATTCGTGAGAGTTTCGGGCCCGCGCAGTTCCTCCCAACGCGAAGAAAAGACGCGAAGCGGATTTTCTTCGCACGATGTGGATGAAGACGCGTTAGCGGATTCATCCGCAACGCATTTTTAATCGAGAATCCTATTGACAAAACCGGGCTCCGATGGTACATTATAGCCAAGCCTTAGCACTCGAAAGGGCAGAGTGCTAACAACGGGAAGGGGGTGGGCACTTGACGCTGGATGACCGAAAGTTCATGATCCTTCGGACGATCATTGACGATTATATCTCCACGGCGGTGCCCGTCGGCTCGCGCACGATTTCGCGGAAACATGGCGTCGGGTTCAGCCCCGCCACCATCCGCAACGAAATGAGCGACCTGGAGGAATTGGGGTATCTGGCGCAGCCGCATACGTCGGCGGGACGGATCCCATCGGCCAAGGCCTACCGTCTGTACGTGGATCAGCTGATGCGGGTGCACAAGTTGTCAGACGACGATATGCGCCGGATCAACGACCACCTGAGAACGCGCGTCGGCGAAGTGGAGGAGACCATCCGCATCGCGGCGCAGGCGCTCAGCGACATGACCAATTACACCGCACTGGTGGTCGCGCCCCATACGGAGTCGCTACGCATCAAGCGGGTGCAGCTGATCCCGGTGACCGAAGGCAGCGCGCTGATGATCATCGTCACCTCCGCGGGCCTTGTGAAGGACGCGGTGGTGCGCGTGCCGGAGGGCATGAAGAGCGATCTCCTGTTCTCGATCTCCGAGATGCTCACCGAGCAGCTGAACGGTCTCACGCTGGGCGAGATGCGCGGAAAGTTCGCGAGCGTGTTCCGCGACCTGAAGGAGCATCGGCGCCTCCTGGCGTCGGTTCTCGACGTGATGGAGAACCGGCTCCGCGAGGAACCGGACAAAATCATGGTAGGCGGCAGCTCCAACCTCCTTGCCTACCCGGAATACGCAGACATTGAAAAGGCAAGAACATTCCTGAGCGTGCTGGAGAGCCGCGACAAGCTCTACCCGCTTCTCAGGCAGGCCGGAACGATGGAGTTCACCATCCGCATCGGCCCGGAAAACGATCTGCCCGAACTGCGAGACTGTTCGCTGGTGACCGCCGTCTACCGGGTCGGCAACCACTCCACCGGCACGCTGGGCATCCTGGGCCCTACGCGCATGAACTATGGCCGGGTGATCTCGGTGCTGGAATTCATGGGCAAGGCGCTCTCAAGCCTGATGCCTGGAGACGAATGACGGTAATGACAAAGACTGGAAGTGAAGACATGGCGGACGAAAAGGATCAGGTTCAAACAAACGGTGCGGAAGAAGTGATTGAGGAAACCGCATCCGGCGCGGATACCCAGCCTGAGATGGACGCGCTGCGGGACGCGCTCAAAAAAGCGGAAGCCCAACGGGACGAATACCTTCGGATCGCGCAGCGGACACAGGCGGATTTTGCGAACTACAAGCGCCTCAATGTGTCGGCGAAGGCCGACGCCTATGACGACGGTGTGCGCGACACGATCGCGGCGCTGCTGCCTACGGTCGACAACCTGGAGCGCGCGCTCGAGGCCGCGAAGAAGGCGGGCGAAGCGGGCGCGCTGACCGACGGCGTCGAGATGACCTTAAAGCAGGCGCTCGCCGCGCTTCAAAAGCTGGGGCTTACGGAGATTCCGTCGCTGGGCGAAGCCTTCGACCCGGACTGCCACAACGCGGTGGTCTGCTGCCCCGGCGGCGAACCCGGCACCATCCAGGAGGTCTTTCAAAAGGGATATCGCGCCAGAGGGCGCAACATCCGGTGCGCCATGGTCAGGGTGGCCGCCGAGCAATAAGCGAAGTTTTAGAATGGAATTCAGGAGGATACCATTATGGGCAAGATTATCGGAATCGATTTGGGCACCACCAATTCCTGCGTGGCGGTCATGGAAGGCTCTGAGCCGGTCGTCATCGCAAACGCAGAGGGCGCCCGCACCACGCCTTCCGTCGTCGCTTTCGCCAAGAACGGCGAGCGGCTGGTCGGCCAGGTCGCAAAGCGGCAGGCGGTCACCAATCCGGATCGCACGATCAGCTCGATCAAGCGCGACATGGGCACCAACCGGCGCATCGGGATCGACGGCAAGGACTATACGCCGCAGGAAATCAGCGCGATGATCCTTTCAAAGCTGAAGGCAGACGCGGAGAGCTATCTGGGCGAAAAAGTCACCCAGGCGGTCATCACCGTGCCCGCATACTTCTCCGACGCGCAGCGCCAGGCGACCAAGGACGCCGGCCGCATCGCCGGGCTCGAAGTGCTGCGCATCATCAACGAGCCGACCGCCGCGGCGCTGGCCTACGGCCTCGACAAAGAGCAGGCGCATAAGATTCTGGTCTACGATCTGGGCGGCGGCACCTTCGATGTGTCGCTGATGGAGATCGGCGACGGCGTGTTCGAGGTGCTGGCCACCGCCGGCAACAACCGCCTCGGCGGCGATGACTTCGACCAGCGCGTGATCGATTACATCGCGGGCGAGTTCCAGCGCGAGAACGGCATCGACCTTCGGCAGGACCGCATGGCGCTCCAGCGGCTGAAGGAAGCGGCGGAGAAAGCCAAGATCGAGCTTTCCGGCCTGATGGCGGCCAACATCAACCTGCCGTTCATCACGGCCGATGCGACCGGCCCCAAGCATCTGGACATCACGCTGACCCGCGCCAAGTTCAACGAACTGACCGCAGACCTGGTCGAGAAGACCATTGGCCCCCTCCAGCAGGCGCTCAGGGACGCGAACCTGCAGGTTTCGCAGATTGACAAAGTCATCCTGGTGGGCGGTTCCATCCGCATCCCCGCGGTGCAGGACGCGGTACAGCGCATCGTCGGCAAGGAGCCCTACAAGGGCATCAACCCGGACGAGTGCGTCG
>CAZNPZ010000011.1:0-70133 GCA_964575255.1 uncultured Oscillospiraceae bacterium
GGAACTGCCAGATGTAGCCCAGCACGATGCCGCCGATCAGGTTGGGCACGAAAAACCCTGCGCGGTAGAGGTTCCGAAGCCGCGCCTGCCCGGTAACGAGCAGCGACAGGAAGAAGCTGACCACGTTGACGATGATCACGTTGATCAGCGTATATTCCACGGTGATGAAAAACGAATACAAAAACTGGGGCTGCGTAAACATGCCCCGGAAATTCTCAAAGCCAATGAAGGTGATGACCTCGCGCACGCCGTTCCAGTCAGTCATGGAGTAATAAATGCCCAGGAAGAACGGGCAGATGATCACCATGAGGAACGCGAACAGGCAGGGGAATATGAACAATAGGTCGACCGACATCTTTCGCTTCAAGGCGGAAAGCCCCCTTCGCGGCGTATATTTGGCTGCGCGGCGAATGCCGCGCGCAAAGGAAATCTGCTACGTATCTTTCCTTTGAATTGAGAACGGACCGGTCTCCTCAAATGCCTGCGGGGATTTGCGGGGGGAAACCGGTTCGGGAATGCTTTCCCCGTCGGCCGTGAAAACAGCCTTTGGGGGAAAGCCAGTTCCGCCGTGCATGCCGCCGAAATTGAGGATAAGTCGAGAGGGCTTCGGCCCTCCCGACAGCCTCCCTGGGGTGATGGTCTTAAGAACCGCTGGCGGTTTCTCCGTTTACGCGGCATTCGCCGCGCGCAAAGGAAAAGAGCTCTGGTTACTTACGCCGCAAGGCCCGCGTCAAGCGCGGGCCCGGCGGCATAAGGGAGGAGGATTACATCGCGGGAATTCCGGCGATGGCGGTGGTCATGTCGTTAATCAGCACGTTGATGTCCGAGTGATCCTGCGCGAACAGGTCGAACACCGGGCCCAGTACGTTCTGGCCGAAGCCGTCGGGCATGGAGCCGAAGAACCAGTTGTAGTTGCCGCCCTTGGCGCTGGCTTCCACCAGCGCGGCGGAGAACTGGCCGGTGGGCTTGAGCGTGACGGACTTGAAGGCGGGCACCATGCCGGCCTGGTTGACCATGTAATCCGCGCCCTCGGGCGAGGTGGCCAGGAAGTCCAGGAAGTCCTTCGCGGCCTTCTGCTCGGCTTCCGGCGCGCCGGAGTTCAGGCAGTACCAGCTGGGCGCGGCCATGAACAGACCCTTGGTCTCCACCTTGTCGGTGAAGCAGTGGGAGATGTAGCCCATCTTGAAGGTGACGCCGAGCTGTTTCATGTTGGGATCGATCCAGTTGCCCTGGTGAATGAACGCGGTCTTGCCCTGCGCGAACGCGGCGACCTGCGCGTCATAGTTGCCGTTGGTCAGGATGTCCTGATCGGAATAGTCGAACAGCAGCTTGACGTAGTTGGCGTAATCCGTGAGGCGCTCGACATCCACTTCGCCCGCAAGCGTCTTGTCGCGGATCGAGGTGTCGTTGTAGTCGAGCCCGCCGGCGAGGTAGGCGTTGAAATCGTGGTTGCCCATCGTCCACCACATGCCGCCCGCGATCGAAGCGGCTTCAGAAACCACCGCGTCGATGCCGAGATCGGCCTTCATGGCGTCGAGCTTCTCAAAGGCGGCCTTCACGGCGGAGAAGGTGGTCAGCGTGGCGGGGTCGATGCCGGCCTTGGCCAGCACGTCCGCGTTGTAGCCCAGGCCGAAGCCTTCCACGGCCACCGGGAAGCCGACGATCTTGCCGTCGTCGCCCTTGTACGCGAAGTCGGTGTCCTTGACCCACGCGCAGTCGGACATATCGGCCATGTTGTCTTTCCAGACATCGTAGCCGCCCTTGCCCTCGATGTTGAAGAGGGTGGGCATCTGGCCGGCCTGCAGCTTGGCCTTCAGCGCGCCGTGATAGTCCGCGCCGCCGCCAAGCGTCTCGATCTTCACGGTGACGCCCGGATGCAGTTCGTTGTACTTCGCCGCAAATGCCTGCAGCGCGGAATCGATTTCCACCTTGAGCTGGAACATGGTGACGGTGACATTCTGCTCCGCGCTCGCGACTGAGAACATGCTCAGCGCAAGCAGCAGCGTGAGGGCCAGCGCGACGATTTTCTTCATAGGGTAGCCTCCTTGCATGTCGTGTGATACCACGCACCCCAGATATTACGCCTTGTGAACGTTTTTGTCAAGATGATTGTTTACAATACAGTCTTTCTGTTGGCTGAAAACGTTGCCGAAATAGTCAAATTTATCATAGCATTCCCGATGAAAACAGCCAACTCCCAAACAATTAACAAACGCCGCGCTAAAACAGCGCGGCACGGCGGGGTTCTTCGGGAGCGAAATACGCTCACGTGCAGGGAGCGTAGACAGTGATGGGCTTGGCGCACGGATTCAGAATCAATTGTTTCCGGGAAGCAAGGTTGGGGCGGCGCTGGCGGCAGGCGCGGCATTGACCGGCGCGGGGGTGGAAGCTGCCGTTTCTGCGGTGGCCGAAGGCGGCGCGGGGGTGGCGGCGGGCGCAGCGGCTGCCGTTTGGCTGATTTCTGATGGCGCGGCGGTTTCGAGCGCGGCCTGGGCGGCGGCTTCGGCCTGTTGGGCGGCGAGGTTTTGCACAAAGGCGGAATCCGGCGCGGGGCCGGTGAGCTGTGCGATCAGGGAATTCAGGACTGCCACGGCGGTGTCCGGGTTGACACTGGACGCGAAAATCACCGCGTACTTGTCCCGGCTGTCGTAGCCGATGTCGTCGGACAGCATCAGCCCCAGCCCAGAGACGTCGATGGCGTAGACGAATTGATTGCCGGTTGGGTTGCCGTCCTCGTCCGCCTCCGGCAGCGTGACGGCGAGCTCCTTTGGCAGCGCGCCGCTTTCGATGTAGCCGTCCAGCGGCAGCGCGCCGCCCTGCGCGACCATGCTGTCCAGCAGCGTGCGGTTGATAAAATAGACCGAGCCCTCGCCCGCGGCCAGCATGACGGTGTACTTCTGCGCGCCGTAGATGTCCGAGGACGCATCGCCGGAATAGGCGATGTTGTAAATGTTGACCTCCTCCAGACGCGCGTCCAGCGGCTTCACCGCCGTAAGCGCTTTGTCGGCCAAGGCCTCAAGCCCTGCGTCGGCGTAGACGCCGTTGCCCACCAACTGTACATCCACTCTGTGGTATTTGTCGGGGCGGTATTCGGTCATTTGGTAGACCAGATCCACCGCGAACCAGGCGACGACCGCGATCAGGATGTAGATCCATTTGCCGTAATGCAGATGATTTTTCAGGCTTTCCTTTGTGATCCGGGTATTTGGCATGCTTGAACCTCCTTGCGGGGATGTGACTCGATATTTTCTTTCAGAATATATGGCGCGAGAAAGGCGGCGGTATTCACACCGCCGCCTTGATTTCAGGATTCTCTGGGCTTCATGGTGGGGAACAGTAATACATCTCGGATGGAGGCGGAGTCGGTGAGGAGCATCACCAGCCGGTCGAGGCCGAACCCAAGACCGCCGGTCGGCGGCAGGCCATACTCCAGCGCCAGCACGAAATCCTCGTCCACCGAGGCGTTCGCACCCTGCGCGCGCTTTAACGCCACCTGGCGCTCAAACCGCTGCCGCTGGTCGAACGGGTCGTTCAGCTCAGAGAACGCGTTGCCGAACTCGCTGCCCACGATGAAGAACTCGAAACGCTCAGTGAGGAGCGGGTTGTCCGGCTTGCGCTTGGCCAGCGGGGAGACCTCGATCGGGTAGTCGTAGATGAAGGTGGGCTGGATCAGGTGCTCCTCCACGGTGGCCTCGAACAGAAGGTTCAGGCACTCGCCGCGGGTAAAGCCCTTCTCCACCGTATACCCGGCTTCCTTGAGCTTTTCGCGGGCGTCCTCGTCGCTTGTCCAGGCATCGTAGTCGAGGCCGGAATATTTTTTGACCGCCTCGGCCATCGTCAGACGCGTCCAGCGCCCGCCCATTTCGATGGGCTGTCCCTGGTAGGAGATCGACGTCGTGCCGCAGGCCTCCTTGGTGACGTACTGGAACAGTTCCTCGATCAAATCCATCATGCCCTGATAGTCGGTGTAGGCCTGATACATCTCGACCGACGTGAACTCCGGGTTGTGGCGGGTATCCATACCTTCGTTCCGGAAGATGCGGCCCACCTCGTAGACCCTGTCCATGCCGCCGACGATCAGGCGCTTCAAATGAAGCTCCGTCTCGATACGCAGGAACATGTCGATGTCGAGCGCGTTGTGGTGGGTGATAAATGGCCTCGCCGCCGCGCCGATTTCGAGCGTGCCCAGTACCGGCGTGTCCACCTCAAGATAGCCGCGCGCGTCCAGAAAATTGCGGACGCCGCGGATGATCTTCGACCGTTTGACGAACGTGTCCTTGACTTCGGGGTTCACGATCAGGTCGACATAGCGCTGGCGGTAGCGAAGGTCCATGTCCTTGAGGCCGTGGAACTTCTCCGGCAGCGGATGCAGGCACTTGGTCAAAAGAATCACGGTTTTCGCGTGGATGGACACCTCGCCCGCCTGCGTGCGGAACACGCGGCCGGTGACGCCCAGGACGTCGCCCAGGTCGAAGTCTTTGAACGATGCGTACGGCCCGTCGCCCACCTCGTCCCGGCGAACGTAGATCTGGATCTTGCCGTCCGCGTCCTGCAAATGCGCGAAACTGGCCTTGCCCATCACGCGGCGGGAAATCATGCGCCCGGCGACGGCGACGTCCGTCCCGTCCAGCGCGTCAAAGTTCCCAAGAATCCGGCTGGAGGTATGGGTCTGGTCAAAGCGGGTGATGCGGTAGGGGCTTAAGCCCGCCGCTTCCAGCGCCTTGACCTTGCCAATGCGGATCTGATTTTGTTCGGATGCGTTCTCCGGCCCTCCGGGGCGCGCTTCGGACATCAAAAAAACTCCTCTCGGACGGCGCTTCGCGGCTCTTGTCAATCCGCGAAGGGTACCAATACGCGGTCTACGCGTTCTTGAGTAACGAAAGAACTTTCAGCTTCAGTACGCCGCCGGGCGTGTGTGCCTCCACGACATCGCCGGGCTTCGCGCCCATCAGCGCGCTGCCGATGGGGGATTCGGTGGAAACATACAGCTTCGCCGGGTTGGCTTCGGTCGCGCCGACGACGGTGTAGGTGTCCTCCTCGTTGTATTCCAGATCCAGTACGCGCACGGCGGAACCCACGCCGACGACGCCCTTGGGGCGGCCTGCGTCGTCGATGATGACGGCTTTTCTGAGCATTTCCTCCAGCACGCGGATGCGGCCCTCGACGCGCGCCTGCGCGTTCTTGGCCTCGTCATACTCGGCGTTCTCGCTCAGGTCGCCAAAAGAGAGCGCGGTCTTGATGTCCGCCGCAACTTTGGCGCGCTGTACCACCTTCAGGTCGTTGAGTTCCTCTTCGAGCTTTCGTTTGCCGTCCGGGGTAAGCACGACGCTTTGATTGGCCTGGTCGCTCGTTTCCAAAGTGTATCCCTCCCGCATATTCCGGCGACGGAGAATAAAGAAATAGCCGGAAACGACGAACACCGCGCGCATGGCGCGCAGTGCCCTGCTTTCCAGACGGGGGCATTATAGCACGGCGTCTTTGCCGTGTCAAGCGCCGCGCCTCGCGCTTTTCAGGGAAATCTTCAGATCGACAGAATTTTGGGTTAATCTTCAGTAAACCGCATTGCGCTCTGGGCAGTCATCTGATAGAATCATAAATTAGCGCATCCTTGCCCCGGGTAACCGCCGGGGCCGTCAAGTCCATAAGGAGGTGAAAGTCATGAACCAATACGAAGCCATGTACGTCATCGACACCCAGCTGGAGGAAACCGCCCGTCAGGACCTCATCGCCCGCTTTTCCGCGGTCGTCACGTCCAACGGCGGCACCGTCGACCGCATTGACGAGTGGGGCAAACGCCGCCTCGCCTATTCGATCAACTACAAAACCGAGGGCTATTACGTGCTGATGTACCTCAGCGCGCCGCCGGCGCTGCCCAAGGAACTGGAGCGCAACCTTCAGATCTCGGACAGCGTGCTGCGTTACCTGGTCACCCGCTTTGAAGGCGCCCTGCCGCCCAAGCGCGAGCCGCTGAAGCCCTTCGTGCCCGGCGCGCCGCGCGTCGAAGCCGCGCCGGTCGAAGTTGCCGCGCCGGCAGAAGCCGCCGCGCCCGCCGAAGCCGCGCCGGAAGCGCCCGCCGAGCCGGATACGAAGGCCGAACCTGTCGCCGAGGTGTAACCGACTGAGGAGGCGAACCGCGTGAACAAGGCCATTTTGATTGGCAACTTGACCAAAGATCCGGAACTGCGCAATGGCGCGTCCGGCGTGCCGGTGTGCACGTTCACGCTGGCCGTCAACCGCCGCTTTTCCAACAAGCAGGGCGTGCGCGAGGCGGATTTCATCAACATCGTGACCTTTCGCCAGACCGCGGAGCTCTGCGCCCGCTATCTGACCAAAGGCCGCAAAGCCGCGGTGGTCGGCAGCATTCAGTCCCGTTCCTATGATGCGCAGGACGGTACGAAACGCTACGTCACCGAAGTCGTCGCCGACGAAGTCGAATTCATCGGCGGCGCGGGCGGAACCGGTTCCACAGGCCGCGCGGACGACGCGCCCCCGCCGCCGGAGCCGGACGACTACCAGGGCAAGGGTTCCCACCCGTTCGCGGAAGCGGACGACGACGAACTGCCCTTCTAGGGATCCGCTCATAGGTTTGTCCAAAGCAGCCGGCTTTGCCGTGTTGTGACCCATTCAAGGTGATCGATGATTGCTTGAGGTGGTGGAATGCCGAGGCGGTTTTTTGTCTCCGCAAGGAGCCAGAAGGGAGCCGTAGCAGCGCTACGGAGACCGGATGAGCGACAAAGCGGAGGCGAAAAAGCGACCGGCAAGCCTGCCGCCGAGTCAATCAGCGATTGCCTAGGACTGACCAATTATTTAAGGAGGAACCCCCATGTCCGAGGATAAAGGCGATCGCGGCGGACGTAGACCGCGCGGCCGTAAACCCCGCCGGAAGGTGTGCATGTTCTGCGTGGACAAAGTGCAGCACATCGATTACAAAGACGTGGCGCGTTTGCGCCGCTTCACCAACGAGCGCGGCAAGATTTTGCCCCGCCGGATGAGCGGCACCTGCGCCAAGCACCAGCGCCAGCTGTCCATCGCCATCAAGCGCGCCCGCATGATCGCGCTGATGCCGTATACGACCGACTAAAGTCGGGCACAGAAAAGCCGCGAAAGCGGCTTTTCTGTGCTTTTGGTGACGGCGCAGACCCTTCAAGCCTTCGGCTTGCGGCCGGGTCTGCGCATTAAGCAGTGGCAGCCTTCGACCGTACACGCCGCTCTTCGGCAGCTTTGATCCGCGGACAAGGCGCTATGCGCCTTCCCGCGCCATCGGGGGTTGCGACCCCCGATACCCCCAGGGGATTGGTTCTTGCGATCGTATTTGACCCTGGAGAGGGTGGAGAGGGCTGATGCCCTTTCCACTTGCATCAAGTCCGGCGGCGTGTACGCCGGACTTGGCTTTTCCCCAAAAGGCCGTTTGCCCGGCCGACGGGAAAAGCAGACAAAGGCCGGTTTCCTCAAATCCCCCGCAGGGATTTGAGGAAACCGGCATCGTATCCACCGCAAAGAAAAGATGCTTCAGCAGATTTTCTTTGCCAGCGAAGCGTTATTCGGTTTCATAACACGTAAGAATCTCCCCGAAGAACATGGCGTGCAGGTCGCCGTTCGGGTAGGCGAGGCGCAGAACGCCCGGATCCATCCGATCAGCGGTCATCATTTGTACGAGCCGGACTTTGCACTCGTAGTGCAGGCCGCATTCGGCGACGATGGGCGCGTTGATTTTTTGCGCGGGAACCGCCGTCAGGCCGTGGCCGGAAAACTTGTCCACGTCCCGGCCGGACGCGCTGCCGGCGAAGGCCAGCTCGGCTTTCAGGTCGCGCGCCATCGGCACGCTGACGGTGAACTCCGCGGCTTTCATCAGCATTCCGTAGGTGTGGCGCGACGGGCGCACCACCGCCACGAACACCGGACGGTTCCAGAAAAACCCGATCGAACCCCAGCCGATGGTCATCGTGTTGGGCACTTCGCCGCCGACGGTCAAAAACACGCCGCCATGCGACATACGCTGGGTGGCGAGGGCCATGCCGTCGGTATAGACGACTTCTTTCATAAAAACACCTCCGCTGCGGTCATTATACCGTAGCGGAGGCTTTTGTAGAAGGGGAATTTATGAAATAACCGGAAACGCCATCGAGATGATCGTGGACACAGCGAAGTTGGACGGCAGCCGCTGTGCCAGCGTGGAAGCGTCCAGAATCGATTGCACTTCCTTGAACGGCAGCATCTGGAGGATCAGCGGCGCGACGCCCAGGAGCAGCGCCACCACCAGAATGCCGCGCGCGAGGCCGAACACGCCGCCCAGCAGCCAGTCCAGGTGGCGCAGCAGCGGGAAGCGGAACACGTTGTTGAGGAGGTTTACCACCAGAAGAACCACCAGGTAGCACACCGAGAAGATCAGGAGGAACGCGATCACGTTGATCGCGGCGACCCAGATCGTCTGGCCCAGGTAGTCGGACAGCGTCGTCAGGTTGATGTTGGCGAAGAGCTGGTTTGAAACGTTGTTCTTGAACGCCGACTCGATCACGCCGGGCAGGTTCAATTCCGTCAGCGCCTGGTTGAGTACGTTCGACCCGGTGCCGGTGCCGGAGACCAGGCTCGCGACCGGCGTCGACGCCAGCGCCGCGGTTTTGAAAAGCGACGAGGCGTCCAGGTAATAGCTGAGCGCGCCCATCAGGTATTTGTTGTTCAGCGCCAACTCCGCGACCCTCGGGAACAAATTCAGCGCGCCGAACCACGCCGCGCCGAAGCCCACCATCGCGAGGCCGGAGGTGATGAACCCCTTGTACATGCCCGATACGACGGACAGCGCCAAAATGGAGTACAGGATGATGTCCACGATGTTGATGTTCATTTCGGTTGGCTCCCCTTTCCGAATCCGCTTTAGTGGAGCAGCGGCACCAGGTACATGATTCCGCCGGAGGAGACGATGGCCTGGTGGTTTTTGGTGATGCCCTCGACGCCGTCCACCGGTAGGATCGGCATCTGGTATGTCTCCGGCGAGGTCTGCCCCAGCCGGCACATCGACACATACTGGGAGGTGAACGCGTAGATCATATCGTCCCGCGCGAACACGCGGCTTGCCGGGTATGGCAGGCGCACCGTCTGGTCGACCTGCCCGCGGATCATGCGCACGTCCTGAATCTGGCCGCTCTCCGCCTGACCCACCGGCACGAACGCCATCAGCGGGTTGTCCGTGTCTTCGTCCAGATCCATCAGGTACCAGCCGTACACGAGGATCCGGTCCTCGGTCAATTCGCGGCTGGTGTAGTCAAAGTCCTTGATGTGGGTGGTGCCCACCGCGCGGATCTTGGACGACTGGAACAATACCTCGTAGAGCACCTGCTGCGTGTCGGTGATGGTACCGGCCAGCATCTTGCCCGGCTTGTAGGTGGAGATCGAGCACATCGGAACCGTGCCCTCGGTGTCCATCGACATCACCCAGAAGAGGCTGCCGTTGTAGAAGAACCCGAAATCCAGCACCGTCTGGTTGGGAAGCTCAATCCGATCCACCTGCCGCCCGCCGTGCTCCATGATCAGCATGACGCTGTCGTGCTCGGTGCCCACCTGCGCGGCGGCGTACATGGAATCCAGTCGGACGTCCAGGATCGTGTCCTCCATCGTGCCGGTGTAGAGCGTCGTGCCCTTGTCGGCGGTGAGGAGCGACAGCGTCCGCTCCTGCCAGGCGGCCACGCCGCCCTTGCCCACCGAGAACTTCGAGCCGCTGCCCGCGGCATAACTCCAGATTTGAAGGCCCTTTTCGTTCAGCGCGTGCAGCGTGGCGCCGTCCGAGAACACCATGCTGTCGTTCAGCGGCGCCATCTGCTGCCCCGCTCGCGCGGGCAGCGCCGTTTTTGTGCGCAGAGCGCCCGAATTCCGGGCGACGATCTGGCTTGCGATCAGCCAGGCCAATAGGGAAATCAGCGCGACCACCAGGATTGCGGGAAGCCAGGGGAGCCGCGCGGTTTTTTTCTGCATGAAGCCTCCCTGATGAAAAACGCCGCCAGGCTTGCTTGTCCTTATCATTCATATTATAATGGAATCGAATCAAGGATGCAACGACTACTTTTTAGGCGGATGAAATCCCCCTTGCGTTGAAAACCTGCTGGCGCATCTTTTCACCGCGTTGGGTTTTCTTCGCGTGCCTGAGATCCTTCGGATCTCGGTCGGATCGCTTCGCAGGATTCGACTGAATACAAACAGAATGGGTTCCGGCGGCGCTGCCGCGAAGGAGGGCGTGATATGATCATCGCGAACGCGAGGGTACTGGTCGGCGGGAAAATTCTGCCGGGTACGGACATGTTGATTCAGAATGGGCGGATCCAGGCGGTGGGGAAGGAACTGAAGGGCGCGAAGCGGCTGGACGCGCGCGGGGCGCTGCTCGCGCCCGGATTTGTCGACCTGCACATGCACGGCTGCGCGGGCGACGACGCGATGGACGGCGGCGACGCCGTGCGGCGCATGGCCGAGTGGCTTCCCAAGACCGGCGTGACCGCGTTCACGCCCACCACGATGTGCGACGCCCTGGACAACACGCGCGGCGCGCTCGAAGGCGTCAAACGGGCGATGGAAAACCCGTCGGGCGCGCGCGTGCTGGGCTGCCACCTGGAAGGGCCGTTCCTGAACGCCACCCGCAAAGGCGCGCAGCCGGAGCGGTTTGTGAAAAACCCGTCCCTCGACGCCTACGCCCGCATCGTCGACGGTTATGAGGCGCTGCCGCGCGTGATCACCGTCGCGCCGGAGATCGACGGCGCGACCGAGCTGATCGGGATTCTGAAGTCGAGCGTCGCGGTCAGCGCGGGTCATACCGACGCGACGGCGGAACAGTTTGAAGCGGCGGTGGACGCCGGGATCACCCAGGTGACCCATCTCTTCAACGCGATGTCGCCGTTCACCCACCGCGCGCCGGGCGTCGCGGGCGCGGCGCTTTCGGACGAGCGCGTGCGCGTGCAGCTGATCGCCGACCTCATCCACCTGCACCCGCTCGCGCTGAAGCTGGCGTGGCGCGCGAAAGGCCCGGCGCTCTGCCTGCTGATCACCGACGCGATGGCCGCCACCGGCATGCCCGACGGCGACTACCGGCTGGGCGCGAACCGGGTGCTGGTCCGAAGCGGCGCGGCGCGGCTGGAGGACGGAACGCTCGCGGGCAGCACGCTGACGATGGACCGCGCGGTGCGCAACATGGTGAAGGCTGTCGGCGTGCCGGAGGCGGACGCGCTCCGGATGGCGTCGGAGTACCCATGCGCCGCGATCCGAGAAACGGAGCGCGGCGTGATCCGCGAGGGCATGATCGCCGACCTCGTGCTGCTGGACGGCGACTATACGCCGCTGGCCACGGTCGTCGGCGGCGAAGTGGTGTATCGAGCGGTGGGTTTCTAATTTGCTGGGAACCATTGGCAGGCTGATGTTTATGTTTCACGTGAAACAATCGCCGGGGGGACGAAACGCATACGGCAATGTTTCACGTGAAACATCGGGCGGGAAGGGGAGCGGGGTTTGAGCCGGTCGCGGGAGACGACGCAGGGGGTAAAGAAGGCGCATAGGGATACGCCTGATCAATCGCGTGAGAGAAGTCGGACGCCCGCGCGGAGAAACGCGCGGGGGCATACAGCGGACTCGCCTCGTGCGTCCGAACGCGAAGACGCGCGGGAAATTCTGCGGAACCTCTCGCGCGAAAGGGCGGAACAGGTTTCGTGGAACCTTCAGAAAGGCGCGGCGGGGAAGGGGAAGCGCTGGTGGCGCGCCGCGCTCCTGATTGTGGCGGCGCTTGCGCTCCTCCTGGGCTATATGGCGTTTGAGGGCGACGTGGTGCGCGTCCAGTACGCGGACGTCTACCTCGCCGATCTTCCGGAGGCGTATAGCGGCACGCGCGTATTGTTCTTGTCCGACATCCACCTGGGGAACCTCATGCCGCCGGAGAAGAGCGCCGCGCTGGTTTCTCAGTTGCAATCGCTGAACCCCGATCTACTGCTGCTGGGCGGCGACTATTCCTCGCTGGACGCGGTGGACTACGCCCGCGCGCTGACCGGCGCCACAACGCTGTCCGACGCGAAGCGCGCGCTGACCGTGAAGCGCGACCAGTTCTTCCTGATGATCCGGGATTTTGAGGCGCCGCTGGGCAAGTTCATGGTGCCCGGCAACCATGATTACGAATTGAAGGATCTGGACAAGGCCGCGGCGCTGGGGAAACTGTCGCTGCTTCAAAACAGCGGCAAGGTAATCAGCCGGAACGGCGCGAAGCTGACCGTCGCGGGGCTGGACGACTGGCGCGCGGGCGTTCAGGACATCGCGAAGGTGGCCTCGGCGGTGCGCGGGCGCGACTGCGTGCTGCTCCTCTCCCATAACCCGGACGCGCTGCCCTCCGTGGTCGGCCAGCCCTCCGGGGATGACGCGCCCTGGGCCGACCTGACGCTCTCCGGGCACACCCACGGCGGGCAGATCGCGTTGTTTGGCCACGGTTTCTTCTCCAGTTCCATTTACGGCGACCGCTACCGGAGCGGCTGGTACGAGGATCACGGCGCGCTGATGCTGGTCTCAAACGGTCTGGGCGGGCTGTTCGCTCCGCTGCGGCTGGGCGCGCCGCCTCAGGCGCATTTGATCACACTTTACAAAAAGTAACAGAGTTCCCAAAAATGGTGACAAAAGGCTTGCATTTCGCAGGCCTTTTGGTTATCATATTGTGTATGAATCTTCGCGCCAGGCGCGTCTCAAGCGCCGCGTCGCCCGGTACAAGCCGCAGTTTTCAGGTTTCGTGCTCGACTTCCCGCTCGCGGAACAGAAGCGAGATGCACCACAGACCCGCAACTCCTACCAGCGTATAAATCACGCGGCTGAGTACGGCCGTCTGACCGCCGAACAGGTAGGCCACCAGATCGAACGAAAACAAACCCACCAGCAACCAGTTGATGGCTCCGATGATGACCAGAATCAGCGATATACGGTCCAGCATGGCAATTCTCCTCTCATCGCCGGTATTCCGGCGGTTCTCGCTGGGTATTATGCCCGGAAAAAAAAGAAAAATACCGCGCGGATTCAGGTCATATGCTGATAGCGCGGAAAAAAATGGCCAAGTTCAATTTGTGTGGGAGGCGTGGGCATGGACGGCATCGGAACCAGGATGAAGCTACTGATCGGGGCACTCGCGGTCGCGCTGGTCGCGGCGGGAACGACGGCGGTCGTGCTGGGCGTCCAGTCCGCGGGTCGCGGGAAGGATCTGGCGGCCAGCACCACGCAGCTCCAGGAAAATACCGATTCCCTGAAAAAGACCCAGGAGGAACTGACGGCGGCCAAAAGCGAGGCCGAGACGCTGGGCGCGCAGCTTGCGGCGGAAAAGGCCGCCGCCGAGGAGCTAAAGACCCAGAAGGAAACCGAGATCACCGGCCTCAAGGCGCAGTTGACCGAGAAGGAGAACCAGCGCGCCGCGCTGGAAACGCAGCTTCAAGACGCCCAGAAGCAGATGGATGACGGCGCAGCGCTGCTAGAAACCGCAAAGAGCGACGCGGCCAGGCTGCAAGCGCAGCTCAAAGACGCCCAGACCCAGCTTTCCAACGCGAAGACGCAGCTGGATGCGGCGCTTTCCACCAAGACCCAGCTGGAGGCGAAGGGCGCCGAGGACGCTGAAGCCATCGAGGCGCTCGCGAGCGTCAGCAAACAGTACGAGGAAGCGAAGGCTGAGGTCGAAACGCTTCAGACCAGCCTTGAAACCGCGCAGCAGGATCTGGCCGGAAAGGCCGCGCTGCTCGACGAAGCCACCAAACAGGTGGCCGACCTCACGGCCAAATTGAACGCGGCGGTTCAGTCCGAAACCGACGCGAAGGACGCGCTGACCGCCGCGCAGGAAGATCTGGCCGGAAAGGCCGCGCTCCTGACCGAGACCCAGGCCGCGCTTGACGAAGCGCAGCGTAAGGTCAGCGAACTGACCGCCAAGCTGGACGCGTCACAAAAGGCGGAGGAAGCCGTGAAGGGCGATCTGACCAGCGCGCAGGCAGATCTGGCCGGAAAAGAATCGCTGCTCACAGAAACCCAGGCCGCGCTTACCGAGGCGCGCCTGAAGGTGGACGCGCTGACCGCCCAGCTGAACGACGCGAAGGCGGCCGAGGAAGCCGCGAAGAACGACCTGACCGGCGCGCAGGCGGACCTGGCCGGAAAGGCCGCGCTGCTCGAAGAGACCCAGGCGGCGCTTACCGAGGCGCAGAAGAAGGTGGACGACCTGACCGCGCAACTGAGCGCGGCGGAAACGTCGCTGGGATCCGTCCAAACCGACCTGACCACCGCCCAGGCGGAGCTTGAAGACAAGACGACGCAGCTCGCCCAGGCGCAGTCCGCGCTGGACGACGCACAACTGAAGGTGACGGAGCTGTCCCAGCAACTGGAAACCAAGGGCCAATCCGAGGCCGAAACGCTTCAGGCGCTCGCGAGCGCACAGACGGAACTGACCGAAAAGGCGGCGATCCTAGTCCAGACGCAGGACGCGCTCACCAAGGCGCAAACCGCGCTGGCGGAAGAAACCGCCGCGCGGGAGGCCGCCGAAGCCAAACTGAAGGAAGCGGCGGATGCGGAGCCGTCCGGCGCGGGTCAGGCGCTCGCGGACGCGCAGTTGGCCGTCGAGGCGGAAAAGACCGCGCATCAGGAGACGCTGGACGCGCTGACCAGCGCGCAGGCCGCGCTGAACGCCGCGGGCAGCGATCAGGAGAAACAGAAGGCCGCGCTGGACGAGGCGCAGACAGCGCTGACGGCGGAAAAGACCGCGCATCAGGAGACATTGACCGCGCTGGACAGCGCGCTTCAGGCGCTCGCCGAGGCTGTGACCATCCAGAATAACCAGCAGGCCGCGCTGGACGACACGAAGGCACAGCTGGAAACGGAAAAGGCCGCGAGCGCGCAGGCGCAGGCCGATCTGGAAGGCGCGCTGACCAAGCTGGACGACGCGACGACCCAGATCGCGCAACTGTCCACGGAACTGACTGAGAAGGAGGACGCGCTCGCCGCCGCGACGGCTGAACGCGATCAGGCCGCGTCCGACCTCGCCACCGCCAGGGCCGCACTGGACGAGTTGAGCGCCAAAGCCGCGAAGCTGGACAGCGACCTCACGGCCAAATCGGACGCGCTGACCGCCGAGACCGCCGCACGTGAACAGGCCGCTAACGACCTCGCGGCGGCGCAGGCGTCGCTTAACGAGAAGACCGCCGCGCTTGAGGCCGCCCAGGCCGCGATCCAGCAGAAGGATCAGGAGATCAAGCAGGCTGAGGAGCTCAAGAGCAGCCTGACCGACCAGGTGATGGACCTCGTCTCCGCCTGGGAGACCAACATGAAGGGCTTCTCCGACGAGATCAAGACCGTACTGGAGAAAAAACTCGCCGAGCGCAAGGCCGAGCGCGAGGCACAGGCCGCGAGCGGCGTTGCGTCTACCGATCAGAAGACGCTGGACGAACTGGAAATCTGGCTGACCGACCTCTACAACCGCATCTGCGAGAACATCTCGGTCGACCCGAAGGGCTAGGTCGTTACTTCCAGGGGCTCCGCCCCTTGACCCCGCTCTTGAATGCCCGCGTACGCGGGCATTCTGTTTTTTATACTTCATTTGTCCTTCCATATACTGCAAATCCAAATCTGGAACTTGAATGTGTTCAGAAAGTCAAATCTATGCAATATACTGATGGTTGGAACGCAACTTCATATCGGGGGCATCGGGGGTCGCAACCCCCAATTTCGCGGTAGGACGCAGCGCGTCCTATCCGCGGATCAAAGCCGCCGGAGCGCGGCGTGTAGGCCTCCGGCTGCTTCCGCTTTGCGCGCAGACCCGACCGCAAGCGCAGCTTGCAGGGCTTGCGCCGTTCCCAACGCGTCGAAGAACGCGAAGCGGACTTCGACGCAATAGCGGCGTAGCCGCGAGTTTAACTTGATTGTCCCGCTGTGTTCGGTTATAATAGAAAGAAGACAAATTTGCCGCGGACGAACGCGGCGCCAAGAGGTATACCGAATGTCGGATATCCTGTGCATCCAGGGCGGCGTGCGACTGTGCGGCGAGGTGTCGGTATCGGGCGGCAAAAACGCGGCCGTCGCGATCATCCCTGCGGCGCTTCTCGCGCACTCTCCCTGCACGATTGAAAACCTGCCCGACATCGACGACGTCCGGTCGCTGATCGAAATGCTGCGCGCGCTGGGCGCGGGCGTCGAGTTTTCGGGCGGCACGATGATCATCGACCCGCAGACGGTGGACAATTTCTCGCCCCCGTATGAACTGTCCCGCCAGATGCGCGCCTCGTATTATCTGGCCCCGGTGCTTCTGGGGCTTTTCTCACGGGCGGAAGTACCCATGCCGGGCGGCTGCGACATCGGCGCGCGCCCGATCGACCAGACCATCAAAGGCATGACCACGCTGGGCGCGGACGTTCGAATCGAGCGCGGAACGCTGCTCGTCTCCACCGACGGGCTGCACGGCGCGGAGGTGTATCTGGACATCCCGTCGGTCGGCGCGACGATCAACACCATGCTGACCGCCGTGTCCGCCACCGGCAACACGGCCATTTACAACTGCGCGAAGGAACCCCACATCGTCGACGTCGCGAACTTCCTGAACAGCATGGGCGCGCGCATCAAGGGCGCGGGCACCGACATCATCCGCATTTCCGGCGGCAGGCCGCTGCGCGGCTCCACCTACGCGGTGATCCCCGACCAGATCGAGACCGGCACGCTGATGATCGCGGCGGCGGCGACCGGCGGCGACGTGACCATCACCGGCGCGATCCCAACCCACATGGAGGCGCTGTCGGCAAAACTTCTGGAGATGGGCGTCTACATCAGCGAGGAGGACGACCGCATCCGCGTCAAGTCGGACGGCAACCTCCGATCCGTCAACATCAAAACCCAGGTCTATCCCGGCTTCCCCACCGACCTTCAGCAGCCGATGACTTCGCTTCTCACCATCGCGAACGGCCAGTCCGTGGTCACCGAGACCATCTACGAAGCCCGCTTCAAGTACGTGGAGGAGCTTCGGCGCATGGGCGCGAAGATCCGGATCCTCGACCGAACCGCGATCGTGGACGGCGTCGACCGGCTGATTGGCGCGCCCGTCTCGGCAACCGACCTGCGCGCCGGGGCGTCGATGATCGTCGCCGGCCTCATCGCCGAGGGCACAACCGAGATATCCGGCGTACGATACATCATGCGCGGCTACGAAGGGATCGATCTGAAACTGCGCGCGCTGGGCGCGCGGGTGGAGCGGCTGCAGCGCGCGTCGAGGTATCAGGAGGTATTCTGATGAAATTTGTCAAGATGCACGGCCTCGGAAACGATTACGTCTATCTGGACTGTTTCGCGCAGCCAGCGCCATTGGACCCGAACGGCCTCGCCGTGCGCATGGCGAAGCCGCATTTCGGGATCGGTTCTGACGGGCTGATCCTGATTTTGCCGTCCGACATCGCGGACGCCAGGATGCGCATGTTCAACGCCGACGGCAGCGAAGGCGCGATGTGCGGCAACGCGCTGCGGTGCGTCACGAAATACCTGTACGATTCGGGCATCGCAAAGAAAAACCGCATTACCGTGGAGACGCTGGCCGGGCTGCGCACGGCGGATGTTCTTGTTAAAGACGGCGTCGCGGTGGGCGCGCGCTGTGACATGGGAAAAATCATCTGGGACGACCAGGACGTGACGGCGGAAGCCGCCGGGCGCGTCTGGTCGCTTCGCCGGGTGGACGTTGGGTCGAAGCACGGCGTGGCGCTGCTTTCCGAACAGCCTTCCGAAGAACTCTTCCAGGCCGCCGGGCCGGTTCTGGAACGCGCGGACGTCTTCCCGGACCGCGCCAACATCGAGTTTGTGACGCGCGAGGGTATAGACCGCCTTAAAATGCGGGTGTGGGAGCGCGGCTCCGGCGAGACGCTGGCCTGCGGCACCGGCGCGACCGCGGCGTTTGTCACCGCGTCGCTCGCGGGCTGGGTCGGGCGGCGCGCGACAGTGTCGCTCCGGGGCGGCGACCTCGTCATTGAATGGGGCGAGGACGGACACGCGATCATGGAAGGTCCGGCGACGCTGGCCTTCACCGGCGAGTGGCCGGAAGAATAACAACAGACAGCCCGCGCGGATCAACCGGGCGGGCTGATGCATGCAAAGCGAGGCGTTTTTCATGGCGGACATCGTGGTGGTCGGAAGCCTCAACGTCGATCTGACGGTCAGCGTGCCCCGGTTCTTGAAGCCCGGCGAGACGATGACCGGGAAAAGCTTTCAGGTGTTCACCGGCGGCAAGGGCGGGAACCAGGCAGTCGCCGCCGCTCGGCTGGGCGCAAAGGTCGCGATGGTCGGCTGCGTCGGCGACGACTCAAACGGCGGGATGTACAAAGACGCGCTCGCGCGCGAGGGCGTCGATCTGTCCGCGCTTGAGACGGTGCCGGGCGAAACCACCGGCGTCGCGGTCATCACCGTGGATGACCGAGGCGAGAACACCATCGCCATCGTGCCCGGCGCGAACGGGGCGCTCTCGGTGGACGTGATCACCGATCGCGAGTCGCTGATCCGGGGCGCGAAGGCCTGCCTGTTCCAGCTGGAGACCCCGCTGGTCACAATCCAGCACGCGGCGGCGCTGGCGCACGCTTCGGGCGTCACGGTGATCCTCGACCCCGCGCCCGCCCCCAGTACGCCGCTGCCGCTGCCGCTTGTCATGCTGTGCGACTACATCACGCCCAATGAAACCGAATTGGGGCTACTCACCGGCATGCCGGTGGATACCGTCGAGCAGGCCGTGGAAGCCTCCCTGAAGCTGATCGGTCAGGGCGCGAAGGCGGTCATCAACAAGCGCGGCCCCGCCGGGGCGCTCCTTGTCACCCGCGAGGGCTACAAACTGTACGAGGGCTACAAGGTCAAAGCCGTGGACACCACCGCCGCGGGCGATACGTTCAACGCGGGACTGGCCGTTGGGCTTTCGATGGGCCTTTCCGTCGCGGACGCGATCCACCTCGCCAACGCGGCGGCGGCGATCTCCGTGACCGCGATGGGCGCGCAGGGCGCGATGCCCTCGTTTGAGCAGGCGTCCGCGCTGATCGACGGAATCTCGTTGTAATCGTCAGCCGGGTGCGTTGACGACCGTCATTTCCTCGATCGCGCGCAGCTTGCTCGGGCCGATCCCGTCGACATCCAATAATTCCTCCGGCGCCTTCAGGGCGCCTTTTTCGTCGATGTACGCCTTGATGCGCTGGGCGATCTCCGGGCCGACGCCGGGGATGGCTTCAAGGAGCGGCTCGTCCGCGCGGTTCAGGTCGATCAGGAGGCGTCCGTCCTGCCGGACGAGGCCATTGTCCGCCGCCGTGGTCAGCCGCTCGACGCGCGTTACGGGGCGTGGCATGCCCTGTATGGCGGCCAGGACGACGACCGCGGCCAGTACCAGCATCAGCCCGAACGCAAGCCGCCGCATCCCCTTCCCCCCCTTTTGACAAATGCTACCGCGCCCGTTTCGGCGCCGCGTCGCAAAACCGAACACATGTTCATTTTTCTGTAAAATCGGCCTTGCCCTTCTGGCGGGGCGCGACGGATTATGGTATATTAGACAGGTAAAACCGCGAAAGGGCGTGAATCGGCGATGGCCGCGGAAAAGAGTGCGGACAAGGGCGGCGTAGCGCGCAAACTTGGCGACGACCGCAAGAAGGCGCTGGAAATCGCGCTGGGCAAGATTGAGAAGGATTTCGGCAAGGGCTCGGTGATGAAGCTGGGCGACGCGACCGGCAAGATGCAGGTGGAGGTCATCTCGACCGGCTGCCTGCCGCTGGATTTCGCGCTGGGCGTCGGCGGCCTGCCGCGCGGCCGCATCATCGAAATCTACGGGCCGGAATCCTCCGGCAAGACGACGCTGGCGCTCCATGTGGTGGCCGAGGCGCAGAAGGCGGGCGGCACCGCGGCGTTCATCGACGCGGAGCACGCGCTCGACCCGGTGTACGCGAAAGCCTTGGGCGTGGACATCGACGAACTGTACATCGCGCAGCCGGACAACGGCGAGCAGGCGCTCGACATCTGTGAGGCGCTGGTGCGCTCCGGCGCGATCGACATCGTGGTCATCGACTCGGTGGCCGCGCTGGTGCCGAGAGCCGAGATCGAGGGCGACATGGGCGACAGCCACGTCGGGCTTCAGGCGCGGCTGATGAGCCAGGCGCTTCGGAAACTCGCGGGCGTGATCTCCAAGACCAACGCGATGGCCATCTTCATCAACCAGCTGCGCGACAAGGTGGGCGTGGTCTACGGCAACCCCGAAACCACCACCGGCGGCAAGGCGCTGAAGTTTTACGCGTCGGTGCGCATCGACGTCCGCAAGAGCGAGCCCATCAAAAACGGCTCCGACGTCGTGGGCAACCGCACCAAGATCAAGATCGTGAAGAATAAGGTCGCGCCGCCGTTCCGCACCACGGTCGTGGACATGCTGTTCGGCGAGGGCATCTCCCGCGAGGGCGCGCTCCTTGACATGGCGCTGGAGCGGGGCCTCATCAAAAAGAGCGGCGCGTGGTTCTCCTATGACGACCAGCGCATCGGCCAGGGCCGCGACAACACCCGCAAGTACCTGAAAGACCATCCAGACCTCTACGCCTCCCTGGATCGCCAGCTGCGCGAGGCGTTCTCCGCCGGCGGCATTGAGGTCGCGCGCGAACCGGGCGTCGATGAAGAGGACGAAGAGCCGCTTGACGACGAGGAGTAATATGGGACCCCTCGGAGGGCGCTGATCCTGGGTTCTCGAAAACGCCCCACTGGGGCGTTTTCGTGCGGCATAGCCGCACCGAACCACCCGTCAGGGGGATGATCCCCCTGAACCCCTCGCTTATAGAAAATGTCCGCCAGCCGTCCATTTTCGGGTCAGAGACAGGACGAGATACAGGTTTTCACTTGAAAATGACCGCGCCAAGCGCGGTCATTTTTATGGGGAGTCCAGAGGGATTCAATTCCTCTGGCGGGGGTCCGGGGGCAGCGCCCCCGGCACGCGCGTCTCCCCTGACGCCTCCCCCAACTGCGAAAGCAGCGCCGCGACCTCGGCTTCGGTGAGCTTGCGGTAGTGGCCGGGCGCGAGGCCGTCCAGCGTGATGTTCATCACGCGGACGCGCTTCAGCGCGCGGACGCGGTAGCCGAGCGCTTCGCACATCCTGCGGATCTGGCGGTTGATGCCTTGTACCAGCACGATGCCGAAGGAGCGTTCGCCGGTCTGCCAGACCTTGCAGGGCAGCGTCACGCGATCGAGAATTTCAACGCCGGTCGCCATCCGGTGCAGGAATTCTGCGGTCACCGGATGATCGACCGTCACCTGATACTCCTTTTCGTGGCCGCCCGCGGCGCGCAGGATGCGGTTGACAATCTCCCCGTCGCTGGTGAGCAGCAATAGGCCGCTGGAGTTTTTGTCCAGCCGCCCGATCGGGAACACGCGCTCCGGGTAGTGTATGTAATCGATCACGTTCAGCGGTTCGCGGAGGTCTGTCGTGCACACGATCCCCTCCGGCTTATGGAGCGCCAGGTACACCTTGGGCGCGCCGCCGCGAACCGGCTGGCCGTCCACGAGTACGAGGTCGCCCTCCGTCACCTGATCGCCCAGGACCGCCGCGCGGCCGTTGAGCGTCACCCGGCCCGCCTCGATCAGCCGATCCGCTTCCCGGCGCGAGCAGAACCCGCTGTCCGACAGCAGCCGATTGATGCGCATGCCGGGTAGGTTTTGCTTTTTCATGAAATCTTTTCTCCGGTTCTATGGATATTTCGTAACACTCATGATACAATAATCCCTGTCAATTCTCAAGAAGCCGCGGGGGTCGAACGATGGATTTTACACAGTTTGCGCTGTCGCCGGGCGGAATCCTGCTGCCGGAGGGCGTCGACCTTCAAAAATGGGCGGTCATCGCCTGCGACCAGTTCACGTCCCAGCCCGATTACTGGGCGGAGGTGGAGCGGCTCGCGGCGGACGCGCCGTCCATGCTGAACATGATCTACCCGGAGGCGTGGCTTACGCGGGGGGACGAACGCATCCCGCGCATCCATCAGGCGATGCGCGAGGCGCTTGCGAAAACCCTTCGCCCCGCGACGGACGGCTTCGTGCTGGTCGCGCGGACGGTCACAACCGGCGTCCGGCTGGGGCTGGTCGCGGCGGTCGACCTGGAACGCTACGACTACGCGCCCGGCGCGAAGGCGCTGATCCGGCCCACCGAGCAGACGATCCCGGAGCGCATCCCGCCCCGGATGAAGATCCGGCTCGCCGCGCCGCTGGAATCTCCCCACGTACTTCTGCTCGCGGACGACCCGGACAAGACGCTCCTTGAACCGCTGTACGAATCCCGCGAAACACTGAGGCCGCTGTACGACTTTGACCTGATGCTGGGCGGCGGCAGCGTGCGCGGCTGGGCAATCGAGGGCGAGGCGCTATTGGCCGTTGAGGCGGCGTTATCGAAACTCTATGAAAAGTGCGACGGGCTCCTGTTCGCGGTCGGCGACGGCAACCATTCGCTGGCGACCGCGAAGGCCTCGTGGGAAGCGATCAAGGGCCGCCTGACGCCCGCCGGGCAAGAAACCCACCCGGCCCGGTACGCGCTGTGCGAAATCGGGAACCTGTTCGACCCGTCGCTCGTGTTCCAGCCGATCCACCGGGCGGTGTTCGGCGCGAGCGGCGCGGACCTGACGCTGGACTTCATCATGTGGTGCCGGGCGCGCGGCGTGAACGTGGCCGCGTGCGACGAGGAGAGCGCGCAGCTGTACCTGCTGGACGCGCCGGTTCGCCTCATCAACGCGCCGGAAATCCCGCCGGTGCAGCTTCTGCAGCCGTTTCTGGACGAATGGCTTTCCGGGCATCCGGAGGCGTCGGTCGACTACATCCACGGGGAGGACGCGCTTCAAGGGTTGCGCGCAAAGGGCGCGGTGGGCATCCGGCTTACTGCCATCGATAAGTATACGCTGTTCCCCGGCGTACGAAACGGCGGCTCGCTGCCGCTCAAGAGTTTTTCAATGGGGGCGGCGCGGGACAAGCGGTACTATCTCGAATGCAGAGCATTGCGGTGAAAATCTGCTGACGCATCTTTTCACCGCGTTTGGAAGTTCCGCGTGCGCCTGAAACGCTCACGCGTTTCCGGGCGGCGCACTGACCAGAGGAATTGTTTCCTCCGCCAGTGTGCGCACCGGCTGTGGAAACCGTTCCCGGCGCGCATGTCGCCGGGAACGATTGAAGAAGACGACGGGAAAGGCAGCATGGCAGAAAATCGATCAACGTCGGGCTTGACAAGCTGGCGTAGTTCCCATAGCATAGTATCGTGGATATGTATGGATGAACCGATCCGGTAAAAACTACCTGTGTGATCGGTTTTGAAAGGGGTTTCAATTTGGCCAAGGCGATCCTGAAAAAGACGCGCGAGGCGCGGGTCCGGTCGGGGCATCCGTGGGTGTTCGCGTCGGACGTGGAACTGGTGGACGGCGCGTTCCAGCCGGGCGACGTGGTGGAGGTCGTGTCCTCGAAGAATGTGTTCCAGGGCCGCGCGTTCTACAACCCCAAATCCCAGATCGCGCTTCGCATGCTGACCCGGCACGACGAGCCGGTGAACGAGGACTTTTTCCGCCGGAGAATCCGCGCGGCGATCGAGTACAGAAGGCGCTTCGCCGACATGGCAAGCTGCCGCCTGATCTTCGCGGAGTCGGACTTTTTGCCCGCGCTGATCGTGGACAAGTTCTCGGACGTGCTGGCGGTGCAGTCGCTGGGGCTGGGCATCGAGCGTTGGAAGGACGCGATCGTCCGCATCCTTGCAGAAGAAATAAAGCCCCGCGGCATCTACGAGCGGGACGACGTGCCGGTTCGGCGGCTAGAGGGCATGGAGCAGGTGACGGGTCTCCTCTACGGCGAAGTGCCCGACCGCGTCGAGATGACCGAAAACGGCGTCCGCTACCTGGTGGACGTGAAGAACGGCCAGAAGACCGGCTTCTTCCTCGACCAGAAGGAAAACCGCGCCGCGATCAAACCGCTGTGCGCGGGCGCGAAGGTGCTGGACTGCTTCTGCCACAACGGCTCGTTCGCGCTGAACGCCGCGAAATACGGCGCGGCAGACGTGCTCGGCATCGACATTTCAGAAGAAGCGGTCTCGGTCGCGCGGGAGAACGCGCAATTGAACCATCTGGACGCCGCCCGCTTCGAGGCGGCCAACTGCTTTGATTCCTTGCGCGAACTGTCCGACAAGAAGGAGCAGTTCGACCTGGTCGTGCTGGATCCGCCCGCGTTCACGAAATCGAGAGCCGCGCTTGAGAGCGCGCTGCGCGGCTACAAGGAGATCAACCTGCGCGGCATGAAACTGACCAAGCCCGGCGGGTTCCTGGTCACCTGTTCCTGCTCGCAGCACGTGTCGCCGGAAGCATTCCACGACATGATCAACGAAGCCGCGCGCGACTCCAAGACCAAACTCCGGCTGGTCGAGAACCGGGGACAGGCGCACGACCACCCGGTGCTGCCCGCCTCCCCCGAAACCCGCTACCTGAAGTGCATGATCCTGCAGGTGATGGACTGACATGGAACATCAACCCGCGCCCAAAACGCGCGCCGCGCGGCGCGCGCTCAAGCGATCGGCACGAAAAAGGCGCATAAAAATCAGGCTTGCCGCGGCACTGGCCGCGGCGGGTCTTTTGCTGTTCGCGGTTTTTTTAATCCCGCGCGGGGATTATCGCGCCGCCTTCGCGCCGGTCGCGGATGCGGAAGAGATCACCGCTTCGATGCCCGTCGCGGCTTTTTCCAATACGGCGGCGGAACCCGGCACAGGCGCGTTGCCCGGCGCGGGGATCACACCCGGCGCGGGCGCGGCCCCCGGTACGGGCTTGCCGCCCAACGCAAAGGCGACGCCCGCCGTAAAGGGGTTGCCCGGCGCGGACGAGCCGCCCGTGACCGCCGCGTCCCCAGTTCCCGCCGGAGCCGTGGCGCTTACGCCGGTCACGCTGACCCTGTCCGCCGCCGGGGACTGTACGCTGGGCGGCGACCCGTCCAGCCACAATTTCACGGCGTTCAAGCGCGCCTATCAGGACGGCGGCGCGGAATACTTCTTTAAAAACGTCCGAACCGTGTTCGAGGCGGACGATCTGACCATCGTAAACCTCGAAGGCCCTCTGACAAACGCAACGCGCCACCGGAAGAAGAAATTCGCGTTCAGGGGCGATCCCGCCTACGCGAAGATCCTGACGGCGGGCTCCGTCGAGGTCGCGAACCTCGCCAACAACCACATGCTGGATTACTACGAGGCCGGCATGAACGACACCGCCGCCGCGCTGAAAAAAGCCGGCGTCGCGCGCTCAGGCTGGGGCCGCGCCGCGATCCTTGAGGTCAAGGGCGTCAGGGTGGGCTTCTGCGGCGTTGGCATGTGGTTTGTCTCAAAAAGCGGATTAAAGAAAGAAGTCGAGGCGCTTTCTAAGGAGTGCGACCTGGTCGTCGTATCCATCCACGGCGGCAAAGAGGGCGAGGGGCGCGCGTACAAAATTCAGCGGGATTACGCCCGCGCGGCGGTGAACGCGGGCGCGAAGCTGGTTCTGATGCACCACCCGCACGTCATCGGCGCAATCGAGGTGTACAAGGGCGCGACGATTGTCTACAGCCTCGGCAACTTCTGCTTCGGCGGCAATGGAAACCCGAAAGACAAGGACACCTTCATCTTCCAGCAGACATTTACCGCAGATTCGGATGGCGTCACCCCCGGCGAATCCCTCGTCATCCCCTGCGCCATCTCCGGCAGCAAGTCAAAGAACGACTACCAGCCGCGCCTTCTGACCGGCGGCGACGCGGCGCGCGTTCTGAACCGCATCGAAAAGCTGTCCAAGAACTTCGAAACCCCGATCGACCTGACCCCCTCCCGCGCGCGGCTGGAAAATACCGCGCCCAAGTAATCGGAGCAAAGTCACGACGGGGCTCTGCCCCGTACCCCGCCAAGGGCAGTGCCCTTGGATCCCCGCTTGAAAATGCCCTGACGGGCATTTTCTGTATAAAGATAAACAATGGACGAATATTATTATGATTTTCCAATTCTTGCCGCCATCACGGTGATGTCGTCGCGCGCCTCGCCCTGGCGCGTAAGCGACAGCTTCGTCAGCGCCTCGCACAGCGCCTGCGGCGCTTCGGAAGATAGTTCCAGCACCGCCTGCTCCAGCCACTCCCGCTCGCCTTCGCGGGAAATGTCAATCAGCCCGTCGGTCATCATCAGGATCACGTCGCCCGGCACGAGCCGCAGATGCGTCCCGGCGGGCTTCACGCCGTCCAGAATTCCCATCGGCAGCCGCCCGCCCTCGACGCGGATCAGCTCCCCCCGCCGGATCAGGAAGCTGTCGCAGCCGCCCAGCTTGGAAAACGTTGCGTTGCAGGCGTTGAGGTCCAAAACGCACAGGTCGACCGTCGCGAACATGTCCTCCCCGCCGAGCAGCATCAGAAGCTGATTGACCGAATCGAACGTCAGCGCGTGATCCACCTCCGCCGAGAGGAACCTTCGGATCAGCCTGACCGCCGTGCGGCTCTCGCGCGCGGCGTCGCTTCCGGTGCCCATGCCGTCGGAGAGCATCATCAGAACCCGCCCGTTCGGAAGCCCCGCCGCCAGATGGCTGTCGCCGGAGACTTGCCCCTCGTCCTTCGCGCGGCTGACAAAGCCCACCGTCGCGGTGTAGCGCGGCGCTTGAAAGAAACACAGTTCGCTCGAAAGCCCCGCGTCCGGCAGCGCCGGCGCGCGAAGCGGCACGCCCAGTTCCATCGTCAGCCGCTCGGCGGCGCGCTTCGCCTCGTCCGGCCGCCATACGCCCTCCCGTTTCACGGCCGTGACCGTCACCTGCCCGCCGGTCGGCGCGCGCAGCGCCAGGACTTCGCGGGTTTTAATGTCCTCGCGGTCGAGCGCCGCCACCGCCTGCCGGGACAGCGCCCCGTCCACCTTGACCGGCTGCGAAAGCGCACCCGACGCGCCGAGCAGCAGCGACTCCGCCTGCCGGAACTGTTTTCCAAGCAGCGCCGACGCCTGCCCCCGCGCCTGTGCCGAACGCCGCTGATCTGCGAATTCCTTCAGCATCGGCCCCAGTCGCTTTGGGATCTGCTCCGCGCGGCGGCACTTCCTCGCGATCTCCGGCGGCATCTCGTCCTTCTCCGAAAGCGTCTCCCCCGCGGCGGCGCGCTTGACCAGGTCGCACAACAGCCGCCCGGCGCGTCCGCTGCCGCCGTCCCAGCACGCCTGACACCCGGCGCAGCCGCGGCACAGGCGCGAACGCATCTTTGCAACCACCTGCCGCTCGTCCGGGCCGTCAAACGGCGCCTCGTAGCCGCCCGCCATCTCGCCGAATACCTGGCCCAGCGCGCGTACGCGCCGCCTGGCGTCCAGCAGCAGCCGCGCCGCGAGCCGCTCCGGGTCGTGCCCGCGCTCGGCGGGCAGAAACCACGCCCACACCTTCTCCATGAAACTCGGCGGCAGCAGGCAGTACACAAGCCCCGCCAGAAACGCCTGCCAAGGGTGCATCGCGCCGTACGAGCCGCCCATGCCGTAGATGAGCGTCACGGTGTTGCACAGCGCGAACGCCAGCGCGCTCGCCCATCGGCCCATCCCACTCGCCGCGCCCGCCGTCAGCGCGCACAGCCCAAGCGCCGCGCCGATGAACCGGTCTCCGCCCGAAAACGACAGCGCCGCCCCGAACAGAAGCCCCGCCGCCGCGCCCTGCCCCGCGCCCAGCGAAGACGCGATCAGGCAAAAAATCCCCGCGACGAGCGGCGCGGCAAGCGGCCCGGCTACGGGGATCAGCCTCAGGCCCATCGCAGCGAGCGCCGTTACCAGATAAAGCGCGATTCGCTCGTCCCGCATCAGGTGATCGCGGGACGAACGAATGGTCAGCGCGCTCAATAGAACCGGCGCGACGCACGCGGCGATCACCGCGTTGGCGGCGGCCATCATCTGGTTGTAGGGAATGCCCTGCGAGGAAGCGAGCGCCGGAATCAGCGTGGACAGCCCCGCGATCAGCGAGACCTGCGCGTCCTTCCCGCCCAAAAAAGCGTCCCTGCCCGGCGCGGGCCGATACTTGGCGGGGAGGAGCGCCACCGCCTTATGAAGCGCCTGCGCGATCGCAAGGCCCAGGAGCGGCGTCAGCGCGAAAAACCCAAGCGACGGGTTCAGCCCCAGAAGGCAACCCAGCCAAAGCACCCAGGCTGGCGTGCCGGCGGCGAGACCCGCCGCCATCATCGCGATGGCGAAGGGCGACTGATCGGTGAGCAGCGTCGCGCGGGTCAGAAGCAGCATCAGAACCGACAAAGTCGCCTGCCGGGCAACCGCCAGCGCGCCGCCTGGGCGCGCCGCGCGCGTCTCTTCACGCAGCATGTTCATTCCTCCGTAAATGCGTGGCTTGGTGCCCCCGATTGACGGCATTGTATATGCGCCCCGCGCCGCGCGTATTCGCGAAACGCGCCGAACTTCGAAATTTTCCGAAGCCGGCGCGCGCTCCCCCCGCGCATCATCTCCTTCGATAATTGGAAAAAAATGCAATTTTTGGATTGTGAAGAATTCATGTTTCGTATACGACTGGTTGACAAATACGCGCGGCACGTGCTATCATCACCGTAATACGATAGAGGCGCAGCGAGGATGAGTACCCGGCGGAGAAGGTATTCCGTGAAACCGGGGAAAGGAACAACTGCCGAAACGGCCTGGCAGACATGCTACGCCGTTGGTTCGCAAGTGAAAATCTTGCGGACTCCCGCCCGGAGTATTGGGCGGAGGTGCTGTCGGTGAAGGCCAGAGAGGGCTGCATCGATGGATGCGGCTCTTTGTTTTTCTGGGGAGTCCATGGTGAAACCGAATTCGAGAAAAGGGGTGCATTCAAACGTGAAGAAGGTTCTAGCCATCCTGCTCGCCCTGATGACCGCGTTGACGCTGATGCCTGCGGTCAGCATGGCGGAGGCGCCGGACAACACGCTCAAGCTGTTCCTGATCGACGACCCGGAGACGCTGGACGGCCAGCTCACCACCGACTCCTACACCATCCCGCTCAACTGCTTTGACCGCCTGGTCGAGTGCGAAACCAACGAAGCGGGCGAAGCCGTGCTGGTGCCGGGCCTCGCCAAGAGCTGGGACGTGTCCGAAGACGGCCTCGTCTACACCTTCCACCTGCAGGAGGGCGTCAAGTTCCAGAACGGCGCCGACTTCACGGCGGACGACGTGGTCTACACCGTCAACCGCATGATGAACCCCAAGACCCTCGCCAAGAACACCGACTTCATGGACATGATCAAGGGCGCGAAGGCGTTCTATGAGGATACCACCGGCGCGGTCACCTCCGTCGAGGGCGTCGTGGCCTTGGACGATCTGACCGTCCAGATCACGCTGGAAAGCCCGTTCGGCTCCTTCCTCGCCAACATCGCCACCCCCGGCTGCGGTATCTACGACCGTGAGACCACCGAAGCCGCCGGCGACCAGTTCGGCGTCGACCCCGCGAAGTGCATCGGCACCGGCCCTTTCCAGGTCGTGAAGTGGGAGCGCGCCAACTCCGTGGAACTTGTCACCAACCCCAACTACTTCAAGGGCGCCTCCAAGCTGGACGGCATCATCTTCAAGATCGTGCCCGACGAGGACACGCAGCGCATGATGTTTGAGACCGGCGAAGTCGACGTGTTCAACTTTGAGTACGGCCCCAGCCAGCTCGATTACTTCATGAGCACCGGCGACTACAAGGACCACATCATCTCCGGCTGGCGCGCCGGCACCTACTACTACCTGTTCAACGAGTCGATCCCGCCGCTTGACAACGTCAAGGTTCGCCAGGCGCTGTTCATGGCGATCGACCGCCAGGCCATTCTGGACGCGCTGTACAGCGGCAAGGGCCAGCTGACCGACAACTTCGTGCCGGAAGGCGTGCTGGGCCACAATCCGGAAGCGCCGGAGATCAAGTATGATCCTGAAGCGGCCAAGGCGCTGCTCGCCGAGGCGGGCTATCCCGACGGCTTCACGATGGACGTCGCCCAGTTTGCCGACAGCTCCGCCGCGCAGCAGGTCAACGAGATCGTGCAGAGCTACCTCGCGGAAGTCGGCATCACCGTCAACATCAACCTCATGGACGACGCGACCTTCTACGGCCTGCGCGCCGAAGGCAAGCTGCCCTCCTACTACAACTCGTGGTCGGCGGACTTCAATGACCCGGACAACTTCCTCTACACCTTCTTCTCGAAAAAGAACTCCCTCTCCCGCTCCTCCAACTACCACAACGAGGAAGTCTGGAAGATGCTGGAAGAGGCCCGCGTGATGGTCGATCCGGAAGCGCGCCTGAAGAAGTATCAGGAAGCCGAGGCCATCATCGTCCACACCGACTACGCAATCCTGCCGATGTTCCAGCGCGAGCACCTGTTCTGCCTGAATCCGCGCGTGAAGAACTACAAGGTCGCGTGGAACGGCTGGAACGACCAGAGCTTCTACTCGGTCGAAATCGTCAACTGAACGTTGAAATTTCCTTCGGATATTTCAACGCGGCAGATGAATTCCGCTTCGCGTCTTTCATCTGCTTTAAGAAGAACTGCGCGGGCCTGAAATCCTCACGGATTTCCGGGCGGCCCGCTGACGTAAGGAAATGTTTCTTCCACCAACCTTCGGGCTGGTGGAAGAAACTTCATTCCCGGCGCACAGGTCGCCGGGAATGATTTCATGGGACGACGAGGTTTTGTACACTCAATTCCCGTCGCGTTTGAAATACTCCGGCGAAAGTGAGCAGAAGTATGGGCAAATACATCCTCCGGCGCGTCCTGATCACCATTCCGGTTTTGATCGGCATGGTGTTCGTGATCTACTTCATGTTAAACGTCGTGGCGGGCGACCCGGTCACGATCATGATGAAGGAAAAGATCAAGCCGGACGTGATCGAGACGCTTCGAAAATCCATGCACCTGGACGACCCGTTCGTCGTGCGCTTCGGCCGCTACATCTGGGACGCGCTGCACGGCGACCTGGGCACCTCCTACAAGCTGAAAACGCCGGTCACCACGCTGATCGCTGGCGCGTTCCCCACGACAATGAAACTGGCGCTGCTCGCGGCGCTGTTCGCGTGGATCGTGGGCATTCCCATCGGCGTCGTTTCCGCCGTCAAAAAGAATACATGGGTCGACCACCTGTTCATGGGCTTTTCGCTGTTCGGCGTTTCGATGCCCGTGTTCTGGATCGGGTTGATCCTTCAGAATACGTTCAAATTCGTGCTGCCGGTTTCCGGCTTTGACACCTGGAAACATATGATCCTTCCGACGATTGTGCTCGGCTGGCAGTCCAGCGGCACGATCTCGCGGCTGACCCGGTCAAGCCTCCTTGAGGTCATGCGCAACGACTACATCCGCACCGCCCGCGCGAAGGGGCTGAAGGACTTCCTGGTCATCACCAACCACGCCTTCAAAAACGCGATCATTCCGGTGGTCACGGTGATGGCGATCCAACTGGCGAGCCTGCTCTCCGGCGCGGTCATCACGGAGACCATCTTCTCGATCCCCGGCATCGGGCGGCTTTCGGTCAGCGCCATCGAAAACCGGGACGCGCCGCTCTTGCAGGGCACGGTGATCTTCACCGCCGCGCTGATCATCGCGGGGAATTTAATCGCGGACTTGCTTTATTCAGTGATCGATCCGAGAATTCGCGTCGACTGACGCTTGCGCAGAAAATCTGCTTCGCATCTTTTCTGCGCGTTTGGAGAACTGCGCGGGTCCAGGTTCCCATCTCATTCAGAGAGGTACGACGGATGAACAAGCGAAATCCCTTCCGGTTCCGAAGCCCTTCGGACAAGTACTCGCAGGCCGCGGCGGAGGCCATTCTGGCGGGCGAAGGCCCGACCCAGGGCGCGGGCCTTCTGGACAGTCTGAAAGACATGCTGCGTGTAAACCGAGCGGCGATGCTGGGGCTCATCATCGTCGTTCTGTTCGCGCTGATGGCGATCTTCGCGCCGCTTATCGCGCCCTACGACCCGTATAAAGTCGTGCTGAAAGACCGGCTCAAACCGCCGTCCGTCATACACCTGCTCGGCAACGACGAGATCGGCCGCGACATGCTGACCCGCGTGATGTACGGCGGGCGGGTTTCGCTCGCGATCGGCCTGGTGCCCTCGTTTTTGTCGCTGATCCTCGGCTCCACGCTGGGGCTGATCGCGGGCTACTACGGCGGCAAGGTGGACGGGTTCATCATGCGCCTCGCGGACGTGATGCTGGCGTTCCCGTCGCTGCTGCTCGCGATGGTGGTCATGTACATCCTGGGCGCGACACTTCTGAACCTTTTCATCGCATTATCGATCATAAACTGGGCGGGCACGGCGCGGGTGGTGCGCGCGCAGACGCTGGCGCTGAAGGAAAAGGAATTCATCGAATCGGCCAGGTCGATGGGCGTCAGCCGGTTCATGATCATGTTCCGGCACATCCTGCCCAACTGCATTCCAAGCCTGATTGTGCTCTTCACGCTGGACATCCCCGCCGCGATCCTGTCGGAGTCCAGTTTGAGCTTCCTCGGCGTCGGCGCGCAGCCGCCCACGGCCAGCTGGGGTCTGATGATCTCGCAGGGCAAGAAATTCGCCTACCAGTGCCCGTGGCTGGTGCTCGCGCCGGGCGTCGTGATCCTTTTAATCACGCTGGCGTTCAACTTTTTGGGCGACGGCCTGCGCGACGCGATGGATCCCTACTTGAAAACCTGACGGGAGGGCGGTACAATGGACATGATGGCAAAAGAGCCGCTCCTCTCGATCGAGGGGCTGGTGACCACCTTTCGCATGCGATCCGGCTCCGGAAACGCGGTGCAGGACGTCACCCTTGAAATCGGCCGCGGCGAGACGGTGGGTCTCGTGGGCGAGTCCGGCTGCGGCAAGAGCATGACCGCGATGAGCGTGATGGGTTTACTCCCCGACACGGCGAAGATCACCGCCGGGAAGATCAGCCTTTCGGGCGAGGACCTAACAAAGTTCACGCGCAAACAGATGCTCAGGATCACCGGCGACCGGATCTCGATGATCTTTCAGGAGCCGATGACCTCGCTGAATCCGGTCAAAACCGTCGGCCACCAGGTGCGCGAGGCGATCCTTCTGCACCAGAAGCTGTCCCGCGCGGAGGCGAAAGCGCGCGTCATCGACATCTTCCAGAAAGTCGGCATCCCGGAACCCGAACGGCGCTACGGCCAGTACCCGCACCAGCTTTCGGGGGGCTTACGTCAGCGGGTGATGATCGGCATGGCGATGGTCTGCTCGCCCGATCTATTGATCGCGGACGAGCCGACGACGGCGCTCGACGTAACGATCGAGGCGCAGATTCTCCGGCTGATGCAGGCGCTTCAGCGGGATCAGGGCACGTCGATCCTGATGATCACGCACAACCTCGGCGTCGTGGCCGAGATCTGCGACCGGGTGTACGTGATGTACGCCGGGCAGGTGGTGGAGCAGGCGGACGTGCACCAGCTGTTCAAGCATCCCGCCCACCCGTACACCGAAGGGCTTCTGATGTCGCTGCCCCGCATCCGGAACAACAGGGAGCGGCTTACGAGCATCCGCGGCATGGTGCCCTCGCTTTCGAGTATGCCCTCCGGCTGCCGCTTCTCGCCCAGGTGCGACAAGGCGTGCGACCGCTGCCGCGCGGAAGCCCCGAAGCTTACCGACCTCGGAAACGGCCACTTCGCGCGCTGCTTCCTTTTTGAGAAAGGGGGCGACGCGTAATGGAAACCCTGCTTCGCGCGGAGCGCCTGGTCAAGGAATTCCCGGTGAAGCGCGGCACCGTCCACGCGGTGTCGGACGTCAGCTTTGAGGTTCACCGCGGCGAGACGCTGTGCGTCGTGGGTGAGTCCGGCTGTGGCAAGTCCACGCTGGGGCGGCTGCTGCTCCGGCTGATCGAGCCGACCTCAGGACAGGTGTTCCTGGGAAGCGACGAAATCACCGCGCTCGCGCCGGGGGCGCTTCGGAACGCGCGGCGGCGGATGCAGATGATCTTTCAGGACCCCTACGCGTCGCTCGACCCGCGCATGACCGTCGGCCAGATCATCTCGGAGCCGCTTAAGACCTATTCCATCGGGAACACCGGGGAGCGGGAACGCCGAGTCCGGGAATTGATGGAGAAAGTGGGCATCCGGCCCGAATTCGTCAGCCGCTACCCGCACCAGTTTTCCGGCGGCCAGCGGCAGCGCATCGGCATCGCGCGCGCGCTGGCGCTGAGCCCGGAACTGATCGTTTGCGACGAGCCGGTGTCCGCGCTGGACGTGTCGATCCAGGCGCAGATACTAAACCTGCTTCGCGACATCCAGGCGGAGATGAACCTGACGTACCTGTTCATCTCGCACGATCTGTCGGTCGTCCGCTACATCGCCGACCGGGTGTGCGTGATGTTCCTGGGCAAGGTCTGCGAAATCGGCGACGCAAATGCGCTCTACGAGCGCCCCATGCACCCATACACAAAGTTCCTGCTGGAATCGGTGCCCCAGCCTGACCCGGACCTAAGAAACCGAGAACGCAGGATCCTGACCGGCGAGGTCGGCTCGCCGCTGAACCCCCCGGCAGGCTGCCGGTTCCATCCCCGCTGCCCTCACGCGACCGACCTTTGTAAGACCGTCGAACCGCCGCTTACGGATCAGGGCGGGCGGAAGGTCGCCTGCCATCACGCACTGAAGTTCACAAGGGGGTTGTAATTTTGAAGCGCACCCTGCTCACCCTGCTGGTTCTCGCGCTGACGCTCGCGCCGACGTGGGCGCCGGCCGAAGACGCCGCCGCCGATCAGCCCGACGACTCCTTTGAGGAGGTCGGCGACCTGAGTACCCCGGAAGTCTGGACCGTGCCGAACGACGGCGGCCTGACCTGGAACGAAACGAGCATGACCATCGCGCTGCCGGAAGACGCTTCCACCGGCTATGCCTGGAGCGCGGAGCTGGACGACGAAACCCTGATGACGCAGGAGACCGACTCGGTCGGCGAGGCCATGGACGGCGCGCTGCCCATCCATGCCTACGTGTACAAGCCCACAGCCGACGGCACGGCGCTGATCACCCTGTTCTATTCGCAGCAGGACAGCGAAGACGTTGAGAACACCATCGCCGTCCTGAGCTATACCGTAACCATCGAGGGTGGAAAGATCACCGATGTCTCCTACGAAAACAACTCGGACGATGAGGACGGCGATGAACTGGGCGTCGTGCCCTATGACGGCGATACCGGCGGCGTGGAACTGCCCATACCGGAGGACATGGTCAAGGTGTCCGAAGAGGACGGCGTGGTCAGGCTTGAGAACGCGGACAAGACCAGCTGGATGACCGTCCAGTACGACCCGGACGGCGATCCGGAGGCGCTGCTCGCCGAATTTGAGGATACGGACGCGCTGGCCAAGGAGTACAACGACGAATCCAAGGGCATGAGCCTGCTTTCCAACAGCGTCGACCGGGAGAACGACCCGCCGTGCGGCATCCTGGTCTATGAAATCGATACGCCCGACACCGTCTCCATCGTCGACCGCATCGGCTACCAGGCGCCAAACGGCGGCATCCTGATCGTCGAATCCGGATACGTGGACAACGGACAGTGGTAACCTTGGCAAACGGAATCCGCTTTGCGGATTCCGTTTGCGGCGAATGAAATCTGCTTCGCAGCTTTCATTCGCTTTGGGCACGGCGCAAGCCCTGCAAGCCTGTCGGCTTGCGACCGGGCTTGCGCGCAAAGCGGTAGCAGCCTGCGACCGTACACGCCGCTCTGCGGCAGCTTTGATTGAACATGGGGGCTTCGGCCCCCAAACCCCCTTTAAGGGTTGGGAACGCAAGCCGTTCTGCTACCTTACATCTACTCTTAAATAAGGAGTCCAGAGGGAATTATTCCCTCTGGCGGGGGTTCCGGGGGCGGAGCCCCCGGAATCGCCTCTATGGGGTTTCAGATCGGCGGCGCGGTGCTGGCTTCGGGGGAGGCCGCGCGCTTTGGGGAAAACAAGCTGCTACAGGAATTTGAGGGGCGCGCGCTGGTTGCGCGCGCCTTTTTGTGCCTGCCGGAGGGGCTGACGCGGAAGGTTGTGGTGACCAGGTGGCCGGAAGTCGCGGAAATGGGGCGCGCGGCGGGGCTTACCGCGGTTCTCCATGATTTCCCGGACGTGAGGGACAGCATCCGCTTCGCGGCGGAGGCGATGGAGGGGCTGGACGGCGCGCTGTTTCTGGTCGGCGACCAGCCGCTGCTCACAATGGAATCCGTCGAGCGGCTGATCGCGTCATTCCGGGAAGAGCCGGCCTTCGCGCACCGCCTCGCGTGGCGGGGCGCGCCGGGAAACCCCGTCCTGTTCCCCGCCGCCGCGTTCCCGTACCTGCGCGCGCTGAACCCCGGCGAAACCGGTCGCGCCGCGCTCTTGCGCGCCAAAATCCCCGTCCGCCTCACCGAAGCCGCGCACGAATGGGAACTGATGGACTGCGACACACCGGAGGCGCTGGAAACGGCTAAGCGAATCGCCCGACGCGAATAACGAATGGCAACCATCGCGAACGGTCGATACAAAATCAAACAGCGTGTTCCAATGAAACGCGCTGTTTGATCAGTCTGTGTGTTCCAATGGGTTCGGGTCAGGCCGCGCAATCCGCGCGCGCCAATCCGACCATTGATGGGCTGTCGGTCAGGTCGCCGCCTCCGCCGTCTTCTTGGGCGCTTTGGGCCTCGCCATCCGGGGTTTGGGCGCTTTCTTGGCGGCGGCTCGCTGCGCGACCAGCGCGCGCACGGCCTCCTCGTGCAGCCTGTCGGCCTCGACCTTCCGGACGCGCTCCGTCTCGAGCTGTACCCGGATCGCGGAAAGCTCCTGATCCATCGTGGTTTTCAGCGCCGGGCTGATCAGAACCAGGAAAGACTCGAACGCCGAAGGGTATTGAAACTTCTTGACGGCGATGGGCTCGTCAAACCGCACTTCAACCATCGTATCCGACTGATCCAGGATGGTTCCCTGCCCAAACCGGCTGTGCCGGACCTGCTCTTCAATCAAATTCATAAATAGCACCCTTTCTGCGCCGCATCCCCGTGGGTGTCCAGTCCTCATGCGACCAGTATATCACACCATTGTTAAGAACACGGCAAAACCTTTTAAAAGACAGTTTTCCCATTTTTCCCTAAACCATACGCGGCGGAAACGGCGCGGGAACCCTGAAAATCCGATGCGAAAACGCCGGAAAATTCCCTTGACAGCCCAAAACGGCTATGATACAATCCAGCCAAAGAGCATACTTTCGGGGCTGTAAGGTAGTGCTTCGCGCACGGGCTTTCCTGTTGTGGATGGGATTGCCGGCCGCCCGCTCATCTGCGACAGAAGAATCGCAGATTTTTTATTGTCCGGGCGGACAGATAGGCATCCTATGACTGAGATCAACGGGCGAACCCGAAGGAGGAAACCCATGCTGCTGATCGGAAATGGGCCGGTCGTCACGCGGGACGGCGCGCGGCCCCTGATTGATAACGGCGCGGTGGCCGTGGGCGGCGGAACCATCGTCAAAATCGGTTCCTATGCCGAGCTGCGCGCACAGTACCCGGACGCGGAGTTTTTGGACGCCAAAGGCGGCGTCATCATGCCCGGCCTCATCAACGCCCACAACCACATCTACTCGGCGTTCGCGCGCGGGATGAATATCAAGGGGTACTCCGCGAAGGGGTTCCTCGAAATTCTGGACGGGCTGTGGTGGACGCTGGACCGTCACCTCAAAAACCCGGACACCCGGCTGTCCGCCGATCTGACATTCACCGATTGCATCGAAAACGGCGTCACCACCGTGATCGACCACCACGCCAGCTACGGCGAGATCGAGGGGAGCCTCTTTCAGATTTCCGACAGCGCGAGGGAAACCGGCGTCCGCGCGTGCCTGTGCTACGAGGTGTCCGACCGGGACGGCCATGACAAGATGGTTTCCGGCGTGAAGGAAAACGAGGCGTTCATCAAGGCCGCGAAGCGGGACGAATCCGGCATGATCGCCGCGCTGTTCGGGCTGCACGCGCCGTTCACGCTGTCAAACGAAACGCTCGAATACTGCGCCGCGCACAACCCCGGCGCGGGCTACCACATCCACGTGGCCGAGGGCATCGACGACGTGCTCCTGTCCCTCCGCCAGCACGGCAAGCGCCCGGCGTTCCGGCTGCACGACTTCGGGATTCTTGGCGAGAAGTCGCTGCTCGGCCACTGCACCCATGTGTCCGAGGCGGAGATCGACCTGATCGCGGAAACCCGCTCGATGGTCGGCCACAACCCGGAGAGCAACATGTCTAACGCCATCGGCTGCCCGCCGGTGCTTTCCATGTTCCACAAAGGCGTCCTGATCGGCCTGGGCACCGACGGCTACACGAACGACATGCTGGAGAGCTACAAGGTGGGAAACCTCCTGCATAAACACAACCTTTCCGACCCGTCGGCCGCTTGGACGGAAATCCCCGACATGCTCTTTTTGAGCAACGCAAGGATGGCGTCCCGGATGTTTGGCCGCGAGATCGGCGTTTTGAAGGAAGGCGCGGCGGCGGACGTGATCGTCCTGGATTATGACCCGCCGACGCCGCTTACCGAGCAAAACATCAACGGCCACGTGCTGTTTGGCATGAACGGGCGCATGGTGACCGCCACGGTCGCAAATGGCAAAGTCCTGATGAAGGACCGGACGCTGACCGGGATCGACAAGCCGCAGCTGATGGCGAAATGCCGCGAGGCCGCGGGCGCGCTGTGGGCGCGCATCAACGAGGGGAGGTAACCTCATGTCCGACAGGATGCGCCCGATGCCCTTTGACCGCCTGATGGATTCGCTTCTTTCCGGCTACCAGCGGGAGGGCCGCGTGTTCGGCGTGTACGACCTGTACCGCCACATGGGCGAAACGCTGCCCATCTTCGGCGAAACCATTGAAACCCCGTTCGGCCCGGCGGCAGGCCCGCACACGCAGCTTGCCGAGAACATCATTTCCGCCTACGCCGCGGGCGCGCGCTATTTTGAACTGAAAACCGTGCAGACGCTGGACGGCGAGGATCTGCCCGTCGAAAAGCCCTGCATCCTGGCCGCCGACGAGGGATACAACGTGGAGTGGTCCACGGAACTGACCGTTCCGGAGGCGCTGGACGAATACGTCAAAGCCTGGTTCGCGCTGAAGCTCGTCTCGAAAGCGTGGGGGCTTGGAAGCCCGGACGGCTTCGCGTTCAATATGTCCGTGGGCTACGACCTCGCCGGGATCCAGTCCGAGAAGATCGACCGCTTCATCGAGGGGCTGAAGGACGCGTCCGGCCTGCCCGTGTTTGAAACATGCCGCGCGTGGGCGCTTGGCAATCTTTCAAAACTGGGGCTGGACGGGGCGTACGTGAACGCGATCAGCCCGCGCGTGTGCCGCTCGATCACGCTTTCGACGCTGCACGGCTGCCCCGCCGGGGAGATCGAGCGCATCGCCGCGTACCTGATCTCGGAGAAAAAGCTGAACACACTGGTAAAACTGAACCCGACGCTGCTCGGCTACGAGTTCGCGAGGAAGACTTTGGACGGCCTCGGCTACGAGCTTTCGTTCGACGACCACCATTTTAAGGAAGACTTGCAGTTTGAGGACGCGGTGCCGATGATCTCGCGGCTCATGCTGCTTGCGCTGGAATCGGGCGTGGAATTCGGCGTCAAGCTGACCAACACGTTCCCGGTCAACATTGTAAATGGCGAATTGCCCGGCGGCGAGATGTACATGAGCGGCAGGGCGCTGTACCCGCTGACCGTCGCGCTGGCGGAAAAGGTGGAGCGCGCGTTTGACGGCGCGCTGCGCGCGTCCTATTCCGGCGGCGCGGATCAGATGAACATCGAGCGCCTGTTCGAGTGCGGCGTCTGGCCGATCACGCTGGCGACGACGATCCTGAAGCCCGGCGGCTACAACCGGCTGAAGCCGATCGCCGAAATGCTCTCCCAGCTTCCCTACGCGCCCTTCACCCACGTCGACCTGACCCGTCTCGCCGCCATCGCGCGGGACGCCCGGCGGGATGTCCGCGCCCGCAAGAATAAACAGCCCCACCCGAAAATGCCCAGAAAGGTGCCGCTGCTCGACTGTTACCGAGCGCCCTGCTCGGACGGCTGCCCGATCCATCAGGACATCCCCGCCTACGTGGAACTCGCGGGCCGCGGCGCGTACAAGGAAGCCCTTTCCGTGATCTGCGAGCGCAACCCGCTGCCCTTCATCACCGGCACAATCTGCGGCCACCGCTGCACCAAGGGCTGCACCCGGAACTACTACGAGGAGAACATTCATATCCGCGAGGTGAAACTATTGTCTGCCGGGCGCGGCTACGAGGGTTTCCTGTCGCTCTTGATGCCCCGCTCGATCCGCCCGGAGCGCGTCGCGGTGGTGGGCGGCGGCCCAGGCGGCATGGCGGCGGCGTTCTTCCTGGCGCGCGGCGGCGCGCGGGTGACGCTGTTTGAAAAGCGCAGCGCGCTGGGCGGCATCGTGCGGTTCGCGATCCCGCGCTTTCGCATCTCCGAAGCGTCGATCGAAAAGGACGGCGCGATGCTTCAGAAGCTGGGCGTGGATATCCGCCTGAACAGCGAGGTCCTGTCCCCCGCGTCGCTCTATAAGGATGGGTTTACCCACGTGGTGCTGGCCGTGGGCGCGTGGATCAGCGGCGAACTGCCGCTTGAAAAAGGCTGCGCCGTCAACGCGCTGGAATTTCTGCAGACCTTCAACCGGGGCGAGGTGCAGGCCGGATCCTCCGTCGCCATCGTCGGCGGCGGCAACACCGCCATCGACGCGGCGCGCGCCGCGCTGCGCACGCGCGGGGTGGAGAAGGTCTCGATCGTCTACCGCCGCACCCGGCGCGAGATGCCCTGCGATGAGCACGAGCTGAAGTTCGCATCCGAGGAGGGCGTGAAGCTTCTGGAGCTTCTGTCCCCGGTGGCCCACGCGGACGGCATTCTGACCTGCCGCCGGATGGCGCTGGGAGAACCGGACGCGAGCGGACGCCGCGCGCCGGTGCCCACGGACGATCTCGTGGAGATCCCCGCCGACACCGTCATCGCCGCCATCGGCGAAAAGCCGGACTGCCAGCTTCTCTCCGCCGCCGGCGCGTGCGCGCCCGACCGGAGCGCTGTGGCGGTGCAGCAGAGTGAGAGCCTGTTCCTGATCGGCGACGCGCGGCGCGGCCCGGCCACGGTGGTGGAGGCCATCGCGGACGCCGCCGACGCCGCGCGGCTGATCCTTGGCGCGGAAGAAACGGAACCGCTGCCCCAGAACGCGGCGGCGCTCCGGGCGCGAAGGTCTCTGCTGAAATACCCCACCGCGCCAGAGAAGGAGCGCGAACGGTGCCTCGGCTGCGGCAGCGTCTGCGGCAACTGCGTAGACGTGTGCCCCAACCGCGCGAACGTGGTTCTGATCGTAGACGGGCGCGAGCAGATATTGCACCTGGACGCCCTGTGCAACGAGTGCGGCAACTGCGAAACCTTCTGCCCGTATGACAGCGCGCCGTATAAGGAGAAATTTACGCGCTTCGAGACCGAAGAAGACATGGCGGCGAGCGAAAACCCCGGCTTCGTGATCAAGGAAGACGGGTCGTTCCTCGTCAGACCGGAACATTTCGCGGAACCGATGCGGCGCTTCATGGAGGCCGCGAGGGAGACAGTATGAAGCTGATTCGGGGCGGCATCGTCGTTCATGCCCATGAAACCACCCGCGCGGACGTCGCGGTGGAAAACGGGATCATCGCGCAAGTGGCGCGGGACATCGCGCCCGCGCCCGGAGACGAAGTGATCGACGCCGGCGGGTGCCTCGTGTTCCCCGGCTTCATCGACGCGCATACCCACTTTGACATGGATAACGGCGTCACCGTCACCGCGGACGACTTCGCGTCGGGCACAAAGGCGGCCATCGCGGGCGGCACAACGGCCGTCATCGACTTCGCGACGCAGTCGCGCGGCGGGACGCTTCGGGACGCGCTCGAAGAATGGCACAAAAAGGCGGACGGCAAATGCTCGTCGGACTACGGCTTTCACATGGCGCTGACCGACTGGAACGACGAAGTCCGCGCGGAACTCCCCAAAATGTTTGAAGCGGGGGTTCCCTCGTTCAAACTGTACATGGCCTACGACGCGCTCAGGCTCCCGGACGATCAGGTCTACGACATCCTCCGGAGCGTGAACGCGCTGGGCGGCGTCGTTTGGTGCCACTGCGAGAACGGCGCGGTGATCAACCTGCTCGTCTCGGAGGCGCGCAAAGAAATGCGCCTCGGCCCGTCCGAACACCCGCGCTGCCGCCCGGATGTTTTGGAAGCGGAGGCGATCGCAAGGTTCACGCGGCTTGCCGAACTCGCGGGCGCGCCCGCGGGCGTGGTGCACCTGTCCAGCGCGGCGGGGCTCAAAGAGGCGCTGAACGCGCGGGAACGCGGCGTGAAAGTCCTGCTTGAAACCTGCCCGCAGTACCTGACGCTGGACGACAGCCGCTACGAAGAAACCGGCTTTGGCGGCGCGAAGTACGTATGCTCGCCGCCCCTCCGGAAGAAAGCGGACGCCGCCGCGCTGATCGACGCGGTGCAGGAGGGCATGATCGATACCATCGCGACCGACCACTGCAGCTACACGCTCGCCCAGAAGGCGCTGGGGTCTGAGGATTTCTCGAAGATCCCAAACGGCCTGCCCGGCGTCGAGCACCGGCCCGCGATCATCTGGTCGGAGCTGGTCGCGAAAGACCGGATCGAGCCGCAGGACATGTGCCGCATGCTCTCGTTAAACCCGGCGCGCCTCTACGGCCTGTACCCGAGAAAGGGCGTCATCCGCCCCGGTGCGGACGCCGACCTGGTACTCTGGGATCGGGACGCGAAGTGGACGCTGCGCGCGTCGGAGCTGCTTATGAAAGCCGACTACAGCCCATGGGAAGGGTATGAACTCACCGGGCGTCCCCGGATGGTTCTCTTGGGCGGCGAAGTCGCGGCGGAAAACGGAAAAGTATCCGCGCCGCGCGGGCGGTACCTGAAGCGGGGCAAGCCGGAACTGTAACAACATCTCCGGGAGGACATGATTGATGTCGTCGTTCTGGGTCAACGGACAGGCGGTCACGGCGGAACGCGGGAAGCTGATCGGCTTCCTGCGGGACACGCTGCGCCTGACCTCGGTCAAGAACGCCTGCGGCGTCGGCGCGTGCGGCGCGTGCACGGTGCTGATCGACGGCGTCAAGCGCCGCGCCTGCGTCACCGACGTTTCAAAAATCGAAGGCAAACATGTCACAACCGTCGAGGGGCTTTCGGCGCGCGAAAAAGCGGTCTACGCCCACGCGTTCGCCGCCGCGGGCGCGGTGCAGTGCGGCTTCTGCATCCCCGGCATGGTGATCTCGGCGAAGGCGCTGCTGGATCAGAACCTGACCCCGACGCGGCAGGACGTGAAAAACGCGATCCGGGGCAACATCTGCCGCTGCACCGGCTACCAGAAGATCGAGGACGCGATTCTGCTGGCGGCGGACTGCTTCCGCGAAAACCGCCCGGTGGAAAGCCCGGCCTCGTTCGGGCATCTGGGCGAGGACATCCCGCGCGTGGACGCGCAGGCGAAGGTGACCGGCGAGGGGCTGTTCGCGGACGATCTCGTCCTGCCCGGCATGCTGTACGCGAAGGCGCTCCGCTCCAAATACCCCCGCGCGCGCGTCGTCAAAATCGACCTCACCCGCGCGCGCGCGCATCCCGACTGCGCGCGCATCCTGACCGCAGCCGACGTGCCGTTCAACAAGACCGGCCACATCGTGCCCGACTGGGACGTGATGATTGCCGAAGGCGGCATCACCCGCTACGTCGGCGACGCGATCGCGCTGGCGGCATCCGAAAACTATGAATCGCTGGACGAGATTCTGAACCTGATCGATGTGGAATACGAAGTGCTGACCCCGGTACTGACGCCGGAGGAGGCACTGAAAGAAGGCGCGCCGCTTCTGCACGAAAAGGGGAACCTCCTTTTTCAGCAGGCGGTGAAACGCGGCGACGCGGACGGCGCGATCGCGAAAGCCGCGCACGTCGTCACCCGCGTCTACGAGACGCCTATGACCGACCATGCGTTCATGGAGCCGGAGTGCGCGCTCGCGCAGCCGGACGGGGACGGCGGCGTGCTCCTCTTTACCGGTTCCCAGTCGGTGTACGACGAGCAGCGGGAAATCGCCCGCATGCTGAACCTGCCCAACGAGAAGGTGCGCTCCCGCACGATGCTGGTGGGCGGCGGATTTGGCGGCAAGGAGGACATGAGCGTCCAGCACCACGCGGCGCTGATGGCCTGCGTCACAAACCGACCGGTCAAGGTTCGGTTCTCGCGCGAGGAGAGCCTGCTCGTCCACACCAAGCGCCATTCCGCCAGGATCGAGATGACCACCGCCTGCGATGAATCGGGGTTCCTCACCGCGATGAAAGCCCGGATCGTGTTCGACACCGGCGCGTACGCGTCGCTGGGCGGGCCGGTACTTCAGCGGGCGGTGACCCACGCGGGCGGGCCGTACAACTTCCAGAACGTCGACCTCTCCGGCATGGCTGTCTACACCAACAATGTGCCGGGCGGCGCGTTCCGCGGGTTTGGCGTCACGCAGAGCTGCTTCGCCGCCGAAATGAACCTGAACCTGCTGGCTGAGGAAGCCGGCATTTCGCCGTGGGAGATCCGGCACAAGAACGCGATCCGCCCCGGACAGGCGCTCCCGAACGGCCAGATCGCCTCGCCCGACACGGCCTACGCCGAGTGCCTGGAGGCTGTGAAGGAAGCCTACGAGTCAAGCCCCTTCGCCGGGATCGCGGGCGCGATGAAGAACAGCGGCGTGGGCGTGGGGCTACGGGACATCGGGAGGTGTGAAATTGCCGTCAAGGACGGCAAAGCGCACATTTTGACCTCCGCCGCCTGCATGGGGCAGGGCATCGCGACGGTCATGATCCAGATGGCCGCGGAGGAGACGGGACTTCCAGCCGGACTGTTCGTCCACGAGGCGGCGGATACATTGACCACGCCCAATTCCGGCACCTCCACCGCCAGCCGCCAGAGCCTCTTTACCGGCGAGGCGACCCGCCGCGCGGCGCGGAAGCTCGCGGACGCGCTTTCCGAAGCGCCCCTGAGCGCGCTGGAGGGCGAACGCTTTTACGGAGAATACGAAGGAATCACCGACCCGATCGGCGCGGAAAAAGATCACCCGGTCAGCCACGTCGCCTACGGCTACGCCGCGCATGTGGTGATCCTGGACGAAGCCGGAAAGCTCGTGAAAGTCGTCGCCGCGCACGACGTGGGGCGGGCGGTCAACCCGAAATCCTGCGAGGGGCAGATCGAGGGCGGCGTCGCGATGGGGCTTGGCTACGCGCTGACGGAGGACTTCGTGACCGAAGGCGGCTACGTGAAAACCACCTACCAGACGCTGGGCCTCTTCCGCGCGACGGACATGCCGCCGGTTACGGTGATCCTGCTCGGAAAGCCCAACAGGGACAGCCCCGCGTTCGGCGTCAAGGGCGTCGGCGAGATCGCGACCATTCCCACCGCGCCCGCCGCGGCGCACGCGATGTTCCGGGTGGACGGGGTGTTTCGCACGAAGCTCCCGCTCCGGGATACGCCGTACCGGAAATAGAAGGAATCAGGCGGCCTCCGGCCGAAAGGAGATAGCCCCATGAAACCCATTGAATGGACGCTCAACCACCTGCCGAAATCGGACGACCGACAGCTTGACATCATGTCAAAGGACAATGTCCGGCGCGCGCGCGGCTTTCACCAGAGTTTTCCGGAGTACACCGTGACCCCGCTTGCGCATCTCACAGAACTTGCGAGGAAACTGGGCGTCAAGGACGTGTTTGTGAAGGACGAGTCCTACCGGTTCGGCCTCAACGCGTTCAAGGTGCTGGGCGGGTCGTACGCGATCGCGCGCCACATCGCAAAGGAAATGAAGATGGACATCCGCGCCGTGGACTACGCCTTTTTAAAGTCCGAGAAGCTGGGCAGGACGTTCGGCCAGACCACCTTCTTCACCGCCACCGACGGCAACCACGGCCGCGGCGTCGCGTGGGCGGCAAACCAGCTGGGGCAGAAGGCGGTCGTGCGCATGCCCAAGGGCACCGTGCGCACCCGCTATGAGAATATCCGGCGCGAGGGCGCGGAGGTCACCATTGAGGACATGAATTACGACGACTGCGTGCGGCTGGCCGCTTCGCAGGCCGCGAAGACCCCGCGCGGCGTGATCGTGCAGGACACCGCGTGGGACGGCTATGAAGAAATCCCGTCCTGGATCATGCAGGGCTACGGCACGATGGCGATGGAGGCCGCCGAGCAGTTGCAGCACGCGGGCTACCGCCGCCCGACCCACATCTTCATCCAGGCGGGCGTCGGGTCGCTCGCGGGCGCGGTGACGGGGTACTTTCAGAACCTGTTCCCGAACGATCCGCCCAAGGTCGTCGTCGTCGAGGCGGACGCCGCCGCGTGCCTGTACAAAAGCGCCATCGCCGGGGACGGAAAGCCGCGCGCCGTCGGCGGCGACATGGAGACCATCATGGCCGGCCTTGCCTGCGGCGAGGCGAACACCATCTCCTGGGACATCCTGAAAAACCACGCGTTCGCGTTCGCGTCCTGCCCAGACTGGGTGTCCGCAAAGGGCATGCGCATGCTGGCCGCGCCCGTGAGGCCCGACCCGCAGGTGAAGAGCGGCGAGTCCGGCGCGGTGGGGATGGGTCTGCTCGCGGCGCTCTCGGAACAGCCGGAGTTGGAGCGGTTCAGGCGCGCGCTGGATCTGGACGAGGCCAGCGTGGTGCTGCTCTTTTCCACCGAGGGCGACACCGACCCGGAAAACTATAAGCGAATTGTCTGGGATGGTGCATATCCGTCGGTCGAATGAAATCAATGCCGGAAAAATCCGGCTCAATCATTTGGTTTACATGCGAGGAGGAAGACAAATGGATTTTGAAAAGATCAAGGCGTCCGCCGAAGGATACAAGGCTGACATGACCCGGTTTCTGCGCGACCTGATCCGGATTCCCGGCGAGTCCAGCGGCGAGGAAGGGCACATCCGGAGAATCGCCGAGGAAATGAAGGCCGTGGGGTTTGACAAAGTTGAAATCGACCCGATGGGAAATGTCCTGGGCTACATGGGTACGGGCAAGACGCTGATCGCCTACGACGCGCACATCGACACCGTCGGCGTCGGAAACCTGTCCAACTGGACGTTTGACCCCTACGAAGGCTATGAAAACGACGAGGAAATCGGCGGGCGCGGCGCGTCCGACCAGATGGGCGGCATCGTCAGCGCCGTCTACGGCGCGAAGATCATGAAGGATCTCGGGCTTCTCTCTGATAAGTACACGGTGCTGGTCACCGGCACGGTGCAGGAAGAGGACTGCGACGGCCTGTGCTGGCAGTACATCATCCATGAGGATAAAGTGAAACCGGAATTCGTGGTCGTCACCGAGCCGACCGACGGCAACATCTACCGCGGCCAGCGCGGGCGCATGGAGATCCGCGTGGACGTGACGGGCGTCTCCTGCCACGGCTCCGCGCCGGAGCGCGGCGACAACGCGATTTACAAGATGGCGGAAATATTGCTTGAAGTCAAGGAGCTCAACAATCGCCTGCACTTCGACCCGTTCCTCGGCAAAGGAACCATCACCACCAGCGAAATCTTCTTCACCTCACCGTCCCGCTGCGCGGTGGCCGACTCCTGCTCGGTGTCGCTCGACCGCCGCCTGACCGATGGGGAGACCTACCAGATGGCGCTGGAGGAGGTCGCGAGCCTCCCTTCCTGCCAGAAGTACAACGCGAAAGTCTCGATGTACAGCTACGAGCGGCCGTCCTGGACCGGGCTTACGTACCCGACCGACTGCTACTTCCCCACCTGGGTCATCCCGTCGGACCACCCGGCGACGCTCGCGATGGTCGAAGCCTACCGCGGCATGTACGGCGAACCCGTGGTCGACAAGTGGACGTTCTCCACCAACGGCGTTTCGATCATGGGGCGCTACGGCATCCCGTGCATCGGTTTCGGCCCCGGCAAGGAAAAGGAAGCGCACGCGCCCAACGAAAAGACCTGGAAGGCGGATCTCGTCAAGTGCGCGGCGGTGTATGCGGCGCTGCCGACTGTATATTGCAGGTAACACAAAGTTAAGGAGCGAGGATTATGAAAAACCCCGTTGACGTATTGAAGAAGCTGAATTATTCCGGCATGTTTGAGGGCGATTTTTTCCTGACCTGGGAGAAGACGAAGGACGAGCTTCTGAGCGTGTTCGCCGTGGCCGACGCGCTGCGCGACCTCCGGAGCCGCAACATCTCCACCCGCGTGTTTGACAGCGGCCTGGGCATCTCGATCTTCCGGGACAACTCCACCCGCACCCGCTTCTCGTTCGCCTCCGCGTGCAACCTGCTGGGTTTGGAAGTTCAGGACTTCGACGAGGGCAAGAGCCAGGTCGCCCACGGCGAGACCGTGCGCGAGACCGCCAACATGATCTCCTTCATGGCGGACGTGATCGGCATCCGCGACGACATGTACATCGGCAAGGGCAACGCCTACATGCACGAGGTCGTCAACGCGGTCAAACAGGGCTATGAGGACGGCGTGCTGGAGCAGAAGCCAACCCTGGTCAACCTGCAGTGCGACATCGACCACCCGACCCAGGCGATGGCGGACATGCTGCACCTCATACACCACTTCGGCGGCGTGGAAAACCTGAAGGGCAAGAAAATCGCGATGACCTGGGCGTACTCGCCCAGCTACGGCAAGCCCCTCTCCGTGCCGCAGGGCGTGGTGGGGCTGATGAGCCGGTTCGGCATGGACGTGGTCTTGGCGCATCCCGAAGGCTACGAGATCATGCCGGAAGTCGAAGCCGTCGCGCGCAAGCAAGCGCAGGAATCCGGCGGCAGCTTTACGCGCGTCAACTCGATGGCCGAGGCGTTCTCCGGCGCGGACATCGTCTACCCCAAGAGCTGGGCGTCGTTCGCCGCGATGGAGAAGCGCACCGACCTCTACGGCAAGAATGACTTCGACGGCATCAAGGCGCTCGAAAAAGAGCTCCTGAAGCAGAACGCGACCCACAGGGACTGGGAATGCACCGAAGACCTGATGGCAAAGACCAAGGATGGCAAGGCGCTGTACCTGCACTGCCTGCCCGCGGACATCTCCGGCGTCTCCTGCGAGGCGGGCGAGGTCGCGGCCAGCGTGTTCGACCGCTACCGCACGCCGCTGTACAAGGAAGCCTCCTTCAAGCCCTACATCATCGCCGCGATGATCTTCCTCGCCAAGATGAAAGACCCGGTCGGCGTGCTGGAGTCACTGGAGGCGCAGGGCTTCCCGCGCAAGTTCGAGGAGTGAAGAATAAGCGGTAAGGGACGTCCCATGCGGGGGCGCTGCCCCCCGCACCCCCGTCAGGGGAATTCCCCCTGATCCCCTTTCTGAAGGGAATAAAAAAGCATGGCGAGGACATCCTGTCATGCTTTTTCTTTGCCCCAATGCCGACAAGCGGCATTGGAAGCGAGGAGTCAGGGGAATCATTCCTCTGGCGGGGCATGGGGCGGAGCCCCATGGAGCCTACAACGCAATGCCCAGTACGTTCTTGACCACGATGCCCACCAGAAAGCAGATGGCGGCGACGCCCAGGCTGATTCCCGCCATGCCGAGAAAGCCCTTTCGGAACGGGCGGTCCTTGGCGACGGAAGTGTAGAAGTTGAACGCGGCGATCACGCAAAGCGCCAGTACGAGCATCGCGGCCAGCGCGCCGAAATAGCCGTCCCTGGGGGCGACGAGGTATGGCGCGATCAGGATTGCGACGGTTACAAGATAGGCGACGCCGGTATAAAGGGACGATTTCACCGCGTCCCGGCCGCCCGCCTCGCGCGCGGACAGAAAGCCGGACGACGCCATCGACAGCGTCGCGGAGATGCCGGTGATCAGTCCCGCCATCGCGATCATCTGGGTATTGCGCATCGCGAGCGTGTAGCCCGCCAGCGCGCCGGTCAGTTCCACCAGCGCGTCGTTCATGCCCAGCACGATGTCCCCGACGTACTTCAGCCGCTCCTCGTCCAGAATTTCGGTCAATTCCGCCTCGTGCCGCCGCTCCTCGGAAAGAAATTCAGGCATCTCCGGCACGGCCTGAAGCGGCGCCTCATAGGCCTTGGCGCTCCTGTCCTCGGCTTTTTCGAGCAGCTTCAGCACGAACGTGTACCCCAGCGTCCGCGCGAGGAACGCGTACCAGCCGACCCGGAACCGGCTCGCCGTGGGCGTTTCGCCCGCATAGGAGGCGAACACCTGAGCGTGCCCGCGCTCCTCCTTCGCGATTTCAAGCAGCGTCACCCGGTCGGACTCCTTTTTCACAAACCCCGCGACGCGCTCGTAGATCGCCGCGCCCTCCGCCTCGCCCTTTGAAAGCGTCCGGAAATACTTCTTCCCGTCCATGCGAAAGCGCCCCCTTCGTCATGACAAAGCGCGTTGAAATCCCTTTGCGGGGCTTCAACGCGATTGGCTCAATAATTCTATTCTCCCCCCGACATGCGCGGTAGCGCATGTCAAGCGAGGGTTCCAAGGGGCATCATGCCCCTGGCGGGGTGCGGGGCAGCGCCCCGCGCGTTCCAAGCGACCCTTACTTGACCACCCTCGCCGACCCCAGCGGCCACATGACCAGCCGCACCTTGCCGACGACGTCGGTGGCGGGGATGAAGCCCACGTCGCTGGCGCGGCTGTCGTGGGAACCGGCGCGGTTGTCGCCGCAGACGAACAGATAGCCTTCCGGCACCTCCCACGCGCCGTCGATCGCGGGGCTGGGGTAGGTGACAAACGGTTCGTCCACCTTCTGGCCGTTGATGAAGGTCTCGCCGCCTTGCATCACGATCTTGTCGCCGCCGACGCCGACCACGCGCTTGACGAAGTCTTCTTTTAAGCCGAACATGCCCGTCCGGCCGGGAAAGTGGCAGATGATCACATCGCCGCGCGCAACGCCGCCCAGCTTGACGTCGAGCACCGTCACGATCAGCCGCTCGCCGTCGTGCAGCGTCTCCTTCATGGAACTGCCGTCCACGCGGATTACGGTAAAGAGGAACGACCGGATCAGGAAAACCGCGATCAGCGCCACCGCAATGGCGACGACCCACTCCCGGAGTTCCTTGCGCGCCCGCGCCCGGCGCGCGGCAAGCTGCGCCTCCGCGCTGTCCGCGGCGGCGGTTTCCGCCCGCGCCGCGTCGTCTTTTTCCCGCGCCTCAGCGCCCGGCTGGCTTTCCGCCCGCGCCGCGTCCGAACCCGCGTTATCCGTCCGGGTTTCGCCCTTCTCCGCGGTCTCCCGCGGCTTCTCTTTGGTGGAAGCGCCGTTCTCTTCGGTCATACGCTCTCCTAGTCTATGGTTGAAATCGCGTTAAGTGGCCACAGCCTCAGGTGCACCTTGCCCAGGATCGATCCCTTCTCCGGAATGCCGAACTGCACCCACGGCCCCGCCTCGACCGGACCTACGTAGCGGCTGTCCAGCGAGACCGGCCGGTTGTCGCCCATTACAAAGTATGCCCCTTCGGGAATCTGGTACGCATTTATCGACTCGGTGGAATGATAGGTGAGGTACGGCTCGTCGAGCGCCTTGCCGTTGATGTAGACCGTACCGGCTTTGATTTCGATGATTTCGCCCGGCAGGCCGATGATGCGCTTCACGCAGTAGTGATCCGCGTTCGGGTAGGTGCAGATCACGACGTCAAAGCGGTTGTAGCCGAACAGCTTGCCGTCGATGATCGTGGCGGCGAGCCGGTCTCCGTCCTGAAGCGTCTCCAGCATCGATTCGCCGTCCACCCGGATCATCGTGAACAGGAACGTGCGCACGATCAAAACGATGATCAGCGCGACGGCAATCGACTTGACCCACTCCATGATTTCCTTCTTCGCGTCCTTCTGCGGCTTTACGACGGGCGTCTCACTCATGAGGTTAACGACCTTTCTCTGCATGCGGACAATTAAGCCGCGAAGCGGATTCCATCAGCTATTTTACTTCCCCGGAAAGATCCAGCGGCCATACGATCCGGGTCACCTTGCCGATGATGAGGCTCCGGGTGTTCTTGACAAGGCCAAAATCGCGGCTGTCGTACCCGTTGACGCGGTTGTCGCCCATCACGAAGTAGCAACCTTCCGGAATCGTGGTCAGCGGATAGTTGTCCAGCGCCTTCTGAAACACGTAGGGTTCGTCCAACTGCTCGCCGTTGACGAAGGTGAATCCGCCCTTGATCTCAATCGTCTCGCCCGGCAGCGCGACCACGCGGCGGATCAGAAGCCCGTCGGGCGTATTGACCCCCACGATGTCGCCGCGCGCAGGCTTGACCGAATAGTAGACGTTCTTCTGAACCAGCACGGTCTCGCCGGAGGTCAGCGTCATGTTCATCGCGTCGCCGTTCACCTTCACCAGTTCAAAGCCGAACGTGCGCACGCAGAAGCCGATGATCAGCGCCAGCACGACCGCCGCCGCCCAGTAGAGCAGCGCGCCGCCCGCGGCTTTCTTTTTTTTGCGGCCCTTTGGCCCGCGGGACGGGCGGTCGTCGGAATACCCGTCGCGCGGGTACCGGCCGTAACGCTCTTCCTCAAGCGGCCGGGGCCGCTGCGCGCGCGCCTTGCGAACGGGCGCGACCGCGTAGCCCAGGTCATCCCGCGCCGCGGGGCGGCGCTTGCGGGCGGGCGTAACGTCTTCATAGCCGTATTCGTCTTCAAAACCGCGGTCGCGTGCCGCGGGGCGCGCCTTGGGCGCGGGGCGGGAAACGCGCGCGCCGCGCGCGGGCGCGTCATAGGCGGCGCGTTCCGCCCGCGCATCCCGGAACAGTTCATCCTCAAACGGCAGCGACGCGCCGCGCGGCCGTTTTGCCGCCGCGCTCTTCGCGTTCGCGGTTCGGGGAGCCTTGCGCGCCTCAAATCTCGAATCCTCGTAAAAATCGTACCCGTCCGGGTCAGACCGGGCGTCCTTCGCCTTCTTCGCGGGGCGCTCGTCCCATTCCGCGGATTCGCCTCGCGCGGGTTTGACGCCTGCGGCCGGGCGCCTGGGCGCCTTCTGCCTGTTCATTCGGGTGTATCCTCCTCCGCCCGGGTGAGTATCTTTTTAAGCCGCTTTTCAAACACGGGTCGATCCAGCATGACGATGCGCCCGCAGCCCTGGCAGCGGATCTTGATGTCCGCGCCGACGCGGATCACCGTCCACACATCGCTGCCGCAGGGATGGGGCTTTCGCATCTTCACCTGATCGCCCAGATGTATGTCCATCTCAAGTAAGCTCGCACGCCATACCGGATTCGACCGCGCAGCGCATGCCCGCCTCGATCGCCCGCCTGTTGATCTCCATCAGCTTTTCCTTGCCGCGCCCCATCTTGTGGCGCAGCGCGTCCATCAATAGATCCACGTCGAACGAGCAGGTGAGGCCGGCGTACGCGCCCAGCATCGCCATGTTGGACGCGCGCAGGTCGCCCGCTTCCTCCGCGATCTCGCCGCAGGGGACGGCGACGGCGCGGATGTCCGTCCGGGTTGGCTGGATGTCGATCAGGCTGGAATTATACAAAAGCGCGCCGCCCGGCTTCACCATCCTCTCAAACAACACCAAGGACGGCTTGTTCATCGCGATCACCACGTCCGGCTCCTCCACCTTGGGGCTGCCGACCGGCTCGTCAGACAGAACCACGGTGCAGTTGGCGCTGCCGCCGCGCATTTCGGGGCCGTAGGAGGGCATCCAGGAAACTTCCTTGCCGTCCAGCATGCCGGAGTAGGCGATCAGCTGCCCGATGAGCAGCACGCCCTGGCCGCCGAACCCGGCCACGATCAGGCCCGTCTCCATGCTACCTGACCTCCTTGAATACGCCCAGCGGGTACTGGGGGATCATCTTCTCTTCCAGCCATTTGAGCGCCTCCACCGGCGTCAAACCCCAGTTGGTGGGGCAGGTGGACAGCACCTCGATCAGGGAAAAGCCGCGTCCCTCGATCTGGTTCTGGAACGCCTTCTTGATCGCCTTGCCCGCCGCAAGCACGTTTTTCACGTCGTGTACGCTGACCCGCTGGATGAGCGAAGGCCCGTCCAGCGTCGCGAGCATTTCGCTGACGCGGATCGGGTTGCCGTTCACCTTGGCGTCCCGCCCCAGCGGCGAGGTGGTGCTCTTCTGACCCAAGAGCGTCGTCGGCGCCATCTGGCCGCCGGTCATGCCGTAAATCGCGTTGTTGACGAAGATCACGGTGATGTTCTCGCCGCGCGTCGCCGCGTGCACGATCTCCGCCGCGCCGATGGACGCGAGGTCGCCGTCGCCCTGGTAGGTAAAGACCACGGCGTCCGGGTGGACGCGCTTGCAGCCGGTCGCGACCGCCGGCGCGCGGCCGTGCGCGGCCTCGTACATGTCACAGTTGAAGTAGTCGTAGGCGAACACCGCGCAGCCGACCGGCGCGACGCCGATGGCTTTTTCCCCACACTTCAGCTCGTCCAGCGCCTCGGCCACCAGCCGGTGGATGATGCCGTGGGTGCAGCCGGGGCAGTAATGCAGCGGGGTGTCCGTGAGCATTCTGGGTTTTTCAAACACGATCGCCATCGCCCGCCGCCTCCTTCATTTCGCGGATTTTGTTCAGAATTTCATTGACGCCGGGGATCACGCCGCCGGTTCTGCCGTAGAAGTTCACCGGGCACGCGCCGTTTGCCGCGATCTTCACGTCGTCCACCATCTGCCCCATCGACATCTCGACGGTGAGGATGGCCTTTACCCGCTTCGCGGCCTCGAAAACTTCCTTCTCCGGGAACGGCCACACGGTGACGGGCCGGATCAGCCCCACTTTGATCCCCTCCGCGCGGGCTTTCCGGACGGCGGTCAGCGCGATGCGCGCGGTGGTGCCGTAGGCACACACGGCGAATTCCGCGTCGTCCATCAGCTGAAGGTCGCTCAAGACCTCGTCCTTACGCATTTGCTGGTACTTTTTCTCCAGCTTCAGGTTGTGCTGCTCCAATACGTCCGCCTTGATGTAGAGCGAATTGATGACGGCGCGGGGGCGCTTTCCATCCCAGCCAGTCGCCGCCCAGGACTTATCGTAGGTTTCTGTTTCAAACGTCTCCGGCATTTCGACCGGCTCCATCATCTGGCCGATGACGCCGTCGCCCAGCACCATGACCGGGTTTCTGTACTGATCGGCTTTGTCGAACGCCTTCGCGGTCAAGGTGACCGCCTCCTGCACGGTGGACGGCGCGTAGACCAGCATGCGGTAGTCGCCGTGGCCGCCGCCGCGCGTCGCCTGGAAGTAGTCGCTCTGCGCGGGCTGGATGGAACCAAGCCCCGGGCCGCCGCGCACGATGTTGACGATCACGCACGGCAGTTCCGCGCCGACGATATAGCTGATGCCTTCCTGCTTCAAAGAAATTCCGGGGCTGGACGAGGAGGTCATGACCCTCGCGCCCGCGCCCGCCGCGCCGTAGACCATGTTGATGGCGCTGACTTCGCTCTCCGCCTGCAAAAACGCGCCGCCGACCTCCGGCAGCCGCTTACTCATGTATTCGGGAATTTCGTTCTGAGGCGTGATCGGGTATCCGAAAAAATAGCGGCATCCGGCGCGCACCGCCGCCTCGGCGATGGCCTCGTTGCCCTTGTACATCTGCCTGACGCGCATGGTTTCGCTCCTCACTTTTCGACGGTGATCACGCAGTCGGGGCACATCCTCGCGCAAAACGCGCAGCCGATGCACGCCTCCTGGTTTTCACACGCCGTGGGATGGTATCCCTTCAGGTTGAGGCGGTCGGAGAGCCTCAGGATCTTCTTGGGGCAGGCGACGACGCACAGGCCGCAGCCCTTGCACTCGTCCTCCCGAATGGTGACTTTGGGCACCGGGAACACCTCACTCAAATCGCGGATTTCCTGTAAGTATACCATAATTGCGTGTGGTTTTTGTGAATAAAAATCATTTTCCAACGCAAAAATTTCGGAACACCGCGTCGATGACCGCGTCGGAAGCGCTCTGCCCGGTAATTTCCAGCAGAGAATCCAGCGCGTCCATCAGGTCAATGGAGAGCAGATCCGGCGACGCGCCCTCATCAAGTCCCTGAAGCGCGCGGTCTAGCGCCGAAATTGCGCGCTTCACACAGTCGATGTGTCGGGGCTGGGTCAGCCGCTCCTCCGCCGCCTCGAACGCGCCCGCGCGCTTTGCGATAAATTCCAGAAGATCCGATACACCCGCGCCGGTCTTCGCGGAAACGGGAAGCCCCGCGCGTCCCGGCGAGACGCCGAGGTCACTTTTGTTGAGCGCGATGAGGTACCGCTCGTCCGCCTGATCGATCAGCAGTTTTTCCGCTTCACTCTCCGGAACCGAGCCGTCCAGCACCAGCAGCACGACATCCGCCGAGTCCATCGCGCGCTTCGCGCGCGCGATGCCCTCTTGCTCGATCGCGTCCAAAGCGTCCCGAAGGCCGGCGGTATCAAGGAGCGTCATGTCGAGGCCTTTCACGCGAAGCCGCTCGGAGAGTACGTCCCTGGTGGTACCGGGCACGTCGGTCACGATCGCGCGGTCGGACTTTAACATCGCGTTCATCAGCGACGATTTCCCGGCGTTGGGCGCGCCCGCGATGGCGACCGTCAGCCCGTCCCGGACGATCTTCGCCGCCTTTTCGTCCGCGGCGGCGCATAATTCCTGAATCAGTTCCCCGATGCCGTCCCGGAGCGCGTCATTGGTCGCCTGCTCGTCGACCTCCTCCGGGAAGTCGACGCCCGCCTCGATCAGGGACAGCATTCCGGTCAATTTGTCCGCCGCGTCGTTTACGAACCGGCCCAGCGCGCCGGTAAGCTGCCGCGCGGCGGCGCGGGCAGCCGCCTCGCTGCCTGCGGCGATGAGCCCCATGACCGCCTCGGCCTGGCTGAGGTCGATCCGCCCGTTCAAAAACGCGCGCAGCGTGAATTCGCCCGGCTCCGCGGCGCGGACGCCCTGTTTGAGAACCAGTTTCAGCACCGCTTCCGCCGCGTACCGCCCGCCGTGACAGTGGATTTCACATACGTCCTCGCGGGTGTAGGAGCGCGGCGCGCGCATATAGACCGCCATCGCCTCGTCCACCGGCAGGCCATCCTCCACGACGTGCCCGTAGTACAGGCGGTTGGGCGTCCAGCCCGCATCCGATTCTTTTTGTGAATGCCGGGTAAAAACGGCCTCCGCCTGACCTGCTTCCATACGCGCGCAGTCATTGGACGCCGATTGACGCGCAAAAACGGCCTGGAGCGCTGGAAGCGCGTCCGGGCCGCTGACGCGCACGATCGCGATGCCGCCTTCGCCCTGCGCGGTGGCGATCGCGGCGATGGTGTCCCGCGTCAGGCTACGCATGCACGCGGACGGGCAGCACCAGGTAGGTATAGCCGTCGCCCTCGACGGGGCCGATCAGGCAGGGGCTGACGGAGGAATTGAACTTGAGGTAAATTTCCGCGTCCCGCACGGCGCGCAGTACGTCCATCATGTACCGAACGTTAAACGCGATGTCGAGATCGTCGCCCTCGACCTCTGCTTCCAGTTCCTCGTACACGTCGCCGCTCTCGGAGTTGGACGTGATCACGATGCGCCCGCCGCCGACCGACATGCGGATCAGGTTGTTGCGCCCTTCTCTCGCCATCAGCGACGCGCGCTCGACGCATCGGGACAGCCCTTCGGTGGATACCCTCGCGCGGGTCTTCCAGTCCTTGGGGATGATCTGGCGGTACTTGATGAACTCGCCGTCGATCAGCGTGGAGTAGATTTGGGTCTTGTCCATGTTGATCATCAGCTGGCTGCCGCCGATCAGGATCATGGCCATCAAATTATCGTCGTCCGCCATGACGCGCCCGATCTCGCTGAGCGCCCGCTGCGGGATGATCGCGGTGATCTCGGCGGTGTCGCCCGACAGCCGTTCAAGCCTTAGCGCCAGCCTGAAGCCGTCCAGCGCGACCATGCGCAGCTCGCCCTTTTCGATTTCCAGCAGGCTCCCCGTCAAGACAATTCTTGATTCATCCGTCGAGGTGGCGAACGCGGTCTGCTCGATCAGTTCCCTCAGAAGTTTTTGCGGCAGGATGAACGAGTTTTGCGCGCTGACCAGCGGCAGCGCCGGGTAGTTGACCGGGTTCTGGCCCGCGATCGTCGTGCGGGAGCCCTGGCATCTGAGCGTCATCGAGAAGTTCTCATTGGACGAGGCCTTCAGTTCCCCGCCGGGGAGTTTTCGGATCACGTCCAAAAACAGCTTGCCCGGCAGTACCAGGTCGCCGTCGTCCAGTATCTCCGCCGGAACCTGGGTGACGATGGAGATCGAGCCGTCCGAACAGGTCAGTTTGATCGAGTCCTCGCCCGTCTTGATCAGGACGCCCTCCAGGATCGGCTGCGTCGTGCGCGCCGAAATCGCGCGGGACGCCACGCCCAGTCCTTCCACCAGATCCGATACCTGACAGGTAAACCGCATGATTCGCCCTCCTAGATCCATTCCTGTTCAATAAGTAAAACGTAATAGTCATCGCCGTAGTGGTGTGGAAACTGTGGATAACCCGCCGAAAGTGCATATTTTACTGGGTTTCGGCGCGTGGATGACGGTGTGGACAGCGGCCCTGGTTTGGAGATTTTATCCACCTTTTATCATCCGTTGATCTTGCGTTGATGTCCGTTGGGTACGCTGGAGGGTGGAACCCTCCAGACTTCCCGCAAGGGGGATGAGCCCCCTTGACCCCTCATATAGAGAAAATGTCCGCTAGCGCGTCCATTTTGAGGTCAGATCAGAACCGAAAACTGGTATACCGCACGCCATTTGACGGCGATAAACAAGGTAATCGTTCCCATTCTGATATTCAGATATTCCCGGCACCCATTGTACCGAAACTGTAGCCAGATTTCAACCCCGTCGTAAACTCCGCCGGTTTACCCCTTGGTTTATTCATTCGTATCCGGCGGCGTGTACGCCGGATACGCGTTTCCGGAACCAGTGCGAACACTGGTGGAGGAAATAATTCCTCAAGTCAGCGGGCCGCCCGAAATCCTTTAGGATTTCAGGCTCGCGAAGAAACCATATGCGTTGAAAGACCTGAAGGGGATTTCAACGCCCGCGTCAGCGGCCTTTAATCATGCCTCTGAGGGTTTCGAGGGTATTTTGCACCTGCGCGTTCTCCGAGGCCATCCGTTCGATCTTGTCACACGCGTGCATGACCGTCGTATGGTCGCGCCCGCCGAACTCGTCCCCGATGCGGGTGGTGGACAGGTTCATCAGTTCCCGGCATAGGTACATCGCGATCTGGCGCGGCAGCGCAATTTCGCGGTTCCTGCGCTGGGACAACAGTTCCGCGCGGTCGATGTGGTAGTAGTCCGCGGTCGTCTGCATCACGAGGTCGGCGGTAATGCTCCTCGCCTCCCGCGTCTTGATGATCGACGACAGCGCCCGCTGCGCCAGATCCATCGAGATCGGCCGGTTGTCCACCATCGTCTGCGCGTACACGCGGGTGAGGGATCCTTCCAGTTCGCGGATGTTTGACCGAACCTGATCCGCGATGAAGGACAATACCTCGTCCGGCACGTCGATGTGCTCGTACTCGGCCTTGCGCCGGAGGATCGCGAGCCGGGTTTCATAGTCCGGCTTCTGGATGTCGGCGACGAGGCCCCACTCAAACCGGGATCTGAGCCGCTCTTCCAAGGTCGGGATGTCCTTGGGCGGGCGGTCGGAGGACAGGATGATCTGCTTGCCGCTCGCGTGCAGCTGGTTGAACGTGTGGAAAAACTCCTCCTGCGTCGCGGTCTTGCCCGCGATGAACTGGATGTCGTCCACCATCAGAACGTCCACGTTGCGCAGTTTTTCGCGCAGCGCGTGGCTGGTCTTCCTTTGGATCGCGTCGATCACCTCGTTGGTGAACCGCTCGCTGGTGATGTAGAGGAGCTTCGATTCCGGGTTTTCGCTTAGAATATAATGCCCGATGGCGTGCATCAGGTGGGTCTTGCCCAGCCCCACGCCGCCGTACAGAAACAGCGGGTTGTACGCGTCGGACGGCAATTCCGCGACCGCGAGGCTCGCCGCGTGCGCGAAACGGTTGGATGTGCCCACGACGAAGGTGTCAAACGTATACTTCGGGTTCAGCGCGTCGCCCGCTTCCACGCGGATCGGCTCCGGCTCCGCCTCCAGCCCCGTCTGGCGGAACAGGATCGCCATCGGACGGCCGAACGCCTCGCTCAGCGCCGCCTGGAACAGCGTGCCGTACCGCTTCTTGAGGTTGTTCACCGCGAAGCTGTCGGCGTGCCCCAGCACGACCTGATTTCCGCTCACCGACAAGACCTGGAGCGGCTTGCACCAGGTGTTGAAGCTGACCGGATTGATCTCCTCTTTTAAAATGTCCAGCGTTCTTTCCCACAGATCGGCGTTGAGCGCGAACTGATTCATCCATATCCCCCAGTTCTTTGGCGGCTGTAAGGCCTTCCAATTGCGGACATACGACGTGATGGCTTAAAAAAAACGGATTATCCACAACGTTGTGAAACTTCATGTGGATAATGTCCCGCGCTTGTCGAAGACATTATACCAAAAATTCACCGGTCAAACAACGTGAAATGCCTCCCAGATTTGTTTCGCGAGCCAAAATGTTTCGGCTGTCCGGCCTGGGCGATTCCGGGCACATATCGTGGCGAAATCTGGAAGCCTGGGGGACGGAAAAAAGTATCTACCTATTATATGTACACAGTATTCCATACAAAGGTTTTTGGCGTTTTTTTCGTCGGATCGCCTCGGAATTCGTCACATTTTACAATGGCGCGCCGCGAGATGGGATCCGTTGGCGGCGCGGCAGCCGTCACAGGGTGACAGGCTGAATCGCCGACATTGCAATTCCCCGCGATCCGGTCTATAATAAATGGAAGATCAACGAGTGAGGATGAAGCGACATGAAACTTGGCGTCGTGGGCCTGCCGAACGTCGGCAAGAGCACGCTGTTCAACGCGATCACCGCCGCCGGGGCGCAGGCGGCCAACTACCCGTTCTGCACGATCGAGCCCAACACCGGCGTCGTGGCGGTGCCGGATCCGCGCCTGGACGTGCTGTCCGACATGTACCACCCGGAGAAGTACACCCCCGCCGTAATCGAGTTCGTGGACATCGCCGGCCTCGTGCGCGGCGCGAGCAAGGGCGAAGGCCTGGGCAACAAATTCCTGTCCCACATCCGCGAGGTGGACGCGCTGGTGCACGTGGTACGCTGCTTTGAGGACGCCAACGTCATCCACGTCGAAGGCTCGGTCGATCCGGTGCGGGACATCGAGACGATCGAAACGGAGCTGCTCCTCGCCGACATCGAAACCTGCCAGAAGCGCGCCGACCGGGCGCGCAAGCTCGTCAAAAACGGCGAGAAGAGCGTTCAGGACGAGCTGGACGCCGCAGAGGCGCTTCTTTCCCACATGGACGCGGGCAAATCCGCCCGCTCCTGCCCGCTTTCAAAAGAGCAGCGCGCCGTTGTCAAAGGCTGGTTCTTGCTCACCGACAAGCCCGTGGTCTACGCCGCCAACATCAACGAGGACGGCCTCGCGGGCGACGCGCGCGCGCAGGCAATGGTGGATCAGGTGAAGGCGGTCGCGAAAAAAGAGGGCGCGCAGGTCTTGGTGATCTCCGCGCAGGTCGAGGAAGAGATCGCCAAGATGGAGCCGTCCGAGAAAAAGGCGTTCCTCGAAGAAATAGGGATTGGCAAAAGCGGCCTCGATCGTCTTGTGACGCTCGGCTACGAGCTTCTGGGGCTGATCAGCTTTCTGACCGCCGGGCCCAAGGAGGTGCGCGCCTGGACGATCGAGAAGGGCACGAAAGCCCCCGGCGCGGCGGGCAAGATCCACTCCGACTTTGAGCGCGGGTTCATCCGCGCCGAGATCGTCGCGTTTGACGACCTCGTCCGCGAAGGATCGATGGCCGCCTGCAAGGAGAAGGGCCTGGTGCGCAGCGAGGGCAAGGAGTATGTGATGAAGGACGGGGACGTCACGCTGTTCCGATTCAACGTTTAGGAAAACAAACCGAGCGCCGGAAATCCAACGGATTTCCGGCGCTCTTTGTTTGCCTGCGTTATCGAATAATCGTTCCCGTTCTGCCTTCCACGCCGTCCAATGCCTTTTCGAGCAGCGTGATCAGCGCGGTGCGTCCGGGTTTGCTGGCGGCGAACAGCGCCGCGGCTTGCACCTTGGGCAGCATGGAGCCGGGCGCGAAGTGACCCTCTTTGCAATAGGCATCGGCTTCGGAGACGGTCATCTCACTCAGCCACTTTTCGTCGGGCTTCCGGAAGTTCACGGCCACCTTCTCGACGGCGGTCAGGATGATGAGGATGTCGGCGTCGATCATCTCGGCCAATTTTTCGCTGGCGAAGTCCTTGTCGATGACGGCGGGCATGCCCTTCAGATGCAGCCCCTCCGCCATGACCGGGATGCCGCCGCCGCCCGCGGCGACGACCACCTGCCCGGCGTTCAATAAATCCCGGATCGTCTCGATCTCGACGATCTCGACGGGCTTGGGCGAGGCGACCACCCGGCGGTAGCCGCGCCCCGCGTCCTCGCGCACCGTCCAGCCGCGCGTTTCCACCATCTCGTCGGCTTCCTCTTTTGTCATGAAGTGGCCGATGGGCTTGGTGGGATTCAAAAACGACGGGTCGTCTGGGTCGACGCGCACCTGCGTCAGGACGGTCGAGACCGGTTTATGAATCCCGCGCGACAAAAGCTCCTCCCGGAGCGCGTTCTGAAGGTCGTACCCGATGTAGCCCTGGCTCATCGCGACGCAGACCGACAGCGGCACGCGCGGCACGTCGTGCAGCCGGCAGTATTCGCCCATCGCTTCCTGGATCATGCCCACCTGCGGGCCGTTGCCGTGGGACAACACCACCTGATGCCCGCGCTCGATCAATTCCGCGATGGCCTTCGCGGTCTTCTTCACCGCCACCATCTGCTCCGGCAGGTTGCTCCCCAGCGCGTTTCCGCCCAGCGCGATCACGATTTTTTTGCCCATGATAACCTCCTTCGGGGATTATGCCGGGGGCGCTGCCCCCGATCCCCCGCCAGAGCCCGTCCAACCTGCCGATGTTCAGGGGGAATCAATCCTTTATGTGTAGAGCCCAGGGGGATCCCCCTTGCGGGGGGTGCGGGGGCGGAACCCTCCGGACAGCGTCACTTCACGTTCTTCTCCACAAACTTCCCAATCCGCGCCAGCGCCTCGGTCAGCTTTTCGGCGGACGCCGCGTAGGATACGCGGAAGTGACCCTCGCCGCCCGCGCCGAACGCGTCGCCGGGAACGGCGGCCACCTTTTGTTCCTTGAGAAGCCGCTGACAGAATTCCTGCGAGTCCATGCCGGTTCCCTTGATGGACGGGAACGCGTAGAACGCGCCCAGCGGCTCGAAGCAGGGGAGGCCGAGTTTGTTGAACCCATCCACCACCAGTCGCCGCCTGCGGTCGTAGGCGCGCACCATCGTGGCGACGTCCGCGTAATCGTTGTCCGCGCCGATTTTCAGCGCCTCCAGCGCCGCGTACTGCCCGGCGGTCGGCGCGCACAGCATCGTGAACTGGTGGATCTTGCACATCAGCGTGGCCAGTTCCTTGGGCGCGCAGGCGTAGCCCATGCGCCAGCCGGTCATCGCGAAGGCCTTGGAGAAGCCGGAGAGCGTGATCGTGCGCGCCCACATGCCGGGGATGGACGCGAACGACTGGTGCTTTTCGCCGCCGTAGGTCAGTTCCGCGTAGATCTCGTCGGCGATCACGATCACGTTGGTGTCCTTCAGGACGTCCGCGATTTTCTGAAGATCCGACCGCCCCATTACGCCGCCGGTGGGGTTGTTCGGGTAGGGCAGAATCAGCGCCTTGGTCCTGGGCGTCAAGCACGCGCGCAGCGCCTCCGGCGTCATTCGGAACGCGTCCTCCGCGCGGGTTTTGAGCGGCACGCAGGTGCCGCCCGCGAACTGGATGCCCGGCGCGTAGGAGACATAGGTCGGGTCGGGCGCGATGACCTCGTCACCCGGTTCCACCAGCGCGCGGAGCGCCAGATCGATCCCCTCGCTCGCGCCGACGGTGACCAGAATCTCGTCCTTCGGGTCGTACTGGAGTTGAAACCGGTTTTCAAGGTAGCCCGCGATCGCGCGCCTTAGCTCGATCAGCCCCCAGTTGCTGGTGTAGTGGGTGTGCCCCTGCCTGAGCGAGTAGATCGCGGCGTCGTTGTACGCCCACGGGGTGGTGAAATCCGGCTCGCCGACGCCCAGCGAAATCGCGCCGGGAATCTCGCTGACGATGTCGAAGAATTTGCGAATGCCGGAGGGCGGCACATCGGCCATCCTCCGGCAGACGATGCTGTCGTAGTTCATGGCGACACCGCCAGGCGTTCGTCGCGGCGGGCGCCTTCCAGTATGACGCCCTCGTTCTTGTACCGCTTCAAAACGAAATGGGTCGCGGTGGAATTGACGTGTTCGAGCGTGGACAGTTTCTCCGACACGAACAGCGCAAGCTGCTTGATCGTGCGGCCGCGCACCAAGACCATCAGGTCGTACGCGCCGCTCATCAGGTAGACGCTGGACACTTCCTCGAACCGGTAAATGCGCTCGGCGATCGCGTCGAAGCCCTGATCGCGCTGCGGCGTGACGCGCACCTCGATCAGCGCCTCCACTTCCTCGCCGTCCGCGAGATCCCAATTGATCATTGCCGGGTACTTGACGATGATGCCGCGCCGTTCCATGCTGAGAATCGATTCACGGACGGTCGCCTCGTCGCTCCCGGTCATGACCGCGATGCGGGACGGCTCCGTGCGCGCGTCGTCCTTCAGAATCTCCAGGATGTTGAGTTCAAAATCGCTGACGCCCATAAGGCGCTTCACCCCTTACTTTTTGTTTACGATCCCATCCAGGATGTCCCAGATGCGCTCCAGATCCTCGTAGCTGGTGTAACTGAGGATCAGTCTTCCCCGCTTTTCGTTGCCTTCCAGCTTCGCGCGGGTGCCAAACGCGTCGCGCGCCATCGCCTCGAGGCGGGTCAGTTCCGCGGCGGGCCGGGGTTTTGGCTTTTTCTCCGGTTCGGCGGGCTGCTGCTGGCAGATGCGCTCCAGCTGGCGCACGCTCAGGCTCTGCGCCTTGACGAGGTTCGCGAGCTTCAATTGCGTCTCCGCGGAGGACAGCCCCGCCAGCGCGCGCGCGTGGCCCGCGGACAGCGTGCCGTCTTTGAGCATCTCCAGCACCGCTTCGGGCAGCGTCAGAAGGCGCAGAAGGTTCGCGATCGCGGGGCGGCTCTTGCCGAGCCGGTCCGCCGCCTGCTCCTGCGTATAATCGCACTCGGCGATCAGGGCGCGCACGCCCATCGCCTCTTCGACCGGGTTCAGCCCCTCGCGCTGCAGGTTCTCGATCAGCGCGATTTCCAGGCGCCTCGTCGCGTCGTAATCCCGGACGATCGCCGGGATCTCGTTTAGACCCGCCAGCCGCGCGGCGCGGAAGCGGCGCTCGCCCGCGATGATCGAATAGCGCGCCCCGGCGCGCGCGACCAGAATCGGCTGCACGACGCCCACCGAGCGGATGGATTCCGAAAGCTCGCGCAGGCCCTCCTCGTTGAAACTGCGGCGGGGCTGGCTTCGGTTTACGTCGATGTCCTGAAGGCGGATGGACAGCACCTGATCGCCCGCGTCGTTGGGCTCGGTCTGTTCTCCGCCCAGAAGAGCCTCCAGGCCGCGTCCCAAGCCGTGCTTGGGGGGTTTGTTCATGTGATCACCTCCCTTTGGTCGGTGGCAAAGGAAATCTGCTGACGCATCTTTCCATTGCGGCGGAAGAAATCTGCTGACGCATCTTTCTTCCGCATTGGGTGACGTAGCCGGTTTTCTCAAATTCCTGCGGGAATTTGCGGGCGAAAACCGGCTTTGGTTGCTTTCCCCGTCAGCCGGGCAAGCTCGGCCTTTGGGGGAAAGCCAATTCCGCCGCGCAGGTCGCCGGAATTGATTTTAAGTCAAGAGGGCTGCGACCCTCTCGACACTCTCCCTGGAGTGGATTGGTGCTGCTGCTTAATTGATTATCCCCCGAAAATGCCGTCAGGCATTTGCACTGAGGGTTCCAAGGGGCATCCTGCCCCTTGGCGGAGGTCTCAGGAGGCGAAGCCTCCTGCGTTTCTCGTTACTCCCGTCCTTCCGCCCGGTCGATCAGTTCCTCGGCCAGCGCGCGGTAGGCCTCGGTGCCGGCGCAGCGCGGGTCGTACAGGTGGATCGGCACGCCGTGGCTGGGCGCTTCGCTGAGGCGCACGTTCCGGGGCACAATGGTGGCAAACACCCGGTCGCGGAAGTGCTTTTTGACCTCGTCCACCACCTGAATGCCCAGGTTCGTGCGCCCATCCAGCATGGTGAGCACGACGCCCAGGACTTCCAGGTTCGGGTTCAGGCGCTTTCGGACAAGGTTCAGCGTATTCATCAGTTGGCCGACGCCCTCCAGCGCGTAGTATTCGCACTGGATCGGCACCAGCACGCTCCCCGCCGCCGCCAGCGCGTTGAGCGTGATCAGGCCGAGGGACGGCGGGCAGTCGATCAGAATGTAGTCAAAATCAGGCTCAATGGAGACCAGCGCGTCTCGGAGCAGCGTGTCCCGCCCCGGCATCGCGACCAGTTCGATCTCCGCGCCCGCCAGCGCGATCGCGCTGGGCAGAAGCTTCAGGCCGCTGTAGCCGGTGTCCAGGATCGCGCTCGCGGCGGGAACGTCGTTGATGATCACGTCGTAAATGGAGCGCGCGCCCTTCCCGGCCTTCCCCAGGCCGCTGGTGGCGTTGCCCTGCGGGTCGGCGTCAATCAAAAGCACCCGCCGGTTCGCTTCCGCGAGGCAGGCCGACAGGTTGACCGCGGTCGTGGTCTTGCCCACGCCGCCCTTTTGATTGGTGACCGCGATGATCTTGCCCACGAAGCGCCTCCCAAAACGATTTCTCCCATTATAACCCTTGCATCGCACTGGTGACAACGCACATTGCGTAAATCAGGGCAACGCAAATCTGCTATCGCATCTTTCCGTTGCATGGGGGGTGGGTCCGGCTCCCTGATACGCCTGCGGGCGTTTCCGTGCGGGAACCGGTGCGGGAACGCTTTCCCCGTCGGTCGGGCAAACTCTGCCTTTGGGGGAAAGCCAATTCCGCCGCGCATGTCGCCGGAATTGATGAAACGTCGGGAGGCTTCGGCCCTCCCGACACCCTCCCTTCGGTGACGGTATGGGCAAACGCCGGTTGATAAGGGGCGATTACAGGACGGGCCTTTCGTCGTCCCCGCCCAGCCAGCCGCCCTCCGACAGGCGCAGCGCGGACGCTTCGTGAAGCGGCGCGGTCAAAAACCCCTCCCGGCGGAAGCTGAGCGTGCGGTCGCCGTCCAGAACCAGAGCGTCGATCAGCGTCACGCCGATCAACGAGAGTAGGCCGCTCAGCGTTTCCGCGAAATCCCGATCGCCCGGCTTTTGCTGAGCGCCCTCGCGCCGCTCGGCCAGTACCAGCGCCTGCGCGCGGCTTTGGAGCGCGCGTTCCAGTACCTGCCTTGGCCGGGGATGGCCGTCCGGCGCGGGCAGGCTCTCGGACAGGATCAGCGCGCCGCCGGGCGCCAGGTGCATCAGCCACAATCGCCCTTCGTCCCCGGTCAGACGGCTGATGTAGGCTTTCGCGGCGGAGATGTTTTTGATCATGGGCCTGTCCGCCGCGCGCTGGGCGCGGTAGACCTCAAAGAATGCCGCAAGACAGGACAAAAGCGCCGCGGCGCGCCCGCCGAGCGCCGGAACGGTGGATAGCGCGTCCTCCCCCGCGTTCAGAACGCCGTGCAGCGAGCCGAACCGGTCGATCAGCGCGTGCGCCAGCGGGTTGACGTCCCGCCGCGCCACCGCGTGGAACAGAATCAGTTCCAGCGCCTCGTGCGGCTGGAACGCGTCCAGTCCCTCCTCGTCAAACCGCCGTTTCAGGCGGGCGCGGTGCCCGTCGTGCACGCCCATCGTCTCACCTCACGCGTAAGCATTATACCATGAAAGGCCGCGCCGCGCACGGGCGCATTTTCCCTCCGCCCTGCGAATACGCTGGAAGCGGGAGGCGAATGCCATGAAAAACGATTTGGCGCCCGCGGAGCGGCCGCACACGCTGACCATCGACGGCCGCAACCGCGCGACCGTCACCGGCGTGACCGACGTGGACAGCTTCAACGAGGCGATGATCGTATTGAACACCTCCGCCGGGGCGATGACCCTGGTCGGCAGCGCGCTGCACATTGCAAAGCTCAATCTGGAGGACGGGCAGCTATTGGTCGAAGGCCAGATCGACGCGCTGGAGTATGACCAGCGCGCCCGCGGCAAGGGCGGCCTGTCGAGGCTGTTCAAGTAATATGCTGTTCTATACATTTGGCCAACCCCAGGCCTTTTTGGGGATGATGTACGCGGGGCTCGCGGCGGGGCTTCTGTTCGACGCGGCGGCGCTGGTCAGGAGGCTGCTGGCGGCGGGGAAGATCCTGACGCTCGTGATCGACTGCCTGTTTTCGGTCGCGTGCGTGCTGCTGCTCGCGGCGGCGTGGCTGCACGTGAACTATCTGGATTTCCGGCTGTACGCGCTCCTGGGCGCGGCGGCGGGCGCGGTTCTGTACGCGCTGACGGCGCGGCCGCTGATAAGGCTCGTCGTCGTGCGACCGCTCATGTTTCTGGGGCGGCGCGTCAAACGGATTGCCGGTTCCAAAATCTTCCGAAAAATTTTTCGTTGAGGAAGGAATTTTCACGCTTTCGCAGAATATAATAAAAACCTGAGCGTGAAAGGCCGGTGTGCTTCGTGACCAGAAAAAAGATGGTCAAGCCTCGCTTCTGGCTTCTGATGATGTTCATTCTGATCATGGTCTTCGGCGGCGTGTACGTCACCCAGGGCCAGTATCTCGCGACCCAGGCGCAGGCCATCCAGGCGCTTGAGGAAGAAAAGAACAGCGCGCAGGACGAGAACGCCGCGCTTCAGCGCAAGATCGCCTTCACCAAGACCAACGAATACGTGGAGCGCGTGGCGCGGGATCAGCTGGGCCTTTTGAAGAAAAACGAGGTGCGTTTTGTTGCGGGCGGGAACTGAGCGTTACGCGGTGCTCGACGTGGGCTCCAATTCGGTTCGCCTTTTGATCGCCGGCCGCGCCGGCGATTTGTTTTACCCGATCCATACCGCGCGCGCGGTCACGCGGCTTCTGGAAGGGCTTGAGGACGGCGCGCTGGACGCGGGCGCGATCGAGAGGACGCTTCAGGCCGTCAAGGCGCTCGCAGGCGAGGCGCGCTCAATGGGCGTCACGAAAGTCTCCGGTTTTGGCACCAGCGCGATGCGGGACGGCTTCAAAAACAGCGGGGAACTGATCGCGAAAGCCGCGGCGCTGGGCGTGGAACTCGTCGTACTGTCGGGCGAGGAGGAGGCCGCGCTCGCCTACGCGGGCGCGAGCCCCAACGGCAGCGCAGGCGTGATCGACATCGGCGGCGGCTCCACCGAGTTCATGACCGGGCGGGACGGCAAAGTCCTCGCCGCGGCCTCGGCGCAGATGGGCGCGGTGCGGCTGATGGAACTGTCCGGCGGCGAAACCGACCCTGAAAAACTCTTCGCCCGCGCCCGCGAGGCGCTGGAGCCTTCCGCGCGGGCGGCGCTGAGGTTCCCTCCGACAGACGGCTGGGCGGCGGTGGGCGGCACGTTCACCGCGCTGGCCGCGATGGAGCAGCGGCTTGCGCGCTACGACGCGGACAAGGTGCAATCGTTCCGCCTGACCGCCGCCGCCGCGTTCGCGTGGCTGACGCGGCTCGCCGGCATGACGATGGAAGAGCGCCTGAAAATCCCCGGCCTGATCCCCGACCGGGCGGACATCATCCCCTTCGGCGCGGCCATCGCCGCCGCCTGCTTCGATCTGATCGGCGCGCCCCATGTCGCCGTCAGCGACCGGGACAACCTCATGGGCTACCTGAAAAAGCGCTATGCCTGATCCCAACGCCGCCGGACAGCGGCGTTTTTTACGGTATTTTGGCATGACAGCGCGATCCGCGATTGCGGCGCGGGCGCGGCGCTGCTATACTCGCGCCAGCGGGACTCCATTTTCGGGGAGGGGCCGCCGGACCGGCGACACTCCGGGAATGAACCGGACGCTCCGGTTGCCGAATCGGAAGGCGTGTCCTCCCGCATCCAAATCCACGCCCGACCCCACCAGATCGGGCGCTCCGATTCGCCCCGCGCAGAGCATGAAAACCCGGCGTAAAGACCTTCTATGAAAGCCCGCGTAAAGAATTGCGTTTCGCGCTTGACAAACCGCTTCCACCGCGCTATAATACTCTTCGCCGCCTGTGAAAGCGGCATCGTCGCGGGGTAGAGCAGTCCGGTAGCTCGTCGGGCTCATAACCCGGAG
>CAZNPZ010000012.1:0-45840 GCA_964575255.1 uncultured Oscillospiraceae bacterium
ACCAACCTCTCCGCGCGACCGTATCGTTCGCCTGAACCGCGAGAAGGCGTGCGTACAGGCCATATACGTCAGAATCAGCACGAGCAATGCCGCAGTCATGGTGAAAGACCTGCTTTGTTCTTCGCGATGGCCGGATGCCCACAGTATCCCAAAAAGCACAGGCGGAAGGAGATCGCCGCACATTACAAAAATCTTCACGGAATATGACATTCTTGGGGCAACGGTTGACAAGGCACGTAAGCGCTGCGATAATCGTACATGGGACGGGAGGCGGTTTTATGGAAGCGGTCATGTTGACAATCCGCTCGGAGCGCGGCGCGACGCATCCAGTATTGATCCGGGATGGCGAACACCTGATCCTTGCCGACACATGCTATCCGCTGATGGCGGAACCGCTCCTGACGGCCATCCGCGAAGCGGGCAGCGACCCGGCGGCGATTGATTTCATCCTGATCACCCATCAGGACATCGACCACATCGGCTGCGTGAAGGACATCCTGCCATTTTGCCCCCGCGCGTCCGTCGCCTGCCATGAGGACGAAGCGCCCTACATCCGAGGCGACCTGCCGCCCGTCAAGTACACGGAGCTTTCGGAGGATCACCCGTTCCGCCAGGCCTACGCCCGGCGCGTGGTGCCGGTTCATCAACTGCTCCGGGACGGCGATCTTTTGCCGTACTGCGGGGGGATCAGCGTCTTCCACACGCCCGGCCACACGCCGGGGCACATATGCCTCTACGTACGGGAAGCCCGCGCGCTGATCGCGGGCGACGCGCTGAACATTCAGGACGGCGCGCTGACCGGCCCCAATCCGGTTTATACGCAGGACATGGCGCTGGCGCACCGTTCGCTTGAGAAGCTGATCCAGCTCCCCATCGAGTGCGTCTACACCTTCCACGGCGGCGCGTACCGAGGCGACGTACCCACCTCACTTCGCGCGCTGACCGCCGCCGGGTCGGGTTTGGCGTAATCCGCGCACTTTCATGTGCAGCCGCGGCTTTGCGTCCGGCATAATCCATGAACGGGGGCGCCTGTTCTTTCAAAAATTACAAGCCCTGTGCGTCATCGGCGCACAGGGCTTGTGTCGTCATCCAGGCAATCAGAGACGACAATCGTATTCTTGCTTACCCGGCGAAGTGGATTTCGCCGAATGCGCGCGCATAGAATGCCCCAGCGAAAGAAAAGGGAGGTGGACAGCGTTGTACTATGGCCGGGGCCAGGGCGTCAGCTACCTTGGCCACATGCTGCGAGCGCTGAGGCCCGCGGCGCGCGCCGTCGTTCGGGGCAGCGCGGCATACCCCGCCGTGGAAGGATACGTTACATTCTATCCCAGCGGGCCGGGAACCGTCGTGGCCGCCGAGTTTACCGGGCTTCCGGGCGGAAGCGGCCCCTGCGCGGGCCGCGTGTTTGGCTTTCACATCCATGAGGGAACCGCCTGCTCCGGCACCGAGGAGGAACCGTTCGCGGACGCCGGCGGGCACTTCAACCCCTACGATTGCGAGCACCCGCAGCACGCGGGCGATTTGCCGCCGCTGTTTGGCAACGCGGGGTTCGCGTGGAACATGGTGTACACCAGCCGCTTCATTCCCTCTCAGGTGATCGGACGCACGGTGGTCGTGCATCTGGACCCGGACGACTTCACCTCGCAGCCGGCCGGCATGTCCGGCACGCGGATCGCCTGCGGCATCATTCAGAGCGTAACATGACCCGCGCCGATCAGGTATGGAGAACAACCGTTCCGGAAGCCCGCGAAACGCGGGCTTCCGGCGTTTTGGAAACCGCGCGTGGTTTCCCCCACAGAAGAAGATGAATTAAGTCATCCGGCCACACGCAATAATCGTAAGTAATTACATGTAAAACGGATCGAATCGTCTGACAGTCGCGACGTCTTGGGATACAATACAGGAAACAAACGACGAGAGGTTGACTGCGATGAGACGCGATATGAAAGCATGGCTGAACGATCTGATGGCCGCGCCCACCAAAAAAGCGCTGCCGGTATTGTCCTTTCCGGCGATCCAGCTGATGGGGATCACCGTCCGGGAATTGATCTCTGACGCGAACCGGCAGGCGGAGGGCATGGCGCTGGTGGCGAAGCGCGTGCCGTCGGCGGCTTCAGTGAGCCTGATGGATCTTTCCATCGAGGCGGAGTGCTTCGGTTCAGCGATCCGCGTCAGCGACGAAGAAGTGCCCACCGTAACCGGCTCCATCGTCAAATCCGATGAAGACGTGAAAAATCTTACGGTTCCGCCGATCGGCGCGGGCCGGACGGGCATTTACATTGAGGCGATGAAAAAGGCCGTGGCGTCGATTGAAGACCGTCCGGTGCTGGCGGGCATCATCGGGCCGTTCTCGTTGACCGGGCGGCTGATGGACGTGACGGAGGTCATGTACGCGCTGTACGACGAACCGGAGACGGTCGCAAAGGTGCTGGACAAGGTGACCGAGTTCCTGACCCAATACGCGCTTTCTTACCGCGCGGCGGGCGCGAACGGCGTGGTGATGGCGGAACCGCTGGCGGGCGTATTGACCCCTCAGCTGGCGGAGGAGTTCTCCTGCAAGTACGTGAAGCGCATCATCGACGCCGTGCAGACCGACGAATTCATCGTCGTCTACCACAACTGCGGCAACGCGACCCCCAGCATGACAAATCAACTCGCCGCGATGGGCGCCTCGGCCTACCACTTCGGAAACGCGGTGCAGATGGAAGAAGTCTTGAAGAAGATGCCCTCGAACGTCCCGTGCCTGGGCAACGTCGACCCCGCGGGGCAATTTCGGAACGGCACGCCCGAATCCATCCGGAGCGCCACGCTGGAACTGCTCGAAAAATGCACCAAATACCCGAACTTCGTCATTTCCTCCGGCTGCGACGTGCCGCCCGCGTCCAAGTGGGAGAACATCGACGCGTTCTTCAAAGCCGTAGACGATTTCTACGGCAGGTGAAAGAAACCCCGACGTACAAAGCCCTGCCCGCAAAGCCATCTTTGCGGACAGGGCTTTCGTTTCGTACCTGGATGGCGTGGTGGTTCGCCGCGTCAGAGCAGTTCCTTCTCCACGGAGAGGATCTCCGCCTCGGTGTTCGACTGGATGAAGCCCACGACCGTCTCCGCGATGGAGTCCGCCTGCGCGGCGCTGAACGCGATGGCGGCGACGCCCAATTCGATCAGGCTGATGGAATCCTGCTCGCCCACCTCGGCAGCGGACAGGTTGAATTTCGCGCGCAGCCGGGAAAGGAGCCTCTTGACCTCCGACCGCTTGTCCTTGAGCGAGTAGCACCACGGCGCGTGCAGCCGGATGGTCATTGTGAGAATCCGCATAATCCACCTCCGTGCCGGATGAATGACAGGGACGAAAAGCGCCGCCCTTTGGACGGCGCGCGGGTTTGATTCGTTCATTTCGCAGAACTCTTTAAATTTTGATCGACAATTTGCCGCCGACGGCGTTCAGCTTGGGGGTGTCCTGATGGCCGGGCTGTGCCTTGGACGCATCCGCTCCGGGCGCGGCCTTGCCCGCGTCGGAAAGCTCAACCGCGTCCGAATCTGCATGACCGCCGGGCAGCCGCCACTTCAGCATCGTCTGCTGGCGCTGGGCATTGTATGAAACGCCGGACTCGGACTGCGCGCCCTTGAGCGCCTCCCGCGCGTCCTGCGTATGAACCGAAGCCTTCAGGGCTTCGGCCGCGCGATCCGCGTTTGTCGAGTCGCTGCGGGATTTCTCCTTGCGGCTGTCAACCAACAAATCGGAGGAAGATGAAGCGCCCACCATTCCGCGCAGCATGGCGGAAGCCACAAGGTTCATAAACGGCACCTCCAGTTTCTGGAGAACAAAGCTGGGCACTAAACCCATTACCTGCTATATCGGCGGGTAACGGGCAGATTTAAGCGGCGCGAGAAAAAAATGCGCCGACTTGAAATATTTCTTTCATATTTGCGTAATAATTTGCCTGACCGCAATCGCCGACACCGAGTGACTAACCCGCTTACCGGGGGCGTTTTGCCAGGCGGCGAAGGCGGGGGATTTCCATCGGTCAAAGTGGATCAGGTGCGAACCCGTCCTGAAATCCATGAACCAGCGGGGAAATGAATGCATTCAGGGCGGAAACCCACCAAAGCAGCCGCAAAGCGGGGCCGCCACGCCGGGGTTTCTCCGGCATGACGGCTCCGCTCTCCTTGAGTCATTGATATCAGCCGCAGCTGGGTTCCTCGCCGGTCAGCATGCCCATCAGGATCGCGGCGGCGCACCCGACCCCTTCGTGCACCTCGATGGCGTCAAACGGGCAGTTCTTCATGCAGGCGCCGCACTCCATGCAAAGATCGAGGTCTGCAATCCGAACTTTCCCTTCATGGGGTTCAAACACCCTGTGCGGGCATACGAGGAGGCACATCCCGCAGCCGGTACATTTCTTAAGGTCGTGCCTGAGCGTGGCCACATTCTTCAGATATTTCATGCCGCTTCCCCCTATCTCCCGAAGACCCTGAGAAAATCATGGATTAGGAACAGTACCGCGCCCGCCGCCGTTGAGATAAGCATCGCGGGCAGCGCGACCCTCATTTCCCTGTCGACGCCGGAGAGCGACGTAAAGGTCGAACTGCCGGTGAAGTTCATCGCGCAGAACGCCGACAGCGACGGGATGATCAGAAAGTACGCGGCCCCTTTCAGCCAGCCGTACTCCGGCGTGCCTGGGAAGCCGTGGAGGCTGTTCAAAATCAGCGCCCAGATCAGCCCAACCAGAAGCCCCTTGAACGAAAACGCGCTTCCGGGAATAAAGGGGAGGAGCACCGGCGTCACGACGCAGCCCACGAGCACCGCGCCCAGAAGCGCCGCGAAGTCCGCCCGGCCATAGTGCCCAAGCCCGACCGCGTTCAGGAGGAACAGCACGCCGAACGCGAAAATCATCGGCTTCAGCGCGGCGACGAACTCCATCGGCGTCAGTACCAGCCGGTCAAAGACCGGGAAGTTCACCGTGCGCATCGCCTCGGTGGCGGTCATGTCCGCCGCCAGGAAGGCCGCGAGGTCGCTGGCGCGCACCGGACCGAAGACCACCGTAAATCCGGACCGCTTGCGCACCTCGTGCGCGGCGACCCCCGTCGCGCCCAGCTGCGGTACGACCACTTTGCGGTGGGCGACGACTTTGTCAAGCCCGACGGCGGCGATCCGCCCGATCAGTTCCTCCGTGCCGAACGTCCCCTTGCCCGCCGCGCACCAGACGTTGACGCCGTCCGTGTCCAGCACCACAATCCAGGCGCTGACGCCGGTAAGCTCCATCCGCAGGCGGTCGAAGGTCATCTTGTAGTTGGCGGTGACCAGCACCGGGGCGTTTTCGTCCGGCGATCCCACGCCGTAGAGGCCGGGCGCTACCGCGTAGTCCATCCGCCCGATCGACCAGCGGCACTTCCAGGAACCCCATACGTCCCGGAAACTCAGCCGCGTGGCGACGCGCGGGATTTTTCCGGCGGGCGTATCGAGAACCCCCGTTACCCAGGGCTCGCTGAAAACGTCGCGCGCGGATTCCTTCGACCCCGCCCCGCCGCCCCCGCAGCCGCAGGATTTCCTGGGCTCGGCGCTGTTTCCCGCGCCGCAGCACCCCCCGGACTTTCCGGGCGCGGTTTCCGGGGACGGCGCGCTGACCGTCCCGGTAAATGTTTTGATGCGCGGCTTTCCGGTTCCTGCGGACGCGCCCCCGCAGCAGGACTTACCAGCCATTTGGTACTCCTTCCTTATGTCAGCAGCAGCCCTCGTCGCCAATCGCGGCGGTGAGCAGCGTCAGGCTTTCCAGAATCTGACCCCTTTTTTCCTCCGGAATCCGGCTTAGGACTGCCTGAAAATACTTCTCCATGCCGGTTTCGGTGTTCTCATAGAAGCGTTCCCCGGCCTCCGTCAGCTGGATCACCACGTACCGACGGTCGCCGCCGTCCAGGTCGCGCGCGGCCAGCCCGGATTCCACGAGGTTGTTGATCGTACGGCTCATCGTGCTCTTGTCCACGCCCAGGAGCTCCGCCAGATCGTTCAGGTTGATCTTGCCCCTGCGGCCGATCTCGACGACCGCGTGACACTGCGCCAGCGAGATGCCGCAGCAGCTGAAATCGCTCTTTTCCAGGATCCCCAGCCGCCTGACCAGCACCCGCACCAGTTCCCGGAGTTCTCCGCTTTCACTTCCGGCCATCCAATCACCTCGCGATCATCATACGCCCATTGGTTGCATAATGCAACAGTTTCGACGCGCAAATTCTTTGTTGAGGCGACCACCAGAAAAATTGTGATGTAAATTTCTTGGCAGCCCATTGACGGCATCGCAAGAAGCCGATATAATCGCATCGTAGAAAGACGATCCGAGGTGATCCCGTGGAACTCTCCAGAATTTGCAACGCCCTGGGCAACGAAACCCGGTTCCAGATCGTCAAGGCCATGAAGGACAACACGATCGGCACATGCTGCGACAAGATTCAGTACTTTGAGGACGGCGTCAGCGTGGCGGACGTCGTAACCACCACGGGTCTGGCGCAATCCACGGTTTCCCAACACCTGGCGGTACTCGAACAGGCTGGCATCATCCTCAGGGAAAAGCGCGGCCAATGGACCTGCTTCTTTTTGAACAAAGCCCTGCTGGAAGAGTTCAGCAAGGAGCTGCACAAAGCGTTCTGCGAATGACCTTTCTTTTTGCCATAGAATATCGTAAAAATACGATATAAAGGAGCGATCGTCCATGAACTTCGCGCTGGAGACCTTCAAGGACACCGTTTTGTATGTGCTGAACACCCTGGCGCACAACAGCCCCGCGCTCATCCTGGGCATTCTGGTCGCCGCAGCGATCCAGGTTTACGTAGACCCGGAGAAGATGAAGGGCTGGCTCATGCGTCGGTCGTCCGTTTCCATTCCGGCCACGGTGGCGTTCGGGGCGTTCACGCCGTTCTGTGCCTGCGGTACGATGGCTGTCGTGCTTTCGATGCTGGCCACTGCGCTGCCCTGGGGGCCTGTGATGGCCTTCCTGGTTTCTTCGCCGCTGATGAGCCCGGAAGAGTTCGTCATGATGTCCGGTATCCTCGGCCCGACTTTTGCCATCGCGTTGTTGGTGGCTTCGGTTCTGCTGGGGCTGGGCTCCGGCTACGCCACGCATGTCATTGAGAAGAAGACGCATTTCCTGGACAATCAACTGCGCTTTTCTTCGGACAAAGAAGCGGAAGCGGAGGCGGGCTGCGGCTGCTCCTCAGGGCGAAACCAGGGAAGCCCGGTGATGGCGAATGCGGCGGCCTGCGCCCAGAAAGGCTGCTCCTGCGAAGAGGATGACGACTGCGGCTGCGATGGGACGGTCGATGGATGCGACTGCGGAGAAATTGCCTTAGCGCAGCCCACCGTCGTGACCGGTAGTTTCTTCAGGAGGTATAAGATTGACGAGGTTTCAAGGGCCGTATACGACATCAGCGTCAAGAAAATCCTTCCGCTTTTTGCCCTGTTCGCGGGCATCGGCCATTTGATCAACCAGTTCATCCCCACGACCTGGATCTCGGCGCTCTTCGGCACGAACAACGTGTTCGCCGTTCCGGTTGCCGCGGTCATCGGCCTGCCGCTGTACGTCAACGGGGATTCATCCATCCCGCTGATTCAGTCGCTTATGCGCAGCGGCGTCAGCGGCGGCGCCATGCTGGCCTTCATGATCACCGGCCCAGGTACCAGCGCCGGTGTGCTGGCGGGCATCGCGACGATCATGAAGAAGAAAGCCATCGCGCTGTATGTAGCGTATCTGCTGGTGGGTGCGACCGCGATGGGGTATGCATACCAGCTGATGCTGGCCCTCATTGGTAAGTAGCAAATTGAAAGGAATGATCAAGAATGCTGTTGCTGGTTTTGTTGGCGTTGGTATTGGTGGCGGCTAATGTGTTGCCCTTCCGGAACAATTCTGATGGGGTCGATGAATTCTGCAAAGTGGAGTGCGTCGATCAGCAAGCAAAGGTACCGAAGCACTTTTTTGACTGATATTCCTTCTGTACAGATATGTATTCCAGGGGCTGTCGTGCAAGTAACCGGCGCACCGCAGCGCAAAAGAAGGGCTGTGCCGGGCGCAGCCCTTCTTTTCATTCAGTCTTTGCCGTTTATACGGCCGGGCCCAGGAGTGTCGCAAGCTGCTCCAGATGGCTGTCGTGAACGATCGCCATCACCTCGTCGCCTGCGGCGAGCTGGGTATCGCCACGGGGGAGCAAAAGGTTCGCGTCACGGATGACGGCCACCAGGATGCACTCGAGCGGCAGGCTCAGGTCGCGCAGTTTGACGCCGATGGCTTTGGAAGCCGCGTCCACCTTGCGCTCGACCAGCGAGAACTGGCCGCGGTGCAGCTTCAGAAGCGTCATCATGTCGCCCATCGACATCTCCTCGGCCACCACGCGCGCCATCAGGTCCGCCTGGTTGACGCCCAGGTCTACGCCCATCGACGGGTTGAAGAGCCAGTTGTTGCGCGGGTTGTTGACGCGCGCAACAACCCGGCGCACGCCGTATTCAAACCGGGCCAGCGTGGCGATGACCAGGTTGGTCTCGTCCGCGCCGGTGACGGCGGCCAGCACGTCGGCGTTCCGGATGCCGGCGGCCTCCAGAACCTTCGGGTCGGTACCGTTGCCCAGCACGATCGACTCATCGGGCAGGTCGCGCTTCAGCGTGGGGATCCGCGCGTCGCGCTGCTCGATGATGGTCACCTTATGCCCTCTTTCCAGAAGAAGCGAAGCCAGATAATCCCCGACCTGGCCTCCGCCCACGATCATGACGTTCATTGCGCGTTCCTCCTCTTCCTCATTCCATCCCCAGGAGCCGCTTGAGGCGGCCGGTGGACGCGGTGGCGACGGACAGGTAGACCAGATCGCCCTTTTCAAAGGTAGTGCCCATTGTAGGTACGAAGGTCTTGTTGCCGCGGACGATGGCTGCCACGTTGACTTCGCCCGACACCATCAGCTCCCGCGTCTGACGGCCGACCAAGAGCATCGGCACCTCGATCTCGACGAGGTCCACCTCGCCGCTGCCCAGGCTCAGAATTGCGTTGAGCGGGGAATAGTTGATCAGATCCATCGCGCGGCGGATGCCCCAGGTGGTGGACGACAGCGTCAGCACGCCCAGCCGCCGGTAGATTTCGGCCTTCTGGCGGTCGTACATGCGCGCGATGACCTTGGGCACGCGGTACGCCTCGCGGGCGAGCTGCGCGATGACCGCGTTGGATTCGTCGCTGGACGTGACCGCCGCCACCGCGTCGGCGCGGTCGATGCGGGCTTTGAGCAGGATATCCCGGTCGAAGCCGACACCCTCGACGGTCTTGCCCTTGAAGGCTGGGTTGAGCCTTTGAAATGCCGCGGGGTTGGAGTCTATGACGGAAACCTCATGCCCGGCCTTGTCCAGCGCCTGCGCCAGACCCGAACCGATGCGCCCGCAGCCCACGATGACGATTCTCATACAACGTTCCTCCCTTAAATGGTTATCAGGCGCGCCGGAACTTGCGGATGAAGAGCTTGCGAAGCTCGTCCAGCGCCAGTACGAAGACCGGCACGAAGATCAGGAAAATCCATTCCGCGATGCCAAGGGGCGCGGTGCCGAACACGTCGTGCAGCGGCGGCAGGTACATGATGAGGCTGACCAGTATGATCTCGGTGGCCACGCCGATCAGGATCAGCCTGTTTTTCGTCAATCCCGCGGTGAACGCGCTCAGCCGGTCGGTGCGGCAGGCGAACACCACGCCGATCTGCGCGAACACGATCGCGGCCAGCGTCATGGTCGTCGCCATCGCGTAGCCCGTTCCGGACGCGGCCAGCGGCACGTTCGGCCAGCCCAGTCGGCTGTTCAGGAAGTAGTAGGCCAGCATCGCGATGGCCGATTCGATGATCCCGTACCACAGAAACGCCTTGACCATCACGCGGCGGTTCAAGAGCCGCTCTTTCTGAGAGCGCGGCGGCAGATCCATGACGCCCTGTTCCGGCAGATCCGCGCCCAGCGCGATGGCGGGCACCATGTCGGTGCCGAGGTCGATCGACAGAATCTGCATGATCGTCAGCGGCAGCGGGATCGCGCCGCGGGAGAAGAGGTACGCGATGAACGGCACCGCCTCCGGCATGTTGGAGTTGAAGATGTAGACGACGAACTTGCGGATGTTGCGATAGACCGTGCGGCCTTCCTCAACGGCGTTGACGATCGACGCGAAGTTGTCGTCGGTCAGGATCATGCTGGCGGCTTCCTTGGCCACGTCGGTGCCGGAGATGCCCATCGCGACGCCGATGTCGGCCTTTTTCAGCGCGGGCGAGTCGTTCACGCCGTCGCCGGTGACTGCGACAACGTGTCCCAGCGCCTGCAGCGCGGTGACCACCTGCAATTTCTGTTCCGGCGCGACGCGGGCGAAGATCACCTCGCCCTTGAGGGCTTCCTCCAGCTCCCGCTCGCTCATTTTCGCAAGCTCCAGGCCCGTCACGATGCGCACGCGTTCGCCTTCCACGATGCCGATGCGCCGCGCGATGCTCTCGGCGGTCAGGCCGTAGTCGCCGGTGATCATGATGATGCGGATGCCCGCGCGGTGGCATCTCCTGACCGCGTCGGCCACTTCCGGGCGCGGCGGGTCGGCCATCGCGACGAGGCCGAGGAACGTCATTTCGGTCTCGATCAGTTCCGGTGTGTAGCCGGTGAGGCTGACCGAGAGATGGCTGGTGTCTACCCTGCGCTCGGCGACCGCAAGCACGCGCAGGCCCTTCATCGCATACCGGTCGTTGGCCTGCATGATGTTTTTGGCGGTCGCGGGATCCAACGGCTGATCCTGCCCGTTCACGCGGATGCGCGCGCACAGTTCGAGCACCTCGCGCGGCGCGCCTTTAATGAACGCTACCTGCGAAGCGCCTTCCTGATGGATGGTGGACATGCGCTTGCGGCTGGAGTCAAACGGCAGTTCACGCAGGCGCGGAAGGCTCATGCGCTCCTTTTCAAGGTCGATGCCGCCCTTCTGCGCCACCACGAGAAGCGCCGCCTCGGTCGGGTCGCCCAGCACGGTGTAGCGCGGCGATTCCTCGCCCGGCGGCAAAAGACGCGCGTCGGTGCACAGCGAGGCCGCGGACAGAACCCTTCGGATGGCGGGATCGACCGCCACGTCTTTGCCGCCCGACTGGATTTTGCCGTCCGGCGCGTAGCCGACGCCGGAGACGGTGAACACGCCGCCGGGCAGCCACAGGTCGCTGACGGTCATTTCATTCTGGGTGAGCGTGCCGGTCTTGTCGGTGCAGATGACGGTGGTGCAGCCCAGCGTCTCCACCGAGGACAGCTTTTTGATCAGCGCGCCGCGCTTCGCCATGCGCTGGACGCCGAGCGCCAGCGAAAGCGTCACCGTGGGCAAAAGCCCTTCCGGCACGAACGCCACAATCATGCCCAGCGCGAAGATGAAACTCTCCGCGAGGTCCGCGCCGGCCAGGAGAATCGCCAGCACGAACAGCACCAGGCCGATGGACACGGCCATCACCGATACGACGCGGGTGATGCTGTTCATTTCCTTCTGCAGCGGGCTGATCTCCTCGGTAAGCGACTGGGTGAGCCCCGCGATCTTGCCGAACTCGGTCGCCATGCCGGTGGCGTAGACCACGGCGCGGCCGGTGCCGGCGGAGACAGTCGTCCCGGCGAACACGAGGCAGGGCATCTCGGCGCGGGTCAGGTCGTCCCGGAGCACCTCAAAGTGCGCCTTGTGGACGGGGTTGGATTCGCCGGTCAGCGTGGACTGGTTGACTTTCAGGTCGTTGTCCTCGACCAGGCGGCAATCCGCGGAGATGCGGTCGCCCTCGGCCAGGAGCAGCACATCGCCCGGCACCAGCTCTTCGGCCAGCACGCGGGTTTCCTCGCCGCCGCGGATCACGCGGGCGTAGGCGGGCAGCAGTTTTTTCAGGGCGTCCGTCGCCTTCTCGGCGCGGAATTCCTGAAAGAAGCTGAATAGGCCGTTGATCAGGTTGACCAGGATGATCGCAATGCCCAACTGCGGCATCTGCGCGATAAAACTGACGATGGCGCCTACCCACAGAAGAATCGCCATCAGGTGGGTGAAGTTGGTCAGAAACTTGACGATCAGCGGCTTGCCTTTTTTCTCTTCCAGCGTGTTTGGGCCATGCGTCTTGAGGCGATTCGCCGCTTCCTCCCGGCTGATGCCGCCGCTACCGGTTTCAAGTGTCCGGTAGACTTCTTCCTCCGACAGGCGCTGCAGCGTAAACTCAGCGTCCGCTCCCCCGATTTTCGGTTGCGTACTCATAATAACCCGATCTTCATCTTCTCTCTTCGTGTGGTCGGTACGCAGTGAAGCCCGAATCGCGCCCTCACCCATGATACGCGCGGTGCGGCGCAGGATGCGCGCCCGTCAACGAATATGGATTATAGTCCGAATTTTGGGAAATACAATAGAAAAACCAACCGGCATCAACAATTAACAACCCGGTGTTTGAATAGAAGTTGTCGACGCGCGGCCGAGTGGGACACGCCTAGTTTTGCCCGTTGTCGGCTTCTGTAAACCACCAGGATATGCGCTTTCCCTGTCTGATATAGGAGAAGGGCTGTCCGCGCAGGACAGCCCCCAAACCATCAACAAACTCCGGGGAGGGTATCGGGAGGGCCGGAGCCCTCTCGACATTCCATCAGATCCAACGACCCGCTCGGTGGATTTGGCTTTCCCCCAAAGGCCGTCTTGCCCGGCCGACGGGGAAAGCATACCCGAATCGGTTCCCGCATGGAAATTCCGCAGAATTTCAGGGAACCGTCCCTGTTCCAAAAGCAAAGAGAGGATGCGAAGCAGATTCTCTTTGCGCGTGTCGACTTTGTCGACACGCTGAGGGCTGTCGCGCGTGACAGCCCCAATCATGGTTAAGCCGCAGGGAATGATATGGATATGCCAGTACCCTTGCCCACTTCGCTGACCAGCGATACCGTAGCGCCGTGCACCCCGGCGCTGTGCTTGACGATCGAGAGGCCCAGCCCTGTGCCGCCGGTCTCGCGCGCGTGGCTGTGGTCGACGCGGTAGAACCGCTCGAACACCCGCGCCTGATGCTCCGGCGGGATGCCGATGCCGGTGTCCCGGACCTCCAGCACCGTGTGTCCGGCGTCGTCCCGGACGGTCACGTTGACGCTTCCGCCCTTTACGTTGTACTTGACCGCGTTGTCCACGAGGTTATAGACCATTTCCTCCAGAATCTTCTCGTAGCCCAGCACGCTCAGGTGCTCGCCGGAGACGTTCACGGCCACGTCCCGCCGCTCGGCCAGCGGCATCAGCCGCTTCACGACGGTTTCGGAAAGGTCGAGCAGATCCACCTTCGCCTTTTCGGGCAGCTTCGCCTTTTCGTCGAGCCGGGAGAGCCGCATCACGTCCTCCACCAGCGCGATCAGCCGCGTGGCCTCGTCGTAGATACGCGCGGCGAACCCTTGCATGTCGTCCGGGCGGGCGGTGCCGTTTTTCATGATCTCCGCATAGCCGGTGATGGAGGTCAGCGGCGTTTTCAGTTCGTGCGAGACGTTGGCGGTAAACTCCCGGCGGCTGCGCTCGGCGCTCTCGCGGTCGGTCACGTCGAGGGCGAGGATCAGCGTGCCCCGCGCGCCGCCGCCCGGCTCCACCGGGTTTCCGATCAGTTGGTAATATCGGTCGCCCATGCGAAGCTCCTCGACGGCGCTCTCGCCGCGGCTCGCGCCCTCCACCACGCGCGTAAGCGCCACCGAGCGGTTGATCGAGAGGATGGGCCTGCCCACGTACTTCTCCGCATCCACGCCGAAGATCTCCGCGGCGCTTTCATTGATGGACAGGATGTCTCCCGCGCCGTTCAAAAGCACCATGCCCTCGCGCATGTGGGCGGTGACGGCGGCGAACTCGCGCCGGTTCTCGGTCAGTTCCTGCATGCGCTTTTCCAGCTCTTCCTTCTGGCGCTGCATGCGCAGAAACAGCGGGCTGAGCTCGTCGTACGCGTCGTTTTCCAGCGGCTGGTCGAGGTTGAGCCTGTTGATCGGCGACACGATGCGCCTCGCGACGACCCGCGCGACCGCGAAGGACAGGATGCCCACGCCCAAAAGGATCAGAAGCAGCACCGGCAGCATCTTGAAAACAAGCCCTGCGACGCTCGCCTGGCTGTTGGAGATCCTGAGCACGTTGCCGTCATCGGTTCGGATCGCGAAGTAGACCGTCTCCTGCGAGAGCGTATCGGAATAGCGGTGGGTCGAGCCGGTGCCGCTCTGAAGCGCGGACTGTATCTCCGGGCGGTTCAGATGGTTTTCCATTTTGGTAACGTCTGCGGTGTTGTCGTAAAGAACCTTTCCGTCCGGCGCGATCAGCGTGATCCGGTTGGTGGAGTACAGGCCCGCGACGTAGGCGGGCTCGTCCTTTTCGTGAGACAGCCCGTACAGAAGGTATCCGCCCTCGATCCTGAGCTTGTCCTCAAGATCCCTGGAGTAGGACTGGTACAGGGTCAGCATGATGAACAGGGACGCGAGCACCGCCGCGCACAGCGCGGAAGCGAAGATCATCCGAAAGATTCGCTTTGTCATCTCATCCTCCGAAGCGGTATCCGACGCCGCGCACGGTTTCAATCATGCCGCCCGGCGCGCCCAGCTTCTGGCGAAGCGTCTGTATGTGCACGTCCACGGTGCGGGTGCCGCCGCCGTAGCCCAGGTCCCACACCCGCTCCAATAGCTTCTCGCGGGTGAACGCCACGCCGCGGTTTTCCATCAGAAAGCGCAAAAGCTCAAATTCCTTCAGCGTCAGCGCGATCGGCTCGCCCGCGTAGGTCACGACGTGCTTTCGCGCGTCCACGACCAGTTCGCCCGCAGTGATCGCCTGATCCAGGTCCTTCGCCGCGGTGCGGCGCATCAGCGCCTTGACCCTCGCGACCAGTTCCATCATGCCGAAGGGCTTGGCGATGTAGTCGTCCGCCCCGGCGTCAAGGCCGATCACGGTGTCGTACTCGGTGTCGCGGGCGGTGATCATGATGACCGGGATCGATGACGTGTCGCTCAGCGCGCGCAGGCGCCTGAGGATCGTGAACCCGTCCTCGCCCGGCAGCATGATGTCAAGCAGGATCAGTTCCGGCACGGTCTCGTTCATCGCGGCGAAGAACGGCCCGGCGGCGGGAAAGCCCTTCGCGTCAAGGCCGGTCTGTTTGAGCGTATAGACGACCAGGTCGCGGATGTTTTGGTCGTCCTCGACATAATAAATCATATTGGTTCACCCTTGTGGCGGCCGGTGAGCGCGTATTCCACCCACTCGGCGATGTTCTGCGCGTGGTCGCCGATGCGCTCGAAGTACTTCGCGATCATCAGGAGATCCACCGCCTGCTCGCCGGTCGAGGCGTCCATGCGGATGCACTCGATGAGTTCATACTTGACGATGTCAAAAAGGTCGTCGATCACGTCGTCCATCTCGATGATCTGGCGGGCGAGCACGAGGTCGCGCTTGACAAACGCGTCCACCGCGCCGGTGACCATTTTGATGGCGGCGGTGGCCATCTGGGTCAGGTGCTCCAGTTTTTTGATGTAGGGCTTCCCGGCCAGGTAGATCACAAGGCCGGAGATGTCCGCGGCCTGGTCGCCGATGCGCTCCATGTCGGTGATCATCTTCAGCGCGGCGGAGATGTTTCTTAGGTCGCGCGCCACCGGCTGCTGCTTTAGAAGCAGCTTCATGCACAGCGCCTCGATGTCCCGCTCCTTCTGGTCGACCTCCTGGTCAAACGCGATCGCTTTGGCGGCGGCGGAGACATCCTGGTCGATCAGCGCCTGGGACGCGCTTTCGATGGCGTGCTCGATCAGCGCGCCCATTTCGATCAGTTCCCGGTTGAGTTTTTCCAATCTCTCGTCCAGCAGGCTGCCCATTATCCAAACCTCCCGGTGATGTAATCCTCGGTGCGCTTGTCGGAGGGGATCGAAAACAGTTTTTCCGTTTCGTTGAACTCGATCATTTCTCCCAAAAGGAAAAAGCCGGTCATGTCGGAGATGCGCGCCGCCTGCTGCATGTTATGCGTGACGATGATAATAGTATACTTTTCCTTCAGACCGATTGCAAGGTCTTCGATCTTTGAGGTGGAGATCGGGTCGAGCGCGCTGGTGGGCTCGTCCATGAGCAGCACCTCCGGCTCCACCGCGAGCGCGCGCGCGATGCACAGCCGCTGCTGCTGGCCGCCGGACAGGCCCAGCGCGTCCTTTTTCAGCCGGTCCTTCAGTTCCCCCCAGATCGCGGCGTCCCGGAGCGACTTCTCCACGATGTCGTCCAACTTGGCTTTTGCCTTGACGCCGTGGGTGCGCGGCCCGAAGGCAACGTTGTCGTAGACTGACATCGGAAACGGGTTGGGCTTCTGGAACACCATGCCCACGCGCTTCCTGAGCATCGTCACGTCGATGCCGCCGAAGATGTCCTCGCCGTCGAGGAGCACCCGTCCGGTGATCTTCACGCCCTCGATCAGATCGTTCATGCGGTTGAGGGTTTTCAGCAGCGTGGACTTGCCGCAGCCGGACGGGCCGATCAGCGCGGTGATCTTCCGCTCCGGCACGTTCATGTGGATGCCCTTCAGCGCCTGAAAGCTGCCATAATACAGGTTGAGGTCGGTAATTTGAAACTTGTCCATGCTATCTCCTCGTCAGGCGCTTTGCCGTCCAGCCGGAAAGCGCGTTGATGCCCACCACCAGGATCAGAAGCACCGCGGCCGTCGCGGACGCCTGGCTGACGTACAGCCCTTCGCTGGACAGCGCGTACATGTGCACCGACAGCGTGCGCGCGGAGTCCGACAGTGAATCCGCCGCCTTCGCCACCGTGCCCGCCGTATAAATGAGCGCCGCCGTCTCGCCGACGATGCGGCCGATCGCGAGGATCACGCCCGACAGGATGCCCGGCATCGCGGACGGCAACACCACTTTGGATACCGTCCGGAGCCGCCCCGCGCCCAGGCCGAACGAACCCTCCCGGAACTCGCGCGGCACCGCGAGCAGCGCCTCCTCGGTGGCGCGCAGGATCAGCGGCAGGATCATGATCGAAAGCGTCAAGGCGCCGGAGATCAGCGACAGCCCCAGCTTCAGCGCGGTGACGAAGAACATCATGCCGAACAGACCGTAGAGGATCGATGGGATGCCGGTCAGCGTCTCGCTCGTCACGCGCACTACCCGGACGAGCCGGCTGGCGCTGTGGGCGTACTCGGTCATGTAGATCGCGCCGTAGACGCCGAGTGGCACCGCGACGAAGAGCGATAAAAAGGTCATCGTGACCGTATTGACCAGCGCGGGCATCATCGAAACATTGCCCGTGTTGTACTCCCACGCGAACAGCCCCCAGTTCAGGTTGGGGATGCCGCGGATCAGGATGTAGAGCACCAGTCCAAAAAACACAACGCCGGTGAAGCCCACGCCGAGATATACCAGCCCGCGCAGGATCAGCGCGTTCCGTTTTCCCCTCGTCATTTTGCCGCCCTCCGTTTGATGACCGACATCAGGAGGTTGATCATCAGAATGAACACAAACAGCACCACGCCGGTCGCGATCAGCGCCTCCCGGTGCAGATCCGCCGCGTAGCCCATCTCAAGGGCGATGTTGCTGGTCAGCGTGCGGACGCCCTTGAGGATCCCCGCGGGCATCCTGGCCTGATTGCCGGACACCATCATGACCGCCATCGCCTCGCCGATCGCGCGGCCGATGGCCAGCACGATACTCGCCATCACGCCCGACTTCGCGGCGGGCAGCATCACGCGGAACACCGTGCGCTCATGGGTCGCGCCCAGCGCCAGCGCGCCCTCATAATAGCTGGAAGGGACGGCGTTCAGCGCGGCCTCCGACAGCGAGATCACCGTCGGCAGGATCATCATGCCTAAAAGCAGGCTCGCAGCCAGGATGCTGGAGCCGCTGCCGCCGAAGATGTCCCGGATCAAGGGAACCAGCACCACCAGCCCGAAAAAGCCGTACACGACCGAGGGGACGCCCGCGAGCAGCGACACCGCGGGTTTGAGCATTTTGACCGTTTTGGGTTTTGCGAACCGGGACAGGTAGATTGCGGTCAGGACTCCCGGCGGCACGCCGACGACGATCGCCCCGGCGGTCACGTAGAGGCTGCCCAGGATCATCGGCAGGATGCCGTAGAGGTCGCTCCCCGGCTTCCATTTCTGCCCGGTGAGGAAGTCCAGGATGCCGATCTTCATCATCGGCGGCACGCCGTTTACGAAGATGAACAGGCAGATCAGCGCCACCGCCAGGACTGAAACGCTGGCGGCGACGGCAAAAAGCGCCTGTGCGGCGCGCTCTTTGAACCGTTGCGAGCGAAATCCGCGCTGCGGCTTTCGCCTCCCAGGCCGCGGGCCGGTTTTCTCAAACGCCTGCGGGCGTCTGCGGGCGAAAACCGGTTCGGGTGTGCTTTCGCCTTCGCCTGCGCGCCGGGTGAAAGCCGAATCCGCCGTACATGCCGCCGGATTGGCTGGAATGTGGAGAGGGCTTCGGCCCTCTCCATCCTCTCCCAGGTTGCACGTTGGTTCGATTTCAAGCTTGCCTCCCCCGCCGCCCCTGAAACGAGAGGCGAAGGGGGAGGCTTTTTGAAAGCCTGTATTAGCCATTGAGGGCGCTCCAGTCGGTGACTTCGCCGGTGTAGATCTGGCGGACCTGCTCGGCGGTGAGGTTCTCAATCGCGTTTTCCTTGTTGACGACGACCGCGATGCCGTCCATCGCGATGGCGATGGCGCTGACGCCCTTTTCCTTTTCAGAGTCCTTCAGGTCGCGGGAGGCCATGCCGATGTCGCAGATGCCATCGATCGTGGACTGGACGCCGGTGGTCGAATCGCTCTGCTGCACTTCGATTTCCGCATTGGGGTTCACGGCCTTGTACGCCTCGGCCAGCTTTTCCATGACCGGCGTCACGGAGGAGGAGCCGGCGACCACGATCTTGCCACTGGCGGTGCTGCCCGCAAAAGCCGGGGCTTCGCTGACGGCCACGTAGCCGTTGTCGGTGACGACCTTCTGGCCGTCCGCGCTCAGGATGAAGTCCACGAACGCCTTGGCCGCGTCGCCCGCCTTCGCGGAGAGCATGATGTTGAACGGACGGGCAATCTTGTAGGAGCCGTCCTTGATGGCTTCGGCGGAGGGCGCGACGCCGTCGATGGCTACGGCCTTGACGGTGTCGTTCAGCGAACCCAGCGAGACGTAGCCGATCGCGGCGGGGTTCCCGGCGACGGAAGTCATCGCGACCTGGGTGCTGTTGGTGATTTCGGCGTCCTCGGTGGTCATGTCGACCTTCTTGCCGTCTGCGTCCTTGACTTCGACCTTGAACAGCTCGATGAACGCGCCGCGGGTGCCGGAGCCTTCCTCGCGGGACACAACGGTGATTTCGCCGTCCGCCAGCGCGGAAACGCTCAGACCCAGCATGAGAATCAGGGACAGCGCGATCGCAAGGGTTTTCTTCATGGTTTGATTCCCTCCATTTGTCTTCATTCTCTCTTATACAGTTTCAAGTGTACAGGCAGCGTGTCTTGATTGAATATGGGAAATATCAGAACCATGTAAAATTGGCCTTGCCCGCCCGGATTGCGCGCTGGGCGCGCGGCGTGGTACAATCGAGCGGGTAAACCGCCCGGAAAACCCTAAAAACGAATAGCCGGAGCGCCGTCCGCATATCGTATACAACGAAATACGCATGCGGGGAGTGATACGCGTGGAAAACCCCAACAATCGGATGACCGCCGCGGGTCGGCTTGAAGGCCCGCTGGAATTGAGCCACGAAGTCATGAACGAGCCCTTTTACGCGGGAACGCTTCTGGTCAAGCGCCTGTCGGGCGCGATCGACCACCTGCCGGTCACGATGCCCGGAAAGCTGATCGCGGGCGGCCAGTGGCCGCTGGACACGCTGCTCACGGTGCAGGGGCAGGTTCGATCCTACAACAAGGTGGTGGAGGGCGCGGGGCGGCTGCTGGTAACGCTGTTCGTCCAACACGCGCAGGTGGGCGCCGAAAACGACACGCTCAACCGGGTGGAATTGACCGGCGCGCTGTGTAAACCCCCGGTCTACCGCTCCACCCCGTTTGGGCGCGAGATCTGCGACATGATGCTGGCGGTCAACCGCGCCTTTGGAAAGAGCGACTACCTGCCCTGCATCGCCTGGGGGCGAAACGCCCAGTACGCCGCAAGGTTTCGCGTCGGCGACCGGGTGCGCATCGGCGGCAGGCTGCAGTCCCGCGAATATCAGAAGCTGCTGGAAAACGGCGAATACATGTGCCGGAACGCGTTTGAGGTGTCGGTGTTCACGCTGGAGGCTGACCGCTCGCCCGCCCCGCAGGACGCGCAGGAGCAGCATCAGGAGCATATGCCGGTATCCTAGCGTTCAAAAATCCTTCGGCTTTTTGAACGCGTTTGGAAAGTCTTCGTAAGCCTGAAATTCTCACGAATTTCCGGGCGGCTCACTGACATAAGGCTTTGTTTCCTCCACCAGTCTACGGACTGGTTACGGAAACTTCGTTCCCGGCGCGCATGTCGCCGGGAACGATTGATAAAAGCGACGAAACGCGTGGAAAGCATCCTGCGCGGGTTTTTTCATACGGTGGTGTCGGGTTGACAGGATGTGAAGAAGGCAAACAGCGTTTGTGAAGGCCACCGAGGGAAGCGCAGCCGTCGACCCAACCTTCGCTTTCTATTTCAAAAGCGCGGGAGACCGGGCTGCTCGTCGGCGCACATCACATCTTCAGCTTTGAAAGCTCAGGCGAAACGCAGGCGGAGAACCTCACAACGATTGTCAACCATTCTGTACGCAACGAGCGGGCTCATCCTCCGTCAGGCCGAGTCCTTGTCCGCCGTCAACGAAGCGCCCAGCGACGCCATCTTCCGAACCTCGGCTTCGATCGCGGCTCGATCGAAGGAAAATCCTTTGGCCGACAAATGATCCTGAACCCACTGGAGCTTCCGCTCGCCCGCGCCCGCACCAAACATCTGCTCCGCCGCGTACACGCAGGTCTCATACACCGCCTGAATGCGGCGAAGCTGTTCGGAAGCGTACCGGGTTCGGAGCCAGGGGATCAGGAACGCGGTGATCAGCGACACCGCGAGGCTCATCACCGCCTGCAGAAGCGGCGTCAGGTCGACGCTCGCCCCGCCCGCGGCCGCTTCGGCCAGTGCGGCGGGAACGGACAGCGTCATCAGAACGACCATGAGAATCCATATATGCTTTTTCATGGCGTACCTTCCTTTCCTTGTCACAGTGTGTTCGAGAGGCCATTCCTGCAACGCTTGGCAAACCGCATGGCATAAGCGGCACATGCAATTACCGCTACACCGCTTCCAGGTACTTCGTGCTGACATACCCTTTGCAGTCCCCGAACAATACGCCGCGCCAGGCTTCGGTGTCGTCGCCGCTCAGTGCCAGTTCGTCTCCCGCCCGGACGATGCCCAGCGACGGGTTTTCCGCACCCGGCCCGGAGCGCACATGCGCCGCCCCGCGCGTCACCCGGACCGTTCCGATCGGGTGGCCGGACGCCAGAAGGATCGCCCGGAGGCATTGGACGTCCGCGACGCCGTCCGCCGTGAGGCCGTGCGCCTGCTCAAATGCGCGAACCGCGCGCCGCGTGTCGCCGCCGTATTCCCCGTCCAGCCCGTCCCCGTTCGCGCCCCACGCGCCCAGTTCGTACCCCAGCGCCTTCAGGCACTTCTGAAGAGACAGCACGTCTGTGCCCTCGTCGCCGAATTTCAACAGCCGCGTGCCCAACGCGCATGCCGCATCGTCCAAAATCCAGCGGATCGTGCACAGGTACTTGCGGCTGCCCTTCCCGCGGCTGCGGCTGTAGGTCTTGAGAACCTTGACCGTCGGGCCGGTGCCGCTGCCGTGGCCGATGCACTTGCCGCCGCCCAGGACCATCTCCACATGCCCGGCACCCCAGGTGTGGGACGGCGTGCCCTTGAAATACACTAAGTCGCCCGGTTCCAGAAGCTCTTCGGTGGGGCGGTCCTGCGAGGCGGCGGCCTTTTCGACCAATACGCCCCGCGCCCGGTTCTCGATCTGCGCGCCGGTATCTGCGCCGATGTCGACGCCCAACACCTTGCGCATCACCCAGCGCACGAAGGAGCTGCAGTCGCTGTAGCCGGGCACGCCGTCGCCTTCCTCCGGGTAGCCGCCCGCGAAGGCGCGCAGCGCCCCCTGTGTATAGCAGTTGCGTTTGATCCGCTTTCTCGCGATGGCGACCGCCATCGCGCGCCGCTCCGTCGCCGTCAGATGGGAAACCTCCGCCGCCATTTTCATCACACCCTTCCGCTAAACATAGCCAAGTTCCTGCATTCGCCTGAATACCTGCGTGCCGGCAATCGCGTATCCGGCATCGTTGAAATGGGTCTGGTCGTACCGGAGCGACGAGGGAATCATGCCCGACGCGATGTCGGCATTGTCCTGCGCGGTGGGCGTGATCCCGGCGTCCTGAAGGCCGTAGGACAGCATATAGCCGCGCAGATCCAGGAACTTCCGCCCGAACGCGCGCGCCAGACGCGCGTCGAGGTTTGCGTACTGCGCGGCGGTCAGCGCGGTGAGGCCGATCACGAGGAAGCGTCCCGTCGTGAGGACACCGGTCATCAGCTTCAGCTGCGCGACCAGCACGTCCGGGTTGTAGGTGACATTGTCCGTATCCACCCACCCGCCGTTGGTGCCCACCCAGAAAACCGCGATGTCACCCTGCCGCAGCCGCATCGCGTCGGTGACCACCGCCTGCGGCCTGGTCACGGCGACCGAAGCGGTCCCCTGCACCGCGCGGGTGAAATAATACTTCCCGCCGGAATACGAAAGCGTGCCCCGGATGCCGCCGATGAAGCACGGGTTCACCCCGGCGGAGCCGTTTACAAGCGGCGCGACGGACTTGCCCAGGTACCCGCTTTTCAGCGTTACCTCGACGGGCGTCGCGGCGGCGGGGATCGTGAACGGCTGCGCGACAAACGGGATCCCGCCCTGCCGCCCGGCGATCGTCAAACTGTCCTCGCCCCCGACGCCCAGGTTGACCACGCTCCGCCCGGTCAGTTCCGCGAGTTTCGCGGGAAAATTGGTCGCGGAGCCGCCGCTCCCCAGCGTCAGGCTGTCTCCGAACGCGGCGATGACCGGGCTTTCGACGGGCGGCTGGGCGAGGTAGACAGCGCTGATGACGCGGGCCATGTCGTCGGTAAACACGTGCGTCGGCGACTGAGCCGTCTTTTGAACCGCGGTGTTCGAACCGACGGTTTCCGTCGTCCCGGCGTAAGCCTCGTACGCGGAGCCGTAGCTCCCCTCCTCGACCATCAGGTTCAGCGAATAGTCGCACACGGTGTTGGTGCCCGGGGAGGTGAACTTCACGTTCAGGTACGCGATGTCCGGCTCCGCCATGAACACCTTCGCGCCGTTTCCGTACAGGTAGAACGCCGCGCCCACCAGCGCGTTCGCGGCGTTGCGCTGCTCAAAGCCGATCACGATGTTCGTCCCCTGCGCGTTCAGGCAACTGACCAAATACACGCCGCCCGGCCTCAATCCGCGGCACCGAAATTGAACGTGCCGCCAGGTTCCGTCGGTGTTTGTATAGCGGATCTTTCCGCCGGAGAACGAGAAGCCGCTGGCCAGATTTTCGTAAGGGACTGACGCCTCGTTGAACAGATTCCTTCCGCAGACCGTCAGGTTCGCCGTTTCGCCCGCCGCCCCGGCGACTATAACGCGCAGCCCGGTTCCGGCGGCGGCGTCCGGAATGGTCAGGCATTTCCCGACTGCCGTCCGGGTCACAAGCGCGTCAAGCGCCAGCCTGTCCGCCTCAAGAACGGAAAGCCGCGCCGCCCGCGCGGACTCCGCCGATACGCGCGCGGCCTCGGCGTCTGCCCGCCCGGACTCCGCCGTGACGCGCCCCGCCTCCGCGGTAAGAATGGCGGACAGCCCCGCGAGCATCTGGTCGAGCGTCGCGACGACTTCCCCGGAATCGACAACGACGCCCGTCTCCCCGGCGGAAACCGCCAGCATCAGCCCGGCGATCACCATTTCCGAGTGCGAGACGGGATCGGTCAGCCGCATCAGAACGCGCGAGAGCCCTTCGACCGCGTAACAGGATGCGGGAAACGAAACTTCGATGACGTTGCCGCTGACCGACGCGGGCACGGCGACCGTCGCGCCGTCCGCGCGGACGACCTTCATGACCGCCGACATCCCGGAGAGGTCGACGGCCTCGCCGCCCCGAACGACCCCGATCACCCAGGTGTGCGCCCCGGCGTCCCCCTTGGTTCCTACGATCTGCCCGACCGCCCGCGCGCCCGCCGAATCCAGGTCAACGGTGTCCGAAATTTTGAAACCCGTCATTCGTGAAGCCTCCCCTCAAGCCGTTCAATCCGTTTTTCAAGCGCCTGCGCCGCCGCGATCAGCGGCGCGATCAGTTCCTCATACCGAAGCGACAGGCATTCCGGGTTCTCGTCCCCGAAGAAGCCCGCGTCCGAAATGCCCAGCGCGTCCAGCGCGGCCTGTACCTCCTGCGCGATCAGCCCGTAATGCACCCGTTCCGGTTCCTGGGTCAGTCGGTACGCGCGGGGGCGCAATCGAAAGATCAGGTCGCCCGGAAGGTCCGAAACATCCCGCTTCAGCCGCGCGTCGGACGACACGTCCGGCGAGAGCGCGCAGTACAGCCGCCGCCATCGGTTCGTGCCGCCCAGGTTGCACGTCCCGCTGTCTATCGGTGTGAAGTTCGCGTACAGTTCCAGCGTGTCCCGCTCGTTCACGGCTTGCCCCATCTGGAACGCGCAGCCCTCGATCGCGGTGCCGTTCCCGCCCGCAAGGCGCAGCATGCCCTCCGCGCCGACGGTGAAGTCCCCCCTGCCGCGCAGGAATCCGGACGCCTCGTCGCGGTAGGCCGATCCATCCCACGCGGGGCTGGTGTCCACGCCGAGCGTCACCATCGCCGCGCTGCCGGTCGGTTCCGGCGCAAAGCTCGGATTCTCCGGATCGGGGTCGGCCGCGCCGTCGAAGCTGACCCCCATCAGCCGCAGCGTGGTGCCCGTGGTGTGGTTTTCCGCGTCGTACTGCGTCTGGATGTCGACGAACGACTCCCCGGACGCGTCCGGATCGACGAGCGCGCCGGTGACGGTCACGACCCGTCCGTTCCCAAGCAGCTTCCCGCCCCAGAGCTGCCGATTGTCCGACGCGCGGAACAGTCCGATCTGGGTTCCCTTCGCGCTGAAGTAGACCGGAACGGAAACTTCCCCGCCAGTGAGCACCGTGTCGACGCGCAGCCCATCCGCGCCGGTGATCGAGACCGCCTCGACGGCGACCTCCCCCGACTGGTATTGCAACACCGTCGATCCCCTTGCCGCCATGATTACGCCCCCCATGCCGCGTCCGCCACGTCGCAGTGGTAGACCGCCGGATTGTTCAAAATCTCCGCTGCGCGAACCGTGATCGCCTTCACGCCCGCGTGGGCCGCCGCCCAGATCGCGTCCGCCGAAGCGTCGCCGGATTCCCGGCCCCAGGAAAACAGCGCCGCATCCAATTCGCCAGTGATCTCCGCGCCGCCCCGGTACACCCGCGCCGTCAGCGTGGTCTCCGCGGACGCGCCCGTCAGCACGTTTCCGGCGGAAGATTCCACCGTCACGTACGTCGCCCGCACCGTGACATTCCCGGACAGGTCGATCAGGCTGCCCGCGCCGTCCTGGAGCGCGCCCGCGCCCACCGTGCCGGAAGAGAGCAGCGTTCCGGGGATGCCCGAAGGCAGCTGCCACACCGGCAGCCTCACACGCGTCCGGTCCAGCACCACACTCCCCAACTCGATGGACTTGAACCGCCCCTTCAGGCAGTCCCACGCGACTTCCACGACCTCGGTCAGCGCGTCAAGGCCGATGCCCTGGTGCCGCACGCGCACCCGATCGCACAGGAACACGTCGTCCAGATTCCGAAACTGCCGGTACTCCATCGTGTCCCCCAGCCGCACGAAGTCCACCCGGAGGCTCACCCTGGGCCGGTCGGCCTCCTCATCCGAAAACACCCGAAGCGCCGCCTCGATCATCTTCCGCCGCGCGGTCAGGAGGTCGGACGCGCCCCCGCCCGCGGCGGTCACGCCCGTCTCCAGCACGCGGATGCCCGGCGCGGGGAACTCCGCCGCCCGCGGGCTTTCCACCCAGGGCTGCCCGTCCGCGATCACGACCGTTTCGCCGTTCACCTCATAGCTTCCGGGCGCGAGCAGCAGTTCCTTGTCCCTGTGCGTCCGGCCTACCGGAAGCACGCGGGTACAAACGTCCGTCGCGTCGGTCGTGAACTCCACGCCCAGGAGGTTCTTCCCATATTCGATTGCGACGCCCCGGTTCAGCCCGGCCCTTCTCAGAAAGTAGAAATCGTAGTTGTCCCGGATCAGTTCCAGCCCCCAGCGGTCGGAAAGCCCGGTGTCCGGCGCGAGCAGTGCGTCCACCGCGCCCGCGCGCGTCCAGCTTACGTCCACGCGCCGGTCGAGCAGGTTCGTATGCCCCTCGAACTCGTGGGGCACGGCGCAGTTTCCAAGAATCCCATAAAGCGCCTCCCGGCAGGTGGGGTTGTTCGCCTTGGCCGCTGCGTCGTAGCCGCTCCAGGTGGTCACGTTTCCGGCCAGGTCGTAGAAGATGTGGCTGGCCGTCGCGGTCACGCACCGGTTCGTCACCACTGCCTCGCGGATTCGGAACAGCTGCGGCCTCGCGCGCACCGCCGGTTCCACCGCCTCGATGGTCGCCGGGTCGTCCGCCATCTGATACGAGACCGAATGCTCGATCGCGGAAATCGCAACCCAGCCAGTTCCGTACCGCGTGCGCGCTTTGTACCGGTTTTCGCCCTTCAAAACCACGGTGACGGCGAACCGCTCGGTCTTCCCGCTGTCCGCCCAGACCGGCAGCACCTTGATCACCCGCCCACCGTCCGGCTTCGAGTACAGCTTGCGCTGGCCCTTGGTGGCGGCAGTCTTTACCAGCCATTTCTCGACCGACGTGACCAGTGCGCCGTCCCCGCCCACTTCCGGCGGCGTGCGAACCGGCACATCCGCCTTGATGAGGACGCCCGGAACCAGCTGACCCCAACGGCCGAAATCGTCGATGGGATGCTCCAGCACCAGTTGGCTGAGGCCGTTCCGCCGCTCGGTGAACTCGCACCGGGTCGGCGTCAGCGGCCCGCACAGCCCCAAGGTGTCAAAATCCATCGCGTCCGGCGCGTACGCGAAAACCGCCACTACAGCCACCTCCAGTTGGGCTTTACGATGATGCCGGTCACGTCCCCCGTCCAGCGAACTTCGCTCGCCCCGGTCGGGATCGTCAGCGGCCAGTCGCCGGTTTCGGCGCTCGCGGAAAGGTTCTGATCGCCGTGGTAAATGAGCCCCGCTGCCACGTCGATCACCTGAGACCCCGGCACATCGTCGAGTACGAGGGTCTTTTCGCCGATCGTAAGGGTCACGTCCCCGGTCGCGGTCAGTTCGATCACCGGTTCCGAAAATACGCTGCCGGGGTTGACCAGCGTGAACGCGCTGGACGCGGAGATCACCGTCGGCACCGCCTCGTAGCCGAACGGATCAGCCCAGAACGACAGCGAGAACAGCCGGTCGGAAAACCCCGCGACGAGCGGTGTCATTGCAATCTGATCGATAAGCCGCGCGCGGAACCTGAGTCCCGGCCGGTCGGAGAGCGTCAGCCAGTCAAGCCCGGTCAGCCACGCGGCGAGCTGCGCAGCCCCCGCCACCGAACCGCCCTGCTCATACGGCAAATAACACTCGACGGAAAGCAGCACCTCGTCCCACGCGCCGTCCCACAGGTGCATCACGCCGGAACGCCCCGGCACAACGACAGCCTCGTCCCGCTTCGCCGCGACCACGATCGGCGGCAGCCTGGTCACCACCACGCCCATCGCGTCGGACGAAACGCCCTTCCAAGTGAAAAACATGTCATGCATTCCCGCACCCCCTCAGACCATCCGTCGCCATCTGCTTCGCGATCTCCAGGCCGCCGCTCATCCGCGCACGCCCAATCCGTACTGCAGATCGCGCGCGTACTTCGTCTGCCTGCGCTCGAATGCCCGCAACTCCGCGTCGGAGCTGACGTGGATCTCTCCGGGGAACGTCACGCTGACCGGCGCGGCGTAGTGGTTGTGGGTCACGCCGCCCGCGGAACCCGAAACCCCGGCGGCATTTGGGGTCGCCGCGCCCACATTCAGGAGCCTTCGCATCGCGCTCCGCGCGTCCTCCGCGCCCCGGTCGATGCCCCGAACAAACCCGGACACCGAATGCCTTCCGATCTCCGCGAACACCTTGGACGGCGACGCGATGCCCAGTTCGTCCCGCGCCGCTCGAACCGCCGCGCCCGCCAGCGCCCGAAACGTCGCGATCAGCGCGCCCCGCCGGGACAGCGCGCCCGCGATCAGCCCGTTCACCGCCTCCCGCCCAACCGTTTTCAGGCCGGAAAGCGCGTCGGCCGCGCCGCGCGCGCCATCCTCCGCCGCGCTTTCCAGAACGCCCATCGCGCCCGAAAGCCTCGCCACGCCGCCGGACGCCGCCGCCGCCCCACTGCCAAGCGCCCGCGCGGCGCGGATCGCCTCGTCAATGCCGCCCATGAATCCGGTCGTGTCCAGCTCCAGGCTGGCCACCACCCGTCCCGCGTCCACCATGACCGTTCCCTCCATCCGTCGATGCTGTTCCCGCCGTCCACACCGCCCGCGTCCGGCGCTCGCCGATCTTACGCCCCCTTGCTCTCAGCGCCCCGATCAGCGCGGTGTCCGCCTGCCAGTGCCCGGCGCTTGCCGGTCTTCAGCCTCCGCACCTCCCAAGCGCCCCGATCAGCGCGCGGTTGTCCGCCGGTTTCGGCGGCTTCAGCCGCTGCCCGGCGCGCAGCCGCGCGAGGTACTCGCACACCGCCTCGTCCAGACACCAGGCCTCGTAGGGGTCGTCAAGTTTCACAATCCCGGACGGCCTCGCCGCGTACGTCGCCGCCATCACCGCGAGGTTCCCGATGGACGCCCGTACGAAATCGGGACAGCCCTTCCGCCCCCTTCAGCGCGAACGCGTAGATTGAAAGGTACTGCTCGTCGGTCAGTTGAAGCCCCGCCCCGTTCAATTCGTCCATCGTCGGCGAGACGAGCGCGTACCGCGCGATGGCGTGAAGCGCCTTTGCCTGTTGTTCGGGCGGCAGTTTCACCGATTTCCCGGCGGGGAAGAACAGTTCCTCCACCGCCGACAGCAGCGGATTGGGCACGAACCCGGCGGCTTCGGCCATCACGACGAGCCCCGGCCTTCGAAGGCGGCAGGAAAACCCCGCTTCCGGCCCCCAGCCGGGTAGTGTAACCTCCTCCGCCGCGTAGCGCCGGGCGGCCTCCCCGATGTCGGTCATGATAAACGCCTCCTTCATTCTTCGTCGGTCGGGGGCAGCGCCGCGACCCGCCGCATCACAAGCGGCGAAACGCCGACCCCCGGCCGGGACTCGATCTTGTAGCCGATCGACGCAAACGCGCCATCCTTCAGCGCGGCTTCGACGGGTTTCCCCTTGCAGCCGGGGAACATCCACTCGTGAAACGAGACCGCCTCGCCGTCCGCGTCCCGGTCGGACGTATACACATACAGGTCGAACGCGACGCGCCCCGCCGAAGTCCCCACCGCCGGGGCCGAATACGTCTCGCCGGCCTCCCCCGGCGCGCCGCTCAGGCTTCCCCCGTCCACCAGCGCCATTATCTCGGTATGCAGCACCGGATCGTCCAACTGGATGTCGTACCCCTTCACGATGTCCTCGGTTTTGATGAGTCCGTGGATGGTGTTCTTGACGCGCAGTTCCTGCTCCTCGCCCGCGGACACACTCGCGGCGAAGGACAGCCCGGTCGCGGTCTCAAAGACATACACGCGCGGCGTTTCCTCCCGCGTGACCACCCGGATGCGCTCGCAGCCCGCGATGTTGCCGCCTGTAATTCTGGTTTCGGCCATACTTCCTCCTTTCAGGGCGCGCCGCGCCCTGTGAATCCCGCATCCCGCCGCCAAATGCCCCACGCCGTGGCGTTTATTAAGGCGCGGCCATCCGTTCGGGATCGCCTGAACCTTTCCCTCGCCGCACCCCGACGTCCGGGCGCTACGAATTGCACCCGGCGCGCCGGGACAGCGCCGCTGTCACCGCGCCGCGCACAGCGCCGTGAATTCCACCGTCTGCGTATGCGCGCGGAACGCCTCGTCCACCGCTTCCGGCTGCGCCGCGCCGCGCGCGGTCAGGCCTTCCTTTATAAGCGCGTCGCTCACACCAACCAGCAACGGCGCCAGTTCCGCCTCATGTCCCAGCGGCACATAGGCCGCAACGCCCACGGTGGAAAGCGCACCCGCGCGGGTAAGCGGGGTTGTGCCCCCGTCAAAAACGACGAGATACGCGGCTTTGCACACCCCCAGCGCCTCGCCGGGGCGGGCAACCGTAAACCCCGCCCGGCTCAGCGCGCGCCGCGCCCGCTCCGTTGGGCTCATCCAAATCCCTCCCATCCGTTTTGATACCGCGGCGCAAGTTCCGTCCGTCACGCCGCCCGTTCAAAGGGACGCATCCCCGGCCATCGCCCGCAGGAACCCCGGCGTAAACGCGCGCACGGTGGGGCCGAGCACGGCGTATCGGCCGCCCATCCCCAGTTCCAGCGCCGCCGAGTAGGGCGCATTGCCGGTGAGCGCGATTCGGATCGTCCCGCCCGTTTCCTCCGCCGTTCCCCGGATCGAATCCCGCGCCCGCCCGGTCTGATCCCGCCAGGGCTTTTCCTCCTTCGCGGACGCCTCCATCCTGACCGCCAACGCCCGCGCGGCTTCGTTCGCCAATCTCACGCGCCGCGCCTTCTCGTTTACAAGCGCCCGCGTCAGCGCCCCGCTGTTCAAAAGAAGTCCGCTCATACCGATCTCCTTGCGCGCCCCGCGATCAAAGAATCTCCGCCAAGCGGTACGTCTGGTACGCGCCGCGCTCCGCGATGCCCAGGATCCGGTAGCGCCGGTCGCTCACCCTGAGCTCGTCCCCCGGCCGCGCGGCGGGCAGTTGATCGGGGTAGAGCGCCATCAGGTACAGCCCGTCCGGCTGATCACAAAGCTGTCCGGGCAGCGCGGCGGAGAACACGCCGCCGCGCTTCTCGTAGTAGAATCCGCCGACCTCCCCGACGGGCGCGCCTTCGGGGGGTCTTTCGACCACCCCGTCAAGCCGCGTCCGCCGGGCGGCGGCCATGCGCAGCCGCCCTCGCAGGATGCGTTCGTACGCGTCCATCGTCACCGATCCTCTCTGGAAAGCGCGCCGCCCCGGTTGGGGCGAAACGCCGCCGCCAGTCCCAGCCAGTACGCGCGGTTGGAGGACACGCTGGTTCCGTCGGGCAGCGCCGCCGCGTCCACGCGGGCTTTGGCGAGCGCGCCCAGATAGATCGCGCCGTTCTCGTCGCCGTTCGCGCGCTCAAGGAACGCCTGAAGCTGCGCGTCGGTCAGCGTCCGGGCTTCGCCGGCTTCGTCGAGCGCGCTTCGGATCAGGTCGATCTGCTCCCCGTTGGTCATGCTCATGCGCCGACCACGACCGTCACGCTCGCGGACGCGGCCACGGCTTTCCCCGCCCCGTCCGCGGAGGCCACGACCAGCTTGTGCCCGGCGGTCGCGGTGAGTTCCGCGGCGCCGTCCGTGAGCGTCAGCGCGCTCCAGGTGGAAATGTCGTCGCCCAGCGACGGCGCGGCCTGGCTCGCGCCGGTCTTGTACCGAAGCGCGCCGATTTCGCTGCCGTCCTCGTAGAGGTGTCCAGACACGGCGACGAGTGTCTTGCCCGCGGCGCCAGCCTGACAGGAAACCGCAATCGGCGCGAGCGCGGTGCGCAGCGCGTAGATCGCGTCCCGCTTGTTCGCGAGCACGAACGCGTCGTAGTAGACGCGGCCCTCGCACAGCGCGCCGTTGATGCCCGGCGGGTTGTCGTGCAGCTTATACTCCGCCAGTTTCTGCGGCGCGGTGGTGGCCTTCGGGTGCGAGAGCACCAGTTCCACGCCCGCGGGCAGGTAACTTCCCGGTACGGCAACGATGGGCGTCATGTCGGCCTCGCCGACCTGGCCCCGGATGCGGGTGGCCGGGTCGATCTTCGCGGCGGTGGTGAAGTTGGGGTCGAGCTGCAGCTTCACGCGCATCGAATGGCTGATGAAAAGCACCCTTCCCTCGCGGGGCACGTTCCGCTCGTCCAGGTACTGGTTGGCGGCCAGGATGCGCTCGTACGGCTTGACATCGCCCGCGTAGCCGCCCAGCGCCACATGCCCGGCGAACGCCGTCATGCGGCTGAGCCGGTAGCGGTCGATTTCGGGGGTGATGACCTCGTCCTGCTGACGGCGCAGCGCGAGTCCGGCGTTCAGGCTGCCGCCCGATTCGTCGTCATTCGCGCGGTCGACGGTGAAGGTAAACGCGCGGTCGCGCGCCATCGTCATCTCCTGCGCGGTGTTGTCCAGTTCCGCGGGCGTGCCGTAGCGGTTGGCCCCGGTGCGCTGATAATCGCGCATCTGGGCGGTCGCCGTGGAAAAGACCTTCACGGTCTGCGCGCCGACGAAGTCGTAGTCATGGTTGACCGCCGCCTCGGTCAAAGACTGCGCCGAAAACCGCTCGTCGATGATGTCCGAGTACTTGGTGACCAGATTTTGCGCCATGCTGTTCTCCTCCTTAAATATCCATTGTTTCCGGGCGCCCGCCCGGTGGATTTCACATCCCGATTCCCTGTACCCCGTAGCCCTCGCGATTCTCACCGATCGCGCGGCAGCCGACCCGCGCTTCGTTTCCTACGCTCCCAGAAACCCGCGCTCGAACGCGTCCCGCCTCGGCCTTTGCGTGGCGACCGCGGAACCCGTGCCCGCCCCGCCGGTCAGTCCCGTCATCCGGCCAAGCGCGCCCCGAACCGCCCCGGCAATTTTCGCCCGCGCGCTGTCCTCTTCCGGATCGATCCCCGAAAGCTCGCACAGCTTCGCGACGTCGTCCAGCCGATCCGCCGGCACCCCCATCAGCGCGGCAGCCGCGCGCGCTTCGGAGAGCACCGCCCGCGCCGCGTACCGCTCCACCCGCTTGGAGAGTTCCGCCTCACGATCCTCGTTCCGGGTTCGCTCACCATATCGCGTCGGGCATGGATTCCCATCAAACACCGCTTGCGCCTCCGCGCAAAAAGCAGCTTCGGTCGCCGTTTTGACAGCCATCGCCCCGCTTCCGGCATCCGCCGCTTGGGTGCCCATCGCCCCGCTTCCGGCATCCGCCGCTTGGGTGGCCGTCGCCCCGCTTCCGGCATCCGCCGCTTGGGTGGCCGTCACCCCGCTTCCGGTTACCGCCCCGGTCAGGCTGTCATCCTCCGCCTCCTTAATAAGCGCCTCTTCGTCTCCGCCGCTCAGTTCCTCCACATGGGGACTCCCATCCCCGTCGGCACCCGCTTCCGCGATCATATCCCCAGCCTCTTCGACCGCCGCATCGGGCGTCTTCTCCGCGTCAGCTTCTTCCTCGGCCACCGAAAAACCACAATCCTGCACGCGCCCACCCCCTTTAATTGTCATGATCTGTCGGAAATCGCGCCCCGCTCCGCCCCGATCTGCTTCAGTTCCCCGGCCGCGTCGGCGTCCGGCTGCCACTTTCGGATGTAGCTCAAACGGCTTCGCGCGCCGCCCGCCACCTCGGCAAGGTCTCGCGCCCGCTCTTCTTCCTCGTCGTCGGGGATCGGGTACAGGTGCTCGACGCGCACCGTAAAATCGATCGCGGGCAGCGTGGCCTCGCCGTAGACCGCCGCCATGTCGACGAGCCGCCGGACCATCCACCTCAGCGCGTCGTCCCACTCGGCCCACTTCTCCTCGCATCGGCAGATCAGCCCCCAGTACGCGGCGCGCATCGCCTTGCCGCTCGCGGCAAAGCCCATAAGCAGCTCCACCGACGCTTCCGGCACCGAGACCAGGTCGAACATGTCGCCCCGGACGCGCTTGATCGCGTGCTCGAAACGCTCGTCGTACCCGAATTTCGGCTCGAGGACGCTCGCGGACGCCTGCGCGTCCCCGCCGCGCGCCGGGTCGGTCGCGAGGTCGATCAGCGCGCCGGGCGCGATGACGACATGCTCCACCGACGCCTGCGAAGCGTCCACCAGTACCTTCTGTGGGAACATGTTGAACCGGAGCGCGTCCAGATCGTCACGCTTCAATTGATCGTAGGCGCGCTGGTTCGCCGCAAGCTCCGTAACGTCGCTCTCGCCGGAGGGATCGCCGGACAGTCCGCCGTTTACGATCACATACGCGGGCACAAAGGTTAGCCCCGTATCCTCGCCGCGCCGCCGCGATTGCGTAAGCCGCCCATAGCCGTCATACACGCCCTCGTCGAGAATGCACCGCCCGCCGTCCATCCACAGCTTCTTCCGGAAGACGCGCTGCGCGCCGCGCTCAAGGCAGTCGTTCATGCCGTAGAAAAAGATGATCTTTGTCAGCGCGCCGTCCTCGCCCGCCTCGTACACGAACTCGGTGGACGGGACGAACCGGATGCCCGATGCCCGCCCCGGCGCGCCGTCCAGGCACAGCGCGACGCGCTTCCCAATGAAGCAATCGCGCGCGCCATCCAGCAGCTTCTTTCGCCAGCGGGTCTCCGCGAGCTTCCGCGCGAGGAATTTCTCGATCTCCGCGGCGGCATCGGCGTCGGTCAAAGGCGCGATGATCCTCAGTTCCGGCGCGCGCCCCACCATGAACCGGCTCTCCTCGCGGATCAGCTTCTTGATCAGGTTGGTCGAAGGTCCCCGCTCCCCGCCCTCAAAATCAGAAATCCCCCGGCCCCCGCCGCCGTACAGCGCGTACAGGCCGTTCAGTTCGTGCAGCTCGCGGACGGCCTCGCCGCCGTACAGCCCGCCCAGTTCGGTCTTGATCCACTCCAGGTTTGTCATCTTCCGCCCCTCCCGCTGACAAATTGATCCCGGCCGGCAAGGCCGCCCGTTAAAAGTTCGGCAAGTCCGGTCGTCGCGTCCGGCGCGTCGTCGTGCAGGTTCGCGCCCTTTCGGAGGAACCGCGCCATCGCGCGGTGGTACTCCGGCCAGCGCGCGGCCCAGTCGGACGGAAACAGCACATTGTTCATCACAAACGGCGCGGCCACCAGGATGCGCGAGCGTTTGTTCTGCCGCTGCGTCCGCGGGACGATTCTCGTCCCGCGCCACGCATGACGGCTCCATAGGAGCGCCTCCACATTCCGGGCGAAGCCCCGGCCGCCGTTGTTGGATTCGATCCACGCCTCGTCCACGCGATGCCGCATCAGCATGTCGCAAAGCTGCGGCTCCGTGACCTCCATGCCCCGGTCGGAGTAGAGTACGTCCAGCACCCACAGCCGCCCCTCCAGCGCGCCCGCGACCACCGCGCACAGGTAGTCCCGCCCGGTGTCGGCGGTGTCGACGTAGCAGAGGATCTTCTCAAACGCGCCCGTCCCGTCCGGGCGAAGCGGCAGCGCCGGGTATGTCGCAAAGTGCTCGTACAGCCGCCCGGTGATGTCGATGGGCTGCTGCTGGTAGTTGGCCAGCGCGATCTCCTCGCTCGTGGTTCTAAGGATCTGCCGCCAGCGGTTCCAGCTCAGGAGTTCCGGGCACAGCATCTCCCGCCGCTCGGCGTCGAGGCACGCGGGCAGCTTCAGCACCTGCCAAGCGTCGGGCTCGCGGGCGAGAAGCCGCCCGGCGAGATCGCCCGTCGCCCACCGCGTCATCGCGACGATCTGAACCGCCCCCTCCTCCAGCCGCGAGAAGAACGTGTCGTTGTACCACTGAAACTGCGCGTCCAGCGCGGCCTCGTTCATCGCCTCCAGATGGTTCTTGACCGGATCGTCGATGATCCCGATGGAGCAGCCCACGCCGGTGATCGTGCCGCCGAACCCGGCGGCCAGAAAGCTCATCGGCTGACCCGTAAGTGCCCACAGACCCGAAGCCGCGTCGCCCTTTTTCAGCCGGATGCCGGGAAACGCGTCCGAGAAGATAAACCCCTTCCCGCCCGACCGTGTTGCCGCGATCCCGCCGCGCACCGCGCGGGAAAACCTGTCCGCGAGTCGTTCGTTGTAGCTGACGGAAATGATCCTCTCCTTTGGGTTCCGCCCCAGCGCCCACTGGTTGAACAGCGTCAGCGTGTAGCTCTTCCCCATCCGCGGCGGCAGGTTCACGATCAGCCTCGTCCGAATCTCTCCGTCCGGGCCCATCAGCCTTCGCTCGATCAGCGCCTGCAAACTGTCGGCCAACCGCATCAGGTGCGGCCGGTCGTCCCTGAAAAATCCGGGGTTGACCGCCCGGCAGTACGCCCAAAAGCTGCGCCGCGCCTCGGAAAAACCGTCCGCGCCCGCGATCTCGCTCAAAATGCCCGCGCGCTTTCCCTTCAACGCCCGTTCCCTCCCGGCTCATGCCCGGTTTGTCTCTGCAAGACCCGCGTCACCCGGCTTCCCCTTCAGCGCCGTTCTCCGGCAACCTGCGCGGCTTTCCATCCTGACGCCATTTCCTCGCGCCCTGCGTCATTCGATTTTCCGGCATCGCGCCTTCGCTACCCGGCGTCATTCCTTCGCAACCTGTGCCGCCCAGCTTCTTGGCGTTGTTCCTTTGATACCGCCTGTCCTCCTGGCGGTTTGTCGCTACGCCACCCGCGCCGTCCTCCCACGATCTAAGCAGCCCAACGCATCATTCTAGGTCTCGCCTTTCACGGCACCCAAAACGCCCGAAAGTGCCTTCTCCGGCTACGAATTCCGCTCGACCAGCGCCTCGATCTGCCGGAGCAGTTCCGGTTCCCCGCTGAGCGCCTCCCGAAGCTCCGCGACGACCGCCTGCCGCGCCTCCGCCCGATCCTTCTTCCGACCCGCGGCGGTCTTTTCGTACTGCGCGATCGCCCGCGCCGCCTGAATCAGCGCCGAGGCCGCCTTGTCTGCGGAAAGGCCGTCGAACGCCTCCCCGTCGCCCTCCAGCCTCAGAAACAGCTTTCTGGTCAGCATCGCAAGCGACGATCCCGCCAGGTCGAATTCCGGGTGTTTCTTCATCCATCGGTCGATTTCTCGGAGTTGCCCGGCGACCGACTGCCGCGCGTCCGGCTTTTTCGCGGCTTCGTGCCGCCCAATGGCGCTTCTTGTGATGACGAACCCGAACCCTTCCAGCGCGTCCGCGATCTCCTGATAGCGGCGCCCCTGCGCCAGCATGGCCTCGATGGCCTCGCGCGCCTCTTTCGGAAGCTCGCCCACCTTCGCGCGCGTTCGGCTCTTCCCTTCATCTGCTGCGCTTTCGCGCCGCGCCCCGCTCGACAGCTCGCCCGCCCTCGCGCGCGTTCGGCTTTTCCCTTCATCTGCTGCGCTTTCGCGCCGCGCCCCGTCCGCTCCGCCTCCGTCGCTCACATTTCCACGAACATTGGCATTTTCCGCCGGAAGCGCCTTCGATCGCTCGCCATCTTCATCCATTGGAAGCACCGCCGCCCGCAAAGCGTAGCCCGGATCATCTCGTTTCGCGTCCATCGATCGTGCCGCCGCGCCCTTACGTCGTGGCTGACTCGAAATCAGGTGAAACGACTCAGAAGCAGCCCTCTGCGCGTCGCCGCGCGCGTCACACGCGCCGCCCATCCCCGAAGAGCACGCCGGGGTCGTCGATGTCGCCCTCGGCCAGGTTGCACCCGGCGGCGGTCAGCTGCACGAGTGCGCCGCGCAGCGGCGTCAGCTCCGGTTCCGCCCCGTCTTTGTAGCTGATGGTCACAAAATCCTTCTTGGGGTCGGCCAAATAGAAAAGCTGCGCCGGGACCTCGGTATCGGCGGCAGGGTTTTCACCCAGCAGCGCGAACACCAGCGTCTTGACCGGCATCGGCGGACGGCCAAAGTCCTTGTACAGCATGGTCACGATGTCCCCGCGCAGCTGCTTGCGCTTGACGAGGTCGGTGGTCGAAATCATCCGTTTCCCTCCTTCTCTCGAAACCCGTTCACGATCAATTCCCGGATCTGGCCCAGCTGCGCCTCAATGTTCTGGGACATTCTGATCAGGTCGTCCCGGAGCGCGTACTTGTCGGGCAAAATCGTAAGCAGCCGGTCATACCGCTCCTCCTGTTTGTCCATGCGCCTTTGCAGCGCGTCCATCTGGTCGCGGGTCGCCTTCTCGCCGCGCTCGATCTTGGCCTCCAGTTCCGCGATCAACCGCCGGACGAACCACGCCAGCGTACCGACCATTACGCCGACCGCGCCGGTCACCACCCAGTACGCGTACTCCGATTCCAATCCCGTCACCTCTTCCGCGCGCTCCGTTTTCGTGAGATCCGCCGAAAGAAAAATCCGGCAGCCATCCACTGCCGGAATGATACCCGATTTCCCCGCGAGACGCCGCGCGAAGCGGTTCGCAGTTTTCCTTCGCCCTTCAAGCGCCCGTCGCATAGTCCGTGCTACGCCGCTACCGAACCCTCGCCCGTTTGGGCGCGTCGGACAGGATCAGCTGCACCGTCCGCGTCGAGATCCCGTACCGCCTCGCGAGCGCGGCGGTGTTCACGCCGTCGAACTCCGCGCGAATGCTCTGATCCCGCTGTGCGGCGGCGAGCGCGTCCAGTTTGGGGATGTAGAGCGGCGCGCCGCCGTACGCCTCGCACAAAAGAATCGTCGCGTCCAGCCCGATGACTTCCGAAATTCGCCTGTGCGCCTCCGGCAGCATTTCCCTGGTAATCCCTTCCACCTTTGACCGCTCCTTTCATGGGCATCCCCGCACAATCCTCACCGACTGATCGAACGGCAATCCGTTTTTCCTGTTTCTTTCTTCTCACGCGCCCCGCGCCCCCCCTGCGCGCCGATCCCTGACCACGCCGATCCCGTCACGCGCCCCGGGTCCCCTGATCCGTTTCCGCGCGCCGCTGCGCCGCTTGCCGCCTCCGACGCGCCGCCGTTTTCGCGCAGGTGATCCCCTTGATTTCCGCGCCCGACAGCCCGAGCGCGAGGCCGATGCGCCGTGCCAGCTCCGGCGCGGTGACGCCGCCGCACTCCAGGTGCCAAATCAGCTTCGCGCTGACACCGCACGCGTGCGCCGCGTCCTCTGTGGTCTGAAATTTCGCCGCCCGCGCGCGCTCAAACGCCCCGTCCGGCAGCGCGAAAAGCCCCTGACCGGGCCGAAGCGCCCGCTCCCCGCCGTCCCGCGCCTCCCGCCGGATGGCCTCGTCGCGCGCCTCAGCCTCGATCAGCTCACGCTCCGACAGCGGCGGCCGCATCAGCCCCGCGTCGAGGCGTCTCAAATCCGCAAGCTCCCGCCCGGTAAACAGCGGCCTCATCTCGCATCCCTCCGTTCGTCCCGCTTTACAACCCATCCAAGCCGTGCTATACTGAAACCGAACATTCTTTCGTATTCCGGATTATATCTTATTTTACTAAGAATGTCAATATATATCTTAGTTTTGTATGTCTTCGTGGAGAGGAGGCCTCCGATGTTCTACGCCCGACTGGATCAACTGTGCAAAGAGGCCGGCGTCTCGGTGGCGATGGTGGCGGAGACGGTGCTGCACGTGAGCAGCGGCACGCCCACGGGCTGGAAAAAGGGCGCGTCGCCCAAGGCCGCCACGGTGGAGATCGCCGCCCGCTACTTCGGGGTCTCCGCGGACTACCTGCTGGGCCTGACCAGCGAAAAAAAGGCCCTCCCCGGCGCGCGCGCGCTGGATGAGGGCGAGACAAGGCTGATTGACGCGCTGCGCAGCGTACCGGAGGACGTGCGCCGCGCGGTGATGCGGATGGCCGAATCCGCGCTGCTTTCGCAGCCGCAAAGCCCCGCGGGCAACGCAACTCCGGGCCTGCGCCTGATCGCCGGATCGGACGCGCCGCGCCGCACGTCAGCGCCGGATACCCGGATTGCGGCGGAAGCAGAAACCCGTCCGCTGCCGCCCGCCCGCAGCGATGCAATCCGTCCCCGCCGGACCGACCGCACCTGGAAGGGCGTGGAGGGCCGCGCCGCCGCGGGCCCACCGATCACCGCGGTGCCGGAGGACGAGCGCCGCATCCTGGTGCCGGTGAAATTCACCGGCGAGCAGTATTTCATCGTGCAGGCGGAGGGCGACTCGATGGCAAGCGTCATCGGTGACGGCGACTACTGCGTGTTCAACAAGCGCGGCACGTTCGACAACGGCCAGATCGCGCTGGTTCAGGTGGACGGCCCCACCGACCAGCCGGACGCGACGATCAAGCATGTCTACCGCCGCCCCGGCGGCAAGGTGGAGCTTCGTTCGGAGAATCCGAAGTACCCGCCGATGCTCTACCCCGCCGAGGAGGTCGTGCTGATGGGCGAACTGGTGGCGGTGCTGCCGCAGGACACGGCCATGAATTGAACGAAACGAAGGATGCCGGATGAAACCGACATCCTTCACTGTAGAAACGTACTTACGCGTAGACCTGCCCGTCCGGACCATCCGCCGGAGCCACCGGTACCGCTTCCTCCTGCTTCGCGGAAGAATCCGGCAGCTTGACCATGTCGATCTGCGCGCGGATGGCCTCTTCCCCCGCGAAATGGCCCTTCCTGCCGCTGATCAGCGCGTAGCTGGTCATGGCGCTGCCGTGGTTGGCGGCGACCATCCCGGCGATGTGCTGATGCACCCGGTGGCTGAGGCGCAGGTCCGCAAATGGCTGGAACGTGACGATGGTGATTTCCTTGTCGGTGAAGTCGGCCTTCATGGCGAACGCGTTCATCGCGGGCGCACTGTTCCCGGCCCGAATCGGCGTCACCAGGATCACGCGCCGCGCATCCCGGATCTCCCGCCACGGGTCGCCCTCAAGCGGCGATTCCAGCTTGAGCAGCGCCTGGATGAAGTTGCCCTTTTTCCGCTCCTTCAGCTCGACCAGCTTCCCGCCGGTCCGCCTTGCCAGGATGAACGCGCCCTGTCGGGTGTTCTCATCGCGCGAGAAGAAGACGACCACCGTATCCGATCCACCGCTCATGGCAATCCCTCCCTGTTTCCAGTCGGTCGCGTCCCTCCCCACAGCCTGATCAACAACGCAATTTAACAAAACCATCATCGCACAAACGCGCCGTCCATGTCAAGTATATGCGTCCGGAGCCGCCAAATCTGCATTGTTCACAAAATTGCCGCATGGTCAAAAACCCATTGCCTTTACTTAAAGGGTGTTTTGTGCTATGATGCGGTTTAAGGGGAGGGTGCGTCATGAGCGCAGCGTACACGGGCAAAATCTGCGTCGTAACCGGCGCGGTTTCGCGAATCGGCCGCGCGATGTGTGAGCAGCTGATAAAGCGCGGCGCGGTGGTCTACATGGGCGACGTCAGCGACGCGGCGCTCGACGCGCTGGCGGATGAGTTCAACCGCGCATATCCGGGTCACGCGTTCGCGGTGCCCACCGACGTGACGCAGACGCTGGACGCGCAGCGCCTGATGGATGTGGCGGTCGACCGCAAGGGACGGCTGGACTGTCTCTTCATGGCCACCTCCGCGCCAGGCTCCGTGCCCATCGACCAGGTAATGGCCGAGGGCTGGCGCTATGCGGTGGACGTGAACCTGATGGGCGTAGTCAACATGGTGGAGGCGGTGCTGCCCCGGATGCGCGCGCAGGGGCACGGGCGGATCACGCTGATGCTGCCGCTGTCCGGCCTTCTGCCCGCCCCGTTCCAGGCGGTGTCCAGCGCGACGCACGCGGCGGCTCGCGCCCTGATCGAGAGCCTCCGCTACGAACTCTGGGACGAGAAAATTCAGTGTACCTACGCATGCCTGGATGGCGTGTTCGCGCCCAGTTTCGAGATCCACGAAGACGGCGCGGCGCAGTCCGCCGCCGCCGCGGTACTGGACGGCCTGGCCGCGAACGTCCCGGCCATCGTTTGGCCGGAGAACGCGGCGCAGCACATCGAAGCCTGCGGCCCCACCGCCGCCGAGCGGCAGGCGTGCCTCTTGAGCGACGCGCGCGCCCGCCGGGCGGGCATCAAGACCAAGGGCGCCTACCTCTAAATCACCCGCCCGGATCCGGGCGGCATCATACGTCAAGGAGTGGACATCTTATGAAGACCGTCGTCGCCTACTATTCCCTGGCTGGAGCCTCCCGTAAGCTCGCCGAAGCCCGCGCCAAGACGCTGGGCGCGCCCGCCATCGCCGTCGAAGAGAAGAAGAAGCGCAATATGGTCGCCGCGTTCACGGTGGGCTGCTTTCAGGCGATGAAGCAAAAGCCCTCCGCCGTCAAGCCCATCAGCGACAAGATCACCGGCTGCGACCGGCTGGTCGTCTACGCGCCGGTCTGGGCGGGCATGCCCGCGCCCGCGTTCAACAGCATCGTCGCCGCGCTTCACGCGGGGCAGGAGGTCGAGGTCGTGCTGGTCTCCGGCAGCGGCAAGACGCAGGCTGAGCCCAAGGTGCGCGCGCAGCTGGAAGCGAAGGGGATCAAGCTGGTCGGCTTCACCGATGTCAAAACACCGTCCGGCAAGTAAGCAGCAAGTCACACAGGAATAATCGCCGCCTTCGAGCACGGGTCTCCCGGCGACAAGGCGGATTGTTATTAAGGGGGTACCGCATGAAACTGACCTTTCTCGGCGCGGCGCGCGAGGTGACCGGAAGCTGCTACTATCTCGAAACGCAATCGGGCAGGATATTGATCGACTGCGGCATGGAGCAGGGCGAGGACGCCTACGAAAATCAGGAACTGCCGGTCAGCCCCTCCGAAATCGACTGCGTGATCCTGACCCACGCGCACATCGACCACTCCGGAAAGCTGCCGCTTTTATATAAGCGCGGTTTCCGCGGCGCGATCTACGCCACCGCGCCCACCTACCGACTGTGCGACCTGATGCTGCGCGACTCCGCGCACATTCAGGAGTTCGAAGCCGAGTGGCGCAATCGCAAGGCGCTGCGCGCGGGCGAAGCGCCGTATGTGCCGCTCTATACGATGGAGGACGCGAAGGGCGCCATCGGCCTGTTCAAGCCCGTCGAGTACAGCCTTGAAATCGACGTGCTTCCGGGCATCCGCGCCCGATTCACCGACGCGGGGCATTTGCTTGGCTCCGCCAGCGTCACGCTGACGGACGCCGCCGAGGACTTCACCATCGTATTCTCCGGCGACATCGGAAACGCGAATCAGCCGATCCTCAACGACCCGGTTCCGCTGACCCGCGCCGACTTCGTGGTCATGGAGTCCACCTACGGCGACAGAAGCCACGGCCCGCGCCCGGATTACATCGCCGAACTCTCCTCCGTCATTCAGCAGACGTTCGACCGGGGCGGCAATGTGGTGATCCCGTCGTTCGCCGTGGGGCGCACGCAGGAGATGCTTTACTTCCTGCGCCAGATCAAGGCCGAGGGCCGGGTCAAAAACCACGGGGATTTCACGGTCTACGTGGACAGCCCGCTCGCCATCGAGGCGACGACCGTGTTCCAGGAGAGCGACAGTTCCTCCTTTGACGAGGACACCCGCGCGCTGATCCGGCGGGGCATCAACCCGATTTCGTTCCCCGGGCTCAGGGTGAGCGTCACCAGCGACGACTCCAAGGCGATCAACTTTGACAAAAACCCGTCGGTCATCCTGTCCGCGAGCGGCATGTGCGAGGCCGGACGCATCCGCCACCATTTGAAGCACAACCTGTGGCGGCCGGAGAGCACGGTCCTCTTCGTCGGCTATCAGGCGAAGGGCACGGTGGGCCGCGCGCTGATCGAGGGCGCGAAGAAGGTCAAGCTGTTCGGCGAGGACGTCGCCGTCAACGCCGAGATTCGCACCTTGGCGGCGGTCAGCGGCCACGCCGACAACGAAGGGCTGATGAAATGGGTAAAGTCCTTCCTGCCCAAGCCGAAGCAGGTCTTTGTGACCCACGGCGAGGAAGCCGTCGCGCAGGTTTTCGCGGGGAGGCTTCATGACGAACTCGGCCTGACGGCGGAAGTGCCCTACAACGGCGATGTCTGGGCGCTGCCGGAGCTTCAGAAAATCACCGAAGGCAGCCGCGAGCGCGCGCTCAGCCGCGAGGAGCGTAGAGCCGCCGAGCGGCCCGCGCCCGAACCGCAGCCCGCGCGCAAAGCGCCCGAGCACATGTCCAGGGAGCGCGCCGACGCGATCCGCCGCCTGACCGACGCCGGCGAGCGCCTGACCCGCCTGATCCGCCGTACCGACCGCCTGAACAACAAGACCATCGAGCGGCTTGCCGACCAGATTATAAAGCTGCTGGAGAGGTGGACGTAAGGAGGCGTGAAGTAACGCTATGCCGGAGGGCTCCGCCCTCCAGACCACCCGCAAGGGGAGATGATCTCCCCTTGACCCCGCACAAAAGCGACGCCGCCCGCGCATGCGTGGCGGCGTCGCCGGAAGCACATTCGCGGGCGGGGTCGCTGAATTGGAATTGGTCTTTCCTTTTACTGCGGCGGTTGCATCACTTCGCTCAGTTTCTCGACAGCACAACCCTTGCCCGCGTAGTATTGAAGCATCTCGTCGATTTTCCGTTTGTCGTAGCTGGTAATGCAATCAGACAGAACGTGAACTTTATAGCCATCTTTGGCCATATTGTAGCAGGTGGCTTTTACGCAGGCGATGGCATCCGCACCGGCAATGTAGAATTCTCCGATTTGGTTTTCGCTTACGAACGCAGCAAACCCTTCGCTGCTCAACGCGTTCCCCTTGGTCTTTGTAAAAATGTTTTCGGATACGATCTTCATATCCGGAACCAATTCGGCGCCATGCGTGTCGGGCTTGAAGGTTCTTGTTCCGGCCGACAAATTGTTGTGCTTGATATAAACCACATGCATGTCTTGCGCGACAGCCCAGTCAATCGCGGCGTTGATATTCCCGATGATTTCCTTGTAATTCTTTGTAATGTCGTTCTGAATGTCGATCACGACCAGTGCATTGTTCCGCATGAAATCCTCCTCATGTACCAGTTCCAGCCTGATTCGGAAAATCGAAATTGTCTATCGATAGCCATTTCCACGGAACGCGATCGCATCGACCTGAAATGAAATTCCCTCGCGGATGAATTTTGTTTCCAATGCTTTTCTCGCCGGATATTTCCCGTGAAACCTGTCTTTGATAATATCGCCGAGGAAGGACAGTTCCGAAATATCCTTGAACAGGCAATCCATCTTGACAACGGATTCCAGGCTTAAGCCAACGGTCTCAAGTCTTTCGCTCAGAACATCAAACGCACCATGGATCTGTTTCTCAATGGCTTGGCCTTCGTTCTTCATGCAGTAACTGACAAAAACAAAGTTCCCAGCTTCAACAATGCCTGAGTGCGCCCACTCATCACTGATTTCAGTTCTTTTGATATCATCCATTGTCCTTTGCCTCTCCCTAAACTTCCTGTTTCAATCAACCCCACACCACGCCCGCGCATACGCGGGCGGCATAAAGTTTTTGCTCCAGCTTTTTTCAAAAAGCTGGACGCCGGAGGCCGTCCCCCGCCCCTAAACCCACGATTCGATCAACGGCGGTGTATCCTTCCGCCCCACACCACGCCCGCGCATGCGCGGGCGGCATAAAGTTTTTGCTCCAGCTTTTTTCAAAAAGCTGGCCGCCGGAGGCCGTCCCCCACCCCTAAACCCTAACGATTTGATCAACGGCGGTGTATCTTTCCGCCCCACACCCCGCCCGCGCATCGCGGGCGGCATAAAGTTTTTGCTCCAGCTTTTTTCAAAAAGCTGGACGCCGGAGGCCGTCCCCCGCCCCTAAACCCACGATTCGATCAACGGCGGTGTATCCTTCCGCCCCACACCACGCCCGCGCATGCGCGGGCGGCATAAAGTTTTTGCTCCAGCTTTTTTCAAAAAGCTGGCCGCCGGAGGCCGTCCCCCACCCCTAAACCCTAACGATTCGATCAACGGCGGTGTATCTTTCCGCCCCACACCACGCCCGCGCATCGCGGGCAAAAGCAAAGTTTTGCTCCAGCATTTTTCAAAAAGCTGGCCGCCGGAGGCCGTCCCCCGCCCTAAACCCTAACGATTTGATCAACGGCGGTGTACCCTTCCGCCCCACACCACGCCCGCGCATGCGCGGGCGGCATAAAGTTTTTGCTCC
>CAZNPZ010000012.1:45940-62858 GCA_964575255.1 uncultured Oscillospiraceae bacterium
CCTTCCGCCCCACACCACGCCCGCGCATGCGCGGGCGGCATAAAGTTTTTGCTCCAGCTTTTTTCAAAAAGCTGGCCGCCGGAGGCCGTCCCCCACCCCTAAACCCTAACGATTTGATCAACGGCGGTGTATCTTTCCGCCCCACACCCCGCCCGCGCATCGCGGGCGGCATAAAGTTTTTGCTCCAGCTTTTTTCAAAAAGCTGGACGCCGGAGGCCGTCCCTCCGTCCCCTAAACCCTAACGATGCGCTCCAGAATGCCGACGATGGCCTCCATCTCGTCCGCGTCCACGCACTCGAACCGTCCGTGGGCGTTCATGCCGCCGGTGGAGAGGTTGGGGCAGGGCAGGCCCATGAACGAAAGCCGCGAGCCGTCGGTGCCGCCTCGGATGGGGATGGCCTTGGGCTCGTACCCAGCCGCGCGCATCGCGTCCATCGCGCGGTCGACGATGTGCATGTGCGGCAGAATCTTCTCCTTCATGTTGTAGTAGCTGTCCTTGAGTTCGAGGACAAAGCTGCCCTCGCCATACTTTTCATTGAGATACGCGGCGATCCGCCGCAGCGTTTCCTTGCGCGCCTCAAATTTCGCCAGGCCGTGATCGCGCACGATGTACTTCAGGCGTGCCGTTTCCTCGCCGCCGCGCATGTCGGTCAGGTGGTAGAACCCCTCGTAGCCTTCGGTGTGCGCGGGGATCTCGGCGGGCGGCAGCATGGAATTGAACTCGATGCCCATGAGCAGCGCGTTCTTCATCTTGTCCTTGGCCGCGCCGGGGTGGATGCTGAAGCCGTTCACGGTCAAAACCGCGGACGCCGCGTTGAAGTTCTCGTACTCGATCTCCGCCAGCGGCCCGCCGTCCACGGTATACGCGTAGTCCGCGCCGAACCCCGGCACGTCGAAGTGATCCGCGCCGCATCCGATCTCCTCGTCCGGCGTGAACGCGACGCACACCTTCCCGTGCGGGATTGAACGGTCAGAAAGCAGCCGCTCGCACAGCGTCAGGATCTCCGCGATCCCGGCCTTGTCGTCGCCGCCCAGCAGCGTATGCCCGTCGGTCACGATCAGGCCATGCCCGATGTGCTCGGAAAGAAAAGGATACTCGGAAACACGCATCACAACCCCGGCAGATTCGTCCAGCACGACGTCCCCGCCCTCATAGCGGATCAGCCGCGCGTTCATCGGCCCCGCGGGCGCGGCGTCCGACGTGTCCATGTGCGCGATCAGCCCGATCGCGGGCGCGCCCGGCACGTTTGCCGGGATGCTGCCATAGACGTAGCCAAATTCGTCGATCCGGGCGTCCGCGATGCCCAGTTCCAGCATTTCGCAGACCAGCGCCCGCCCAAACACAAGCTGTCCTGGCGTCGAGGGGCAGGACTTGGACGATTCGTCCGAAGTCGTATCAAACTGGATGTAGCGGAAAAACCGATCCTGCGCGCGCATGAGCCGCACTTCCTTTTCAAGTCATCAGGCCGATACCCGGTTGTTCTATTACGCTTCGTAGTCTTTTCTCCGGTACAGCTTCCGATCCAGCGACCAGATGCGCTCGGTGAACGTGCCGGGATTGATCGCGGACAGCGCGCGGTCCATCTCGTACATGCGCGCGTCCAGAAGGTCAATCAGGTGCAGCGCCTCCGCCTCCGGGAACATCGGCCGCCGGGGGCTGCCGTACTCCGGCAGGTCGTGGTGGGAGAGGATCATGTGCTCCAAAAGCATAAGCAGCTCGTGCGGCGTGCCCAGCGCCTCGCCCGCCTGCTTGAGCTCCGCGACGCCCTCGACCAGGTGTCCGATCAGGTTGCCCTCCGCCGAATAATCGCTGACCAAGCCCATCTCGTCGGAATCGAACTCGCGGATCTTGCACAAGTCGTGCAGCATCACGCCCGCGGCGAGCAGGTCACCGTCCAGCGTGGGGTAGATCCCGGAAATCGCGTCGGCGTCCTTCAGCATCGTGGTGATGTGGTGCAAAAGCCCGCCGCGCTCCGCGTGGTGCAGTTTCGACGCGGCGGGGTAGTATTCCAGCTGCGCGCGGCACTCGTCCAGGCGGTATTCCACCAGCATCCTGAGCGGTTCGCTTTTGATCCGCGCGACGCGCTCGTTGACCATCTTCATCATGTCGCCCGTCGGGTCGGGCGCGCAAGGCACCAAAGTGGAAAGGTCGACGCCGTCGCCCGCCTCGACGGGGCGCAGCTTGTCCACGCGCAATTGCGGACGGCCGTTGTATTCCAGCATCATGCCGCGAATCTTGACCACGGTGGAGGGCTTGGGCGCGGCGGTCTGACCGTCCCACATCTTGGCGTTGACCTCGCTGAGCCGGTCGGCGAGCGTCAGATCCAGGTACTTGGAGCCGTTGGTGGAAGTGCGCTGCTCGGAAGCGCGCACCAGCAAAAATCCTTCGATGATCTGCCCCTTGATCATGGTGGAGAGCAGCGGTTGCTGGGACTGCATGGATTTCCTCCTTGAAGGCGATGGCGAATTGTGCTACAATCATATATCAAATACCGGTATTTGGCAAGCATCGAGGGGAGAAAGATGAAGTACGTACTGGTCGTCGGGGACGGCATGGCGGACTTCCCGCTGGACGCGCTGGGCGGCAGGACGCCGCTTGAATATTGTTCGCTGAAATCCTTTGAAAAAATCGGCGGCGGAACACTCGGAAGGCTGCGCTCCTGCCCCAGGAACCTGTCCCCCGGCAGCGACGTGGCGTTTCTGACGCTGCTTGGAAACGACGCGGCGGACGTGTACGCGGGGCGTTCCCCGCTGGAAGCGGCGGGGATGGGCGTACTCCTGTCGCCGGGCGAAGTGGCGTTCCGGATGAACCTGGTGGCGACGGGCATTGGTCCGGACGGGCCGGTCATGCTCAGCCACAACGGCGGCGGCGTCGAGGGTGAAGAGGCGCTGACCCTCGCAAACGTCGTGGCGGGCGATCCGGCGGTTCAGAAAATCGGCGCGGAGCGCGGCCTCGTGATCCACCCGACCGACTCGTTCCGCCACATCGCGGTGGCGCGGGGCAAGGCTTCGGAATTTCTCCTCACACCCCCGCACGACATCGCGGGGCGGGCGACCAGGGATTCCCTGCCCGGCGGGCCGGGCGGGGACTGGATGCGGCGGCTGATGGCAGCCGCAGCGCACGCGCTTTCCGGGCATCCGGTCAACGAGCGCCGCGCGGCGCGCGGGCAGCGCCCGGCCAACGCCGCCTGGTTCTGGGGCGCGGGCGAGGCCTGCCAGCTGCCCGATTTTACCAGGAAGTATTCTGTCACCGGCACGGTGGTCTCGGCGGTGCCGCTGGTCAAGGGCATCGCGATTCTGAACCGGCTGAAAGCGCCGGAAATCCCCGGCGCGACCGGACTTCTGGACACCAATTACGAAGGCAAGGTTGAAGCGGCGCTTCACGCGCTCGCGGGCGGAGACGACTTCGCGCTGGTACACGTCGAAGCGCCCGACGAGATGAGCCACGACGGAAGCCTGGAAAACAAACTGGAAGCCATCCGCCGCGTGGACGCGCGGGTCGTAAAGCCGCTCCTTGAGAAGCTGCCCGCGCTGGGCGACTTCCGCCTCCTCCTGATGCCCGACCATTACACGCTCCTGTCCACCCGCACCCACGACGGCACGCCCGTGCCCTACGCGATCTACGACAGCCGCGTCCCAACCGCCCCCGCGCCGTTCACCGAGCGCGCCTGCGATAAAACGCCGCTCCTCGAATCCGGGGACGACCTGATGAAACAGCTTTTCGAAATTTCTTGACGCATAAAGTCATCAACACTCGCCCGGAACGGTTCAGCCGTTTCCGGGCGCGTTCAATTTCCAGACGCCTTGCGCGGCTGGGAATATTATGTTATACTCTGTACATAAAGATTTCATATATTGTAACATTGTCGCGGCTTCAGCGATCCGTCGTGACACCGTTTTTCCGCGCGTCACCCAGGTTTTCTGCGCATTTCCGGCGATTCGCGCCGACAAAAGCCGTCCGGGAGGGAAATCCATGCGAAAACGCGTCCTGGCGCTGAGCCTCGGCCTCGCGCTGATCCTGATAAATATCTGCCCGGCCGGCGCGCTGGCGGTCTCGCAGCGCAGCGTCGTGCTGGATCAAAAACTGGTCGAGATCGACCTCGCGGACGGAAACACGTACCAGCTGAACGGCACGGTGCTGCCGGACGGCGCGAGCCAGAACATGGTGTGGCGATCCAGCGACAGGACGGTCGCGACGGTCTCATCGGGCGGCCTGATCACCGCGCACCGCATCGGAACCACGACCGTCGGAGCGCGCCCATCCACCAAAAGCGCGTGGACGCGGGCGACCGTGGTCGTGACCGACCGCCTCTCGCCCGAAACGATCACGCTGAACGTACCCAGCCTGACGATCCGGATCGGGGGCACGTACCCGCTGACCGCTGCGGTCGTGCCGGATACCGCGGTTCAAACAATCACCTGGGTATCCAGCAACAGTTCGGTCGCGTCGGTCTCTCAGGACGGCCTCGTCACCGCGAAGCGGGAGGGCAAGGCGGTGATCCGCGCCTCGTCGACCCGGAACAGCAATGTGTACCGCCGGATCGCCGTCACCGTCAAGCGCCTGCCGCTGCCCGCAAAGCTTTCCATCGTCACGCCGTCCACCACTTTGAGATTGGGCGGCACGCTTCTGCTCGCCTGCCAGGTGTCCCCCTCGACCGCCGACCCGTCGGTGCATTGGTCCGCCAGCGACCGCGCCGTCGCCACCGTCGACCAATCCGGCCTCGTCACCCCGAAAAAGGCGGGCACAGTGCGCATCCGCGCGCGCAGCACGGCGAGAAAGTCGGTCATGAAGACCATCACACTCAAAATCGTCGACCCGAAGGCCGTGACCAGGGTGGTCATCGACCCCGGCGACAGCGTGCTGCTCGAAGGCGGCAAAATCACGCTCAGCGCGCGCGCGCTGCCGGATACCTGCGATCAGGACATCTCCTGGTCGTCCAACAACACAGCCGTCGCCACCGTGGACGAGGACGGCACCGTCCGGGGCGTGAAGCCGGGCAGTGCCACGATCACCGCCTCGGCGGGCGGCAAGTCCGCGACGCAGCGGGTGGTGGTGCTGGACGATACCCCGGTTCAGACCATCCCCGCCCAGATCACCGCCGTGGACAGGATCAACGAAAACCTCGCGAAGATCGACGACGTGCTCCGGTACGCCACCGCGCAGGTGGACGCGCTGCGCGTGTCGGGCGAGATTTCAAGCGCAGAGGCGACCGCGCGCAAGACCATCCTGCTCAACGCGTTCCGCATGGCCCGTTTCCCGTGGCTGACCACGCGCACCGTCGCCTATTGGCAGGGCGGCACCCGCTACAGAAAGAACGTCGTGTACTATGGCCTCCCGTACACGCAGACCAACCGGAAATACAACGTCGCGCGAAGCCTGAACGCGGGCGCGTTCAAAAAGCTGGGCAGCGACGACTATTACACCGCGACCCTGCCCGACAAGACCTACCCCGGCAACGACTGCTCGTCGTTCGTGTCGATGAGCCAGTGGGGGTTGGGGACCGGGCGTTCATATCTTCGCTCGTGGGAAATCAAGTCGTCCGGGGCCTATAAAACCATCGCGACCAAGTCGAACGCGAGCCGCTACATGAACCTCCGGCCGGGCGACATATTCGTCCGGGACGGGCATGTGGCGATGTTCCTATACTACACCAACAGCCTCCGAAGCCGGATCATGATCGTCCAGCAGGGTGGGCTGGACGCGCTGAACACCGTCGCCTGCACGATCAAACCATTGACTTACTACAGCGCGGATTCCCGGTACATCGCAAGGCGAAAGAAGTCTTTCGCCTGAGCGAAGGAAATCTGCTTCGCATTTTTCCTTCACGGTTGGAACGGGGTCGGTTCCCTGAAACGCCTGCGGGCGTTTCCGTGCGGGAAACTACCGGAAACTTCTGATGGACGTTGGCGGCGTTCCGACCCTCGTAGACAACCCGAAGTGGTCGTAAGAAATATTTTACACGCGGGCGGCTTGGCCGCCCGTTTTTTGATACAGGAAAAGCCATGTCTGTGTCGAACGTCTTTCCAATTGGCGTGCAACGGGGCGCGCGCTGAGTTTGCGCTCAGCCGAACCGACGCACGCGCGATAACGCCGGAATCCGCAATCGTTGTTCGCGCCACCAGGAAAGAACTTGAGGGGGAAACGCGTATGATCGTCGGGTGCGTCAAGGAGATCAAGAACAACGAGTTTCGGGTGGGCATGACGCCCGCCAACGCCGCCGAGTACATCCGCCACGGGCACAAGGTGTATGTGGAAACCGGCATGGGCGAGGGCAGCGGATTCCCGGATACCGAATACCACAAGGCCGGCGCGATTTTGACGGACGTCGAAACCGTCTGGGGCAAGAGCGAGCTATTAGTCAAAGTCAAAGAGCCGCTGGAAGCGGAATACAAACGGATGCGCGCGGGCCAGATCCTGTTCACCTACCTGCACCTGGCCGCGGACAGGGAACTCACCGAGGCGCTGACCGCCGCGAAAGTCAAGGGCGTCGCCTACGAAACGCTGCGCGACAAAAAGGGCCAGCTGCCGCTTCTAAAACCCATGAGCGAGATCGCCGGCCGCCTCGCCGCCATCGAGGGCGCGAAGTGCCTGGAAAAATCCTGCGGCGGTCGGGGCGTATTGATCTCCGGCGTGCCGGGCGTCCGCAAGGCCAAGGTGGTCGTGCTGGGCGGCGGCTTTGTCGGCACCAACGCCTGCCGCATGGTGCTGGGCCTCGGCGCGGACGTGACCGTGATCGACCTGTCGATCGACCGTCTCGTCGAGCTGGACGAACTGTTCAGCGGCCACATCAAGACCATTTTCTCCACCACCCAGGCCATCCAGGAGGAAATTTCGGACGCCGACCTCGTGATCGGCGCGGTGCTGATCCCCGGCGCCGCCGCCCCCAAGCTGATCCGCCGCGAGCACCTGAAGAAGATGCGCCCCGGCTCGGTGATCGTGGACGTCGCGGTCGACCAGGGCGGCTGCGTGGAGACCACGCGCCCGACCACCCACGACGACCCGACCTTCGTCGTGGACGGCGTGGTGCACTACTGCGTGGCCAACATGCCCGGCGCGGTGCCCTACACCTCCACGATGGCGCTGACCAACGCGACGCTGGGCTACGGCCTCAAGATCGCAGACTTCGGCCTTGAGGAAGCCGCCCGGCGCGACCCGGCCATCACCTCCGCCATCAACACCTACGACGGCGAAATCACCTGCCAGGGCGTGGCGGAAGCCTTCAACCTCCAATGCAAGACACTAAAATTCTGAGACGCGAGAATCCCCCGCGGAAACGCGGGGGATTTTTTGTGATACTGATGGAACAATTATATCGTTCGGTGATTCAATGGCATTGACTGTCAACCTCGATCACCGAACGGATGTCGCAGTAGCGGTTCCCGCTCAGCCTTCCGAGTGGGTTCAGTTTGCGCCAGTCGATTTCCCGGCCGCCGGTCACCAGATCGTCCGCCACATGCATCCGCTGGATGCGGCCAAGGATCAGGTTGCCGCCGCCCGCGCCTTCGCCGACGGTCACGATGTGATCCAGCACACATTCAAACGCGACCTTCGCCTCGGCGATGCGCGGCGGGCGGATGGCCGCGCACGGCGCGAAGGTGACGCCCTGAAGATGGCGCAAATCCTCTCCGGGTGGGATGCGTCCGGCCGAAATTTCCATAGGTTGAAGCAACTCAACGGAAACCGTATGCACGACGAATTCCCCCACGGCCTCGATGTTAATGAGCGTATCTTTTTTCGTGCCGTCGTCCCGGTTGGCGACGGAAAAGGCGAGGGTGGGCGGCTGCCAGCATACGCCCGTAAAGAAGCTGAACGGGGCAAGGTTGATGGCGTTTTGCGCGTCCACCGTCAAAACCCAGGCGATCGGGCGCGGGATGATGCTGCCCGTCAAAAGATCGTGCGCCTGACGGGTTTCCAGCTCCCGAAGATCAATTTCCATAGCTCTATCCCCCTCGGACGAATCCGCTCATTGGGATATGATACCATTGCCCTGCGCGCGACGCAAGCATTCAGACGCAGACCGCGCCTCGTTTTCGTTGACAGTCTCTGACAGACGCCCTATAATGAAGTGAACGCGAAAACTGGATGAATCAGGCTTACGATACTGAAGCGTGATAAGCCGTTGGCCGCGCGTTTTCCATACAATTTTACGACGCGTTTGGCCTGTGGCCGCGCGGGAGGATTTGTGACCATCGAATACTTTCAGAAGGGCTTCAACTACGGCCAGGACGGGCCTGGCAACCGCCTCGTCTACCACCTCGCGGGCTGCAACATGCGCTGCCCGTGGTGCTCCAATCCGGAAGGGATGGCGGCGGGCCGGGCGGGGAACCGCGAAGAAACGGTTACACAGATCGCGGAGGCGGTGCTGTCCGCGAAGCCGATGTTCTTTGACGGCGGCGGGCTGACGCTGACCGGCGGCGAGGTGACCCTCCAGTTGGACGCGGTGAAGGAACTCCTGTCCCTCGTCCGCGCGGCGGGCGTCCACACGGCAATAGAATCGAACATGACGAGCCCGCGCCTTCCAGAACTCCTGCCGCTGCTTGACCTTTTGATCGCCGACTTCAAACACCCGGATGAGGCCGCGCACCGCCACCATACGGGCGTGTCCGGCGAAATTGCCCGGCGAAACCTCGCGCGCGCGGCGGCGTCGGAGGTGGAGCTGTTGATTCGCATCCCGCTGATCCACGGCGTCAACGACGACGACGCGTCGCTGTCAGGCTTTACCGAAGCCCTCGCGCCGTTCGCCGGGCGCGCGCGCGTGGAGGTACTGCGCTACCACGAGTACGGGAAGGACAAGTGGAAGACCCTCGGCCTTTCCTACCAGATGGAGGACGCGTTCCTCCCGAAAGGCCGCGCGGAGTCTCTCGAAAAAATGCTGCGGGACGCGGGGCTTGAAACCGTCCGAACCTGAATCAAACGGGGCAGAGATCCCGAACCCATAAAAGAATCAACACCGCATGAAGCCAAGGAGGGCATCCACATGGAGAAACTGGCCTTGAAACCGGACGGAATCCTGTCGATGGCGAAGGAACTGTTCCTGGAGGAGCGCGCGCGCATGCGGCTGGACGGGTGGTTCCTGATCCGGGAATCGTACGCCGCGAACGAAGCGAAATACGCGTCTCTCCCGCCGGAGGAGAAGGCCGCGCGCCTTCTGTACGACGCGCTCGCCGGGCTTCCGCTCTCCATCAGCGATCACGCGCTGTTCGCGGGCACGCAGCGGGACGCGTTCGCCCGCTCCTACGCGCTGATCAACCCCAGCTTCAAGGTGGAGTCCTTCGCCGGATACTGTGACCCGACGGCGGTGTTCGGGGACATCGAGCCGAACGAAGAATTTCCGCCGGAGCGCATCGCCGCCGTCCGCGAGTTCAACTGGAACACGCCCTACGTGAAGGCGCTGTCCGAGACCTACGCGCGCGCGGAGACGCTGACCAAAGAAGTCGCCTTCTTCATGGAGCAGGTGACCGGCCACGTGATCCCGGACGTCAGGCCATTATTGAAACACGGCGCGCTGTATGAGATCGAGCGGCTGAACGAAAAAATCGCCGCCGAGAACGACCCGGAGAAAGCGTCCAACTTCCGCGCGATGAAGACCGCGCTGGAAGCGTGCGTGATGCTCGCGGGGCGGTACGCCGCTCTCGCCGCAAAAAAGGAAGCGGAAGTGACCGGCGACGACAAAGCGCGCTACGCCCGCATCCGCGAGGCGCTCACGAAAGTCCCGGCGCGGGGCGCGGATTCGCTTTACGAAGCCATCCAGAGCTTCATGATCCTGTGGCAGGTGATGTGCGTCGAGCAGGCGCCAAACCCGTTCGCGTTCTCCGTCGGCAACGCCGACCGCATCTTCGAGCCTTACCGCGCGGCGGAGGGGCTTTCCCGCGAGGAGGCCGCCGCGTACCTCGCGCACCTGTTGGTGTTCTTCAACGTCGGCGACCGCAGTTGGGCGATCTCGCAGAACCTGATCGTCGGCGGGCGGGACGTATCCGGGCGCGACCTCACCAACGAGACCAGCTACGCGCTGCTGGACGCCTATTTCGCGATGAACCTGCCCCAGCCGATCCTTTCGGTCAAGCTGCACCAGAACACCCCGGAGAAGCTGTACCGCGAGATGGGCCGCTTCTTCTTCACGCCCGGCTGCCTGACGCCGTCGCTGTTTAACGACGACAGCGTGTTTGAGGCGCTGCGCCGCTCCGGCGTCCGGGAAGAAGACCTGCCAGACTACGCCATCGCGGGCTGCCAGGAGCCGCTGATCATGGGGCAGGACAACGGCAACACCACCAATACCTGGCTGAACCTGCCCAAGATCCTGGAACTGACGCTGACGGACGGCATTTCGTTGATCACTGGCGACAAGATCGCTTCCTACGTGCCGCCGGTCTCGCCGCTTGCCGCGCTTCAGAACGTGCGCGAGCGGTTCTACGAGAACCTGTCGGGCTTCCTCAAAGAGATGGAGCGCGCCGCGAACGACGCGTCCCGCGCGGTGTCACACCTTCCGGTTCCGTTCCTGAGCGCGATGATGGGCGGGCTGGAATCGGGCTACGACATGCGCGACCCCGTGCATCAGGGCACGCGCTACAACGGCAGCGGCTGCCTGATCCACGGCCTCGCGGTGATGGCGGACGCGTTTGTCGCCATCGACCGCCTCGTCGCCGAGCGCCCCGGGGACGCGGAGAAGCTGGTTCCGGCGCTGAAAGCGAACTTTAGCGGCTACGAAGAACTGCGCCAATTCCTGCGCGCCTGCCCGAAATACGGCGAGAACGAAACAGCGCCGGACAATGAGGCCGTCGCCATCGCAAACCGCGTGTCCGACATGGTACATGGGCTTACGAACTACCTCGGCAACCCGTTCCGGCCCGACTTCTCGACGCCCTCCACCCACCTCCTCTACGGCTACTGGGTGGGCGCGACGCCGGACGGACGCCTCGCGCGCGAAATGCTGAACTACGGCGTCGATCCGCTGGCGGGCGACGCGGCGGGCGGGCTGGGCCTCCGGACGCTGTCCGCGATGAAGCTGCCGTATGAGAAGTTCTCAGGCGGCTACGCGTCCCATCTGGGCATCGACCCGAAATACTTCCGAGGCGCTTCGTTTGAGGACAAGGGCGCGGAATTCCGGGACAAGGTGATCGGCCCGCTGTTCTTCAACCCGCTCGCGAAGGGCGTCGCCCCGTTCTACCTGTACGTGAACGTGACCACGCCGGAGATGCTTCGGAAGGTGCTCGCCAATCCCAAGAAGTACGCGCCGTCGGGCGTGTACATCATGCGCATCCACGGCACGTTTGTGAATTTCCTCGATCTGTCGCCCGCCATCCAGCAGGACATCATCAAACGGCTTGACCCGTCCTCCAGCGCCGTCGAATGCTAACGAGAGGATTACGAGTATGAACGCGATCGGAATCGACCTGGGCACGACCACCCTCTCCGCCGTGGCGCTGGACGAGCGCGGCGTCATTCTGGAGGCCGTCACGCTGCCGCACGGCGCGGAGATCCCCGACGCGCGGGCGTGGGCGCGGCTGCTGGACGCGGAAATCATCCATGCCAAGACCGTTGGGATTATCGACGGTCTGATGGCCCGCCACGCGCCGGTCGGTTCGATCGGGCTGGACGGGCAGATGCACGGCATGCTGTATGTGGATACGTCAGGCCGCGCGGTCAGCCCGCTCGCCACCTGGCAGGACGGGCGCGGCGCGCTGCCGCTGGACGGCGGCACCTACGCGTCGGAACTGACCAGCCGGACGGGCTGCCGCATGTCCACCGGATTCGGCCTGACCACCCACTTCTACAACCAGCTCAATGGCGCGGTTCCGAAGGACGCCGCGAAGCTTTGCACCATCGCGGACTACGTCGCGATGCGCCTCGCGGGGCGAAATGCGCCCGTCGTCCACGCGTCGAACGCCGCGAGCCTGGGCCTCTTCGACGCGCCGTCCGGAGAGTGGGACGTCGTGGCGTTCGCAAACGCCAACATGGATCGGGCGATCCTGCCGGAGGTGGAGGCGGGCGTCCGCGCGCTGGGGACGTACCATGGCGCGACCGTCTCCGCCGCGCTGGGCGACAACCAGGCGGGCTTCATCGGCTCGGTGCGGGAGATCGACCATACCGCGCTGGTCAGCGTCGGCACGTCCGGGCAGATCTCGATGATGTCGGACGCGCCGGGCGGGCTGGTCGAATCGGAGCGTCGGCCGCTGACGGACGGGCAGTTCATCCTGGTCGGCTCGTCGCTCTGCGGCGGGTACGCCTACGCGATTCTGGAAAAATTCCTGCGCTCCTGCGCCGCCCTCGCGGGCGCGGAGGCGGGGAACCTCTACGAGGCGATGAACGCGGCGGGGCTCGCGGCGCTTGACTATCCCGACAACCCCGTTGTGTCCCCGCGCTTTGACGGCACGCGCCACAATCCGTCGCTCCGGGGCGAGATCACCGGGCTTTCCAGCGCGAACTTTGACGCGCCGCGCCTCGTCGCCGGGCTTGTCAAGGGCATCGCGGAGGAGCTGCACGGCTTCTATGCCGAGATGCTGCGCGCGGGCGCGAAGAAGCCCACCCAACTGGTCGGCTGCGGCAACGCGATCCGCAAAAACCCGGCGCTCCGCCGCGCGTTTGAGATGGTCTTTGGCATGCCTCTTTTCATCCCCGCGCATCAGGAAGAGGCCGCCTACGGCGCGGCGCTCTACGGCATGGCCGCGGCGGGGCTGACGCCCGACCTCCGAGCCGCGCAAAGCCTGATCCGGTACGAGTAAATCTCAAGAGAAAAGCGCGCGGGACGTTCGTCCGGCGCGCTTTTGATTTGTAGCTTATTTTGTCCGGCGCGTCCCCCGCAGCATCAGCAGCATCAGCGCCGCGAGGTACAGGCCGATCATCGCCATCGTGACGTAGAGCATCGTCTCCGACTCGGCGGCCAGCGCGATGAACACCAGCATGGGGCTGCCCAGCGCGATGCCGTAGCCGCTGCCCAGGACCAAATTGTTCGCGGCGGGGGTTTCAAAATTGGGGTCGGCGGGGCGCAAAAGCAGGATGCCGGAGCTGATCGTGCCGGTCAGCATCCCGTACATCGATAAAAACCCTTCCTCGGCATAGCCGGGGTAGATGCGCGCGCACAGGAATTTGAGGAAGTAGAACGTCGAAATTCCGCCCGCGACGGCCATCAGAAGGAACGGCCACCACAACCCCGTGAGGTCGCGGAAATCGATCGACGCGATCCCGGCCACGATCATCAGGTCAAACGCCAGGCCGGAGATGCGGCTGAGCAGGTAATTGTTCTGATACTGGCCGTCCATGACCCGGATCTTCCGAAGCGACTTCAGCCCCGCCTTGACCGCCATCGCGACCAGCGAACCCACGATAAAGTTGAAGCCCCAGATCATCGGGGTGACTGTCCTTGCCGCGCCGGGCGCAAGGCGCTCGATCAGGCTGGTCAGCCCCAGCGTCACAAGATACGTACACAGGTAGGTGAGCAGCACCAGCGCCACCTGGATCGACAGCCGGTCGACCGATTCCGACAGCGGGATCTCGTCCTTATCCTGCAGCGCGTGGGTTGTTATGGAGCCGGACAGCGGGGTCTCAGCCGTCGGCGCGAGCTTCCCCTTCCGCGCGAGGGTGTTCAGGTAGAATACGCCCACCACGCAGGCGCACAGGTAGCCCGCCGCCGCCAGCGACAGCCCGAAGGACTGCCCGCCGGCAAACCCCAGCGCCTCATAGGTCAGCCCGACGTTGTTGGCCTGTCCGGGGCCCTGCCCGTAGGCCATCGGCAAAAGAATCCCGCTCGCCCTGAAAAGCCCCGGCATGACGGTGTACGAAAGCGCCAGCGAGATGATAAGCCCCACCAGCGCCTGTATCAGGTAGGTGCTGATGATCAGCGCGCCGCTCTTCAGACCTTCGCCCTTCCCGCCGCCCGCCTGACCATCCTTCGCCGTCAGAAGCGAAAGGGAAATGAAGCCGATCGCGATGCCATGGTAGGTGATCATCTCCAGAAAGTTCGCGGTGATTTTGAGGATGCCGGTAGCCTTGATCGCGAGCAGCACGAACCCCGCCAAGACCGACGTGGGGATCAGCGTGCCGCGAATCCACTTGCTTCTCCTGACGACAAGGTTTGACAACAGCAGGATGCCCGCGATGACGCCCATCTGAACGATGAACGTCCACAGGCTTTTGTTGGCCGCGGAATAGTCCATAGGAGCCTCACTTTTCCCGCATCAGCGAGAATGCCTCGAAGTATTTCAGGCCGCTGCGCTCGACGCCCGAACGCACCTGATAGCGGTTCGCTTCGTCGTCCGAAAACACAACTATATTGCGCCCGTAGATTTCAAGCCCCATCATGGCGTCGAGCGCCAGACGGAAATCCCCGCAGAAAAGGCCGGAGAGCCCCATCGACAGCGTCCCGCGCGCGATCTCCTCCGCCCGGTGATCCGGGTGGATCTTCAAAATGATCTGATCCGGGTCGGAAAACAGCGGCTCCTTGTTGGACGCGAGGATCAGCCCCCGCAGTTGCTCCCGCTGCCAGTCGCCCCACACCTTCATCGTGTGGTACGGCACGCCCTCGCCGGTCAGGTAGCCCATGTCGGTGTAGGCGGCTTGGAAGCCGCAGCGGCAGGACACGCGGTCGCCCGCGCCTTTCAGCGTCCCGACTTCACGGCAGCGCGGGCACAGGTACAGCGCGTTCTCGATGCCCTCGGCGAGGCGCTTGCCGTGGTAGGCGACGGGGTCCATCGTTTGCCGAAGGTACGCGTCCTCGAAGATGTCCTCCGCGATCGCGCGGCTGACCTCGCGTTCCGTCATCGCGGCGAGCATTTCCGGCGTGTAAACCCGAACAACCGCCCCGCGCATCCGGCCTTTCCGAAGCGTCTTCGCCCAGCGCGGGCTGGTGAGGTAGCCGCCCTCCAGGCGATAGGTGACGAGCGAAGCGCCGGATGCCTTCACCATCGCGCCGGTCGCGGGGTGGACGGGGCAGGTCACGCCGTCAAAGGACTTGTTGCCCTCGGCGAACAGCATCACGTTCATGCCCGCTTTCAGCCGCCGCGCCATCTGCATGGCGGTCGCCACGTCCGCGCCGCCCTTGCGCTTGGGGATCGGGTCGAGGAAGTACGTAAGCAGCCATCTGAACAGCCCAGAGCGGAAGATGTGCTCGCTGGCGACGAAGTACATGTGCTTCGGGAACGCGGTTGCCAGCAGGATTGAATCAAAGTCGGTGTTGTGATTTGCGACGATGATGCACGGTCCGTCGGGCACTTTGACTTCTTCCGTTTGGAACCGCAAAAGCCGTTTGACCGGCGCGCCGACCAACCGCCGCATGATTTTGTAGAACCGGACATGACGCCCATATCCGCGCATAATCATTTCCTTTGCATAAGTGTATATGCAGGAGTTTTCCACCGCTAATATAGCACACAGCGAAGGTTTTCACCAGACCCCTTCTGTGAAGATCGCCGGAAGGGAGACCCTGCCAAAAACAGGAAACGCCGGGACGCCCCGGCGCTTTGATGATTGTCAAGGTGATCAGACCCCGTCCCGCGCGCGGACGAATTCTTCCACGCACGCGTCCACGTCCGCATGGCTCGTCCGCCAGGAGGACACGCTGATGCGGATCACGCTCCTCCCCTTCCACGTCGCGCCGCCGCACCAGCACACCCCGCCCGACTGGATGCGCGTAAGCGTAGCGGCGGTTGCCTCGTCCGTCTCACAGCGGACGAGCACCTGATTGAACACCACGTCGTTTTCGATGATGAATCCGCGTTCGTTAAGCCGCCGGGCGAAATACCGCGCATTCTCGCAGAGTTCGTCGACCAGCGCGCCGACGCCGCTCCTGCCCAGGTATTTCAGCGTCGCCCACAGTTCGATGCCGCGCGCGCGGCGGGACATCTCCATCGTGTACAGCATCGCGTCCCGGTGCTCGCTGTACTGGATGTAGGAGCCGGTTGCCTGCATCGCGCGGACGAGCGCCGCCCGGTCGCGAACCAGCACGATGCCCGAATCATACGGCGCGTTCAGCGTCTTGTGCGCGTCGGCGGACCAGGAGTCCGCCCCCTCAAACCCCGCGATCAGCGCGCGCTTTTCCTCAGACGCCGCCGCCCACAGCCCGAACGCACCATCCACGTGCGTCCACGCGCCCGCGCGCCGCGCCATTTCGCATAGCGGCCCCATCGGGTCGAACGCCCCGCTGTTCACGTTCCCGGCCTGAATGATGAGGAGGGTATGCGCATCGAGCGCCGGGAGCGTCTCCGCGATGATCCGCCCCTCGCCGTCCACCTCCGCCCAGGTGAGCTGCCCCTTCCCGATCCCCAGGATGGACAGCGCCTTGATCACCGACGAATGCGCCTGCCGCCCCAATACCACCTTGAGCGGTGGCGCGCCGAACAGCCCACTTTCGTGGACGTCCCAGCCCTGCCGCCGGAGCAGTTCGTCCCGCGCCGCCGCCAGCGCGCACATCGTCGCGGTGGAGGAGCCGGTCACAAACCCCGCCGCGGTCTCCTTGGGGAGGCCGAGGAGTTCCACAGTCCATTTTTCGCAGATTTCTTCCAGTTTCGCCGCGATCGGGGACATCACGAAGAGCGCGCTGTTCTGGTCCCACGCGTCCGCCATCCACCTTGCGGCAAGCGCCACCGGGAAGTTCGCGCCGTTGACAAACCCGAAGTACCGCCCGCCGCTCTGCTTGACCGTCGCCCTCGCGCCGATTTCGTTCAGCGCGTCCAGCATCTTTTCCGGATCGCCCGGCCCCTCCGGCAGCGGCTCGTCAAACACAGCCAGCGCCGAGACCGCCGCCCCGTCCGGCGACACCCGCCCCTGACCGAGGCTTTGAATATAGCCTTCCCCGTACCCCTTCGCCTTTTCAAACAGCGCCCCGGACGCGACCTGCACCCAGATCTCCCGCTTCAAATCCTCAAACCGCATATCCATCCACCTCTACCCGCTTTTCTCCCTGTTATATCGTATAATACGTCGTTT
>CAZNPZ010000013.1:0-60846 GCA_964575255.1 uncultured Oscillospiraceae bacterium
CCTTGCCGACTTCCATTGTCCCTTGTGATTTTGGACTATTATTCAACAGGCTCAGTTTTTGTCAGTTTCATCCGTTTTTTCTCAGACTGTTCGACGGAAAATTTTGATTTGTACCAGCGCATACGGCTGTGCTATACTCCAAGGAAGGGGTGCTGGCCATGCTTACGTATTTTACCGGGCGCGCGCGGGCGGTTCGCGGCGCGCTGTTTGAGGAACTTCGCCGCCAAATGGCGATGGGGGACGGCCCGGTCACGCTGATCGTGCCGGATCAGTACACGCTGGAGGCCGAGCTGGACGCGGTGGACGCGCTGAACCTGACCGGTTCGTTCCGGCTGCAGGTCTTGTCCCCGCAGCGGCTGTACCGGCGCGTGTTCGAGGCGGCGGGGCGGCCCGCGCGGGTTCGGATCGATTCGGAGGGCCGCGTGATTCTGATGCAGCGCGCGGCGGACAAACTCAGCGAGTCGCTCCGCTGGTATCGCGGCGCGTCCCGGCGGCCGGGGTTTTCCGAGCGCGCGGTGGGGCAGGTCGAGGTATTCAAGCAGGCGGGCATGGGGCCTGAGGACGTGCTCGCGCTGGCCGGGGGCGAGACGGGCGCGCTCCGCGAAAAGCTGACCGACATCGCGCGGCTGTACGCGGCGTATGAGGAATCACTTTCGGGCCGGTTCATCGACGGCGAGGACGAGGCGCTGGAGGCCGCCGCGCGCATGAAGGACGCGCCGATCTGCCGCGGCGCGTTCCTGTTCTACGGCTTTGACCTGATCACCCAGCGGATGGCGCGGGTGATCCTGACGCTTTGCGGCCTCGCAAGCGGCGTCGGCCTGTTTCTGACACTGGAAAATGACGGCGACGCGCGGGATTTCTCGGTCTTCATGCCGGTACAGCGCGCGTTTGAGCGGCTGCAGCGGCAGGTGCTGGAGGCGGGCGTCCCGTGGCGGCGGGTGCGCCTTCCGGACGCGCCGGACGGCGGTGTTCCGACGCTACACCACCTCGCGCGGGAATTGTACTGCTGGCCATCGGCAAAATATGAGGACGCGCCGGAAGGCCTGACGATCGCGCTTCTCAGCAACCCGCAGGACGAGGCGGAGTACGCCGCCGCGATGATCCGGCACCTCGTGATGGCGCGCGGCTGGCGCTACCGGGACGTGATGGTCGCCTGCCAGTCGCTGAATGACGCCGCGGTGTTCGCGCTGACCCGCGCGTTCCATCTGTACGATGTTCCGCTCTTTCTCTCCCAGAGCCGCGCTGCCGACAAGCACCCGCTGGCCCGCTGCCTCCTGTCCGCGCTCAAACTCGCGTCCCAGCGATTCTCGCCGGAGGACGTTCATGGATACGCCCGCTCCGGCTTCGCGCCAGTGACGGACGACGAGGCGGACGCGCTGACCAACTACGCGCTGGAAGCGGGGCTGAGGGGCCGCGCGTGGTTCCGCCCGCTGACGCGCGGCGGCGAGGAGGCGGTCGCCGCGCTGGAACCGGTGCGCGCGCGGCTGATGGCGCCGGTCGAGGCGCTGCAGCGGCGCACGCGAAACGCCCCGGCGGAGAAGGCGCTGGAGGCGGCCTTCCTGTTTCTGGAGGAAATCGGTGCGCGCGCGAAGCTGGAGGAGCAGCAGCGGATGCTGACCGAAATGAACCGCCGCGAGTGGGCGATGGAGGGCGCGCAGGTCTGGAACAGGATCATTCAGGCGCTGGATCAGGCGCACGAACTGCTCGCGGGCGAACCGCTGACGGCGCGCGCGCTCTACGAACTGCTACGGCGTGCGTTGGGTGCTGCCGAAATCAAGGCGCTGCCCCAGTCGGGCGACGCGGTGATGGGCGGCGGGCTCGACCACATGAAGGGGCGGCCCGTGAAAGCGCTGTTCATCCTGGGCGCGACGGATATGGCGCCGGGCGCTGCGGGGGCGCTCCTCAGCGAGCGGGAACTTGGCCGCCTCACCGAGCGCGGGCTGTGGCTGGGGCTGACAAACGAAGACCACGCAAGGATGATGCGCCTGAACGTGAAGAGCGCGCTTTCGCTGACGGAGGAACTGGTGTTTGTCACCTGCCCCCGAAGCGACATGGCGGGCGCGGCGGTGAAACCCGGCGCGCTGATCCGGCTGATCCACCACCTGTTCCCCAAGCTTCGCGAAGAGGGCGGCGTGACGGCGGCCGCGGGCAAGCGGCTGCGCCTGATCGCGCCGGAGGCGGCGCTGTTGCGCGCCAGCGCGATCCTTCGGGACGACCCGTTCGACCCGGACGCCCGCGCCGCGATCCAGGTGCTTTCGGAGATCCCGGACTATGCGCCGGAAGTTGCGCAGCTCTCCCGCGCGATCCATCATCGGGTTTCTTCCGAAGCGCTTCCAGAGGCGCTCCGGGACATCGCATCGTCCGTCAGCGCGACCAGGCTGGAGCGGTTCATCGCCTGTCCGTTCAAGGATTTCGTGACCAGCATCCTGAAACCCCAGGAACTGCGGGAATTCGACCTGTCGCCCCGCGACGCGGGCAATTTCTACCACGAGGCGCTGGAGGCGTTCGTCCAAAACAGCGGTGACCGGCTCGCCGGGATGACCCCGGACGAGGCCGCCGACGAGATCGACCGGGCGACCGAAAGCCTGATGGTGGAACTGACCGAGAAACACATCGGCGACAGCGCGGTCGCCGCGCGCGAGGGGGAGCGCATCCGCTCGGTCGCGCGGCGCGCGGCGCGGACTCTGGTGAACCACCTCGCGGGCAGCAAGTTTACCCCTGTGGCGCTGGAGGCGGAGTTTGGCCGCGAGGACGGGCGGATTCTGCTGCGCGATGTGCCGCTCAAGGGGCGCATCGACCGCGTCGACGCGTGGCAGGACGGGGATGCGAAGTACCTTCGGATCATCGACTACAAGACCGGCGGCAAGGCGGTCAGCCTCCCGGAAATCTACCACGGCCTGCAACTCCAGCTGATTCTCTACCTTGCGGCGGCGGCCGCGAAGGGCGGCCAGAGCGCGGGCGTATTCTATTTCACGATTGACGACCCGCTGGTCGATACGCCCTCCCGCGAGCCGTCGGAAGTCGAGGCGCTGCGCGAGAAGGAGCTTCGGCTGGACGGGCTTGTGCTGAACGACCCCGCCGTGATCGAGGCCATGTCGCCAAGGCCTCAGGCGGTACTGGGCGTGAACCCCGACAGCGCGCGAAAGAACTACCGGCTGATCGGGGCGCAGGATTTTTCGCTTCTGACCGACCATGTCGCCAGCCTCGCGGACGGCGCGCTATCGGCCATCCGCGCGGGCGACACGTCCATCCGTCCGGCGAAGTGGTCCGGCGGCGACGCGTGCCAGTATTGCGAATTTAAGCCGCTGTGCCAGATCGCGCCGAATCTTCCCGGTTCGGAAGGGCGGAAGTTGCCGAAAGTGACGCCGGACGGCGTGATTCCGCTGCTTCGACGGGCGGCGGGGTTGACACCGGGTAATGGAAGTGATACCGTAGCCGGGGAAAGCGAAGAATCCGGGGAGTAGACGATGAATTTTTCGTATGAGGCGGCGGACGCGTGCCGCGCGCGCTGGAACGCGGTGGCAAAGCCGCTCCGCAGCCTGGGTTTTTTGGAAGACATGGTCGCAAAAATCGCGGGCGTTCAGCGGACGCCGGACGTGGACATTTCAAAACGCGCGGCGCTGGTGTTCTGCGCGGACAACGGCGTCGTGGCCGAGGGCGTCACCCAGACGGACAGCGCGGTGACCGCGTCGGTCGCCAGATCCATCGCGCGCGGAACCGGCAACATCTGCCAGATGGCGAAGGTCGCCCGCTGCGACGTGTTCGCGGTGGACGTGGGCATGCTTCATCCGGTGGATGAGCCGGGCATCCTCGACCGGCGCGTCGCCGCCGGCACGAATAACATCGCGCGCGGCCCCGCGATGACGCGCGAAGAATGCGAAAAGGCGATTTCGGTCGGCGAGGAGTTGGCCTGCGAGATGGCGCGGCGCGGTTTCAGGCTGATCGCGACCGGCGAGATGGGCATCGGCAACACCACCACGGCCTCCGCCGTCGCCTGCGCGCTGACCGGCGCGGAGGTATTCAAGATGACCGGGCGCGGCGCGGGGCTTTCGGACGAGGGGCTTTTCAGGAAGCGAGCCGCCATAGAACGGGCGCTTGAAGTCAATCGGCCCGACGCTTCCGACCCGGTGGACGTGCTTTGCAAGGTCGGCGGTTTCGACATCGCGGCGATGGCCGGGGCGTTCCTGGGCGGCGCGAAGTTCGGCGTCACGGTGCTGGTGGACGGGTTCATCTCCTCCGTCGCGGCGCTGTGCGCGCGGCGCATGCTGCCCGAATCAGGGGATTTCATGCTGGCGACGCACGTCAGCCGGGAGCCCGCCGGGGCGTTTTTGCTGGAAACGCTGGGGCTGACCCCGGTCATCACCGCCGGGATGGCGCTGGGCGAGGGGACGGGCGCGGTGGCCGCGATGCCGCTTCTCGACATGGCGATCGCCGTGTACCGCGGCGCGACGTTTTCCGACATCGCGGTCGAGGCGTACACGGAGCAGGGCGGTATACGATGATTGCGCTCATCACCGGCGGCAGCGGCTGCGGCAAGTCCACCTGGGCGGAGAAACTCGTTCAGACTCTGGGCGGCGAGAAGTTCTACATCGCGACCATGCGGATTGTGGACGAGGAGTGCGACCAGCGGGTGCGAAGGCACCGGGCGCAGCGCGCGGGGCTTGGGTTCACGACGCTGGAATGCCCTACCGATGTGGGAAATGCGCCGGTCACGCCCGGCTGCACGGCGCTCCTTGAGTGCCTGCCGACGCTGATGGCGAACGAGATGTTCGGCGGCGACCCTTCGCGGGTGCTGCCGGGCGTTGCGCGCCTGATGGAGACCTGCAAGCACCTCGTCGTGGTCACCAACGACGTGTTCTCGGACGGGCTTGCCTACGCCCCTGAAACCCTTCAATACATGCGCGCGCTCGCGGACGTGAATCAAGCGGTCGCGGAGCGGGCGGATCTCGTGACCGAAGTGGTCTATTCGATCCCGGTGGCGGTGAAGGGCATACTGCCCAGGGTTACGGGCGCGCCGTATAATTGAAAGGGTCTGTCAGGATACTAAGGAGGAGGCGGATTGACGGTGCTTAATGGCCTCTGGGTGGCGCTCTCCACCTACTCCCGCGTCCCGGCGAAGCGGATTAAGTGGACGGACGAGAGCCTGCGCTACAGCCTGTGCTTCTTCCCGCTGGTGGGCGTCATCGTGGGCGCGGCGGAATTTGGCTGGCTGTATCTCGCGGCATATTTGAAGCTGGGCGCGATCCTGACCGGCGCGGTTGGCTGCGCGATCCCGCTTCTGATCACCGGCGGCATCCACATGGACGGCTTCATGGACACGCTGGACGCGCTCTCCTCCCGCAAACCGCAGGGCGAGATGCTGAAGATCCTGAAGGATTCGCATTCGGGCGCGTTCGCGGCGATGGGCTGCGCCGCGTACCTGATCCTTCAAAGCGCGTCGCTGTCCGAGATGCCGTTCCGGGAGACGGCGCTGCTTTCGGGCGGGTTCGTGCTCTCCCGCGCGCTCAGCGCGTTTTTTGTGGCGATGCTGCCCGCCGCGCGGAAGGATGGCATGGCGAAGGTCATGAAGGATGCCGCTCAGGAAAAGGGCGAGGCGGCGGTCATGATCGCGTCCGTCGTCTGGGTCACGGTGTTTTTGGCCGCGATGCTTCTGTACGCGCCGATCCCGGCGCTGATCCTGACCGGGTGGGCGGTCGTGGCGATCATTTGGTACCTTCGGGTCGTCCGGCGCTTCGGCGGCGTGACCGGCGACCTCGCGGGCTGGTTTTTGATGATCATGGAACTTGGATTCGCGCTGTCGCTGGCGCTGGGGGGGAAACTTCTGTGACGCTCTACATCGGCGGGGCTTTTCAGGGGCAGGCGGAGCTCGCGCGCAGGGAAACCGGGTTGGAACCGATCGAGGTCGGACGGGACGCGGCGCTGAAAGCGCCCGCGATCAACCGTTTCCACGAGCTTCTCCGGGGTCTGACGCCCAGGGAAGCCCGCGACTTCGCGGCGGAACTGATTCAAAAGAACCCGGACTGCGTGGTCGTGTGCGACGAGGTGGGCATGGGCGTCGTGCCGCTGGAGGCCGAAGGGCGTCTGTGGCGGGAGGCGGTCGGCGCGGCGGTGTGCCTGATCGCGTCGTTCTCGGAAAGGGTCACCCGCGCGGTCTGCGGGCTTCCGGTGCGGCTCAAATGATGGTATATCTATTGCGCCACGGCGCGACCAGGGGCAACCGGCAGAAGCGGTACATCGGCTCGACCGACGAACCGCTGACCATCAAGGCCCGCGAGACGCTCGCGGCGCGCAGCCTCCCGCCGGTTTCGCGTGTTTTCGTAAGCCCGATGCTCAGGTGTCTTGAAACCGCCGCGATCCTCTACCCCGGCGTACCGTCCGAATCGGTCAGCGGCTTTCGCGAGATGGCGTTCGGGGAGTTTGAGTACAAATCTTTCACGGATCTGAAAGACAGGCCGGAATACCAGGCGTTCATCGACTCTCACGGGGCATCCGCGTTTCCCGGCGGCGAAACGCGGGAGGCGTTCTGCTACCGAGTCCTGCGCGCGTTCGACCGGATCATTGATAAGGCCGAAAAACTGAACGGCGACTGCGCCATTGTCGCCCATGGCGGCACGTTGATGGCGATCTTGGAGGCGCGCGCGCTGCCGCGGCGGGATTTTTACGACTATCAGGCCGAATGCGGCCACGGTTACGCCGCCGAGTGGCGGGATGGGGCGCTGACCATACACTCTTCGCTTTGATATAACATAGAATCGCCGGGATTTATCGAAAAAGCGGCCTTCACGTAACGAAGGCCGCTTATACTGATACCGTCGGAAAGAAACAAAGACAACCTGATGAGGAGGTGTCGACCATGATGCTGTACAACATCGCGAAGCCCGAGAAACTGTTTGACCGACTGGACAACCTGACCGGATCCGTCGAAATGGTTCTGCCGGACGGCAAGGCCATCAACTGGAAGGAAGAGGGCAATCTCGTCAAGTCGCTGTGGACCGCAGTGCCCAAGGCGCCCGTGGACCACGTCGAGCTCAGGCTCGGCAACCGGGAGGACACGCGCGACATGCTGGATTTCCTGATCCGCGGCAACTGCTGCGCCTGATCGCGGCCGCGCAACCTTCGACCGCGCCTGACGGCGCCATCCCTGTAACCCCGCGGGCGGTCCCGCTTTGGGACGGCTAAACCCCCGTCCCACATAAAACAAATGCGGCCCGGCAAACGACGGGCCGCACAAATTTTTTGGCGGCGAAATCCGCTTCGCGTCTTTCGTCGCGTTGGGAATGGCGCAAGCCCTGTTTACTTCGCTCACGGTCGGGCTTTCTCGCAAAGCGGAAGCAGCCGGAGGCCTACACGCCGCTCTTCGGCAGCTTTCCTCCGCGAAAAGTCGCTTCGCGCCATTTCGCGAAAGCAGGGGTTTCGACCCCTGCACCCCAAGAAGGAGAACGACGGTATGTCGGCATGACCACCTTGGGAGAGTGTCGAGAGGGCCGCAGCCCTCTTGACTTATATCAATTCCGGCGGCATGTACGGCGGAATTGGTTTTCCCCCAAAGGCCGAGCTTGCCCGGCCGACGGGGAAAGCGCACCCGAACCGGTTCCCGCTCGGAAAGTCCGCAGAATTTCAGGGAACCGGCTTCGTCCCCAATGCAAACGAAAGACGCGCAGCGAATTTCGTTTGCGCGTGTCGACAAAGGCGACACGCAAAAAGCGCCGGGAAGCCGCGTTAAGCGGATTCCCGGCGCTCTCAACTGAAAGATGCGAGCGGATTTCAGTTGATTTTAGTCGTAGAGCAGCGGCGCGATCTTCGGATCGTCCATGTTGGCGGCGGTGTAGAACTGGCAGCCGGTGTCAACGATGGGCTCGATCGCTTCGCCGTTGATGGCCTTCACAGCCAGTTCGACGGACAGGTAGCCGATCATGTAGGGATCCTGGGTCACGGAGCCATAGAACCAGCCGTTCTTGACGGCGGTCTTCTGGTTCTTGCCGGCGTCGAAGCCGATGACGGTGACGTCCTTATAGGCGCCATTGGTGCGGTCGAGGTCCTGGCCGTCGGTGGTGGCGGCGAGGATGCCGGCCACGGTCGCTTCGTTGGAGCAGAACACGGCGATGGGCTTCTTCTGCAGCAGGCCCTGCGCGGTGGTCTGGCAGTCGGTGATTGCGGTGGTCGCGGGCACCAGGATGTTCAGTTCAACGGAGACCTTGCCGGATTCGGAGGCCTTGTTGTACTTGTCGTGGCCGGTGATGGCGACTTCGCCCGGCTTCACTTCGGAGACCAGTTTCCACATCTCGTTGAGGAAGCCGGTGGTGCGGCCGACGACGGAAGCCGAGGTCGCGTCCTGGCTCATCGCGCCGATGGTGATGGGCGCTTCGGGCGTGGCGGCGGCGACGGCAGCCTTGATGGACTCGATGGCGAACATCTGGTCGGCAGCCAGCGCGCCGGCGACCTCGTTGTTGGTGGAGGCGGTGGTGACGATGGTGCCTTCGGGCGCGTTCGGCACGCCGGAGTCAAAGCCGATCACCGGGATGCCCTTTTCCTTGGCGGCGAGCAGCTGCTCGGTTACGCTCTCGGTGTCCAGAGCCGCCAGCGCCAGCGCCTTGGGGTTCTTGGCCAGCGCGGCGTTGAGCATGTCGATCTGAACCGAGATGTCGGACTCGGACGGCGGGCCGTCAAAGGTGATGTCCACGTTGTACTTGGCGGCGGCATCCTTCGCGCCCAGCGCGACGGTCTGCCAGAACTGATGCTGGAAACCCTTGGAGATGATCGCGATGTAGGGTTTCGATTCGGCCAACGCCGTCGCGGTCATCGCGAACACGAGGGCGAGCGCCAGAACCAATGCCAGAACCTTCTTCATGGAAAAGTTCCTCCCGTTTTGATATTATTCCAGCGGCCTGGGGCCGCGCAGAATCCTTAGATCTTTTTCACCTTGTTGCTGCGGTTCACGCGGTACTGGTCGAGGAGCACCGCGCCGATGACGACCGCGCCGGTCATGAACGTCTGCCACTGGCCCTGCAGGCCCATCGACATCAGGCCGGTTTTGAGGATCGACATCGTGAACACGCCGATCAGCGTGCCGGTCAGGGAGCCCGTGCCGCCCGACATCGAGGTGCCGCCGATGACGACGCCCGCGATCGCGAGCAGCTCATAGCCGTTGCCGGTGGAGGGAGTGATGGTGGTATACACCGCCGAGAAGAATACGCCCGCGACGCCGCAGAAGAAGCCGCACAGCGTGTACACCAGCGTGAGCCAGTACTTGGTCTTGATGCCGGACAGGCGCGCCGCCTCAAAGTTTGAGCCCATCGCGAACGTGTAACGGCCGAACTTGGTGCGGTTCAAAACCACCCACGCGATCAGGAACACCGCCACAAGCCACACGATGCCGATCGGGAAGGCTTTGAAGATGCCCAGCGACTCCTCGTTGCCCAGCTTGTAGAACACGTGCTTGAAGTCCTGATCGGTATAGCGCATCGTAGTGACTTTGGTGATGATCGCGCCGAAGCCCATGCCCATCATCTGCGTGCCCAGCGTGGCGATGAACGGGGGCAGCTTCAGGTAGGCGATCATCAGGCCGTTGAGAAGGCCGATGAATGTTGCGACGCCGACGCCCAGCGCCAGAGATGCCCAGATGCTCCAGCCCCAGCCCTGCGCCATGCCGCCAATCAGCATGCCGCAGATCAGCGTCGTGCCCAGCGACAGGTCGATGCCGCCGGTGATGATGACGAACGTCACGCCCAGCGCCATGAAGCCGATGTAGTAGGAGGCGCTCAGAATGTTCGCCAGCGTCTCGCCGGAGGTGAAGTTTGTGCCGAAAATCGCGAAGAAGATGTACAGAAGGATCATGACCATCGGCGCGAACAGCTTCTGTAGGTCGAACCTGCTGCCCGCCGCCGGGGATTTCGTTTCAGTCTTTTGCATGTTGGGCACCCCTCTCCTAACTGGCCGCCATCGTGGCGAGCGTCATGATCTTTTCCTGCGTGGCTTCGGCGATGTCCAGTTCCCCGGTAGCGCGGCCTTCGCTCATCACGACCAGCCGGTCGCTCATCCGAAGCAACTCCGGCAGTTCCGAGCTGATCATGATGATCGACTTGCCCATCTTCGCGAGCTCGCCCATCAGGTGATAAATCTCGGATTTCGCGCCCACGTCGATGCCGCGTGTGGGTTCGTCAAAGATCAGAATGTCGCAGTTGCGGATCAGCCACTTGGCGACGACCACCTTCTGCTGGTTGCCGCCCGACAGGTTCTTGACCAGCTGGTGGATGCTGGGCGTCTTGATGGACAGCCTGTCCACGTATTCCCTGGTGACCGCGTTCACTTTTTTGCGCTTGACAAATCCGCCGGAGGTGAAATTGTCCAGGTTCGCCATGACGCTGTTCTCGCCGACCGAAAGCCCGACCGCGAGGCCGAACGCCTTACGATCCTCGCTGAGGTAGCCGATCCCGTGGCCCACCGCGTCCACCGGGGATTCGATGGTCACTTTCTTTCCGCTGAGGAAGATCTCCCCGCCGGTCTTCGGGTCCGCGCCGAACAGCGCGCGCATGGTCTCGGTGCGCCCCGCGCCCATCAGTCCCGCGAACCCCAGGATCTCGCCCTTTCTCAGCTTGAAGCTGACGTTCTTGACGTTCTGGGCAACCAGGTTTTTGACTTCCAGAACGACTGGCGCGCCTTCGGGCACCTCGCTCCGGGTCTTGGGCGTTTCAAAGATCACGCGGCCGACCATCATCGCGATGATCTGCTCCTTGGTGACGTCCTTTGTATTGACCGTGTCCACGTACTGGCCGTCGCGCATGACGGTGATGCGGTCGGTGATCTGCGGCAACTCGTCCAGCCGGTGGGAGATGTAGATGATCGCGTGGCCGCGGCTGCGAAGATCGCGGATGAAGCGGAACAGCTCCTGCACCTCGTTTTCGGTCAGCGCGGCGGAGGGCTCGTCCATCACCAGCAGCTCGCTGTCAAACGACAGCGCCTTCGCGATTTCGACCATCTGCTGCTTGGCGACCGATAGCTTGTTGCACGCGATCGTCGGGTCGATCTCAATGTTCAGCGATTTGAGCAGTTTCCGGGCGTCCTCGTTGGCTTTCTTCTTGTTCAGGAACGGCCCGGTCATCGGCTCCCGGCCGATGAAGATGTTTTCCGCAACGCTCAGGTGCGGCATCAGGTTCAGTTCCTGATGGATGATGCCGATGCCGAGGGCCTGCGCCTCCTCCGGTGAATTCAGGTTGATGAGCTGGCCTTTATAATGAATGGTGCCGCCATCCCGCTTGTAGATGCCGGTCAGCACCTTCATCAGGGTCGACTTGCCCGCGCCATTCTCGCCGACCAGCGCATGTACCTCGCCGCGCCTCAGTTCAAAGCGGCAGTTGTTCAGCGCGTGTACGCCGGGGAAGACCTTTTCGATGCCTTCCATGCGCAGAAGGATTTCGTTTGCGCCGTTGTTCTCCATGACCCCACCTCGATTTACGACTTTCAGACAAATGTTGTACTCATTCCAAACAGTAACGCTGCATCGGAGGGGATCTTTTCGCGCAGGATTGTGTGCCTTCCGCGCTGGCGTAGCGCTGCTACGCCTCGCTCCGGCTCCTTGCCCTGCATCGAAAACCCCACCCTGCTTTGGAAGCATGAATAGTCCACATTGGTGTTAAAGAATCAGTACAAGTAAAAATAGCATGAAACCGCCCAAATGTCAAGCCGACAAAATGTTGTAAACATCATAGATAGTGCCGTTTTTTTACTGTATTTTTTCGTTTTCCTTCTACAGCGGAAGCCACGTCAGCACGCGCTGAATCTTCTCGTCCCAGTACTTCCACTGATGATCGCCGGGGGATTCCTCGTAGGTGAGGGCGTAGCCCAGCTTCGCCAGGTGGTCGCGCATCCGAACGTTGTGATCGTAGAGGAAATCCTCGGTGCCGCACCACAGGTAGACGCTTGGGCGCTTCGCCTTCTCCAGTTCCTCCGCCGCCGTCACAAGGTCATTGAATGTTGCGGTCGCTTCCTCCGGGGTGCCGAAGATTCCGTTGAAGTAGGCGTCGGTCGCCGGGTCGCCAGTATCGCCGTGGCTGCGCGCGATGTCCAATGCGCCCGAAAGCGACGCCACATGGCTGAACCGCCCGTTTCCGCGCAGGCCAAGCTTCAGCGCGCCGTAGCCGCCCATCGAGAGCCCCGCCGCGAAGGTGTGTTCCGGCCTTTGACTGATCTGCGGGAAGTTGTCTTCGATCAGGCGCGGCAGTTCCTCGGCGATGTATGTAAACCACTTCTGCCCGCCCGATACATCCGTGTACCAGAAAAGGCCGGTGGTGGGCATGACGACCGCCAGGTTGTATTCTGCGGCGTAGCGCTCGATGGAGGTCCGGCGGCACCAGATGGATTCGTCGTCCGACATGCCGTGCAGGAGGTAGAGAACCTTGATCGGGCCTTCCCGCTTCACGCCGAAATCGGTCATTGTTTTGCGTACCCGCTCCGGCAGGATCAGGTTCACCCGCGTGCACATCGAAAGCGCGCTCGAATACCACTGGACGTTTAACAGCGACATACGCTCACCCCTTTTTTTGGATAGGCTTATTATACCACCTGCGCTTTGTGAAAAAAACACCCGCGGCGGTCAAAATGACCAGCGCGCACGCGAGCGCGACCGGCGTCCGCCAGACGGCGGCGGGCAGCACGGCATCCGGGATAGGCAGCCCCATCTGCGCCCAGCACAAGGCGGCCGAGAGCGCGCCGTGCAAAAGCTTTCCCGACAGATACCAGTGCCATTTGACGCCCGAAAGCCGCCTCAGGTTCTGCGTCATGATCGCCAATCCGCCGAACCCGCAGCACATTGCGATCAGAATCAGGCGGACCGCCCTGGACAGCATCAGGGACGACACCGCCGCGCAGCCGCCGGACACCTCCATCATCGCGAGCACCCCCGTCTCGTACCCGCTGGGCAATACCTGCGCGACGACGTGCGCCGCCGCCGCGAACGCGACCATGTGCGCGCACACGCTCAGCATCGCGAGCGACGCGCCCAGGAAGATGTCGCCCCTGGGCGTTTCCGAAACCTGCCGCGGTATTGACGGCGCGCCGCCGGAAAACGCGCGCCGGAGGATCAGCCCGCCCAGGAGCAGCGCGCCCAGCTGCGCGCGCAGGAGGATGACGCCCAGGTGCGCGTCGCCCAGCATCGCCACGCCCACCGCGCTGATCAGAAAGCCGGGGCTGACCCCGGAGGCGAGGAGCGCGCCCCTGGTCAGCTCCGCGTCGGTCGCGCTTCCGCGAAGCCGCGCAGCCGCGATCGACCCGGCGGGGCTGCCCGCCATCATCCCGATCAGCGCCGCGCCGGAGAGCCTCGCGGGGCAGCCGAACAGAAACTCGAATGCCCGGCCGAACACCTTCGCGTACAGCTGCGCCGCCTCGTCCGACGAGAGCGCGGGCGTCACGATGAAAAACGGCAGAAGCGCCGGCACGAAGCTCCCCGCCCAGACCGCAATCGCCTGCCGCGCGGCGCTGAGCGCCTCCGCCGGGCTGATCAGAAGCATGGCCGCGAACACGATGCCCGCGATCAGGCGCAGCATAACCCCACCTCCGGCGCGTATTCTTCCGCCCAATCCCTGACTTTTGGCACAATGCCCGCGATCATCCGCAACATGGCCTCACCTCCGGCCTAAAACATATGCTTGAACGGCTCGTTTCAGGATTTATTTGGAATGACCGAAAGTTTAACAACGCCGACTTGTTGCGGACGTACCTGTATGCAATACTAATACGGCTTAAACCGATTGGGAGGCTTTGAACAGATGCAAAAGATCGCCATCGTCACCGACAGCGGGTGCGACCTGCCGGAATCCTTCGTCAAGCAGTGCGAGAACCTCTTCGTACTGCCGCTGGTCGTGCGCCTGGACGACGGCGAATACCGCTCCGGCGTCGACATCGACACCGAGCAGCTGCTCTCCCGCATGGAAAATGGCGAAACCGCGAAGACCTCCCTCCCCAACCCCGGCGAGCTGGACGAGATGCTTGATCGATTCAAAGAGACAGGCATTACGCACGTCCTGTTCATTATGCTTTCCAGCGCGCTCTCCGGTACGGTCAACATGGCGCGGCTGGCCTGTCAGCGACAGAAGGAACTGACGACGTTTGTTTTTGATACCAAGGTTCTTTCAATGGGGCTTGGCTATATCGTGATGGGCGCGGTGGAAATGCTCAAAGCCGGCGCGTCCTTTGAGGAAATCCAGGCGGCGCTCCCGAACATGCGGGAGAATGTCGACTGCATGTTCTACCTGCCTTCCCTTGAATACCTGATCGCGGGCGGGCGGATCGGCCGCGTCGCGGGCATGGTCGGCAAGCTCTTAAACATCAAGCCGATCATCGGCTGCGACGAGAACGGCGTGTACTACGCCCGCGCCACCGCCGTCGGCGCGCGCCGAACCGTGCAGACGGTCAAGCGCATCATATCCGACTTCGTTTCCGGCAAGAATTACGAGCTTGCGATCGTCCACTCCGGCGCGCTTCAGGAGGCCAAAAAACTCTTGGAGGAGTTCCGGGACATCCCCGGGATGATCGCGGAACAGATTTTGCCGCTCGGGCCCGCGCTCGCCGCCCACGTGGGCCGCGGCATGCTGGCCGTGTGCGCGCGGCGGCAGCCCGTGCCGCAGGCGGGCGGTTGAAATTCTTATCATGTCAATATGGATGACTTCAACCCGGCGCGAAAGCGCCGGGTTGTTCGTTATATTTCCAGTTTTCCCGCCGTAACCCGGACGGAAAGATCCACCTTCGCGCCCGCGAGGTCGGTGGGGTCTGTGGAAGCGATCAGGGTTTGGACGCCATGCAGGCGTTCGAGCAGGAAGCGCCTGCGGTCGGGGTCAAGCTCGCTCATCACGTCGTCCAGCATCAGAACCGGGTATTCGCCGGTTTCGAGCCGCATGACTTCCAACTCGGACAATTTCAACGAAAGCGCCAGCGTGCGCTGCTGGCCCTGCGAGCCGTAGGCGCGGGCGTCCGCGCCCGCGACAAAAAACGCGAGGTCATCCCGGTGCGGGCCGACGGAGGTGGTCATCCGTCTCAGGTCGAGCGCGCGCGTGTCCTGAAGCAACCTGAGAATCGCTTCCGCGTCCGGCTCCGTCCTCGCGCCGGGGCGGTACTCGATCTGAAGCGCCTCGCCGCCGGAGATGCTTTCATGCACCTCTCTTGCGATACCGGACAGCTTTTCGACAAACGAGATTCGACTGCGCATGATCTCGGCGCCAGATTTTGCGAGCTGCTCGTCCCACGCGTCCAGGCACGTCAGGTCGCCGGTTTTCAGGAGCGTCCCCCGTTGTAAAAGCGCGCGGTTGTACCTTTGCAGCGCGGTGTAGTACGCCGGGCGCATCTGCGAAAGCTCCATGTCCACGAACCTGCGGCGCTCCGCCGGGCCGTCCTTCACCATGCGCAGGTCTTCCGGCGAAAACAGGACGCCTGTGACGTGACCCATCAGGTCGCCCGACCGCGTCGCCACATTGCCGCCGACGGTGAGGCGCTTCTTCTCGCCCGGCCTGAGCAGAATCTCCACGTCGTGCCGACCGTCCCCGCGCTCCGCCTCGACCGCGACGCGCGCGAACATTTCGCCCGTCTTCACCAGCTCGGCGTCCCGCGTCGTCCGGTGCGACCTGCCCGTGCAGCATAAATACAGCGCCTCAATCAGCGCGGTCTTTCCCTGCGCGTTGCCGCCGTAGAGCAGCGTCACGCCCGGCGCGGGCTGCAATTGCGCTTTCTCATACGGCCTGAAGTTTTCGACGGCCAGCCGCTTGACGCGCATGGCGTGGCTCCTTTCCGGGGGAGTGCGCCAAAGGACGCTGTCCTTTGGAATCCTGCCAGGGGGAATGATTCCCGCTGGACCCCCTTAAAGAAAATGTCCGCTGGCGCGTCCATTTTCGGGTCTATGATGCATCGAGAAGCAGCGAGAACGCCAAAGGGCACCGCCCTTTGGAATCCCGCAAGGGGGATGATCCCCCTTGACCCTTCACTTAAGGAAAATGTCCGCTGGCGCGTCCATTTTCGGGTCTGAATTATGACGATCAGCAAGAGTATACCATATTTCTATTCCAAAATGACCGCGCGACGCGCGGTCATTTTATGAGCGGGAGTCCAGAGGGATTCAATCCCTCTGGCGGGGTGCGGGGCAGCGCCCCGCAGCGTTTCCCCCGTCACTTCCCCCGGCTGGTATTCTTCTTGCGCTGTTCGGCGTTCAGTTCGCGCTTGCGCATGCGGATGGACTTGGGCGTGATTTCGACCAGCTCGTCGTCGTCAATGAACTCGAGCGCCTCTTCCAAGGTCAGGATGCGCACGCCGGTGATCTTGAGCGCTTCCTCGGCGCCGGCGGAGTTGCGGATGGAGGTCAGGTGCTTTTTCTTGCAGACGTTGACGTCGATGTCGCCGGGCCGCGCGTTCCGGCCGACCACCATGCCGGAATACACCTTGGTGCCGGGAAAGACGAACAGGTCGCCGCGCTCCTGAATGTAGAACAGCGCGTAGCTGGTGGTCTCGCCGGTCTCAAACGCGACGAGCGAACCGGACGCGCGGGTCGGGATGTCCCCCTTGTAGGGCTCATAGCCGTCAAACACGGCGCTCATCACGCCCTCGCCGCGCGTGTCGGTCAGAAATTCGGGCCGGTAGCCGAACAGCCCGCGGGAGGGAATGGTGAATTCCATCCGGGTGCGCTCCGCGCCGTGCATGGATAGCAGCGTGCCCTTCCTTCGTCCCAGCTTTTCAATGACCGCGCCGACATACTCGGCGGGCACGTCGCACACGAGCAGTTCCATCGGCTCGTTGAGCACCCCGTCGATCTCTTTGTAGAGCACGTGCGGCTTCGTCACCTGGAACTCATAGCCCTGGCGGCGCATCGTCTCGATCAGGATCGACAGGTGCAATTCGCCGCGGCCCGACACGCGGAACGCGTCGGTCGTCTCGGTATCTTCAACGCGAAGCGATACGTCGGTCTGCATTTCCTTGAACAGGCGCGCGCGCAGGTGGCGCGAGGTCACGTACTGGCCCTCGGTGCCCGCGAACGGGCTGTCGTTGACGACGAAGTTCATCGAGACCGTCGGCTCGGAAATTTTCAGGAACGGCAGCGGCTCGGCAAAGCCCGGCATGCAGATCGTGTCGCCGATCGACAGTTCGTCAAACCCGCTTACGGCCACGATGTCGCCGACCCTGGCTTCCTCGCAGGGCACGCGTTTCAGCCCGTCGAACTGGAACAGCCCGCCGATGCGCGTCTGCGCGCTCACCTCGTCGGAGCCGAACGTGCAGCGCACGGCCATTTGGGACTGGCGGAGCACGCCGCGCTCGACGCGCCCCACGCCCACGCGGCCCAGATAGTCGTTGTAGTCGATCGTGGAGATGAGTAACTGCAGGGATTCCTCCGGGTCGCCCTGGGGCGCGGGCACATGGGAGAGGATCATGTCAAACAGCGGGCGCAAGTCTTCGCCGGGCTGATTGAAGTCGAGGCTCGCGGTGCCGTCCCGCCCAGAGGCGAACACGACCGGGCTGTCCAGCTGCTCGTTGGACGCGTCCAGTTCGAGGAGCAGCTCGAGCGTCTCGTCCACAACGTCGGCGCAGCGGGCGTCGGGCCGGTCGATCTTGTTGACCACCACGATCACCGGCAGGTTCAGTTCCAGCGCCTTTTTGGTGACGAACCGGGTCTGCGGCATCGGCCCCTCGAAGGAATCGACGAGGAGGAGTACGCCATCCACCATTTTGAGCACCCGCTCCACCTCGCCGGAGAAGTCGGCGTGGCCGGGCGTGTCCACGATGTTGATCTTGACGCCTTCGTAGTGCACGGCGGTGTTCTTGGCGAGGATCGTGATGCCGCGCTCGCGCTCAAGGTCGTTCGAGTCCATCACGCGCTCCGCCACCTGCTGGTTTTTGCGGTAGACGCCGCCCTGCTTGAGCATTTCGTCCACCAGCGTGGTCTTGCCGTGGTCGACGTGGGCGATGATGGCGATATTCCGAAGGTCTTCTCTGACAATTCTCAAGTGTGATTACCCCTTTATTCCAGTACGTCCGCAGTGAATCGGTCGGCGGTTTCTTTGAGCACAAGCCCTTCGTTGTTCTCGGTCGCGAGCCGGATCGACCACTCGTTTTCAAACATCAGCACGTCGCGCCCGCCGCGATCGATGGCGCGGGCGGTGGTGGAGGTGAGGCGCAGGCGATCCAGCGGCTTTGGCGTCTTCTCGACCCAGCGCACGAAGCGGAACGGCAGCGTCTCGCGGGTGAGTTCGACGCCATACTCGTTCTTCAGGCGGTATTCGAGAACGTCCATCTGGAGCACGCCCACGACGCCCGCGATGATCTCCTCCCGGCCGATATCCGGGCGCTTGAAGGTCTGAATCGCGCCCTCCTGCGAAAGCTGGGACACGCCTTTTGCGAACTGCTTGCGCTTCATCGAGTCCACCGGGCTGATCCGACAGAAGAATTCCGGCGCGAACAGCGGGATGCCGGAGTAGGTCACCTGCGATCCCTCGGACAATGTGTCGCCCAGGCGGAAGATGCCGGGGTCGAAGAGGCCGATGATATCGCCCGCGTAGGCGACCTCCACCGACTCGTGTTCCTGCGCCATGAACTGCTGCGGCTGCGCCAGCTTGATCTCTTTCCCGGAGCCGGAGTGCCACACCGTCATGCCCTTCTCAAACACGCCCGAGCAGATGCGCATGAACGCCAGCCGGTCCCGGTGCGCGGGGTTCATGTTGGCCTGAATCTTGAAGATGAAGCCGGTGAAGCGCGCCTCGTCCGGCGGGATTGCGCCGATGTCGCTTTCCCTCGCGGACGGAGAACGCGTGTAGGAGAGGAAGCGCGTCAGGAACGGCTCCACGCCGAAGTTGTTGTACGCCGAACCGAAGAACATCGGCGTAAGCTGGCCGGACAGGATTTTCTCAAGATCGAACGGGTCGCCCGCCACGTCCAGCAGTTCCACGTCTTCCAGCAGCTTTTCGAAGTAGCTCTGACCCAGCGCCAATGGCAGTTTCGGGTCGTCCAGCGCAAGCCGGATTTCCTCGGCTCTCCCCTGCCCGTGGTCGCCGCCGCGGGACAAAAGCACCTCCCGGTTGTCCCGCTGGTACACGCCCTTGAAGTCGCCGTGCACGCCGATGGGCCAGTTGACCGGGCAGGAGCGGATGCCCAGCACCTGCTCCAGTTCCTCCATCAGCTCGAATGGGTCCTTACCGGCGCGGTCGAGCTTGTTGACGAAGGTGAAGATCGGAATCTGGCGCAGGCGGCAGACCTTGAACAGCTTCACCGTCTGCTCCTCGACGCCCTTCGCGCAGTCGATCAGCATGACCGCCGAGTCCGCCGCGATCAAGGTTCGGTAGGTGTCCTCGGAGAAGTCCTGGTGGCCGGGGGTGTCGAGGATATTGATGCGGTAGCCGTCAAAGTCGAACTGCATGGCGCTCGACGTCACCGAGATGCCGCGCTGCTTCTCGATCTCCATCCAGTCGCTGGTCGCGTGGCGCGCGGCCTTGCGCGCCTTGACCGAGCCCGCCTGCCGGATCGCGCCGCCGTACAATAGCAGTTTCTCCGTCAAGGTCGTCTTGCCCGCGTCGGGGTGGGAGATGATCGCGAAGGTGCGCCTACGCGCGACCTCCGATTTCAATTCGGGGTGCTCCATGATTTCCATCCTCCTGATGTGTTGATTATTGGGCTTTTCCGGGCCGGACTCATCACATCGGAGGAACCTCCCGCCAAGTCAAAATAACGCCAGTATAGTATAGAACCTTTTTTACGGGTCTGCGCGGTGGTTTGCGTTAAAAACCAGAAGATGCTATAATGAAAGGTGGTGAATTTCTCATTGGAGGACGGACATGTTCGCGCATCTGCACCTGCATACGCAGTATAGCCTCCTCGACGGCGCGTGCCGGATCGACCGGCTGATGGATCGGCTTCAGGCTTTGGGTCAGACGGCGTGCGCCGTCACCGACCACGGCGTGATGTACGGCGTTGTCGATTTTTATAAAGAGGCGAAGAAGCGCGGCATTCATCCGGTGATCGGCTGCGAGGTGTACGTGTGTTCGGACATGGACGAAAAGCAGTCCGCCGCGCGCGAATACAGCCATTTGGTGCTCTTGTGCGAGAACAACGAGGGCTACAACAACCTGATCCGTCTTGTGAGCGAGAGCTTCACGCGCGGCTTCTACTACAAGCCGCGGGTGGATTATGATCTCCTGTCAAAATATTCCGGTGGGCTGATCGCGCTGTCCGCGTGCCTGTCGGGCGATATTCCGAAGCTTCTCCTCGACGGGCGCGAGAACGACGCGCGCCAGATGGTGGAAAAATACCTGTCGATCTTCGGCGACGGGAATTTCTACATTGAACTTCAGGATCACGGCCTCGCAGAGGAAAAGCAGACGCTGCCAAGGCTCGTAAAGCTCGCGAGGTCGATGAACCTGCCGCTCGTCGCCACAAACGACTGCCACTATCTGGAGCCGGGCGACGCCGAGGCGCAGGAAGTTTTGATGTGCATCCAGACCGGAAAGACTCTCGCCGACGAAAACCGCATGCGCATGGACTCCGACCAGCTCTACGTCAAGGGCGAGGACGAGATGCTTCGGCTCTTCCCGAACCTCCCGGAGGCGATTGAAAACACCCAGCGGATCGCCGAGCGCTGCCACGTGGACTTCGACTTTTCCTCCACCCACCTGCCGCGCTTCCCGCTGGAGGCGGGACAGGAGGCGGTGGCGCTGCTTCGGGAACTCTGCGCGAAGGGGCTGCATGAGCGCTACGGGGACAGGCCGGACGCGCGTGAGCGGCTCGAATACGAGCTGGGCGTTATCGAGAAGATGGGCTATGTCGATTACTTCCTGATCGTCTGGGACTTCATCAAGTACGCGCGGGACAACGGCATACTGGTCGGCCCCGGCCGCGGCAGCGGCGCGGGCTCGATCGTCGCGTACTCGCTCGCGATCACCAGCGTCGACCCGCTCAAGTACAACCTGCTGTTCGAGCGGTTTCTGAACCCGGAGCGCGTCTCGATGCCCGACCTGGACATCGACTTTGACTACGAGCGGCGCGGCGAGGTGATCGAATACGTCGCGCGCCGCTACGGGCACGACCACGTCGCGCAGATCATCACCTTCGGCACGATGGCCGCGCGCGCGGTGATCCGGGACGTCGGGCGGGTGCTGGGCGTCAGCTACCAGCAGACCGACCAGGTCGCGAAGATGGTGCCGTTCGCGCTGGACATGACGCTTGAAAAGGCGCTGAACCTGAACCCGCAGCTTCGCGCCGCCTACGACGGCGACGAACTGGTGAGAAAGCTGATCGACACCGCGAAGAAGCTGGAGGGCATGCCGCGCCACGCGTCCACCCACGCGGCGGGCGTACTGATCACGGCAAAACCCGTGTACGAGTATGTGCCGCTGCAGACCAACGACGAGGTGGTCACCACCCAGTACCCGATGGGAACCCTGGAGGCGCTGGGGCTTCTCAAGATGGACTTTCTGGGTCTGCGTACGCTGACGGTGATCGGCGACAGCCTGAAGATGGTGAAAGAGGGCGGCGGGCCGGACATGCGCCCGGAGGATATACCCCTAGACGACCCCGCGGTCTACCGGATGATCTCCGCCGGGGACACCGACGGCATCTTCCAGCTGGAGTCGGGCGGCATGCGGTCGTTCCTGATGAATATGAAGCCGGAGAACTTCGAGGACATCATCGCCGCGATCTCGCTGTACCGGCCGGGGCCGATGGAGTCCATCCCGCGCTACATCCAAGGGAAGCAGAACCCCGCCTCGGTACGCTACGAGCACCCGATGCTTCGGCCGATTCTCGACGTCACCTACGGCTGCATGGTGTATCAGGAGCAGGTCATGCAGATCGTGCGGGAGCTGGCGGGCTATTCCTATGGCCGAAGCGACCTCGTGCGCCGCGCGATGTCGAAGAAAAAGCACGACGTGATGGCGAAGGAAAAGGAATACTTCATCCACGGCAAGCTCGCGCCGGACGGATCGATCGAGGTGGAGGGCGCGGTCAGAAGGGGCGTTCCGGAGGCCGTCGCGGAGCGTTTGTTTGAGGAGATGACCGCGTTCGCGTCCTACGCGTTCAACAAGTCCCACGCGGCGGCCTACGGCGTGGTGGCCGTCCAGACCGCGTGGCTGAAGGCGCACCACCCGGTGGAGTTCATGGCGGCGATCATGAACTCGGTCACCGGCAACACGGACAAAGTCGCGTTCTACATCGGCACCTGCCGGTCTCTTGGCATCCGCGTGCTGCCGCCCGACGTGAACCTGTCTTCGGACGGCTTTTCCGTGGATCGAAGCCAGCCGCGCGCGATCCGCTTCGGGCTGAATGCGGTCAAAAACGTCGGGCGCGGCGCGGTGGCGGCAATTATCGCGTCCCGCGAAACGCCCTATACCGACCTTTACGACTTCATTGACCGCGCGTGCTCAGACGCGGTCAACAAAAAAGCGGTGGAGAGCCTCGTGATGGCGGGCGCGCTCGACAGCCTGCCGGGCTATCGCACGCAGAAGCTGGGCGCGGTGGAGAAGGCCGTCGAAGGCGCGGCCAGGAAGCGGAAAAACATGTCGGACGGGCAGGTGTCGCTGTTCGGCGGCGCGGAAAAGCTACCTACGCCGCCATTGCCGCCCCACCCGCCGGAGAGCCCGCGCGAGCGGCTCGCGATGGAACGCGAAATGACCGGCGTATACATCTCCGGGCATCCTTTGGACGAATATAAGGAGGAGCTGTCCCGCTTTCCGACCGACCACGCCGCGCTCGCCCGCTTTCTGGACGAGCCGGACGGCGGGCTGTCCCACGACGGGGCGGTGGTCGAGATGGCGGGCATGATCTCGGAGAAGCGGCTGAAGGCCACCAAAAGTGGCGGCATGATGGCGTTTGTCCAGTTGGAAGATCTGCGCGGCGCGACAGAGGCGCTGATCTTCCCGCGGGTGTACGAGAAATACCAGACGATGCTGGAGCCGGAGACGCTGGTGGTTTTGCGCGGGCGGCTGTCCGTCCGCGAGGAGGAATCGCCCAAGCTGATCCCGGAGGAAGTGCGCCCGCTCCGCCACGGCGACACCGGAAGGAGCGAGCACGGGCGCGGCGGATACGGCGGCTGGAACGGTAATAACGGAAACGCTGGCGCGAACGGCAGCGGGGGAGTCCGAAACGGTTCAAACAGCGGCGGGAAGTACGTTAGCGGCGCGAACGGGAACGCCTCGAACGGACCCGGCGGAAGCGGCGTGAACGCGCGCCGGGACGCGCCGGGGGGCATGGACGAGCTGCCGCCGTCCATTCGCGAGGAGATCAGTTTCCGCGAAAGCGACGACCGGCCCGACCGGCGCAGGCTGCGCCTTTCGATCCCCTGCCGCGGCGACCGGGAGAAGGCGGCGATGCTGCTGATGCCCACGCCCGGCCTGATCCCGGTGGTGTTCCACCTGAAAGACGAGGGGCGGGAGGAGAACGCGCCCCGGAACCTCTGGGTGGGGGACGACTTCAACGCGGCGGGGCTTTGCGCGCTGTTCGGGCAGGACGCATGCACGCTGTCGACCTGATACCGTATTGAACTGCGTTATGGCGCGGAACCTGTCGCGCCGGGCCGGTTTGTGAATTTTAACCTCCACAAAAACGCGCGTTCGCGTGGCAAACCTTGACTTCGATGGGCTTTTTTCCTATAATAGGTCTGTTGAGGGTTGACAGCATTTCGCTGTTTTCCAAATTTTCCTAGAGGACAAAGGGGGCATTCCACTTGGCTACCAAAATGACCATCGATGGCAACACCGCCGTCAGCCATGTCGCATATGCGTTCAGCGACGTGGCCGCGATCTACCCCATCACGCCTTCCTCCACGATGGCGGAAGTCGCCGACGAGTGGGCGGCGAACGGCCGGAAGAACCTGTTCGGGCAGACGCTGCGCATTGCCGAGATGCAGTCCGAAGCGGGTGCGGCGGGCGCCGTGCACGGCTCCCTGACGGGCGGCGCGCTGACCACCACGTTCACCGCGTCCCAGGGCCTCCTTCTGATGATCCCCAACATGTACAAGATCGCGGGCGAACTGCTGCCGTGCGTGTTCCACGTCTCCGCCCGCGCGCTCGCGTACCACGCGCTTTCGATCTTCGGCGATCATTCCGACGTCATGGCCTGCCGCCAGACCGGGTTCGCGATGCTCGCTTCCAACTCCGTGCAGGAAGCGATGGACATGGCGCTGGTCGCGCACCTCGCGACCCTCAAAGCCCGCGTGCCGTTCCTCCACTTCTTTGACGGCTTCCGCACCAGCCACGAAGTGCAGAAGATCGACGGCATCGACTATGAAGAAATGAAGACGCTCCTCGACGAGGACGCCATCCGCGCGTTCCGCGACCGGAATATGAACCCGAACCATCCGCATCAGTCGGGCACCGCGCAGAACCCGGACATCTACTTCCAGGGCCGCGAAGCCGCCAACAACTTCTACGAGGCCACCCCGGCCATCGTCGAAGCCGTGATGGCTGAGGTCAAGAACCTGACCGGCCGCGCGTACAAGCTGTTTGACTACTACGGCGCGCCGGACGCCGACCGCGTGATCATCGCGATGGGTTCCAGCTGCGAAGCGATCGAGGAGACCGTCGATTACCTCGGAAAGCGCGGCGAGAAGGTCGGCCTGATCAAGGTGCACCTGTACCGCCCGTTCTCGATGAAGCACTTCCTGGCCGCGATCCCCGCGAGCTGCAAGAAGATCGCCGTGCTCGACCGCACCAAGGAGTCCGGCTCCCTGGGCGAGCCGCTGTACCTGGACGTCCGCTCCGCGCTCGCGGAAGCCGGTCGTTCGGACATCCTGGTGGTCGGCGGCCGCTACGGCCTCGGCTCCAAGGAATTCAACCCGACGATGGTCAAGGCCGTATACGACAACCTGGCCGCCGCCGCGCCCAAGAACCACTTCACCGTGGGCATTGTGGACGACGTCTCGAACACCAGCCTGGAACTGGGCGAGACGATCGACGCCAGCGCGGAAGGCGCGAAGAGCTGCATGTTCTTCGGCTTCGGCTCGGACGGCACCGTCGGCGCCAACAAGAACTCCATCAAGATCATCGGCGACCATACCGACCTCTTCGCGCAGGCCTATTTCGCCTACGACTCCAAGAAGTCGGGCGGCATCACGATCAGCCACCTGCGCTTTGGCAAGAAGCCGATCAAGTCCACGTACCTGATCGACTCCGCGGACTTCATCGCCTGCCACAAGCCCGCCTACGTCACCAGCTATGACATGGTCTCCCCGCTGAAGCAGGGCGGCGTGTTCCTGCTCAACAGCCCCTGGTCCGCCGAAGAGATGGACGAGAAGCTGCCCGCCGCGATGAAGCGCGCCCTCGCCCGCAAGAAGGCCCGGTTCTATACCGTGGACGCCGTCGCGCTCGCACAGCAGACCGGCATGGGCGGCCGCATCAACACGATCATGCAGGCGGCGTTCTTCAAGCTCGCCGACGTCATCCCCTACGCCGACGCCGACAAGTACATGAAGGAGTACGTCAAGAAGAGCTACGGCAAAAAGGGCGAAGCCGTCGTCAAGCAGAACATGGACGCCATCGACATCGCGATCTCCGGCCTGAAGGAGATCCCCGTGCCCGCGTCCTGGGCGAACGCCACCACCGGCGCGACGCCCGTCAAGGTCGAGGCCAACGAATACTTTGACAACGTCGTGCTGCCCATTCTGGTACAGGAAGGCACCAAGCTGCCCGTCAGCGCGTTCTCGCCCGACGGCGTCGTGCCCACCGGCACCACCAAGTTTGAAAAGCGCGGCATCGCGGTCAACGTGCCGGAGTGGCAGATCGACAACTGCATTCAGTGCGGCCAGTGCGCGCTGGTCTGCCCGCACGCGGTCATCCGCCCGATGCTCGTCTCCGAAGAAGACATGAAGAACGCGCCGGAAACCTTCAAAACCAAGAAGCCCATTGGCAAGGAGTTCGAGGGCTATCAGTACCGCATCCAGATCTCCCCGATGGACTGCACCGGCTGCGAAAACTGCGCCAACGTCTGTCCCGCGAAGGAGAAGGCGCTCGTCATGAAGCCGCTGGAGAGCCAGATGGTTCAGGAAGCGAACTGGGAGTTCGCGACCAAGCTGCCGGAATTCAAAGGCCAGCTGAACACCCGCTCCATCAAGGGCTCGCAGTTCAAGAAGCCGCTCTTTGAGTTCTCCGGCGCGTGCGCGGGCTGCGGCGAGACCCCCTACGTCAAGCTGGTTACACAGCTCTTCGGCGACCGCATGGTCGTGGCCAACGCCACCGGCTGCTCGTCGATCTACGGCGGCTCCGCGCCCACCTGCCCCTACACCACGAACGACGCGGGCTGCGGCCCCGCCTGGGCGAACAGCCTGTTTGAGGACAACGCGGAGTTCGGCTTCGGCATGAACCTCGCCAGCGTCCAGCGCCGCGAGCGCCTCGCGGAGACCGTGAGGAAGCTGATCGCGGTCGAGTACGCCGAGGAAGCCATCAAGGCCGCGGGCGCGGAATGGCTTGAGAAGATGGACGACGGCGAAGGCTCCAAGCTCGCGGGCGAGCGGCTGCTCGCCGCCTGCAAGGACGGCGTGGATGTCGATCTTACCGGCACAGAGTGGGAGAAGGAATGGCTTGCGAACGGTAAGGTCTGCCCCTGCGAGGCGTGCACGCTCGCGCGTGAGGTCATCAAAGAGGCCGACCAGCTGGTCAAGAAGTCCGTCTGGATCATCGGCGGCGACGGCTGGGCCTACGACATCGGCTACGGCGGACTGGATCACGTGATCGCCCAGAACATGGACGTCAACATCCTGGTTCTGGACACCGAGGTGTACTCCAACACCGGCGGACAGGCCTCCAAGTCCTCGCCGACCGGCGCGGTCGCGAAGTTCGCCGCCGCCGGCAAGCGCACCCGCAAGAAGGACCTGGGCATGATGGCCATGAGCTACGGCTATGTGTACGTGGCGCAGGTTGCGATGGGCGCGGACATGAACCAGCTCATCAAGGCCATGCACGAAGCCGAAGCCTACCACGGCCCGTCGCTGATCATCGCCTACGCGCCCTGCATCAACCACGGCATCAAGATGAACAACGTGCAGGCGGAGATCAAGAAGGCGGTCACCGCAGGCTACTGGCCGATGTACCGCTTCAACCCGGAGGGCTCGCCCAAGCTCACCATCGACTCCAAGGCGCCCACCGGCAGCTATCAGGACTTCATCAAGGGCGAGAACCGCTACGCGTCGCTGATGCGCCAGTTCCCCGAAGCCGCCGAGAAGCTGTTCGTGGAAGCCGAGAAGGACGCCGCCGAGCGCCTGGAGAACTACAAGAAACTCGCCGCGGAATAAATCCAACCAAATTCCAAACGCCCCTGCGCATTGCGCAGGGGCGTTTTGCTTGTGCGTTCTGGCGCATTATGGTATAATCGCGCTTGAAAGCGCGAAAGATTCCATGAAAGAGGTTGGTTTATGAAACCGTTTGAACTGGCCCCGGACGCGGTCGATCCGGGCAGGGTACCGGTTAAAACACTCTATACGGGCGCGAAGATGCCCGGCATCGGCCTTGGGACGTTCGGGTCGGATCACGCCTCGCCGGAACTGGTCGCGGGTGTGGTTCGGGACGCGCTGACCATCGGTTACCGCTACATCGACTGCGCCGCGTGCTACGGCAACGAGCGCGAGGTGGGCGAAGTCTTGAAAGAAGCGATGGACGCGGGGCTTCCGAGGGAAGAACTCTTCATCCTCTCGAAGCTCTGGAACGATAAGCACAAGCCGGAGGACGTGATCGAATCCTGCAAGAAGTCGATCGCGGAACTTCAGGTTTCCTACCTCGACTGCTACATGGTGCACTGGCCGTTCCCCAACTACCACGCGCCGGGCTGCGACGGCGACGCGCGCAACCCCGAATCCCGCCCCTACATCCACGAGGAATTCATGGAAACCTGGCGCGCGATGGAGAAGCTGGTGGACATGGGGCTGGTTCGGCACATCGCCACCTCCAACGTGACGATTCCGAAACTGAAGCTGATCCTCCGCGACGCGCGGATCAAACCCGCCGTCAACGAGATGGAACTGCACCCGACGCTCCAGCAGGGAGAACTGTACCAGTATTGCCTTGACAACGGCATCCAGCCCGTCGGCTACAGCCCGATCGGCTCGCCCGGACGCCCGGAGCGCGACCGCACGCCGGACGACCTCGTCGATACCGAAATGCCGGTTGTCCGTCAGATCGCCGAGGCGCACGGCGTCCACCCGGTGGAAGTGTGCCTGAAGTGGGCGTCCCAGCGCGGGCAGGTTCCCATTCCGTTCACCACCAAACGCAAAAACGCGCTTTCAAACATCAAGGCGATCACGGTAGACCCCCTGACCCCCGCCGAAATGGAAGCGATGCGCTCGGTGGAGCGCAACTGCCGCCTGATCAAGGGGCAGGTGTTTTTGTGGCAGGGCGCGAACGACTGGCTTGACCTGTGGGACGTGGACGGCACCATCCCCGGATGGAACGGGTATACCATATAAAACTACGGGAGGGTTTTCAATGGACGGCAAGATGCTTGGCGCGATGCTTCCGGGTGACAGCACGGTGAAGTTGGGGCAGTTCGACATCCCGAAGCCGGGTCACGGCCAGGTGCTGGTGAAGACGATGGCCTCGACGATCTGTGGATCAGACATCCGCGCGATCTACCGCGAGCACACCGGAAAAGGCGCCGAAGGATACATCGACGGCATGATCGCGGGCCACGAGCCTTGCGGCCAGATCGTGGAAGAAGGCCCCGGCCTCGTTCGGTTCAAGAAGGGCGACCGCGTGATCGTGTACCACATCCACGGCTGCGGCGTGTGCCACGACTGCCGGATGGGCTACCAGATCTCCTGCTCCAGCCCCCACCGCGCGGCCTACGGCTGGCAGCGGGACGGCGGCATGGCCGAGTACATGCTGTGCGACGAGCGCGACCTGGTGGCGCTCCCCGATGAGCTAACCTATTGCGACGGCGCGCAGGTGGCCTGCGGCTTTGGCACGGTGTATGAGGCAATCGAGAAGGTCGGGGTCTCCGGCAACGACGCGGTGCTGGTGGTGGGTCTTGGCCCGGTGGGCCTCGCGACCCTGATGCTCTGCAAGGCGCTGGGCGCGACCAAGCTGATCGGCGTGGAGATGAGCGACGAGCGCATCGCGCTCGCGAAGAAACTCAACCTTGTGGACGAAGTGTTCAAGCCCGGCCCGGACACGCTGGCGAAGATCAAGGCCGCGACCGGCGGCAAGGGCGTCGAGCGCGCGTTTGACGCGTCGGCGGCGGACGCGGGGCGTCAGCTCGCGATCCGCGCGGCCCGTCAGTGGGGCAAGATCGCGTTCGTCGGCGAGGGTGGCACCGTCCAGTTCAACCCCAGCCCCGACATCATCCACGACCAGAAGACCATCTACGGCTCCTGGGTCACCAGCCTCGCCCGGATGGAGGATCTGGTCGAGCGGCTGGTGCGCTGGAACATCCATCCGGAGGATCTGATCACCCACCGCTTCAAACTGGCGGACGCGGACAAGGCGTACGCGCTGATGGCCAGCGGCCAGTGCGGCAAGGTGGCCGTGGTGTTCGACGGCACCGAGAACGCCTGATAAGACAGTGAACAATTTGGCCGCCCAGCGCTTCGCTGGGCGGCTGCATTTGTCTCAAAGAAAGTGGGTTTCGTGAGGCGCTACGCTTTCGCGTGCGCCCGGATGATGTCCACGATCCAGCCGCTTTCGGGCAGCGGCGCGCCGGGGATCGTCGCGCATGTTTCAGCGATCCCCTGGATCGCGCCCCAGAAGGCGATCAGCAGCGCGGCCGGGTCGCCCGCTTTGATCTGGCCGAGCGCCTGCCCCTTCAGGACGACCCCGATCAGCGGCGTCACGGTGTCGAAGCTTTCGAGCAGCTTCTTTACGCCGTCCGGCACACTCTGGGTGCGCATCGCATGGGTCATCAGGAGGAACATCTTGCCGGTGAAGGCGTCCCGCCGCAGGCTGTCAAGAACCTGTCCGGCCATCTGTTCAAACAGCTCGATCGGCTGAACCCCGTCCGCGTTCAGGCGTAATACCCCTTCGGGGCCGGAGAGGCCGATCCGGACGAGCTCCTCATACACCTGTTCCTTCGTCTCAAAGTAGTTGAAAAACAGTCCGGTCGAGATGTTCAGCTTTTCCGCGATGCCCCGGATCGTCATCGCCGGAAAGCCGATGGTATTGATCATGTCCAGCGCGCATTCCAAAATCTGTTGTCGGCGCGTTTCGCGCTGCGATTCCCGTTTGTTTCCCATTTATCGAAGTTCCTTTGCGATTTTTCTGGCCGCGGCCATGCCGTCCGCCACGGCGGAGCAGATGCCGCCGCCCACGGTCGTCCACTGCCCGGACAACATGAAGCGCGCAAGCCCCGGAACCTTTCGATCGATGTTCAGCGTGATCGTCGGCGGAACCGGCGCGAAGCCCTCAAACGATGCCTTAAAGACGTTGGTGAGCCGGATGTAGGTGGCCGGGGTGGCGACGTCGGTCACGCGGATGGCGGCTGTAAAGCCCGGCGTGCGCTTCTCAAGTTCCCCTGCGACGGCGTCGGCGAGGCGCTGCTTTTCCGCGCGGTACGCGGCGAGGTCGGTCTTCCGCAGGTTCGCCCAGTATTCGAACGGCGCTTCCATCATCGCCATCACGCTGCTGCCCCCTTCGGGCGCGGCGGCGGGGTCAAAATCAAAGGCGCGCAGGCCAACGTTGAACGATTTCGTATCGGGCGAGGTTTGGATGCCCTCCGGGCATTCCAGGGTCACGGCGTAAGGGATATCAAAGCGTCGGTCGAGCCCGAAGGATACGAGGATCAGCGGGTCGAACAGCCGCCCGTCCTGAAGCAAGCCGTCCAGCTGCGGGTGGTGGAATTTCCCGCCCAGCATCCTGGAGAGCGCGTCGTGCGCGTCGCACGCGGCGACGACGTAGTCCGCCGGATAAAACGCGCCCTTCGCGCGGATGCCCTTGGCCGCGCCGTTGTCGACGGCGATTTCGTCCACGCGGGTGTTCAGGTACAGCTTCCCGCCCAGCGCCTCGTATTTTGACACCATCCGCCGGATGATTTCGCTTGCGCCGCCCAGAGGATACCCGGCGTTCCCGCTCATGCGGGTTCCCAGCATCATGACGAGGCCGGTCGCCGAGTATTCCGGTGGCATCAGGTGGTAGAAGATCTCGCGCACCTGTTCGCTCTTGAGCCTCGAAAGGTATTCCTTCACGGTCTTTTTGCCGTGTTTGCGGGTCAGCGAAAGGAAGCCGCGGCCTTTGGTCAAGAACCGGATCATCTCGGAAAGGGATTCCGGCGCGCCAAGCGGCATCTCGCATTGCGTCATGATTTTGATATCCTGAAGAATTCTTTCAATCTCGGCCTCGTCGCCCGCCGCGCGTTCAAGCAGGAACGCCCGGAACGCGTCGAACGTCAGCGGCACATCCACCGTCTCGCCCTTGATCTCAAAGCGCACGGATGGCGCGTTGTAAATTTCGGTCGCCTCGTCCAGGACGCCCACTTCCCGGTACATTTTGTTGATCGGGTCGCCCGGACGTGTGCCCACCATCCAGTGGACGCAGCCGTCAAACCGGTAGCCGCCGCGCTCCCACGCGGTGCACTGCCCCCCCGCCCAGGGCGCAAGCTCGAAGATTTCCGTAGCAATGCCCTTCTTCTGAAGACAGATGCCCGCGGTCAGCCCCGCGAGCCCCGCGCCGATGATCGCGACGTTCTTCGCCATGATGGTACCCTCCCGATTACACTAGATTGAACAAAAGTTCAATGAACATAAGTTCACTAAAATTGTATGCCGCGGAGGCCTGTCCGTCAATGGGGGTTTGGAAAATTACGCAATATTTACAGGCGCGGATTCGGACCGACCGATTTCGGTACGCGACAGGCAACCTGTTACATTTTCGTAATAGACGTATCCAGTGTGGTTGACATCGTGGTATAATAAAACCTCTGCCGCTAAATCCAACCTCGCGCAGCGATGGATTGGTATTCGGCAAAGGAGGTTCCCATGTTGACCGGTTCCCGTTTCCGGCGCACCTTCATCGGCGACCGCGCGTTTTACAAGGCGGTCGTCCTGCTGGTCATCCCGATCATCATTCAGAACAGCATCTCGAACATCGTAAACCTTTTGGACAACCTGATGGTCGGGCAGGTGGGTACGGATGAGATGTCGGGCGTCGCCGTGGCCAACCAGCTGATCTTCGTGTTCAACCTGTGCATCTTCGGCGGGCTGTCCGGCCCTGGCATCTTCGGCGCGCAGTTCTACGGCGCGGGCGATATGGAGGGTCTCCGGAACACGTTTCGCATTAAAATCTGGATCACGCTCACGGTCTTCGCGATCGCGATGGTGGCGTTCGTCGGCTGGGGAGAAGCGCTGATCCGAGCCTTCCTCACCGGCGAGGGCGAAGCCTCGGCGGCGGCGACGGTGTTTGGAAGCGCGAAAGAATACCTCGTCATCATGCTGGCGGGGCTGCTCCCGTTCGCGCTGGCTCAGTGCTATTCGGGCACGCTCCGGGAGACCGGGGAATCGGTCCTGCCGATGTGGGCGAGCATCGCGGCGGTGCTGACGAATCTCGTCGGAAACTGGATACTGATCTATGGAAACCTCGGTTTTCCCAGACTCGGCGTTGCCGGCGCGGCGATCGCGACGGTTATTTCCCGGTTTGTGGAGCTTGGCATTATGGTGGCTGCCGTGTACCGGCAGCCCGCCTTCTCGTTTCTGAAGGGTGTGTACCGGACGCTGCACGTACCCGCCGCGCTTTTTAAACAGGTGATGCAAAAGGGTGCGCCGCTGCTGATCAACGAGACGCTGTGGTCGGCGGGTGTGACGGTTCTGATGCAGATTTACTCGGTCCGGGGCCTCGTGGTGCTGGCGGGGCTCAACATCGCGGGCACCATCACAAACCTGTTCAATGTCGTACTCATGTCCATGGGCAACGCCGTGGCGGTAATCGTCGGCCAGGCGCTGGGCGCGAACGAGCTGGCGCGCGCCCGGGGCGATGCGTGGAAGCTGATGTTTTTCAATTTTTCCTCCTGCGTTGTGGTCGGGGGGATCCTCGCCATACTCTCGCCGGTGCTGCCCCATATGTATCCGACCACCGACGAGGTTTACAGACTGGCCTCGCTGTTCATCCTGACCGCTGCCTGCATGATGCCGATCAACGCGATCACCCACTGCAGCTATTTCACGCTCCGGTCGGGCGGATCGGTGATGATTACGTTCCTGTTTGACAGCGCGTTCTCATGGATCATCGCGATCCCGTTCGCGGCGTTCCTGGCGTACGGCACGGGGCTCCCGATCCTTGCGTTGTATCCCATCAGCCAGGGCATCGAACTGATCAAAAGCGCGATCGGCGTGGTTCTCGTCAAAAAGGGCGTCTGGATCCGGAACATGGTTTCCGCGCCCCCCGCCGAGGCGGAAAACGCGGTTTGATCCGCACACCCAGTCTGCTTTTCAACCGGTTATCGCGGATTGATTTCGCGGGAACCGGTTTTTTGATGCGGGGCGCACGGTACGGGCAAAACTGTAAAAAACTTCAAAAGCCGGTTTTATGGCTGTTGACACCGGAATGGGCGCTGTGGTATAGTGAAGCATCCAATGAGGTAACGTTACCACATTCCGCAATATCATTGACCGATCCCGACGGAGGGCGAAACAGATGAGTCATCGCGCAACGATCCGGGATGTGGCCAGGGCGGCGGGCGTGTCGACGACGACCGTGTCCCGGTATCTCAACAAGACCGGCTACGTCGGGGCGGACGCGCTCACGCGCATCGAAGACGCGATCCGCGAAACCGGCTACGCGCCCAGCATCATGGCGCGGGGCCTGAAAAGCCTGAAGAGCAGCCTGATCGTTTTGATCGTTCCCGACATTTGCAACCCGTTTTATTCAAAGATGGCAAAAACGGTGCAGCGCCTCGCGCAATTGCATGGTTTTGGCCTTGTTTTATTGGACTCGGAGGAGCGGGAAGCGAAAGAGGCGGAGGGCGTGCTGTTCGCGGCGCAGATGTACGCGGCGGGCATCATGGTGGCGTCGATCAACTCCTGCGCGCATGTCGCGCCGCTGGTTCGGGAGCACAAACTGGCGGCGGTGGGCTTGAGTTCCTACGACATCCCGGCGGCCTTCGACCTGGTGACCGTCCATAAAACCGGCGGCACCAACCTGGCGGTGGAGTACCTTGCGGGGCTTGGGCACCGGGACATCGTGTTCGCGGGCGGCCGCCCGTCGTCGGGCATCGCGACCGGGCGGCGCGAGGGCTTCGAGCGCCAGATGCGGAAGATGGATTTGCCGCTGGCGGCGGATTCCATCTTCGAGACCGGCTTCTCGCAGGAGGACGGTTACCGCGCCGGGCTACGCTTTCTTGCGCGCAACCCGCTGCCGACCGCCATCTGCTGCGCCAACGACCTGATCGCCTTCGGCGTGGTCAGCGCGCTGAACGATCATGGGCTGGACGTGCCGGGCGATGTGTCCGTTACCGGCATGGACGACGTGCCCTACGCGTCGCTGGCCAAACCCCGTCTGACCACCGTCACCAACGACGGCGCGCTGTTCGCCGAAAAGGCGTTTGAGATGCTTCTGAGCCGCATCGCGGGTTCCGACGCGCCGCCGGGCCATTTCGAAGTGCCCAACAAACTGATCCTCCGCGAGTCCGCCGCGCCGCCGCGCCCGGAGCGCCTGTCCAGATGATCTCGGAGGCCGTGCCCTCCGGCGTCATACATCATTTTGTGGGAGGTATTCCGATGAAAAAGGTGTTTGCCCTCTTCCTGGTTCTGGCCATGACGCTTGGCCTCATGGCGACCGCCTCGGCGGCGGACCCCGTCAAGGTGTGCATCGTCTTCTCCGGACTGCTGGGCGACAAGTCCTACAACGACTCCTGCTTCGCGGGCGCGCAGAAGGCCGTCCAGGACTTCGGCGTGGAAGTCAAGACGCTGGAAGGCACCGAGGCAACCGAGTGGGAAGCCAACTTCCTGTACGCCTGTGAAGGCGGCTACGACCTGGTCATCTGCTCCTCCTCCAACTTCCAGGAATACATGAAGGAGCATTGCGCCAGCTATCCAGACGTGAAGTTCGCCGTCATCGACACCAACGTGCCGGGCGACAACATCTGCTCCATCAGCTTCGCGCAGAACCAGGGCTCCTTCCTCGCGGGCGCGGCGGCCGCGATGTTCACCACCCATACGGAAGTCCCCGGCATCAATGACAAGAAGGTCATCGGCTGGGTCGGCGGCATGGACATCCCGGTGCTGCACGACTTCTACACCGGCTTTGAGCAGGGCGCGAAGTACATCGATCCGGAAGTCGAGATCCTGCAGTCCTTCGCCGGCACCTGGAACGACCCGCTCAAGGGGAAGGAACTGACGCTGAGCGATTACGACCTCGGCGCGGACGTCGTGATGAACGTGGCCTCCGGCACCGGCAACGGCGTTCTGGAAGGCGCGAAGGAGGCCGGCCACTACGCCATCGGCGTCGACCTGAACCAGGACAACGACCAGCCCGGCAGCGTGCTGACCTCCATGATGAAGCGCGTTGACTCCGCCTGCTACCTCCTGATCAAGTCGGTCGTCGAAGGCACTTTCGTCGGCGGCACCACCGAATACCTCGACATCGCCAAGGGCGGCGTCAGCCTGACCGACTTCTCCGTCATCAAGGCGGCGCTGGGCGACAAGTTCCCCGAAGAGATCCCCGAAAAGATCAAGGAACTCGAAGCCAAGATCCTCTCCGGCGAGATCGTCGTCGCCAACTACGAAGGCTTCGGCCCCGCGAAGTAATCCCAATGATCCAATTGGCGGGCGCGCCGTGCTCAACGCGGTGCGCCCGCAGACCCTCAACTCCTGGGAGGGTATCGGGAGGGCCGAAGCCCTCTCGACTTCCAATCAAATCCCGCGACCTGCGCGGTGGATTTGGCTTTCCCCCAAAGGCCGGGCTTGCCCGGCCGACGGGGAGTGCATTCCAAACCGGTTTCCGCCCGCAAATCCCCGAAGGGATTTGAGGAAACCGGCTTCGGTTCCGACGCATTGGGAAGCTGCAATGCGGATTTCCAATGTCCCGTTCCAAATGCAAAGGAAAGATGCGTAGCAAATTTCCTTTGCCCCAACTTTAACGCCGGGCGGGGGAGTGCGATACCCATTGAAACCCATCGTTACAATGCAATCCATCATGAAGCGCTTCGGCGAGGTGCAGGCCGTCCGCGGCGCGCGCTTTGACCTTTTGCCCGGCGAGATCCACTCGCTGATCGGCGAAAACGGCGCGGGCAAGTCCACGATGATGAAGCTGCTCTACGGCATGTACCCGCTGGACGACGGCGTGATCGAGATCGGCGGCGAGCCGGTCAAAAAGCTTACGCCCAAGATCGCCATCGAGAAGGGCGTCGGCATGGTGCATCAGGAGTTCATGCTGGTACCGGAGCTGACGGTGCTTGAAAACATCATCCTTGGCTTTGAGCCGAAGAAGGGCGTCACCATCGACGAGAAGGCTGCGCGGGCGATGGTTCAGGGCTACATCGACCAGTATGGCATGGACGTTCAGATGAATAAGCGCATCTCGCAGATCTCGGTCGGCGAGGCGCAGCGCGTCGAGATCATCAAAATATTGTCGCGCGGCGCGAACGTGCTCATCCTGGACGAGCCGACCGCCGTTCTGACCCCGCAGGAGGCGCGGCGGCTGTTCGCGATCCTGGAAAACCTGAAGAAGTCGGGTAAGTCCATCGTCTTCATCTCGCACCGGCTGGGCGAGGTGCTTGCAATTTCCGACCGCATGACCGTCATGCGGCAGGGCGAGACCGTGGGCACGATCGGGCGAGACGAGGCGACGTATGAGAAACTGGCCCGGATGATGATCGGCCGCGAGGTGTTCCTGAACGTCGAACGCCGCGCCAGCGCGCCGGGCGGCACGGTGCTGGAAGTTGAGAACCTCTGGACGTCCGGCGAGAAGGAGCTTTCCAAGATTCGGGGGCTGTCGCTTCATGTGCGCGCGGGCGAGATCGTCGGCATCGCGGGCATTGACGGCAACGGCCAGTCGGAACTGATCGAGGCGATCACCGGGCTTCGCAGGGTGGAGAAGGGCGCGGTCAGGCTTCAGGGCCGGGACGTGACCAATAGAAGCCCGCGCGCGATCCGCGCGGCGGGCCTCGCGCACATCCCGGAGGACAGGAACCTGCGCGGCCTCAACCGCAAGGCCAGCATATTTGAAAATCTCGCGGCGGCTGAGATCGACCAGAAGAAGTTCGCGCCCGGCGGCATTCTGAAAAAGCGCGCGATGTTGGAACACGCGAAGGCGCTGGCGAAGCGCTACGACATCCGCCCTCCGGAGCCGCTTTTGCCCGCCAGTTCGCTCTCCGGCGGCAACGCGCAGAAGGTGGTCGTCGCGCGGGAGGTGGAGATCGGCGCGAAGCTATTGATCGCGTCGCAGCCGACGCGCGGCGTGGACATCGGCGCGATCGAGTCCATCGAGGCGATCCTGGAAAAGGTCAAGTCGGAGGGCGTCGGGGTGCTTCTGGTGTCCGCCGACCTCCGGGAGATCCTGTCGCTGTCCGACCGCATCCTCGTCATGTTCGAGGGTCGCATCACCGGCCAGATGGCGGCGGGGCAGGCCACCGAGGACAAGCTGGGGCTTTTGATGATGGGCGGCGCGGATACTGCGGACAGAAAGGAGGCGGCGACGTGAAGCGATTTACGCAATCGGCGGAGGGCACGCTGCGCATCCTTCTGATCCTGATCGTCGCAATGGCGGTCGGCGCGGTGGTCATCCTCCTGATCGGGCAGAACCCGCTGGACGCCTACGGCGCGCTGCTCAAGGGCGCGTTCTCCGGCAAGCGCAACTTCGGCACGACGCTCGCCAACTTTACGCCGCTGCTTCTCACCGGCATGGCGTTTGCGATCGCGTCCAAGGCGGGCGCGTTCAACGTGGGCGTGGAGGGTGAAGTGTTCCTGGGCGGCATCGCGGCCGCGTGGGTGGGCATCTACGTGAAGGGGCTGCCCGCGCTCCCGCACCTTTTGCTGTGCTTTTTCGCCGCGATGGCGGTTGGCGCGGTGTGGGCGATCATCCCGGCGCTTCTCAAGGCCTACTACAACGTCAGCGAGATCTGCGTGACGATCCTGATGAACTATGTGGCGCTGTTCATCACCTCCTACCTTGTGACCGGGCCGATGAGCGCGGGCGTGGCCAATGCCCAGTCGCTGCCGGTTCTGATCACGCTGAACCAGTTCATGAAGCCGTCCAGCGTCAATACCGGCCTCTTTATCGCGATGGCGCTCGCGGTCGGGCTGATCCTCATGATGTCGGGCACGCGGCTCGGCTACAAGATCCGCATGGTGGGCACGAACCCTCAGTTCGCCGGGTATGCGGGCATTGACCCGAAGGGGATTCTGGTCAAGACGATGATGATCTCCGGCGCGGTCGGCGGCATCGCGGGCTGCATCGAGATTCTGGGCGTTCACGGCTACTTCTTGAACAACTTCGCGGCGAACCTGGGTTCCAACGGCATGCTGGCCGCGCTGATCGTGAAGAACGACATGGTGCTGGTGCCGTTCATGGCGATGTTCCTCGCGGTCTTAAAATCCGGCGCGATGGGCATGCAGCAGACGACCGGCGTGCCCAAGTCGATCGTGGACACGATCACGGCGCTGTTCATCATCTTCGCGACGATGGAGACGCTGTTCTCGGTGCGCCTCGCCCGCGCGCCCAAAGCGCGCGCTGACCGCACGCTCAAGGGGGTGATCAAATGAACCTGGAGCGAATCTTCACGCTGTCCCTGTTCTACGCGACGGTGCGCTCCGCGACGCCGATCATCTACGCGGCGCTGTGCGCGTCGATCACGCAGCAGGCGGACATTCTGAACATCGGCACCGAGGGCATCATGCTGGTCGGCGCGTTCGCGGCGGTCGCGGTCAGCTACCTGACCGGTTCGTGGCTGCTGGCGGTCGGGGTCGCGATGCTGGCGGGGCTCCTCATGGGCCTCATCATCGCGGTCGGGCACATCCGCTACAAGGCGGACAACTGCGCGCTGGGCATCGGCGTCAACCTGTTCGCCCTGGCGATCACGAAGTTCATGCTCAACAGCGTACTCGGAAAGTCCGGCACGTTCACCGACCCGAACCTCGCCGGAATTCCCAAAGCGACGTTTGGCTTCCTTGCTGGCAACGAGTTTTTAAACACGGTCTTCAACAACTGGTCGGTCACGGAATGGTTTGTACTGATATTGATCCTTCTGATCAGCTTCCTGTTCTACAAAACGCCGTGGGGCCTGCGCTTGCGCGCGGTCGGGCAGCTGCCCGGCGCGGCGCAGACCGCCGGCATTGACGTAAACGCGATGAAGTATCAGGCGATCATCATCGCGGGGCTGATCGGCGGGCTCGCGGGGGCGCACCTGTCGCTTGGGTATTCCAGGATGTTCACCGAGAACATGACCAACGGCCGCGGCTTCATGGGCGTGGCGGCGATGTACTTCGGCGGCGCGGACCCGGTGCGCACCACCGTCGGCTGCCTGGTGTTCGGCCTCGCCGACTCCATCGGCGGGCGGCTGCAGCCGTTCGGCGTGCCGTCGCAGGTCATCCTCTTCATGCCCTACGTGGTGACGATCGTGGTTCTGTGGATCTCGATGGCGGTGAAAAACGCGCAGGAGAAGCGCAGGAAGAGCGCCCTCATCACGCGCGCGTGAGTTTGTAGCAGGAGGGAACTACATGGACAGACGGAAAATCATCCTGGACTGCGATCCCGGCCACGACGACGCGGTCGCGATCCTGCTTGCGGGGAAAAGTCCCGCCATTGAACTTCTGGGCATTACCGTGGTGTCCGGCAACCAGACGATTGAGAAGACGGTGAAGAACGCGCTCCATGTATGCCAGCAACTCGGTCTCGACGTGCCCGTGTACGCCGGGAGCCCAGGCCCGCTGGTGCGCGTCCGCCCGCCGATCGCCGACGACATCCACGGCGAAACCGGCCTGGACGGACCGGTGTTTGCGCCGCTGACGCGATCCGCCCAGCCGGGCCGGGCGGCGGAGTTCATCGTGGATACGCTGCTTCGCTCCGACGGGGACATCACGGTCGTCACCACCGGGCCGATGACCAACCTCGCGCTCGCGATGCGGCTGGAGCCCGCCATCGTCCCGAAAATCCAGGAGATCATCCTGATGGGCGGCAGCATCGGCCACGGCAATGTAACCCCGGCGGCGGAGTTCAACATCGTCACCGACGCGGAGGCCGCGTATGTGGCGTTTACCTCAGGACGCCCGATCACGATGGTGGGGCTGGACGTGACGCGAAAAGTCCTGTGCCTGCCGAAAATCGTCGACCGGATGGAGGCAATCGGAAACCCCGCCGCGCGCCTGTTCGCCGACCTGATGCGCTTCTTCAACGCCACGCAAAGAAAAGTTTTCGGCTGGGAGGGCGGGCCGCTCCACGACCCGGTCACCGTCGCGTACCTGATCGACCGAAGCGTACTCACCGTGCAGAAGATGTACGCGTCCGTCGATATCCGGGGCGTCGACAGCTATGGGCGCACCAACTGCGATTCGTTCGGGTACCTGAAGCGCGAGCCCAACGCGTCCGTCGCCGTGGACATCGACGTCGCAAAATTCTGGGACATCATCGAAGCGGGGATCCGGAACTATGGATGAGCGCGCGCTGCTCCTTGAAACCCTGCACCGGAACCGGGACGCGTACCTGAAGCCGCTTGTCGATCTCGTCGCCATCGACACCCACTGCGTGGGGCACGGCATTGACGGCGGGCTTGAGAAAGAGGGTCAGGCGTACATCGCGCGCCTGCTGGAAACCCTCGGCGCGCGCGTTACCGTCAGGCCGATGGCCGAGGCGGACATTGAGACCGCGCTGCGCCTGTATCGGGAGGGGAACCCCGGCCACAACCATGACGGGCGCGAGAACGTATACGGCGTGTTCCCCGGCGGCGGCGGGCGGAGCCTGATGTTCAACGGCCATATGGACACGATGCCCGCAGGGAATGTGGATCTATGGAAGCATCCGCCGCTCGGCGCGGTGGTCGAGGATGGCAAACTCTACGGCCTCGGGGCGGCGGACATGAAGGGCGGCCTCGTGGCGGCGGTCATGGCGGTGAAGCTGCTGAAGGACGCGGGGCTGAAACTGCCCGGTGATGTCGTGATCACCTCGGTCGCGGACGAGGAGGGCGGCGGCAACGGCTCCATCGCGGCGGCGGTGCAGGGGCTGACCGCGGACGGTGTCGTCGTCTGCGAGCCGACCGGCGGAAAGCTGATCGCCGCGCACATGGGCTTCGTGTTCTTCCGCGTGCGCGTGAAAGGCCTTGCCACGCATTCCGGCAACAAGTGTATGGGCGTCAGCGCGATCGACAAGGCCGTGAAGCTGATTGGCGAACTTTACGAACTGGAGCACCGGTGGCTGCTTCGCTACAAGCATCCGCTCCTCCCCGCGCCCAACCTCAATGTGGGTACGATCCGGGGCGGCTCGGCGGGTTCCACCGTGGCGGACGAATGCGTTTTCGAGGCGTGCATCCACTACCTGCCGGGGCAGATGACCTACGATCAGGTCGTGGAGGAATTCACGGGCGCCATCGGCTGGGCGACGCGCGGCGACGAGTGGCTGAGCGCGCATCCGCCGGAAACCCATGTCTACCAGGCGGGCGGCGCGTTTGAGATGGATACGTCCCACCCGTTCGCGGACGCCTTTCAGCGCGCGCACGGCGCGGCGCTTGGAAGCGCCGCGGAGATTGTCGGAAGTCCCGCGGGCTGCGACAGCCGCGTCTGGCGGAACATCGCAAGCCGCCCCACGCTGCAGTTCGGCCCCGGACGGCTGAGTGAGTGTCACGCGGTGGACGAGTATGTGACGCTTGAAAGCTATTTTGACGCGATCCTCATCTACGCGAACCTGATCCTCGAATGGTGTGCAAATTGAAGACGGAGGGAAGAACCATGGCAAAGAAGATCTTGCTGGCCGGCGAGTCCTGGTCCAGCTACACCACCCATGTCAAGGGCTTCGACGCGTTCTACACCTCGGTGTATGAAGAGGGCGCGGACACGTTGATCGCCGCGCTCGAAAAGGGCGGGTACGAAGTCACCTACCTCCCCAACCACAAGATCCCGACGAAGTTCCCGTTCACGCTGGAGGAACTTTCCGAGTACGCCTGCGTGATCCTGTCCGACACCGGCTCCAACACGCTGCTGCTGCACCCCGACACGTTTTCCAGGAGCGTCAAGATGCCCAACCGCTGCAACCTCATCCGCGACTATGTGCGCGCGGGCGGCGCGCTCCTGATGGTGGGCGGCTACATGGCGTTCTCCGGCGTGGACGCGAAGGCGAAATACGGCCAGACCGCGATCCAAGAGGTGCTGCCGGTCAGGTGCCTGGGCGTGGACGACCTGATGGAGCACCCGGAGGGCGTGACCCCGGTGGTCTTGCACGCGCACCCGGCGCTTGATAGAGTCCCCGCCGAGTGGCCGCACTTCCTGGGCTATAATAAGACGCTGCCCATCGAAGGAAGCGATGTGGTCATGCAGGTCGAGGGCGACCCGTTCCTCGCGTTCGGCGAGTTCGGGCTTGGCCGCGCGGGCGCGTTCGCGTCCGACTGCGCGCCCCACTGGGGCCCGCCGGAGTTCGTGAACTGGGAAGGGTACGACCCGCTGTGGCAGGGCATCGTCGGTTGGCTGACAAAAGGATAGAGAATGGAAAGACTGCTGTTTGACATTCTGAACATCGACACGCAGAACCCGCCCGGAAACGAGCGGGTTCTCGCGGCGTGGATCGCCCAGTATCTTTCGGATGTGCCCTGTGAGGCGGCAATGCAGGAAGTTTCCGGTGGCCGCGCCAACGTGACCGCCAGGATCAGGGGGCGCGAGCGCGGCGACGCGCTGCTTTTGAACGGCCATCTGGACACCGTGCCGCACGGGCGCGCCGGTTGGGCGACGAATCCGGGCGAGGCGACCGTCGACGCAGATACGGTGATCGCGCGCGGCGCGGCGGACATGAAGGGCGGCCTCGCGGCGGCACTCTACGCGTTCCGCGCGTTTGCGCGGTCGGGCGTCACGCCCCGGCGGGACATCCTGTTCGCCGGGACGGCGGACGAGGAATCCGGCGGCGCGGGCGCTCGTTTGCTCGCGGAATCGGGCTTTCTGGACGATGTCTCTTCCGTCGTGATCGGAGAACCCACCGGGAACGCGCTGGGCCTCGCGGCGAAGGGCGCTATCTGGCTTAAAGTCAATGTCACCGGGCGGGTCAGCCACGGCGCGTACCCGGAGCGCGGTGTCAACGCCATTGAGGGCGCGATGTGCTTCGCGGCGCGGGCGCGCGCGCTGTTTTCTGGTTCCCATCCGCTTTTATCCCCGCCCACCGCCACCGTCACCGGGCTTCTCGGCGGCGTCAAGCAGAACATGGTGCCGGACGAGGCGGTTCTTCTCATGGACATCCGCACCGCGCCGGGCATGGATCACGCGGCGCTGATCGATTCTTGCCGCGCGCTCGCGCGCGGGATGGCCCCGGAAGGGCTTGTCATCGAAATCGAAGTCCTGAACGACCGGATGGCGGTGACGGTTTCCGAGGGCGCGCCGGTCGTAAAGGCGCTCGCTGATTGCTTTCAATCCGCGCTGGGCCGCGCGCCGGGTCGAACCGGCGCGGCGTTTTTCAGCGATGCCTCCATCTTCCTCAAGTTCAGACCGCTGGATGTGGTGCTGTTCGGACCCGGCGAGAGCGACCAGGCGCACACGCCGAACGAGCGGCTGTCGCTTACGGCGTTCCGCGAGTCGGTTCAAGTCTACACCCGGTTGATCCACCGCTGGGCAGAATGAAACAAGGCCTCGCCAATCGGGGCCTCAGGCCATCAACAAAGTCCAGTCAGGGCTTCTATCGTTCCCGGCGGCATGTACGCCAGGAACGGTTTTCATTCATCAGTGCGCACACTGGTGGAAGAAAAAACACCATAAGTCAGCATGCCGCCCGGAAATTCGTGAGAATTTCAGGCATGCGCAGACCTCCTCCTTACGCATCAGAAAACCCACGGGGTTTTTTGATGCTCAGAGGCCTCGCCAATCGGCGGGGCCTTTTGCATGCCCGTGTTTATGCCGTGGGCGGCTCCAGCCAATACACGGTGTCGTCCGAGATGGCGAAGCCCAGCTTCTCATGCAGCGCGCGAGAACGCTCGTTGTCCAGGGTGAACTGCGAAAACGGCGTGAAGCCCTTCTTCATCAGAATCCGGCACAGGCGCGCGATGAGCAGAGACCCCACGCCCATCCGGCGGTATTCGGGCACGACTTCCAGCATGCCCATCGAACCCTCCTCGTGCAGGCCGATGAACCCGGCGAGCGCGCCGCCGTCGAACGCGCCCCACATCTCCCCGGCGGAGAGGCGGCCTTTGATGTAGTCGATGCCGATGTCATGGGTGTACAGCGACTCAACAACCCCTGCCATATCCGGCGCAAGCGGCCTGACGGCAAACCGAGACGGCGGCGCTTCGGGTGGTTCCGGGCGAACCCACGAGGCCTGATGGCAGCGCATCGTCGGGTTGAGGCCGAACTTTTTGGCCGCAGCGTCCACCGAGAAACCCTGATGCGCGGAAATCAGCCGCGCGGATGGGATCATGGAAAGCAGCCGGTTCGAGGCTTCTTCCGTCTCCGCCGACAGGAAGTGCGCGCCGCTCACCGCCTCCCGGATCAGGACGCCGGATTCATACGCCATGAGAATCTCCGCCGTGCCCCGCCGGATCGGCTCCAGCATGTCGATATAACGCACGGGATCGCGGGACAGGTACAGTACGGCTTCGGACGCGAGGTTCACGGCGGATTCCTCCTTCATGCGGGTGTGTGCTACGAATTATATCCCATGTGCCAGCCGCTGTCCAGCAAGTTAAATATATCGCACAGGTTGATTTAATCACCCGAATTCAACCACCGATCCATTGCGCTCGCGCGCCCGAACGGCTAGAATGGCCGCAGGGGTGAGAGAAATGAAGGAAATCAATATCGCGCGCGTACTGGTCAATCGGCGCAAGGAGAAGGGCGTGACGCAGGACGAACTGGCGAACTACATCGGCGTGTCCAAGGCGTCCGTTTCCAAGTGGGAGACCGGGCAGAGCTACCCGGACGTCACGTTCCTGCCGCTTCTCGCGGCGTACTTCGGCATCACGATCGACGACCTGATGGACTACAAACCGCAATTATCCAAAGAGGACATCCGCAAACTCTACCTGAGCTTGTCTTCGGACTTCGCGGCGAAGCCGTTCAAAACCGTGATCGCGCGCTGCCGACAGTCGGTGAAGAAATACTTCGCGTGTTTTCCGCTTCTGTACCAGATGGGCGTTCTGATGGTCAACCACGCGGAGCTGGCCGGGGATCAGGCGGCGCAGCTCCAGCTGATCGAGGAGGCGAAGGCGCTTTTCTTACGCGTCCGGACGGAGAGCGGGGACGCGCAGCTCTCCACACAAGCCTTGTTCATGGAAGCGGTATGCCACCTCGCCGGCGGAGACGCCAGCGCCGTGATCGACCTTCTGGGCGACACCGCTTCGCCGGTTCTGTCGCCGGAGGCGCTGATCGCTCCGGCGCTCCGGATGAAGGGGCAGGCGGACAAGGCGAAGGAAGTGCTGCAGGCCGCGATCTACCAGGACGTCGTGCTGCTGTTCAACCACCTGCCGGCCTATCTGTCGATGCTCACGGACGATCCCACGCGCTTTGACGAGGCGCTCCGGCGCGCGATGGCCGTTTCGGAAGCGTTTGACATGAAGCGGCTGCATCCGGGCGTATTGGTGGGGCTGCACCTGACCGCCGCGACCGGGTACGCCGCGCAGGGGAGACGTGACCTTGCGGTCGAGATGCTCAGGCGGTATACGGACATCGTGACCGGAAACATCTACCCGCTGAAATTGAAGGGCGACGGCTTCTTCGACCGGCTGGACGGCTGGCTTACAGGGCTGGACCTGGGCACAGGGCTTCCCAGGGACGAAAAGACGATCCGCCGCAGCATGGCGGACGCGGTGCTCAAAAACCCGGCGTTCCAAGCGCTGGAGGGCGACGAAGTATTCAAAAGCATATCGTCGCGGCTTACGGACAACGCCAAGTGACCTTAAGAAAGGATGAATTGTGATGAATTCTGAAAAAACCCTTGCGAAAAAGCGCGTCCTGATCTTTACCGTACTCGCGATCGCGCTGGGCTGGATGGTGTTTCTGATCGTGCCGCTGAGCGGCCTTGCCTACGGGGCGAGCCTGACGGCGACGATCATCATCGCGGCGGGCATGTTCATGCCGACGCTTGCAAATATCCTGACGCGGCTGATCACCCGCGAAGGTTTTCAAAACATGTCGCTGCGCCCCAACTTCAAGGGGCACGGGAAGGTCTACCTCGCGCTGTACTTCGCTCCAACCGCGCTGGTCTTCCTGAGCGGGGTCGTGTACTACCTGTTCTTCCCCGGCGTGTTCGACCCGTCGATGCCCATGCTGAGGCAGGCGACCGCGGCGGCGGCTAGCCCCGTCGCGCCGGAAACCGCCGCGCTGCTCTCGGCTGTGATGGTCGTTACCCTGGGGCCGGTGGTCAACATCATCCCGACATTGGGCGAGGAACTGGGCTGGCGCGGCTACCTGATGCCGAAACTCCGCGAACTGCACTCCGACCGCTCGGCGCTGGTCATCACCGGGGTGATCTGGGGCTTCTGGCACCTGCCGGTGATCGTGATGGGGCACAATTACGGCACGGCGTACGCGGGCTATCCGTATCTGGGGATTCTTCAGATGGTCGTGTTCTGCGTGGCGTTGGGCGTCGTCGAGGGCTACGCCTCGATCAAACTGAACAGCGCGATTCCCGCCGCGATGATTCACTCCACCGTGAACGCGGGCGCGGGGGTGGCCGTCATCTTCGCAAAATCCGGCTACAACCCGCTGTTGGGGCCCGCGCTCACCGGTCTCGTGGGGGGTCTCCCGTTCATCCTGCTCGCGGCATTCCTGCTGATCCGGATCGGCCAAAAAGCGGAAATGACCAAGGCCGCATTGTGATGAAAAAGCGAAAAGCTCCGCTGTGAGGCGGGGCTTTCGTCGTCATTCGGCGCCTCAAACCGTTTGAAGGCGCGCGCCGGATGGACGACAGAAGCACGGCGAGCGTCAGCAATACAACCACCGCCGCGCCGCTTCCAAGCGCCACAAGGCCCACGTCCGCCCGTTCCAGAAGGAACCCATACACGAGCATTGAAAGGGGGAGCGTGAGGTTTCCAACCGAGCCCTTCACGCGGAACACGCCGCCCGCCACATCCCCCGTCACGGCCTTCTGCGCGACCACCGTGTAGGAGACGGCCACGACCATGATGGACGCGCTCAAGGCTGGCAGGATCACGAGATACGGAGCGCGCCGACGCCCGCAAGGCGCGCCTCGTCCTCCGCGTCGCAGAGACGGTAGCCGTTTTCCCCGCGCGGACGGGGAAACAAGCCCCAGTTTATCGCAATACAACAGCGCGGCTCTTGAAACGCCGTACTTTTCGGCGTTCTTCCCAACCGTCAGCATGGTGATGCGTCTCCCTAATTTCGCTGACATCTGTATAAACGATAAAGCTGTAGACATGTCAACGGCGCATGGACAGCCCCCCTGTTATATGTGTGTGTTGATCTTCGTCACATTGAAAACCCGCGCGGATTCTGATATAATCTGAGACGGGAATGAAAGTCTCCCGTGGCGCTTGCCAAAACCGCTGTAAAGCTGATGACTTCTGCCTGGGCAGGATGCATCGGCTTGATTTTTCGTATTCGGGAGGAAAAATGCGCGCGATCATCGCCGTGGGAATGGGCGGCTTTCTGGGAACGGTGTTTCGGTATGTTCTGTCACTGATTCCGCTGTCTGACAGGACCGGGTTTCCGTTCATCACGCTCGCGATCAACGTGCTGGGCGCGTTTGCAATCGGCGTCCTCGCGGGGATCTCCGCCAAATATACGGGCGCGAACGCCGAGCTGATGGCGTTTCTGCGCATCGGCATCTGCGGCGGGTTCACGACGTTTTCCACCTTCGCGCTGGAGATCACGAACCTCGCGGGCGCGGGGCGGCACGGCGCGGGCATCGCGTACATCGTTCTGAGCATCGTCCTGGGGGTCGGCGCGGTATTATTGGGCAAGGCGGTCACGGCCTGAACCGACTGGAGGAACTGTCATGGACAAAACACGCGGGCGAATCACGGGCGCGATGGCGTTCATCCTGCTGATGGGCGTGGTCGCGCTGTTCTCGGACATGACGCACGAGGGCGCGCGCAGCATCCTGGGCGCGTACCTGGGCATCGCGGGCGCGTCCGCCGCGGTGGTTGGGTTCGTGTCGGGGCTTGGGGAGTTCGTCGGGTACGCTCTCAGGTTACTCACCGGCGTGATCACAGACCGGACGAAAAAATACTGGCTTCTAACCATCCTCGGCTACGCGATCGACGTGCTCGCGATCCCGGCGCTGGCGCTGGTGCCGGAAAACGGCTGGGTGTTCGCCTGCGCGCTGGTCATCGTCGAGCGAATCGGCAAGGCGATCAAGAAACCCGCGAAGAATACGCTTGTCTCGTTCGCGGCGAGCGAGGCGGGCGCGGGGAAAGGCTTCGCGATTCAGGAGTTTGTCGACCAGATCGGCGCGTTTTTGGGGCCGGTGATCCTGTTCCTCGTGCTGCTTTTCAAGAAAGACGGAAACCAGCTGGACGCGTACCGGCTGTGTTTTCTCGTGTTGGGCATTCCGGCGCTGATCACGATCGGGCTCCTCTTCTTCGCAAAGAAGAAGTTCCCGCACCCGGAGGACTTTGAAAAGGCGGAAGACGAAAAAACGCCCTTCCGGGCGAATATGGGGTTCTGGGTCTACATCGCGGGCATTTGCTGTCTGGCGTTCGGGTTTATCGACTTCCCGCTGATCACGCTGCACGTCGCCCGAACTGCTCTGATCAGCATGGACGCGCTGCCGCTCCTCTACGCGGGGGCGATGGCCGTGGACGCGTTCGCGGCGCTGTGGTTCGGCTTCCTGTACGACAAGCGCGGCATGCTGGCGCTGGTGGTGTCCACCGCGCTGTCGGCGGGCTCCGCCGCGCTGATCTTCGGGGTTTCCGGCCTGTGGGCGACGGGGCTGGGCGTCATGCTCTGGGGCGTCGGCATGGGCGCGCAGGAGTCGATTCTAAAGTCGGTCGTCAAAAGCATTGTGCCGAAGGCAAACCGCGCGGCGGGCTACGGCGTGTTTGAGACCGCGTTTGGCGCGGCCTGGTTTCTGGGCAGCATGGTGACGGGCGTTCTGTACGACGCCTCAAGGCCGATGATGATCATGGTGTCGGTCGCGATGCAACTGGCCGCGATCCCGCTGTTTTACAAGGTTTCGCGCGCTGACCGAGGCTGAAGTCATTCTTCCCCGCGCGCTTCGCGCTCGCGGACGTACGCATGGGCGCGGTCGCAGTTCTGAACCTTGAAGAAGCCGCCGTCGACGCCGATGATCTCCCCGGTCACATAGGAGGCTTCCGGCGAGGTCAGGTATTTCACGAGGTGCGCGACGTCCGCGCCGTCCCCGAACCGGTTCGCGGCAATCTGCTTCACCTGGGTTTCGCCGCGCTCTTCGATCATCTTCGCGGTCATGTCGGTTGCGATGATCCCCGGCGCGTAGGCGTTCACCGTGATCCCGTAGGGCGCGAATTCCGCCGATGCGATCTTCGTGAGCATGTCGATGGCGGACTTGCTGGCGGCGTAGGCGATGAGGCCGACGTCCGCGAAGCGCCCGGAGATCGACGAGGCGTTCGTAATGCGCCCATAGCGCCGCTCCTTCATATACGTTAGGCACGCGCGGATCATGTGCATCTGGCTTTTGAAGTTATGGTTCATCACATGGTCGAAGTATTCGTCCGTCATGTCCTCGAAAAACCGGAAGTCGAAGATGCCCGCGTTGTTGACCAGGATGTCGATGCGGTGGAAGCGCTGCGCGACTTCGTCCGCCGCGCGCCGGGCTTCGTCCTCATTGGATAAATCCGCCTTCAGCACGAACGACCCCTCGGAAAGGCCGGAAATTTCCGCTTCCGTCGCGGCTGCCTCCGCCTCATTGGCGCGGTAGACGGCGCAGACGATGTTCCCGGACCTCGCAAGCTCCACGCTGATGGCGCGGCCCATGCCGCGCGTGCCCCCCGTGACAATCGCGACCCGCTTCTCCACGCGAAATTCCTCCCCTTTCGTCCGTCCGGCAAAGCATGCTTGGCATGCCGGTTTCTTCCATTATACCACCTGTTCAAACCGCTGGTCAAATTTTCACTACGCAAGAACCTGATCGCCAGAATCAGTGGTATAATGCCTACAGTTGACAGACTTTGCCAACTGTGCTACCGTTTCAGCGCAAGGCTTTGGCAGTGGGTGGATACGATGGGCATGCTTTCAGACAGCGTACACACGGGGTTGTTCGCGGAGGACATGGGGCGGATGGTCGCGTTCTACCGGGACGTGCTGGGCTTTGAGGCCGACTGGGACGGCGGCCCCTACGCCGAATTCAAGGTGCGGGACGGCGGACTCTTCATGTTCGACCGGAAGATGTTCGCCGAAGCGATGAAGCAGCCGTATCAGCCGCCCAGGGGGTACAACCTCACGATGGAGATCGGGCTGAGCGTCCCGACCTTCGCGGACGTAGACAAAGAGTACGAAAGGCTTCAGACGCTTGGCGTCGCCTCGCTGACTGGGGAGCCGGTCACCCAGCCGTGGGGACAGCGGAATTTCTTCATCGCCGATCCGGAGGGAAACTACGTGGAGATCGCCTCCACGACTCCGTGACGCGGGCGGCGCGAATCATGCGGGCAGGGGAGCAATTGGAGATGAACACGGCGGAATTCGGATACGCGCAAGTCGACATCACGCCTGATGTTCCGGTCGAAATGATCGGCTTCGGGCGGGCGGACGAAACGTCAAGGGGCGTACTGCGCCCGCTCGCCGCGCAGGTCTCGGTATGGAAATTCCAGGGCGAGCTTTCCTGCCTCGCGGCCATTGACCACATCGGTTTTTCGCGCGCGCACGCGGACGAGCTGCGAAACGCGATTGGGGAAATCCTCGGCTCGCCCCGGCGTCGGGTGATGCTGTGCTTCTCCCACACCCACGCCGCGCCCAACGACAGCGCGGAAACCGCGTGGTTTGCGGCCGCGCGCGCGAAAATTCTGGAAGCCGTGAGAATCGCCGCCTCGAACCTCTCGCCCTGCCTCGCGGCGTGGGGCTGCGGGGCGGCGGACATCGGCGTCAACCGGCGTTCGGACGCGGGTGAACTGGACAGGCGCGTCGGCATCCTGAAAGTCATGGACGCGGAGAGCGGCAGACCGCGGCTGCTCCTTTTGCGCCTGACCGCGCACGCGAACGTTCTGAAGGCCGACAACGACCTCCTGTCGCCCGATTTTTTTGGCGCGGTTCGGGACGCGCTGTCGGAACAGTACGGCTGCAACGTCATGGTGACGCAGGGCGCGTCCGGCAACGTCGCGCCGAAATTCTTTCAATCGACCCTGACGCCCCCCGACGCGAGCGACCCCAACCGGTTCATCCGCTCCGAAACGGCGCTACACGACATGGCGCGCGAGGTTTCGCGCGCGGTTGAGGCGGTCTGCGACGGGATTCTGCCGGAGGAAGTCCGGCGGCTTTCGATGGATTCCGCGATGCTGCCGCTGCACGCAACTGTCCCGTCCATCGCGCGGGCGCGGGAGATCGCGTTGGATGCCCGGACATTCGCCGGGATCGACGGCGCGGCCTGGCTTACCGAGGTGCAAAGGCTGCGAAACGAGGGCGTAGACCGCCAGACAGAAATGGTTGAGCTTCAATACTTCTCGGTCAACGACGGCTGTCTCGCAGGCGTGCCCAACGAACTGATGTGCGAACTCGCGCTGCGTGCGTCGGATCGGCTGAACAGCGACCTTTTCTTCCTCGGCGGGTACGTAAACGGCTGCACCGGCTACTTCCCGACAGAGGAGGAGTACGACAAGGGCGGCTACGAGGTCTACTGGTCGATGCTCCACTACTTCATGTATCACGGCCGCGTGATGCCGCTGGATCGGGACTCCGCCGACCTGCTGATCGACACCGCCGCGCGAAACGCGCCGGGCGGCCTGCGAAAGCGATGAAGGGCAGGGGACATATGGACGCGTGCATGCTGGTGAAGCCCGACGAATCCATGCTGGGCGAGGTTCAGGCCTACCGCGACGAGTTCCTCGCGGCGGGCAATTCCATGGACGGAGCCGGCGCGCTCGCGGGGTTTGAGCGCGCGGAAGACTGGTTAAAATTTTCGCGCCTGCTGGAAAACCCGGAGACGGTGCCGGAGCACTGGGTCGCGTCGGAGCAGTTTGTCTACCTCAGGATGGCGGACAGACGGATCGTCGGCATGATCCAGTTCCGGCACGAGTTCAACGACTTTCTCCGGGATTTCGGCGGGCACATCGGCTATTCCGTGAGACCCAGCGAGCGGCGGAAGGGCTACGCAACGCGGATGCTCGCCGAATGCCTCGCGGTTGTTCGGGATTTCGGGATTCCCCGCGTGCTCGTCACATGCGAGGCAGCGAACGAGGGCAGCAGGCGGACGATCCTCGCAAACGGCGGCGTCTACGAACGCACCGTGTACTGCGCGCGGGACGATGTGACGCTGGAGCGGTACTGGATTCCGACAAAATCAGACTGAACGGGGGCGGCGGGCATGGCGGAAAACCGGTACGCGGCGGACATCGAGGCGATCCTGTCCCACCGGCACGACAACGGCGCGGACTACTGGGCGACGGTGGATGGGAAGCTTCAGAAGGGCAGCCCGTTCACCACGCTGGAGTCCGCCGTGATGCTGAAGGAGCTGGGCGTTTCGCCGTCGGACGAGGTTCTTTCAGAGGCCGCGAACCTGATCTTCGCCGCGTGGCGGGAGGACGGGCGCTTCAAGCTGTCGCCGGAGGGCGCGATCTACCCCTGCCACACGATCCATGCGGCGCGAGCGCTGTGCCACCTTCAGTACGCGTCCGATCCGAGGCTGCAAAAGACACTTGCCCACCTTCTGTCCATCCAGCACGCGGACGGCGGCTGGAAGTGCCTGAAGTTCAGTTTCGGGCGCGGGCCGGAGACGGAGTTCTCAAACCCCGGCCCGACATTGACGGCGCTGGATGCGTTCCGGTTCACGGAGTATCTGAACAAAAACCCAGCGTTGGACAAGGCGGTGGAATTCCTGCTCGGCCACTGGACGACCCGGTTGCCGCTCGGCCCCTGCCACTACGGGATCGGCTCCCGGTTCATGCAGGTCGCCTACCCGTTTTCCGCGTACAACCTGTTCTTCTATGTGTACGTGCTGTCCTTCTACGAATCCGCGCGGCGAGACGGGCGGTTTCTCGAAGCGCTTCAGGCGCTTCAAGACAGCACGCGGGGCGGCATGATCGTTGTGGAGCGCCCCAACCCGAAACTGAAGGCGTTTGAATGTTGCAAACAGGGGCGGCCGAGCGAACTCGCGACCGCGCGATACCGCGAAATCCTTCATAACTTGGGGGAGGCGGAAGCTTGAAGACGCTGATTCTGAACGGCGCTTTGAGGCCGGACGGCGACGTCGCGGCGCTGATCAAAGCATTCCGGGAGACGCTCGAAGGCGAGGTTCTCGAAATCCCCGGCGCGGCGGAAATCGGCCCCTGCACCGACTGCCGCCGCTGCTGGGATGCCCCCGGCTGCCCGGTTCCTGACGGGATGCGCCAAGTCTATCCGTTCTATGAGCAATGCGACAACCTGGTGCTCGCGTCGCCGGTCTGGTTTTCAGGCCTGAGCGGGCCGATACTAAACCTCGCCGGGCGGCTCGCGCAGCCGTATTTCGCCGCGCGCCGCTTCCGGGGCGAGACCCCTTTGATTCAGCCGAAGCGCGGCGTTCTGCTGCTCGCCGCCGGGAACGGCGAAAAGGACGCGGAGCAGGTCATGACAGCCGCCCGGACGGTTTTGAAATCCCTCCACGCACCGCTCGCCCACGTCGCCGCCGCCTGGAATACGGACACCCTCCCGGCGCGCTCGGACGAGCGCGCGCTCAACGCGGCGCGGGAAGCGGCCAGACTTCTGAGCTGCCTCCACAGGAAAGGCAGCGGCGCGTAGCCGCAACCAACGGTTGCGGAAAATCCCCCCGCTGGTTGGTGGCGGCGCGGCGGAATGTAAGGTATACTGCGCATCAGGGAGGCGATGGGGATGAACATCGAGGAAAAACTCACGGCGCTCCGGCGCGACCGGGGGCTTTCGCAGGAGGAACTGGCGGACGCGATGCGGGTGTCCCGGCAGGCGGTGGGCAAATGGGAGAGCGGCAGGGCCGTGCCGGAACTGACGAAACTGATTGAGATTTGCGATTTTTACGGGGTGTCGCTGGACGCGCTCGCGCGTCCGGGGGAATGCGCGGCGCGCTGCGTCAAACCGGATTCGCCGGATCAGGGCGCGCTGATCCCGTTTCTACTGCGCGCCAAGTGCGCCACCTACGCGGGCCACGGCGCGGAGGCCGAGCCGTCCAGAACCGCGTCCCACGACCTGAAATACCAGGAAGGCGGCCTCGCCTACTACGACACCTACCTCGGCGGCGAAAAGTTCGCGGGCGAGGAAGCCGTGTGGGTCGAAGGAGAACCCGTTTGGGCGATGAACTACGCCGGCAGGGTGCTTCAGGAGGGCTTCAGCGGCGACTTTTTAAAGGAGGCGCTCGCGGCGGCGCCGGAGGACATGCCCTACCGCGGCCCGCGGCTCTTTCAGCGCGGCGAAATGAGCTACCACTGCGCCTTCGACGGGGATTTCGGCTGGTTTCAGGGTGCTGAGGAGATCTTCTCGGAGGGCCGCAGGGTGTACGAGTGCCGCTTCCACGGCGGGTTTATCGTCTGACAAGCCGCGCCATGCGGCTTCATGACCGGATCTTCCATACTGCCCGTAACGTGCTATAATTAGCGCGGGAACCTTGCCATTATAGGGAGGCGGTCGGCGTGGATCAGATCGGGCTTTTACAATCGTTCATCGACGAGGCCGACAACATCGTGTTTTTTGGCGGCGCGGGTGTCTCCACCGAGAGCGGCATCCCCGATTTTCGGAGCGAGGGCGGGCTGTACCGCCAGAAGTACGCGTATCCGCCGGAACAGATCCTGAGCCGGCGCTTCTTCTTCGAGCATCAGGCCGAGTTCTACAGGTTTTACCGCGATCGGGTGCTCGCGCTGGACGCAAAGCCCAACGCCGCCCACCAGAAGCTGGCGGAGATGGAAGCGGCCGGGAAGCTGAACGCGATCGTGACCCAGAACATCGATGGGCTGCACCAGGCGGCGGGCTCGAAAAATGTCGTCGAGCTGCACGGCAGCGTGCACCGGAACCGGTGCCTCGCGTGCGGTCGGCGCTTCGACGCCGCGTATCTCAAGGAAGCGCCCGGCGTGCCCGCCTGCCCCTGCGGCGGCGTGGTCAAGCCGGACGTAGTGCTGTATGAGGAAAGCTTGGATACGAACGTGATCGCCCGCGCGGTTTCGGCCATCCGGATGGCGGATCTGCTCATCATCGGCGGCACGTCGCTTGTGGTCTACCCCGCGGCGGGGCTGATCGACGACTTCCGGGGCAGGCGTATCGCCGTCATCAACCGCACGCCCGTCGGGTGTCAGAGAGCCGACCTGTTCATTCAGGGCTCCATCGGGGAGACGCTGTCGGGGATCAGGGTATCATAAAGCGCGTCGAGCCGCTTTCAGCGTAGGACTGCGTGCCATAGAAGCCGATTGTCCTCAAACAGCGCCTCGGCGAGGCCCTCTTCCAGAAGGCAGGTCAAATACGATTTGATGGTGCTGCCCGCCAGCACGTACTGCGTGAAGTCCATATTGAGGCCGTAGTGGTCGAACACGCCCTTCAGGATGTCCTCCGGGGACGCGGGGTCTTTGATGAGCGACAAAACCAGTTCCATCACTTCGTGGGTTTTTTCGCGGTTAACCCGAACCAGTGGGCGGATGTCCTCCGCAGGCTCCGCGTGAGAAGGGACGAACAGCCTGCCCGAAAGCGCCTCCACCGCGTCCAGCGACGCGAGGAAGCCCCGGACGTCGTAGAGGAACGACACATGGTATTTTTGAAGCACCGCCGCGCTCGCGAGGCTGTCCGCGAGGAACCACACGTCGTCAGACGTGTGGAACGCGGCCATCGCCATCGAGTGTCCGTCGAGGCGCAACATCGCAAGACCTTCCGGCAGCACATCCTTGGTCAGCGCCTGCGCGGGGCTCTCCTGTGCCAGCAGGAACTTGTTGCGAAGCGGTTTTGGCGGGTTGCCGCCGTAGAGAGACGACGGCTCCAGCGCGGGGTATTCCACATAGGCGCGGTCAGCGCCCGGCGCGTAGGCGGGGCAGCCGGTGCGCTGACAGATCAGGGCGTTGCCGCCGATGTGGTCGGCGTGGGAATGGGTGTTCAGGATCATTCGTGGTTTCCAGCCGTTCTGATCCAGGATTTTCAGGAATTTTTTGCCCGCCTCGCGGTCGTTGCCGCTGTCGATCAGGCACGCACCGCCATCCGACAAAAACACGCCCATTTTCGCGGGGCAGTCGACGTAGTACGTCCGCGCCCCCGCCCGTATCAATTCGTACATGTTGTCTCCTCTCGTTGGGATTTTACCTATTTTGCAGCCATAGAATCTGAGAAATACCTGCTTTTCTCAAGGCGTGCGATGCGGGAAACGCGTGGATTCCGCCTCGTGATCCGTTTCTTCGGGCGCTGCGCCGAGCGCGTCCGGCATATCCGATAGCGGGGTCAGGAGCCGGAGCGAGGCGACCCTTCGGAATGCGCTTCCGGCGCGAAATGCAGCGCTGCGCTGACGCGGAGAGCAGTTTCGCCAGAAAAGATCCGGTTCATCGCATCATGAAGGATTTGGATTGGTATCGGCGTCATTATACGATAGAGGGGTCATGACGGTCAACACGGGCGTATCGTTGAAATTTCCGGAGTTCTGCAAAGGTTCTTGCCTTTATGCGAAAACTGTCGTATGATAAGAAAAATATGCCTAACGAAATGAGAGAACCGGGATGCGACTGGCGCTGAAACTGAGAAACGGCATTCATACAACAGCCGCCCGGTTGCGGGCCGCCTACCGGCAGAACGACAGCTTCTGCCCAGAGTGCGCGCAGGTCAACCTGGGGCGGGTTTTGAGTTTCGCGGGCATCGCGCTGCCGCTCAACCTGCTCGTTGTGTTGGTCTTTCTGTTTCAGCTTCCGGCGGGCGAAGCCGAGGCTCGCTGGCGTGTCGGCATTATGGCTTGCCATTCGGTGCTGCTTTTCCTGATGCCGCTGTACGCGCTGGCGGCGAAGAGGCTGCAAAAGGCGGAGAAGCTGAACCTGTCCGCCGCGCTGATTCTGATCGTCGTCGCCACGATCCTCGCGATCGGCACGGTGATCACGGCGACCGACCAGTTCATCACCCCCAGCATTACGCCGTTCATCGTGACCAACGTGGTCGTGGGCACGGTGTTTCTATTAAGGCCGTCCTGGTCGGCTGCGATGTTTCTGATGAACTTCGTACTGTTTTCGGTTCTGATCGGCTGGACGACGAACCCGAACGTGCTCTTATCCAACCAGGTCAACGCGCTGACCGCGTCGGCGGTCGGGTTTGGGCTGTCCTCGATCATGTGGCGGCACTTCGTGGTGGAGACCCTGCAGATGCATAAGATCGAGGAGCAGCGCGCCGAACTGACCCGCGTAAACCGGGCGTTGGAGCGCATGGCGTTTACCGACAGTTTGACGGGCCTCCCCAACCGCCGCTACTTCGATCAGGAAGTGGCGCGGGCGCAGGGCGCGGTAGCGCGCGGCGGGAACCCCGCCTCCATCGTCGAGTTCGACCTGGACCTCTTCAAGGAGATCAACGACCAGTTTGGCCACGACACCGGCGACGAAGTGCTTAGGCAGGTCGCGTCATTCGTCAGCCTCGCCATCCGCAAGGCCGACATGTTCGCCCGGTACGGCGGCGAGGAGTTCATCCTGCTGCTGCCGGATACGACGCTTTCCGGCGCGGCGATCGCGGCGGAGAAATTGCGCGCCGGGATCGAGACGCATCCATTCTCAGTTCGGGGCGGCGTGATGCACATTACCGCCAGCTTCGGCGTGGCGCAGCTTGGCGGCGACTCGGCCGTAAGCTGTTACCGGACGGTGGACCGGGCGCTGTACCGCGCCAAACAAGGCGGACGGAACAGCGTGGAAGTGATGCGCCCGGAGGACGTTCAGGAGCCGGACGTTTCCGGATGACAACAGCCTGCCGCGGCGCATGCACGGCAGGTTTAATGATTTTAGGACTTTTTCCAGTTCTGCAACTCGATCAGGTTGCCCTCCGGGTCGGCGGCGTACACGAACGAGCCGGTGATGCCGCCGGGGTATTGCGCCGTCACGATTTCACCCACCCGCGCGCCGCCCTCGGACAGGAATTTTTCAAGCGCCAACGGCACGTCGTCCACCTCGAAGGCGATGTGGGAAAAGCCCGCCCGGTTCAGCGCGCGCTCCGCGGGCAGCACATGGTTGTAGCCGAACAGCTCCAGCGTCTCATCCGTTCCGGGCAGTTTCAGGTGTTCGCCCCGGATGCGTTCGCCAGGCATGCCGGTGAGTTTGTCGATCCACTCGCCGGAGAGGTCGCGCGTCTGGCCGGTGGGCGTTAGCCCCAGCGCGCGCTGGTAGAAGCCGGAAAGCTTTTCCCAGTCGGACGCGATCAGGTTGGTGTGCTTGTACCGGACGAAAGGTTTCGCCGCGTCTGAGGCCGCCGCCGCGCTGGACTTGATTGCGAACGCGCGGTCATCCACCGCGCGCATGGTGGCAAGGATGCCGTCCAGGTGGTCGACTTCGTGCTGGATCAGTTCCGAGAGGTCGCCCTCGAAAGAGATCGTTTGAGGTTCAAATTTCAGGTCGAAATAGTCGACGCGGCAGCGCCGGTAGCGCTCCACCCGGACCAGAAGATTCGGAAACGACATGCAGTCGTCCAGAAGCGTCATCTTCTCATCGTCCGGGAAGGTGAGGCGCGGGTTGACGAACGCCACGGTCAGGTCGCCCGTCTCCAGGTAGATCAGCCGCTTGGGGACGCCGATCTGCGGCGCGGCGATCGCCCGACCCACGGAGTATTTCCTGCGGAACGCGTACAGCGTGTCGCGGAGCTCGTCCGCGACCGCCTTCATTTCATCCAGCTCGTCCCGCCCGACGGGGGAACTGACCTCGTAGAGCTTCGGGTTGCCCAGAAGCAGAATCTCGCGCTCCATGCTGCCGCCCCATTCCTTTGTACAGTTATTTTCCTTCGCTGGGAGAAACCAGCCGCTTGACGTCCTCCGCCAGCATCGAAAGGCCCGCCTCGAAATTGACGCCGAAGCGGATGTCGGTGCCCGCGGCCTGGGTGCGGCGGATGGAGGCGGCGGTGAAATTGACCGCCAGCTCCGCGGCCTGGCCGAGGTTCGCGCCGCGCAGGAGCGCGCCGGTCAAAACGCTTGCGAACACGTCACCGGTGCCGTGGTAGTAGCCCTCCACCCTGGGCGCGAGGCTCACCTTCACCGCGCCAGACGCCGCGTCGTAGCTGGCGGCGCCCAGCCGATCAGTATCAAACCAGACGCCGGTCAGCACCACGCGCTTCGGGCCAAGCGACGAAAGCCGCGTGAGCAGCCCTTCGATGTACTCGCGGTCGTAGGGCCCTTCCCGGTACGGCTCGCGGAGGAGCAGCGCCGCCTCGGTCAGGTTGGGCACGATCACGTCGGCCTCGGAGACGAGCTTGCGCATGCCCTCCGGGAAGTCCTGCGGGAAGTGGGCGTAGAGCTTTCCGTTGTCCGCCATCACCGGGTCGACGATAAGCAGCGTGTCCAGGGACGCAAGCATCCCAAATGTTTCGCGCACCATGTCAATCTGCTGAAACGAACCCAGGTAGCCGGTGTAGAACGCGTCAAAGTGCAGCTTCAGCCCCTGCCAGTGGCGCGCGATGGGCAGAATGTCCTCCGTCAGATCCCGGAACGTGTAGCCGGTGAACCCCCCGGTGTGGGTGGACAGAACCGCCGTCGGGATCGCGCTGACCTCGATCCCCATCGCGGAGATCACCGGCAGCGCCACCGTCAGCGAGCATTTGCCAAAACAGGAGATGTCGTGAATCGCGGCGACCCGCTTTTGCTGGAGCATATTTTCCTACCTTTTCTATGAGCTTTGGTCTATTTGCGCGGCTGGTTTTCGCCAGCATCCCCCGCACACCGTGGGTATTATACCGCGCATCCGCCCGGAAAGCAACGCGGCCCCCTCGCATCAACGAAAGGCATTTCTCAATTAACGGAATTTTTTCATGACGCTTTATTATTAATTTTGGTATAATATAGAAAATTACTTATGGGGAGTGGTTGGCAATGTCTGTAGCATATGATAAATACTCCGTTACTCAATATTCTGTCAGTTCAATTCTGGGGTACATCGAGGCGGGCGATATTGCCATTCCGGAGATTCAGAGGCCGTTTGTGTGGAAAGCCAGACATGTCCGCGACCTTATTGATTCGCTGTATAACGGGTATCCAACGGGGTATTTGATCATCTGGCAGAATCCCAATGTCCGCTTGAAAAACGGCAGGGATGCCGTTGGCAAGAAAATACTGATCGACGGCCAACAGCGTGTTACGGCGCTTATGACCGCGATAGCCGGGAAACCGATCCTGACCGATGAATATGTGGAGAAAACGATCAAGATCGCATTCAACCCGCTGGCTGAAGACGAGGGCGAGCGGTTTCAGGTACAGACAGCCGTGCACCTAAACAGCAAAGTCTGGATCCCCGACATATCTGAAATATTTAAAAATGAATTTGACAGTTACGAATTCATTGATCGCTATGCCTCAGACAATCCCGGCGTAAATAAGAAACAGTTGAATCAGGCGCTGACGCAACTGCTCGCCATCAGAAATTGTCAACTGGGCGCGATTTTGCTTGTCCCTCAACTGGACATCAGCGAGGTTACGGAGATTTTTGTCCGCATCAATTCGCAGGGGAAACGGCTGAACGAATCCGACTTTGCCATGTCCAAGATTGCGGCCGACGAACAGTACGGTGGGAACATGCTGCGAAAAGCCATCG